>NZ_CP108067.1:4818000-5420250 GCF_036178145.1 Streptomyces sp. NBC_00273 | reverse complement strand
ATGGCCGCCGCCAGCTTCTCCGCGAGCGGTAGTACCTGAGGGGCACCGGCGACCATGGTCGACTCGTAGTAACCGGAGTCGATGGGCAGCCAGATCTCCTCGTCGAGCGGGATGGGCACGAGTACCGTCCAGCCGCAGAGGACCGCTTGGCCCGAGCCGGCTGCGAAGTCTGTCTCCGGGGGCACGTCCACGTAGGGCGGCAAGCCCCGCTGTCTGAGTTCGGCGTTGAGCGCTGAAGCGACTTCGCCCCACCCGTCTTCCTCCTCGCCGAACCATTCATCCGCGCCAACGCTCACGAGGTACGCACCCATGCGGGGAAGCTACAGCGTGCGTCTGACATCGGTTGGCGGTGACCGCACGCCAACCGGGCCGTGAACGCAGAAAAGCCCCGCACCGAACCCGTAAGGGTTGGTGCGGGGCTTTCCCACAATGATTGTTCGGCGGCGTCCTACTCTCCCACAGGGTCCCCCCTGCAGTACCATCGGCGCTGAAAGGCTTAGCTTCCGGGTTCGGAATGTAACCGGGCGTTTCCCTAACGCTATGACCACCGAAACACTATGAAATTTGAACGCTGGTGTTGACACAGCTGTTCGTTATTTCAGAACTAACACAGTGGACGCGAGCAACTGAGGACAAGCCCTCGGCCTATTAGTACCAGTCAGCTTCACCCGTTACCGGGCTTCCACATCTGGCCTATCAACCCAGTCGTCTACTGGGAGCCTTACCCTCTCAAGGAGGTGGGAATACTCATCTTGAAGCAGGCTTCCCGCTTAGATGCTTTCAGCGGTTATCCCTCCCGAACGTAGCCAACCAGCCATGCCCTTGGCAGGACAACTGGCACACCAGAGGTTCGTCCGTCCCGGTCCTCTCGTACTAGGGACAGCCCTTCTCAATATTCCTACGCGCACAGCGGATAGGGACCGAACTGTCTCACGACGTTCTAAACCCAGCTCGCGTACCGCTTTAATGGGCGAACAGCCCAACCCTTGGGACCGACTCCAGCCCCAGGATGCGACGAGCCGACATCGAGGTGCCAAACCATCCCGTCGATATGGACTCTTGGGGAAGATCAGCCTGTTATCCCCGGGGTACCTTTTATCCGTTGAGCGACGGCGCTTCCACAAGCCACCGCCGGATCACTAGTCCCGACTTTCGTCCCTGCTCGACCCGTCGGTCTCACAGTCAAGCTCCCTTGTGCACTTACACTCAACACCTGATTGCCAACCAGGCTGAGGGAACCTTTGGGCGCCTCCGTTACCCTTTGGGAGGCAACCGCCCCAGTTAAACTACCCATCAGACACTGTCCCTGATCCGGATCACGGACCGAGGTTAGACATCCAGCACGACCAGAGTGGTATTTCAACGGCGACTCCACAACCACTGGCGTGGCTGCTTCAAAGTCTCCCACCTATCCTACACAAGCCGAACCGAACACCAATATCAAACTGTAGTAAAGGTCCCGGGGTCTTTCCGTCCTGCTGCGCGAAACGAGCATCTTTACTCGTAGTGCAATTTCACCGGGCCTATGGTTGAGACAGTCGAGAAGTCGTTACGCCATTCGTGCAGGTCGGAACTTACCCGACAAGGAATTTCGCTACCTTAGGATGGTTATAGTTACCACCGCCGTTTACTGGCGCTTAAGTTCTCAGCTTCGCAACCCCGAAAGGTCACTAACCGGTCCCCTTAACGTTCCAGCACCGGGCAGGCGTCAGTCCGTATACATCGCCTTACGGCTTCGCACGGACCTGTGTTTTTAGTAAACAGTCGCTTCTCGCTGGTCTCTGCGGCCACCCCCAGCTCAAGCAGCAAGTGCTATCACCAGTGATGGCCCCCCTTCTCCCGAAGTTACGGGGGCATTTTGCCGAGTTCCTTAACCATAGTTCACCCGAACGCCTCGGTATTCTCTACCTGACCACCTGAGTCGGTTTAGGGTACGGGCCGCCATGAAACTCGCTAGAGGCTTTTCTCGACAGCATAGGATCATCCACTTCACCACAATCGGCTCGGCATCAGGTCTCAGCCTTAATGAGGGACGGATTTGCCTACCCCTCGGCCTACACCCTTACCCCGGGACTACCACCGCCCGGGCTGGACTACCTTCCTGCGTCACCCCATCGCTTACCTACTACAAGTCTGGTTCGTCGGCTCCACCACTTTCCTTTCCCCGAAGGGTCCGGAACGGCTTCACGGACTTAGCATCGCCTGATTCGATATTGGGCGTTTCAAAGCGGGTACCGGAATATCAACCGGTTGTCCATCGACTACGCCTGTCGGCCTCGCCTTAGGTCCCGACTTACCCTGGGCAGATCAGCTTGACCCAGGAACCCTTAGTCAATCGGCGCACACGTTTCTCACGTGTGTATCGCTACTCATGCCTGCATTCTCACTCGTGAACCGTCCACAACTAGCTTCCGCTGCTGCTTCACCCGGCACACGACGCTCCCCTACCCATCACAGCGGGCGTTGGCCCTATTGCTGCAATGACACGACTTCGGCGGTACGCTTGAGCCCCGCTACATTGTCGGCGCGGAATCACTTGACCAGTGAGCTATTACGCACTCTTTCAAGGGTGGCTGCTTCTAAGCCAACCTCCTGGTTGTCTCTGCGACTCCACATCCTTTCCCACTTAGCGTACGCTTAGGGGCCTTAGTCGATGCTCTGGGCTGTTTCCCTCTCGACCATGGAGCTTATCCCCCACAGTCTCACTGCCGTGCTCTCACTTACCGGCATTCGGAGTTTGGCTAAGGTCAGTAACCCGGTAGGGCCCATCGCCTATCCAGTGCTCTACCTCCGGCAAGAAACACACGACGCTGCACCTAAATGCATTTCGGGGAGAACCAGCTATCACGGAGTTTGATTGGCCTTTCACCCCTAACCACAGGTCATCCCCCAGGTTTTCAACCCTGGTGGGTTCGGTCCTCCACGAAGTCTTACCTCCGCTTCAACCTGCCCATGGCTAGATCACTCCGCTTCGGGTCTAGAGCGTGCAACTCAATCGCCCTATTCGGACTCGCTTTCGCTACGGCTTCCCCACACGGGTTAACCTCGCTACACACCGCTAACTCGCAGGCTCATTCTTCAAAAGGCACGCAGTCACGACCGTTGTTCCGAAGAACAACGGCGACGCTCCCACGGCTTGTAGGCACACGGTTTCAGGTACTATTTCACTCCGCTCCCGCGGTACTTTTCACCATTCCCTCACGGTACTATCCGCTATCGGTCACCAGGGAATATTTAGGCTTAGCGGGTGGTCCCGCCAGATTCACACGGGATTTCTCGGGCCCCGTGCTACTTGGGAGATGAGCAAGCAAGCCGCTGATGTTTCGTCTACGGGGGTCTTACCCTCTACGCCGGACCTTTCGCATGTCCTTCGACTACATCAACGGTTTCTGACTCGCCGACCGGCCGGCAGACCGATCAAGCTCATTCCCACAACCCCGCATGCGCAACCCCTGCCGGGTATCACACGCATACGGTTTGGCCTCATCCGGTTTCGCTCGCCACTACTCCCGGAATCACGGTTGTTTTCTCTTCCTGAGGGTACTGAGATGTTTCACTTCCCCTCGTTCCCTCCACACTGCCTATGTGTTCAGCAGTGGGTGACAGCCCATGACGACTGCCGGGTTTCCCCATTCGGACACCCCCGGATCAAAGCTCAGTTGGCAGCTCCCCGGGGCCTATCGCGGCCTCTCACGTCCTTCATCGGTTCCTGGTGCCAAGGCATCCACCGTGCGCCCTTAAAAACTTGGCCACAGATGCTCGCGTCCACTGTGTAGTTCTCAAACAACGACCAGCCACCCATCACACACTCCCTAAGGAATGCTTCACTGGGGCCGGCACTGAAGACATGACCTTACGGCCGTACCTTCAGGACCCAACAACGTGCCAAGCACGATCACCTCTACTTCACTGTGTTCCACGCCGAAGCAGTACTTACAGAGAGTTTCGGAAACCGTGCCAACTAATCAACGTTCCACCCATGAGCTGACCGTGCAGAACGTTTGTCTGCAATCGGTACTGTGCTCCTTAGAAAGGAGGTGATCCAGCCGCACCTTCCGGTACGGCTACCTTGTTACGACTTCGTCCCAATCGCCAGTCCCACCTTCGACAGCTCCCTCCCTTACGGGTTGGGCCACCGGCTTCGGGTGTTACCGACTTTCGTGACGTGACGGGCGGTGTGTACAAGGCCCGGGAACGTATTCACCGCAGCAATGCTGATCTGCGATTACTAGCGACTCCGACTTCATGGGGTCGAGTTGCAGACCCCAATCCGAACTGAGACCGGCTTTTTGAGATTCGCTCCACCTCACGGTATCGCAGCTCATTGTACCGGCCATTGTAGCACGTGTGCAGCCCAAGACATAAGGGGCATGATGACTTGACGTCGTCCCCACCTTCCTCCGAGTTGACCCCGGCGGTCTCCTGTGAGTCCCCATCACCCCGAAGGGCATGCTGGCAACACAGGACAAGGGTTGCGCTCGTTGCGGGACTTAACCCAACATCTCACGACACGAGCTGACGACAGCCATGCACCACCTGTATACCGACCACAAGGGGGGCACTATCTCTAATGCTTTCCGGTATATGTCAAGCCTTGGTAAGGTTCTTCGCGTTGCGTCGAATTAAGCCACATGCTCCGCCGCTTGTGCGGGCCCCCGTCAATTCCTTTGAGTTTTAGCCTTGCGGCCGTACTCCCCAGGCGGGGAACTTAATGCGTTAGCTGCGGCACCGACGACGTGGAATGTCGCCAACACCTAGTTCCCAACGTTTACGGCGTGGACTACCAGGGTATCTAATCCTGTTCGCTCCCCACGCTTTCGCTCCTCAGCGTCAGTAATGGCCCAGAGATCCGCCTTCGCCACCGGTGTTCCTCCTGATATCTGCGCATTTCACCGCTACACCAGGAATTCCGATCTCCCCTACCACACTCTAGCTAGCCCGTATCGAATGCAGACCCGAGGTTAAGCCTCGGGCTTTCACATCCGACGTGACAAGCCGCCTACGAGCTCTTTACGCCCAATAATTCCGGACAACGCTTGCGCCCTACGTATTACCGCGGCTGCTGGCACGTAGTTAGCCGGCGCTTCTTCTGCAGGTACCGTCACTTTCGCTTCTTCCCTGCTGAAAGAGGTTTACAACCCGAAGGCCGTCATCCCTCACGCGGCGTCGCTGCATCAGGCTTTCGCCCATTGTGCAATATTCCCCACTGCTGCCTCCCGTAGGAGTCTGGGCCGTGTCTCAGTCCCAGTGTGGCCGGTCGCCCTCTCAGGCCGGCTACCCGTCGTCGCCTTGGTGGGCCATTACCCCACCAACAAGCTGATAGGCCGCGGGCTCATCCTTCACCGCCGGAGCTTTCAACCCCCGCCCATGCAGGCAGGAGTGGTATCCGGTATTAGACCCCGTTTCCAGGGCTTGTCCCAGAGTGAAGGGCAGATTGCCCACGTGTTACTCACCCGTTCGCCACTAATCCACCCCGAAGGGCTTCATCGTTCGACTTGCATGTGTTAAGCACGCCGCCAGCGTTCGTCCTGAGCCAGGATCAAACTCTCCATGAATGTTTACCCGTAATCGGGTGCACACATCACTTAGAGCGGGCACGTCATGTCGGAATAAGACCGACGCGCCACAACGTCCTCGCTGTGTTGTTGCCTGCAAGTGCTCCACGAGGAAGCCTCACAGGTCTTTTTCAAAGGAACCTCATCCACCGAAGTGGACGGGGTATCAACTTCTGGCGTTGATTTTTGGCACGCTGTTGAGTTCTCAAGGAACGGACGCTTCCTTTGTACTCACCCTCTCGGGCTTTCCTCCGGGCTTTCGTTCTGTTCTTGCGTTTCCGACTCTATCAGATCCTTTCGGGCCTGACCCCCAGTCAGCGGGGTTTGTCTTCCGGGCTGTTGGGCCCTTCCGACTCCTGAACTCTAGTGGATTTCCCCGGCGATTCATAATCGGCCTTCGGAAAGAAATTCGGGCACGCCGAATTCGTTCCCAGTGGGAGATCGTGCTGAGTTAGGTGCCGCAACGAGGCGGCGGGATTCGCTGTCGCCACAACCTTCCGGCTCTGGGACAACTCGAAGAACCTTACGGACCCGTCGGGCTCGTGTCAACCCCGGTGGTCAGCTGGGTGAGTGGAGGTCTTCCACGCGGTCCAACAGGCGGGCGAGCATGTCGCCGAGCACCCCGCGCTCCGCGGTGGAGAGGTCCTGGAGGAGGTCCTCCTCGAAGACCGTGGCCGCGCGCATCGCGTCCAGCCACTTGCTACGGCCCTCGTCGGTGAGCTCCACGATCACGCGGACCCGGTTGGACTCGTCCCGCTCGCGCGTGACCAGACCCTCCGCCGTCATCCGGTCGATCCGGTGGGTCATCGCCGCCGGCGTGAGGCCCAGCTGCTTCGCCAGTTCGCTCGGACCCATCCGGTAGGGGGCGCCGGAGATGACGAGGGCCTTGAGGACCTCCCACTCCGCGTTGCTGATGCCCAGGGCCGCCGTCTGGCGGCCGTACGCGACGTTCATGCGGCGGTTCAGGCGGCTCAGTGCCGAGACGACCTTCTCGACCTGGGGGTCCAGGTCCTGGAACTCGCGCTGATAGACGGCGATCTGTTCGTCGAGGCTCGGCTCGTGGACGGCCGCAGTGCCGTCGGGGGTGTCACCCATGGGTCGAAGTATCGCACGAGCTCGTTGGCGTCTAACTCCTTCGATGTGTAGTGTTAAGGCTTGAAGTTTAGCTATGAAGTCTTCAGGCTTCAGGTCTCAAAGGCAGGTGAGAAGTGACCAAGGTGATGGGCGCTGCGATGCGGCGGATCCAGGCCGGGAACGCGCTGACCGCGTTCGGCATCGGTTTCACGGTTCCGTTCCTCTACATCTATGTGGCGCAGGTGCGAGATCTGGGTTCCATGGCCGCCACGTGCGCGTTCGTGGCCTTCGCCCTCGGCGCTCTCGTCGCGCTGCCCTTCACCGGTCGGGTCATCGACCGACGTGGTCCGGTACCCGTGGTCATCGGGGCGGCCGTCACCGCCTCGGTCGGTGCGCTCTCGCTCGGGCTCTCCACCAACATCGCGGCGATCCTGCTCTCCGCTCTGGCGCTCGGCGCCGGGCAGGCCGTGATGCAGCCCGCGCTGGCCACGATGATCGTGTGGTGCTCCACGCCGTCCACCCGGACCCGTGCCTTCGCCCTGCAGTTCTTCATGCAGAACCTGGGGCTGGGCATCGGCGGTCTGTTCGGTGGCCAGATCGTCGACGAGAGCCGGCCCGGCAGCTTCACCCTGCTGTTCGGCATCGAGGCCGTGATGTTCCTGGTGTTGGCGGGCGTCATCCTCAGCGTGCGGCTGCCGCAGGTGCCGAGCATCAAGGACGCCGTGCCGAAGGACCCGTCCCAGTCGGGCGGCAGCGGCTGGAAGCGGCTGCTCCGCCACAAGGCCATGGTGCAGCTGTGCGTGCTGGGCTTCGTGGTGTTCTTCGCCTGCTACGGACAGTTCGAGTCGGGTCTGGCCGCCTTCGGTACCGAGGCCGCCGGGATCTCCCCGTCCACCCTCGGCTTCGCGCTCGCGGCCAACACCGGTGCGATCGTCGTCGCGCAGTTCGTCGTGCTCCGGCTGGTCGAGAAGCGCCGCCGGTCGCGGGTGATCGCGCTCGTCGGGCTGATCTGGACCGTGGCGTGGGTCATCGCCGGGTTCTCGGGTCTGGGGCACGGCAGCGCCGTGATGGCCGCTGCGGCGTTCGTCAGCACGTACGCGCTCTTCGGCATCGGCGAGGCCATGCTGTCGCCGACCCTGGCGCCGCTGGTGGCCGACCTGGCGCCCGAGGGCTCGGTGGGTCAGTACAACTCGGCCTTCGCGCTGGTCAAGCAGATGGCGCTGGCGCTGGGGCCGCTCGGGGTGCCGCTCGGTGCGGGGGTTCCGATGCTCTACATCGGGGTGTTCGTGTTCGTGTCGCTCGGGATCGCCGCCCTCGCGCTGCGGCTCGGCAGGCGGCTGAGTCCGATGCAGGACAACCCGTGGGTGGCGAGCAAGGTCGTGGCGCAGGGCGGCCCCGTCGCCGAGGTGGCCACCGGGGACGTAGTCGTGGAGCGCGTGCACGCGTAGGAACGTACGTATGTATGTGCGGGAAGCAGGAAGGCCCCGGTCCGGGTGGATCGGGGCCTTCCTGCTTCCCGCTGTTCGACTACTTGTCCGGCAGTGCGAACTCGCACCAGACGGCCTTGCCGCCGCCCGGGGTACGGCGGGAACCCCAGGAGGAGGCGATGGTCGCGATGATCGAGATGCCGCGCCCGGTCTCGTCGCCCGGTTCGGCGCGGCGGCGGCGCGGGAGGTGGTCGTCCCCGTCGGTGACCTCGATGATCAGCCGGCGGTCGGTGCGGCGCAGCCGTAGGCGCATGGGCGGGGTGCCGTGCTGGAGGGAGTTCGCGACGAGCTCGCTGGCGGCCAGGACGCCGAGGTCGCAGAGCTCGACGGGGAACCGCCAGGAGGCGAGGACGCCCTGGGCGAAGGCTCGGGCGCGCGGGGCCGCCTCGATGCCGCCGAGGAGTTCCAGGGCGGCGTTGTGGAAGAGCTCGGCGTCGGATCCGGTGCGGGCCGGCTGCTGGAGGACCATCACGGCGACGTCGTCGTCGTGATCGGCGTCCACGCCGAGGGCGCGCATCAGGCGGTCGCAGATGACGGCCGGGGTGCCCTGGGCGCCGGAGAGGGCGCGTTCGAGGGCGGCGACGCCCTCGTCGATGTCCTCGCCCCGGCGTTCGACCAGGCCGTCGGTGTAGAGGACGGCGGTGGAGCCGGGGCCGAGGGCGATGGTGCCCGAGGTGTGCAGCCAGCCGCCGGTGCCGAGCGGTGGGCCGGTGGGGTCGGCGGCTCTGCGTACGGTGCCGTCCTCGTCGCGGACCAGGATCGGGAGGTGGCCGGCGGAGGCGTAGGCGAGCAGGCCCTCGTTGGGGTCGTGGACGGCGTAGACGCAGGTGGCGATCTGGCTGGCGTCGATCTCGGCGGCGAGGCCGTCGAGGAGCTGGAGCACCTCGTGCGGGGGCAGGTCGAGGCGGGCGTAGGCACGGACGGCGGTGCGCAGCTGGCCCATGACGGCGGCGGCGCGCACGCCGCGGCCCATGACGTCGCCGATGACGAGGGCGGTGCGGCCGGCGCCGAGGGTGATGACGTCGTACCAGTCGCCGCCGACGGCGGCTTCGGTGCCGCCGGGCTGGTAGGTGGCGGCGATGCGCAGGTCGTCGGGCTGTTCCAGCTCCTGGGGGAGGAGGGAGCGCTGGAGGGTGACGGCGGCCTCGCGCTGGCGGCGCTCGCTGGCGCGGAGGCGCTCGACGGCTTCGGCGTGGTCGGTGACGTCGGCGAGGTGGATCAGGACGCCGGTGTGGTGGGGGTCGGGCTCGCCCTCGGCGTCGGACTCGGGGAACTCGACGGGGGTGCAGGTGACGGTGTACGAGCTGCCGCCGCCCGGTGCGGTGCGGTTCTTGGCGGTGCGGGACTTGCCGCTGCGCTGGACCTGGTCGAGGAGCGGGAGGAGGCCGAGCTCGCCGAGTTCGGGCAGGGCCTCGTGGGCCGGGGCGCCGGGCGTGCGGGCGCCGAAGCCGGCGGTGTAGGCGTCGTTGACGTAGGCGACGCGGTGCTCGGGGCCGTGGACGAGGGCGACCAGGGCCGGGAGCCGGCCGAGGACCTCGCGTACGGAGAGCTCGTCGAGGGAGGGCACGGCGGTGAGGACGCCCGTCCGCCCGGGCGGGGACGCGGCCGGGGACGTGGACGCGCCTGTGCCTGTGCCTGTGCTGCCGCCATTGCCATGGCCGCTTCCGGTCCCGGAGACCGTGGGGTCGGCGGGCTGGCCGTCGGCGGGCGCGGGCCGCTCGGCTCCGGGGTCGGCGCGGCCGCCGCGGGCTGCCGGGACCGCGCCTTCACCTCGCTTGGCTTGGGCGGCGGCGTGTTCGGACCGGGCGGCGGCGCGGCGCTGCGTTCCGGGGAACCGGGCGCTCCAGCGCGTGAAGTTCACTGCGTTCAAGCCTCGTGGTGTCGCGAGTGGTCGCTGTGTCGCTCGTGGGCGGTCGCTGACTGGACGATGTCACTCTGTGCAGGGGTGAGCGCACCTATGGTCACACGTCCAGTGTGGCCGACCGCACTGACAACGTCAGCCCTGGCCGTTCTGCGGGGGGTTGGGGGCGGGGGGTGGTGGAGGTGGCTTGGGGCCGCCGCCTGCGGCCAGTTCGAATTCTGCCCTGGGATGTTCGAGGGAACCCAGGGAGACGATCTCACGCTTGAAGAGGCCGGAGAGGGTCCATTCCGCAAGGACGCGCATTTTCCGGTTGAAGCTGGGGACGCGGCTGAGGTGGTAGGCGCGGTGCATGAACCAGGCCGGGTAGGCCTTCAGCTTGCGGCCGTAGATGTGGGCGACGCCCCGGTGCAGGCCGAGCGAGGCGACCGAGCCCGCGTACTTGTGGGCGTACTCGGTCAGGACCTCGTCGCGGAGGGAGGCGAGGAGGTTGTCGGCGAGGACCTTGGCCTGGCGGACGGCGTGCTGGGCGTTGGGGGCGCATTCGCGGCCCTTCTCGCCGGCGGTGATGTCGGGGACGGCGGCGGCGTCGCCCGCGGCCCAGGCGTGCTCGACGCCTTCGACGGTGAGGAAGGAGGTGCAGGCCAGGCGGCCGCGTTCGTTCTTGGGGAGGTCGGAGGCGGCCAGGATGGGGTGCGGTTTGACGCCGGCGGTCCACACGACGGTGCGGGTGGGGAAGCGGGCGCCGTCGCTGAGGACGGCGACGCGGTTCTCGCAGGATTCGAGCCGGGTCTCCAGGCGCACGTCGATGTTGCGTCGGCGCAGTTCGCGGACCGTGTAGACGCCCATCTCGGGGCCGACCTCGGGGAGGATCCGGTCACTGGCCTCGACGAGGACCCACTTCATGTCCTCGGGCTTGATGTTGTGGTAGTACCGCGCCGCGTAGCGGGCCATGTCCTCGAGCTCGCCGAGGGCTTCGACGCCCGCGAAGCCGCCGCCGACGAAGACGAAGGTGAGGGCGGCGTCGCGGAGGGCGGGATCGCGGGTGGAGGAGGCGATGTCCATCTGTTCGATGACGTGGTTGCGCAGTCCGATGGCCTCTTCGACCGTTTTGAATCCGATGCCGTAGTCGGCGAGTCCCGGGACGGGAAGGGTGCGGGAGATGGAGCCCGGGGCGAGGACGAGTTCGTCGTACTCCATCTCGACGGGGCCGGTTCCCTCATCGGCGGTGGCGAGGGTCTTGACGGTCACGGTCCGTTTGGCGTGGTCGATGCGCTGGGCCTCGCCGATGACGATGCGGCACTTGTCGAGGACGCGGCGCAGCGGGACCACGACGTGCCGGGGGGAGATCGCGCCCGCGGCCGCTTCGGGGAGGAAGGGCTGGTACGTCATGTAGGGCTCGGCGGTGACCACCGTGACCTCGGCTTCGCCGGCTCTCAGCTTTCGCTGGAGGCGGAGCGCCGTATACATGCCGACGTAGCCGCCGCCGACGATCAGGATGCGCGTACGGGGCGGGGTACCGGGGGCCGTGCCCCGGGAGTTAGCAGCCTTCACCATCCCATGACGCAACGTGGCTGGGAGTTTGTCCACAGGCCCGGCAAATTGTGTGACCGGAGTGAGTGCTGGGGCGGAGTGCAAGAGGACGTCAGCTTGTGGCGAAAATCTGCAGGTCAGGGTGCACGGAATGCGAGATTCCGGAGGCACGGATCGGAAAAGTGGGGGTGAATGCTCCGATCGGGCGGTGCTCCGTCCGGGGCTGCCTCTTCTGAATTGACTCTGGCTCAACTATGTTCGTATCTCGTCGAGGAGTAGGACCGGGCCCGAGACCGTGGCCCCCTCGACGTGAAGGCGGGGAGTGTCTCCGGGGGGAGACAAATGATTACCGGGGGATACATATGAACATTTCCGATTTCCATGGTTCTGCGACCACGCTCTCGGTCGAGAGCAGCGGACGTGGCATCGCGGGCGGCACCACGCACGGTGTGGGCCGGTCCACGCCGCTGCGCGTCGACGCCCAGCGCAACCTGGAGCACGTTCTGCGGGCGGCCCGTGAGGTCTTCGGCGAGCTGGGCTACGGGGCTCCGATGGAGGACGTGGCTCGCCGCGCCCGAGTCGGTGTCGGCACCGTGTACCGGCGCTTCCCGAGCAAGGACGTCCTGGTGCGGCGCATAGCCGAAGAGGAGACCGCGCGGCTGACCGAGCAGGCCACGGCGGCCCTGGGCCAGGAGGAGGAGCCGTGGCAGGCGCTGTCGCGCTTCCTTCGCACCTCCGTGGCCTCGGGCGCCGGGCGGCTGCTGCCGCCGCAGGTCCTGCGGGTCGGCTCGGCCGTGGAGGACGAGGCCGAGGAGGTGGAAGCCGCTCGGGTTCCGCACCAGCGGCAGGCCGTGCCGGCCGCCGGGGCTCCCGACCTGCGGGTCCTGGGCGCGCGCGGCTCCGTAGAGAACGAGCCCTCGGACGACGCGGGTGCGGGTGCGCTGCTGGAGGTCGTCGGCCGGCTGGTGCACCGGGCACGGGAGGCCGGTGAGCTGCGTACCGATGTCACGGTGGCCGATGTGCTGCTGGTGATAGCGACGGCGGCGCCCGCGCTGCCCGACCCGGCGCAGCAGGCGGCGGCCTCGACGCGGCTGCTCGACATCCTGCTCGAAGGGCTGCGGTCCCGGACGGCGTGACCTCGGCGGGTATCGGCGGGGTCCGGTAGGGCGATTCGCCGGAAGGTGCCCGGACGGGTGGATGGCGCGCAGAGGGGTTCGGCGCCCGTCCCCCGTGTGACACGCTTGATCGGTGTACCGGTTGAGTGTGTCGTGCGGGAGTCTCCGCGATGAGCGTTGACGGTCGGGAAGAGCCACGCGGTGGCGGCGGCAGCGAGGTGGAGGCGGGCAGTCCGCCCACACGACAGGTGCCGGCGCAGCGCGACCCGGGTGGGCGGCACGCACGCCCCTCGGGCTCTTCCGGCCCCGGCGGCACCGGCGGCGATCCACCGCTGTCCGACGGGGACTTGATCGCCCGGATGCGGGGCGGTGACGACGGCGCGTACGAAGAGCTGTTCCGTCGCCACGCCGATTCCGTGCGCCGCTACGCGCGGTCCTGTTGCCGGGACGCGCACACCGCCGACGACCTGACCGCCGAGGTGTTCGCGCGGACCCTGCAAGCGGTGCGGGGCGGGGCCGGGCCGGACCAGTCGGTGCGGGCCTACCTGCTGACCACCGTGCGCAGGGTCGCCGCGGCCTGGGCGAAGACCGCCAAGCGCGAGCAACTCGTCGAGGACTTCGCCGTCTTCGCCGAGCAAGCCTCCACGGGTACGGAGGGCGGGGCCGCTCTGTCCGGACTGTCCGGGCTCTCCGGGGGCGACACGCTCGAACTGGGGGCGGACGTCCGGGCCATGCACGAGGCCGAGCGGTCGCTCGCCATGCAGGCCTTCCGCAGCCTGCCCGAGCGGTGGCAGGCCGTGCTGTGGCACACCACCGTCGAGGAGGCGTCGCCGAGCGCGATCGCGCCGCTGTTCGGGCTGAGCGCCAACGCGACGGCCGTGCTGGCCAGTCGGGCCCGGGAAGGGCTCAAGCAGGCGTATCTGCAGGCCCATGTGAGTTCGGCGCTGAGCGAGGGCGGCGACTGCGCACGGTACGCGGACCGGCTGGGCGCCTACGCGCGGGGCGGGCTGCGGATGCGGGCGGAGCGCGGGCTGCGCAAGCACCTGGAGGAGTGCGTGAAGTGCCGGCTGGCCGCCGGGGAGCTCCAGGATGTCAACGCGGGCATTCCGGCGCTGCTTCCGGTCGCGGTCATCGGGTGGTTCGCTGCCGGGTACGCGGGCAAGGCCGCCGGGGTGCTGGCCGGTGGGGCCGTCGCCGCGGGCGGGGCCGCCGCGGCTGCCGCCGGTGGTTCGACCGCGGGGGCCGGAACGGCCGGTGCCGCGGGAGGCGCCGCTGGTGCCGGTGGCGGGGCTGCCGGGGCGGGCGGCGGGGCCGGGGCTTCCATGGCCGCCGAAGGGTTCGGGCTGCCGGCCAAGGCCGCCATCGCCGCCGGGATCGCGGTGGCCGCGGCCGCCGGGGTGGTGTTCGCGCTGGCCGGGGACGACACCGAGCCGCAGGCCCGGGCGAAGCCCGCGCCCAGTGTGGCGGCGCCGGCAGTACCGTCAGCGCCTTCGGCGGCGAAGGCTCCTGCCGCGACCTCGGCCCCGGCCGAGCCGGATCCGCCCGCGCAGGCGCCGCAGGCGGTACAGGGTTCCGTAGCTCCGCGGCCCGGGCCGACGCCCTCGGCCGCGACCTCGGCCTCCGCCGCTCCCGGGCCCGCGCCCTCCTCGTCCCCGTCGCCTTCGCCCAGCCGGGAGAAGGCCTCCCCCACGCCGTCCACGGAACGGCCCTCACCGAAGCCGACACCGCCACCGCCCCCGAAACCGTCGCAGGGGTTCCAGCTGGCCGGGCTCGCCCACTCGGTCCACGGGGACCACAGCGGCCCGGAGCTGCAGACGTGGCGCAGCGGCTGGGTGTGGCAGCGGCACGGGCTGGAGGTGGGCGGCCGGCGCTTCGCGCACGGCATCACGGTGAACTCGCGGTCCTCGGTGGAGATCACCCTCAACCGGCAGTGCACGAGCTTCTCGGCACAGGCGGGGGTGGACGGCCTGTCGCTGTTCACGGACGGCGCGGTGCGCTTCTCCGTGTACGCCGACGGGGAACGGGTGTGGCAGTCCGCCGCCCTCGGGCACGAGGACCCGCCCGCATCCGTGCAGGTCTCCCTCGCGGGACGCAAGTCGCTGCGGCTTGTGGTGGAGAAGGCCGGGCCGGGCAGCCTGCCGACGCTGGCGAGCTGGGCCGACTCCGTGCTCAACTGCCGCTGAACGCCGTGGTCAGCATCGCGGCCAGGGCGGCCGGGGCGAGCGCGGCACCGGCCTCCTCCTCCCGGCCGTAGCGGTCCGGGCCGAGTAGGGCGCGGGTCCGCTCCGGGAGGCCGTCCACGGCCTCCTGCTCCGGCACCGAGCGCGGGTGCCCCGCACGCCAGGCGGTGGCCGCCGCGAGGGCCCGTACGGCCTCGGCCGACCGGTCGGCGTCGGCCAGCAGCAGGGCCGCCCCCTCGGCCATGCCGGCCAGGACCCGCTCGGCGCACCGGGCCTCGACGGCGGCGGCCAAGGCCGGGCCGATCCTGGCCAGAGCGGCCACCGGGCCCTGTTCGCGGCCGGTGAGGACGGCGTCGACGGTGGCGAGCCCGGCGGTGAGCTGGGCAGGCACGGTGAACCGTTCGGCCTCGGCGCGGGCCCGGTCGCACTCCTCGCGGGCCCGGGCGGCGTCGCCTCGATGGAGGGCGACGAGGGCGGAGAGGAGCCGGGCGAAGGTGCTGACGTCGTACACCCCGCCGTACCGGTCGGATTCCTTCTCGGCCTCCGCCAGCAGCCGCTCGGCGTCCTCGAGGTCCCCCGCGCAGTAGGCGCTCTCGGCGATCCGGGCGATGGCGAAGGGCGCCTCGACGCTGGCCCCGACCTCGCGGGCGAGGCGCAGGCACTCCTCGTACTCGACGCGCGCGTCGGCGTACCGGCCGCGCGAGAGGGCGACCTCCCCGGCGGCGCTCGCCACCTGGGCACGGGTCCAGCGGTCGCCGACGCGATGGGCGAGCTCGTGGAGCTCGACCAGGTCGGCGTCGACGTCGGCGAGGCCTCCGGTGACGTCGATGGCGACGTGGGCGCGGAGCATGAGGACGATGCCCAGTTCCCAGTCCCCGGCGTGGACACGGCAGTTCGCGACGGACCGGTCGAGGTCGGCGTGGAAGTCGAGGGTGGTGCCGGTGAGGAAGGTCGTCGCGGGCCAGAGCATCCCGGGGAAGCGGGTGGTCTCCGGGGAGCCGTGCCGGAAGGTTTCCTTGATGCGGGAGGCGAGGTCCCGGTAGTCGGCGGTGCGGAACTTCTCGGCGGAGTTGCTCTCCGCGAGCAGGAACATGTCGAGGACGAGCAGGCGCATGAAGCGCCAGTACGCGGGGGTGCCCTCGGGAGGAACCTCGGGCGTGAGGGCGAGGGTCCGGGTGGTCCACTCGGCGCCTTCGGCGCGGTAGTTGCGCAGCCACCAGAACCAGCCGAGGGCGAAGACGAGGCGCTCGCCGGCCTCGGTTTCGGCGTTCTCGACGACGGTGCTGTGGAGGGCGGCCCGGAGGTTGTCGAGCTCGGTCTCGACGCGCCGGATCCAGGGGAGCTGGGCGGCGGAGCGGATCAGGGGTTCGGCTTCCTCGGCGAAGGCGAGGTAGTGGGCGGCGTGGCGGCGGGCGGTGGCCCGGGCGTCGGCGGGGTGGGCGGCAGCGCGCTCGGCGGCGTACTCGTGGATGGTTTCGAGCATGCGGTAGCGCATGCCGTCATCGCCGGGGCCCTGGTCCGGTTCGGCCAGGACCAGGGACTTGTCGACGAGGGAGCCGAGGACGTCGGCGGGGTCGTACGGGGCGTGGCGGGCGGGGTCGGACGGGTCGGACGGGTCGGCGCACACGGCCTCGGCGGCGGCGAGGTCGCAGCCGCCGGCGAAGACGGACAGCCGGCGCAGGACGGTGCGTTCGGCCTCGTCGAGGAGCTCCCAGGACCAGTCGACGACCGCGCGCAGGGTCTGCTGGCGGGGCAGGACGGTACGGGCGCCGCTGGTCAGGAGCCGGAACCGGTCGTCGAGGCGGTCGGCGATCTGGCGCGGGGTGAGCAGCCGCAGCCGGGCGGCGGCCAGCTCGATCGCCAGCGGCAGACCGTCGAGGCGGGCGCAGATCTCGGCCACGGCGGCCGGGTCGTCGGTGGGGCTGAAGCCGGGGCGGGCGGAGGCACCGCGGTCGGCGAAGAGCTGGTGGGCGGGGTCGGGCGGCAGGGGCTCGACGGGGCGGACCGTCTCCCCCGGGACGCCGAGGGGTTCGCGGCTGGTGGCCAGGATCCGCACACCGGGGCAGTGCGTGAGGAGCCGCTCGGCGAGCTCGGCGGCGGCGCCGATGACGTGCTCGCAGTTGTCGAGGACGAGCAGCAGGCTGCGGTGGGCGCAGTGTTCGACGAGGCGGGCGGTGGGGTCGGTGGCGGCCGGGGTCGGGGTCTCGCGGGAGACGAGGGAGCTCTCGCGCAGGCCGAGGGCGCTGAGGACGGCGCCGGGTACGGCGGCCGGCTGGTCCAGTCGGGCGAGTTCGACGATCCAGCCGGCTTCGGGGTGGGCTGCGGCGGCGTGCTCGGCGAGGCGGGTCTTGCCCGAACCACCGGGGCCGGTGAGGGTGACGAGGCGCAGGCGGGCCAGATCGCCGCGGAGGGCGGCCAGTTCGGGTTCGCGGCCGACGAAGGAGGTCAGGCGGGGGCGGAGGTTCCCGCGGGGCGCCGCGGGGGCGTCGATAAGGCCCGCGGGGGCGTCGATGGCGCCGGACGCCTCGGGCCGGGGCTGCGGCGCCTGCGGGGGCAGGGGCTTGGGGGGCAGGGGCTGCGGCTGGAGGAGTTCCGCGTGCAGGGCCGCGAGTTCGGGGCCCGGGTCGGTGCCGAGGCCGTCGGCGAGGACCCGGCGCGTGCGCTCGTACGCGGCGAGGGCCTCGGCGGGGCGGCCGGCGGCGCGCAGGGCACGGAGCTGCTGCGCGCGGAGCCTTTCGTCGTACGGGGCCTCGTGGATCAGGGTCTCGATCTCCGGCAGGAGTGCGGCCGGGGCTGCGGCGCCGCTGCGCAGGTCCGCCTCGATGCGGTGGCGGACGGCGCCGGAGCGGCGGGCTTCGGCGCCGGCCGCACGGGCCGCGCGGGCGGGCTCGGGCAGGTCGGCGAAGGCGGGTCCGCGCCAGAGGGCGAGCGCGGTGCGCAGGGTGCGGGAGGCGGTGGCCGGGTCGGTGGCCAGTTCCTGGCCGCCCTGGACTGCCAGCCGGTCGAAACGGTGCAGGTCGATGTCGTCGCGGGCGGCGGCCAGGAGGTAGCCGCCGGTGGGGGCGGAGTGGACGGCGTCGCGGCTGCCGAGGGCGCGGCGGAGCCGGGCGACGAGGGCTTGGAGGGCGGCGGGGGCGTCTTGGGGCGGGTCGTCGCCCCAGACGTCGTCAACGAGTTCGGCGACCGAGGCCGGGCGGCCGGCCCGGAGGGCGAGGGCGGCCAGGAGCGCGCGCAACCGGGCGCCTCCCACGGGGAGGGGGGCGCCGCTCTCGTCGCGCGCCTCGGTGACACCAAGGATGAGATACCTCACCGGGCAATTCTGCCCGGCGCGTTGGGGCGAGCGGCGCCCGGCCGGGGCCTCAGGTGATCGAGGTGTCCCCGTTCTCCTCCAGGAGCGTGCGCAGGGCCTCGGCGACCGTGGCGCACGTGGCGGGATCCAGCGGGGCGAGCAGCTCCGCGTAGCGCCCCAGGTGCTCGGTGATCATCGAGTTCGTCAGCGCGAGGCTCCGCTCGGTCAGCCGGATCCGCACCGTGCGGCGGTCCTGACCGTCCCTCACCCGCTCGACCAGGCCCTTGGCCTCCATGCGGTCGATGCGATTGGTGATCGCGCCGGAGGTGACCATGGCGGCCGGAATCAGCGCGCCGGCGGTCAGCGCGTACGGGGGGCCGGAGCGGCAGAGGGTGAAGAGGATGTCGAGCTCGCCCACCTCCAGCTCGTGCTCGGCCGCGAAGGCCTTCAGGTGCTTGTCGATCACACGGTTCATCCGCTGGATGCGGGCCACCACC
This sequence comes from Streptomyces sp. NBC_00273, assembly GCF_036178145.1. Taxonomy (NCBI): domain Bacteria; kingdom Bacillati; phylum Actinomycetota; class Actinomycetes; order Kitasatosporales; family Streptomycetaceae; genus Streptomyces; species Streptomyces sp. NBC_00273. The sequence continues at coordinate 5,401,662 of NZ_CP108067.1, read as the reverse complement.
TCCACCGGCCACAGCCCGGCAGCCAGATCCGGGCGCTCCGCCGTCCACTGGCCGACGATCGCGTCCACTGCGTCGCTCATGTGCTGTTCCTCCATCGCTCGCGTCCCTTGCACCCACCCCAGGATATCTCAACGTTGAGACACTTGACGTTGAGAGGACTCCATGTTTTTATCTCAACGTTGAGATTCTCAGTCTTGAGATGGATCGGAGCGGGCGCCACCATGACCACCACCACCCCCAACGCCGCCGCCACGGCCGCCACGGCCGCCACGGCTACGGCCACCGCAGCCACCCCCCGCACCGCGCCCCGGGTCGGCCCCGTTCCCGTCTTATGGCTGGCACTGATGGCCACCCCCATGGCAGCCGGGGCCAACGCCCCCGTCCTGATCCTTCCGGACATGGCCCGCTCCCTCGGGGTGAGCGCCTCGACCGCCACCTGGCTCGTCGCCTCCTACGCCTGGGCCATGGCAGTCGGCACCCCCCTGCTGGCCGGGCTGCTGCGCCGCCGGGGCCTGCGGGCAGCGCTCCACCTGGCCGGCGCCCTCCTCGTCGGCGGCACCCTCCTCGTCGCCGCCTCCCCCTGGCTGCCGCTCACCCTCGCCGGACGGGCCACGCAGGCCGCGGGTGGCGCCGGTCTGGCGGCGGTCGCCATGAGCCTCGCCGGCTCGGCGCGCCGGATGGGCGTGATCAGCGCCGGCTTCGGCATCCTCGGCGCGTCCGGCCCGCTCCTCGGCGCACAGCTCTCCCAGGCCGTCTCGTGGCGGCTCTCGCTCTCCGTGTCCGTGATCGCGATCCTGGCGGTGCCCATGGTGAGCCGGTACGCGGCGGCCCCGGCGGCCACGGCGGCCGCGCCTCAGGACAAGTTCGACGCCCGCGGCGCCGCTCTGCTGACGGCGCTCGCCACCGCCCTGGTCCTGCTGCCCCACGCACCGGCCGCAGCCCTCGGCTCCTCGGCACTCGCCGCCACGCTGCTCGCGCTCCACGTACGCCGGCGCCCCGACGGTTTCGTACCGGCCGCGCTGATCCGGCAGCCCCTCTTCCTCGGCTCCGCGCTGCTCGCCCTCGCGCTCTCGGGCTCGTACTTCACCCTGCTGTTCTCCGTACCCCGGCTGCTCACCGAGCGGGCGGGCTGGGACGCCACCACCGCGGGCACCGGTCAGCTCGTGGCACTGCTCACCGGATCCGCGCTCTCCTGGCTGCTGGCCGCTGCCTCGGCGCGCATGAGCCGGGCGGCCGTCCGCGCCGTGCTCATCGGCGTCGGAGCACTGGCCGCGGCGATCGCGGTGTTCGCGAGCTGGGGCCCGCTGCTGCTGGTCGCCACCCTGGGCGGGATATTCGCGGCGACCGGGTCCAACGCCGTGCTGTCGATGCACGCCGCCTCAAGCGCCCCCGAGCCCCAGCGCCCCACGGCCATCGGCCTGTTCGCCCTCTGCTACCAGCTGGGCGGGGCCTTCGGCCCGGCGATCGCGACCGCCCTGGTGCTCGCCGCCTGAGCAGACCCGCCGGTCCGGGTCCACCGGTCCGGGACCACGGGCCCGGGTCCACCGGTCCGGGTCCACCGGCGCCTTCCGAAGAACAGGACCGTCAGGACAGCGCCGGGCGGTGCACGGGGACTCCCTCCGGCACCGCCCGGCGCCGCGCCGTGGACGTACCCGTCCAGCAAGTGCCCCGCCGGGCCAGCAGACGGCCGAGCCACAGCTCCATCGAGACCAGTTCCGCCAGACCGTCCAGCGGGACCGGGCGCCCTTCTGCCGCGTCGAGCAGGGCCTGGCGCACGACCCGGGCCTCGATCAGCCCGGCGTCCGCGAGCAACGGCGACGCGAACAGGTCCAGCAGGTCGCTCAGGGCGGCGCGCAGCCCCAGTCGGGTCGCCGTCTCGTTCGGCACGCGGTCCGTGACGCCCCAGCCCGGCGGCAACTCCCGCACCCCCGCCGAGGACAGGACGCTGCGCAAGACGGCGGCCCGGGCCCCGGGCTGGACCCGCAGGGACTCGGGCAGGGCGCGGGCGGCCCGTACGACCTGGTTGTCCAGGAAGGGGGCGTGCAGCCGCTGGCTACGGACCTCCACGGCCTGCTCGAAGACCCGGTGGTCGGCGGCGTGGCGGGCGAGCAGCGAGCGGGCCCGGGCCTCCCCCGGCCGCAGCGACAGCGGCGGGCGGCCGGCCGCGACCGTCAGGCGGATCGATACTTCCGCCAGCGCCTCCCCCGTGAGCCAGCCCGCCGCCGGTCCCGGGCGGGACCAGGTCAAGGCGGCGAGGGAAGCGTCCACCGGACCGGAGGACCTCTCGGTGACCCCGCCCTCGCGGAGCCGGGCCGCGGCGGCCTCCATGCCCGCGCGGTACGTCGTACGGGCAAGTCTTCGGGCCGCCGAGTACACGGTGAGCGGGACCAGCAGGGACTCCCCGGAGGCTCCGGAGGCGGAGGCCGAACGGGCCAGCGCCGCCACCGGGCGCAGCAGGTGCCGCCGCCGGCGGTCCATCAGGAGGTCGGCCATGCGGGCCGGGTGGGCGTCGAGGACCTGGCGGGCGCCGTGGCCGGTGAAGTGGTCGGCCGAGCCGGCGGCCAGCCGGCGCCGCTCGCGGGCGGCGAAGACCAGCGAGGGGCCGGGTTCGTCGGTGAGCGGGCCGTCGAGTTCGGCGTACGGGAGGGCTTCCGCGGCGGCGGCCACCACGACGTGGTGCAGGCGCGGGTCGGCCGCGATGGCCCTGGCCCGTTCCAGTTCGGCCTCGCGCCCCTGCGGGGTGGCCAGGTCGTTGAAGGTGACGGCCAGCAGCCGCGCCCCGGCGGGACTCAGCAGGCTGCCCGGCGCCCCCGGTAGACCGGCCGCCAGCAGCGCCAGCGTCGCGGAGGCGCTGCCGCCGGAGAGGTCGGCGCCCACCCCGGGGGCCGGGGCGCCACGGGCCGCGCGCCGGTCGGCGGGGCCCATTCCGGGCACGGGGCCGGGATCGTACGGCGGAGCTGCGTCGGGAGCATGCCGCGGAGCCGTGAGCCGGGCGCGCACGGCGTCCACCAACGCTTCCCGTACGCCCTCCACCGCGCGCTCGGCATCGGCCTCGGGGGCGGCCACGGCGAGCGAGGCGACCTGCTCGTAGCCGGTGATCTCGCGGGACCCCTCGCGCAGGATGAGCGCGTGCCCGGGCGGGATGCGCCGGACCCCGGCGTACGGTGTGCCGTCGCCCAGCGCCTCGGGACTGTCCGGGCAGGCCAGCAGGGCGGCGAGGTGACCGATGTCGAGCTGGGCCTCGATGAGGTCGGCGAGCGGGAGGGCGGCGGTGGCGTACGCCGTGCCGCTCGCCCAGGGGGTGTAGAAGACGGGCCGGGCGCCCGCGAGGTCGCCGACGACGGTGATGCGGCGGCCGGCCTGGACGACGGCGGTGTAGCTGCCGGACCACTGGGTGAGGTGGCGCAGCGCGCCACCGCGGGCGGCGTAGAGCGCGCGGCGCAGTTCGGCGTCGGTCGCGCCGCAGCAGCCGAGGACGGCGAGCCGGGTGAAGGGATCGGCGGGGTCGGCGGTGAGCGTGCGGATCTCGTCGGGGCGCCAGTCGCCGACGGCCCAGAGGGGGTCGGGGTCGCCCCAGAGCAGTTGTGCGCCGACCGGGTGGACGGTGCGTTCCGCGTCCGCGCCCGGGTCGTCCGGATGGGCGGCGTCCGCGAGGCCGCCGTGCAGAGGCGCGCCGCCTTCGCCGTAGCCGCCGTAGCCGCTCTGGCCGTATCCGCCCTGGCCGGAGGCCTGCGCGGAGGTCTGACCGGAGACCCTTCCGGCCGTGCCGAAGCTCGCGGCGATACTGCTCCAACCCACCAACCAGCGCACCGCCGCCTCCCCAGCCCGTGGGCACATGACCGGGGCACAGGCAGCACGGACAGCGCTGAGGGCGCGGCCGCGGGGCCCCGGGTGGCTCGGGGTCCATGCTGCCACGGGACAGGCGTGCGAGAGGGGCGAAAGGGGGCGCACACGCAAACGAACACGCGCCGGCTACTCGGTATTTGACGTTCCGTTCCCACCGCCCCATAGGTCGCTTTCAGCCATTCTTCGGCCGCCGGAAGAGCCGTCACGGGCCGCCGGCGCCCCCGCGCGGGGGCGCGGTCCGGGGGGCGCATTCCGCCCCCCGGACCGTTCCGCCACCCGCGGGGATTGGGGCAGCGGCGTCCCCCGACCCGCCCGGTCAGGCGGCGGGCCGACCCACGCACCGCACATCGAATCGCCGGGTCCGGGGACCGGCCAGAGCGCACGGGCGGGCGCACGGCCACACGGACGGAGCACGCGATGACACGTGCGCCCCGGCTCCGGGTCCGGGGCGGACTGTGCAAACGGACAACAATCCCGCCATACGGAAGTAAGGGCCTTAACGCTTGGGAGGCGGGGAACTACGCTGGGTTTACGAAATGCCGGGCGCCTATGCCCCGGCGGCGTCTGCGTTCCGCGTGTGACGAGGGGTGGCGCATGTCCAGGGAGCTCCGCGAGCCCAATGAGAAGCTCGGCGCCGTCCTCGCCCTCGCGGGCATCAGCAACGCAGGGCTGGCCCGGCGGGTCAACGACCTCGGCGCACAGCGCGGCCTGACGCTTCGGTACGACAAGACGTCGGTGGCCCGGTGGGTGTCGAAGGGGATGGTGCCCCAGGGTGCCGCCCCGCACCTGATCGCCGCCGCCATCGGCGCGAAGCTGGGGCGGCCGGTGCCGCTGCACGAGATCGGGCTGGCGGACGCCGATCCCGCGCCCGAGGTCGGGCTGGCCTTCCCGCGCGACGTGGGCGCGGCAGTGCGTTCGGCGACCGACCTCTACCGTCTCGACCTCGCCGGGCGGCGGGGCGGTGGCGGAATCTGGCAGTCGCTGGCGGGCTCGTTCTCCGTGGCGGCGTACGCGACGCCCGCCTCGCGCTGGCTGATATCTCCCGCCGATAGCTCGGTGGCCCGGGAACCGGCGGGCAGCCCGGCTCCGCACCCCACGACCGGCGGCGCGGCAACCGCCGACGCCACGACGGACAACGCGACGACGACCGGTGGCGCGGCAACTGGCGGCGCGGCGACCGGCACCGCGGCGATCGCCGACCCGACGGCCGGCAGCGCGACGGCCGGAACCGCCGCGGCACTCGACCCCGCGGCGCGGCACTCCATGGTCCAGAGCCCCGTATCAGCGCCTCCCTCGGCTCACGGCGCGCCGGCGCGCGAGGCGACGGCAGCGCCAGGTCCCCGGCCCTCCCCGGACGGCCGCACGACCGGCCCGATGACAGGTCTGGCGGGCCCGATGGCAGGCCCGGCTTCCAGCCCGATGGCGGGACCGTCGACAGGCCCGCCGTCCACCGTTGTGCCCGCCCAGCCCGGACCCGAAACGCCGCGCGACCACGGCCAGCGCGTGGGCCACAGCGATGTGTCGAAGCTGCGCGAAGCGGCCGAGGACGCACGCCGCTGGGACTCCAAGTACGGTGGTGGGGACTGGCGTTCGTCGATGGTCCCCGAGTGCCTGCGGGTGGACGCGGCGCCGCTGCTGCTCGGCTCGTACACCGACGAGGTGGGCCGCGCGCTGTTCGGCGCGACCGCCGAGCTGACCCGGCTGGCCGGGTGGATGGCCTTCGACACCGGCCAGCAGGAAGCGGCCCAGCGCTACTACATCCAGGCGCTGCGGCTCGCCCGCGCGGCCGCGGACGTACCGCTCGGCGGCTACGTGCTGGCCTCGATGTCCCTGCAGGCGACCTACCGGGACTTCCCCGACGAGGGGGTGGACCTCGCGCAGGCGGCCCTCGAGCGCAACCGCGGCCTGGCCACCGCCCGCACCATGAGCTTCTTCCGGCTGGTCGAAGCACGGGCGCACGCGAAGGCCGGCGATTCGACGGCCGCCGGGGCTGCGCTGCGGGCGGCGGAGGGTTGGCTGGAGCGGTCCCGGGAGGGCGATCCGGATCCGACCTGGCTGGGTTTCTACTCGTACGACCGTTTCGCGGCAGATGCTGCAGAATGCTACCGGGACCTGAAACTGCCCCGGCAGGTGCGGCGGTTCACCGAGCAGGCCCTGTCGCGCCCCACCGAGGAGTACGTGCGGTCGCACGGTCTGCGGCTGGTGGTGAGCGCGGTCGCCGAGCTGGAGTCGGGCAATCTCGACGCGGCGTGCGCGGCGGGCACCCGGGCGGTGGAGGTGGCGGGGAGGATCTCCTCGGCACGAACGACCGAATACGTACGGGACCTGCTGCACCGCCTGGAACCGTACGGGGACGAGCCGCGTGTGGCAGAGCTGCGGGAACGGGCCCGGCCGCTGTTGGTGGCGCCGGCATAAGACCCGTCTTCCGGGGGGCCGCGTGGCCGCGTTGTCGGTGCCGGGGTGCAGTATGCAGGGGTGGGAGGTGTCAGCGTGGGTGGCGGCGTGGACTGCGATGTGCTGGTGATCGGCGGCGGGATCGTCGGCCTGTCGACGGCGCATGCATTGTCGCGCCTGGCTCCGGGGACCAGGATCGTGGTCCTGGAGAAGGAGTCGGGCCCGGCCCGGCACCAGACGGGCCGCAACAGCGGGGTGATCCACAGCGGGATCTACTACCGCCCGGGTTCCCTGAAGGCGCGCTTCGCGGTGAGCGGGGCCGCGGAGATGGTCAAGTTCTGTGCGGAGCACGGGATTCCGCACGAGGTGACGGGCAAGCTCATCGTCGCCACGGAGCGGGAGGAGCTGCCCCGGCTGCACGCCCTGGTCCAGCGCGGCCGGGAGAACGGCATTCCGGTGCGCGAGCTCGGCCCGGCGCAGATCACGGAGTACGAGCCGGAGGTGCGGGGGCTGGCGGCGATCCACGTCGGCAGTACCGGGATCGTCGACTACGGCCGGGTGAGCGCCCAGCTCGCGGAGGCCTCCGGCGCCGAGATCGTCTACGGCGGAGCCGTGGACCTGATCTCCCGGCGCGCCTCGGCCGTGGCGGTCCGCACGACGTCCGGCCTGGTGGTCAGGGCGCGGGTGCTGGTGAACTGCGCGGGCCTCCAGTGCGACCGGATCGCCCGCCTCGCCGGGGACGACCCGGGCATGCGGATCATCCCCTTCCGTGGCGAGTACTACGACCTGGCGCGGCCGGACCTGGTCCGGGGCCTGGTGTACCCGGTGCCCGACCCGGCGTTCCCCTTCCTCGGGGTGCACCTGACCCGGGGCATCGGCGGCGGCGTCCACGTCGGCCCCAATGCCGTGCCCGCGCTGGCCCGCGAGGGCTACGCCTGGTCGACGGTGCGGCCCGGGGACATCGCGGACGAGCTCGCCTGGCCGGGCTCCTGGCGGATGGCCGCACGGCACTGGCGGTACGGGACGGGCGAGATCCACCGCTCGCTGTCGAAGCAGGCCTTCACCCGGGCGGTGCGGCGCCTGCTGCCGGCCGTCACCGCAGCCGACCTGCGGCCCGCCGAGGCCGGGGTCCGCGCCCAGGCCGTGCTGCGCGACGGCACCCTGGTGGACGACTTCCTGATCCGCGACGCCCCGCGTACGGTCCACGTCCTCAACGCCCCCTCGCCCGCCGCGACCGCGTCCCTCCCGATCGGCCGGGAGATCGCCACCCGCGCCCTGCGGACCCTCGGCTCGGCCTGAGCAGTGCTTCGGCGGGGTGCGGGAGCCGCTCGCGCGGCGGCTCCCGCACCCCCCGTCGTAGAATCAGCGCATTGTGTCTGAGTCCCTGAATCCCCAGTCGCCCCGCCTCCCGGACACCGCACCGGAGACGAACGCGTACGTGCCGCCCAAGTGGCGCACCGAGCCCCGCTTCCCCGACGGGCCTTCGCCGGACCCGGCCGGCTCGCACCACGAGCGGCGGATCCGGAGCTTCCAGCCCCGGCGCAGCCGGGTCACCACCGGCCAGGGCGAGGCCCTGAAGCGCCTGTGGGGCACCTGGGGCCTGGACATCGACGGCCACCGGGTCCTCGATCTCGACGAGCTCTTCGACGGCCTCCCGGTCGTCCTGGAGATCGGCTTCGGCATGGGCGAGGCCACGGCCCAGATGGCCGCCGACGACCCCGGCACCGGGATCCTCGCCGCCGACGTGCACACCCCCGGGCAGGGCAACCTGCTCGCCCTCGCCGAGCGCGGCGGGATGACCAACGTCCGGGTGGCCAACGGCGACGCCATCATCCTGCTCCGCGAGATGCTGCCGCCCGACTCGCTGGCCGGCATCCGCGTGTACTTCCCGGACCCGTGGCCCAAGGCCCGCCACCACAAGCGCCGGCTGATCCAGCCCGACTTCCTGACGCTGGCCGCCACCCGGCTGGCGCCCGGGGCCGTACTGCACTGCGCGACCGACTGGGAGCCGTACGCCGAGCAGATGCTCGAAGTGCTCACCGCGCACCCGGACTTCGAGAACACCCAGCCCGACGGCGGCTTCTCCCCGCGGCCCGCCTTCCGGCCGCTGACCCGCTTCGAGGGCCAGGGCCTCGACAAGGGACACCTCGTACACGACTTGCTCTTCCGTCGCACGGAGAACTGACAAGGTCACCGCTCGTGTCAGACCGGCTCGCTAGGGTCATGGTGTGTACCGAGCGCTCCCTTTCGTGCTCCCACGTCCGTCCGGCACGGTCCGTACGTGCGTGCTCCTCGCCCTGCTCGCCGCGACCGGGGTCGCCATCCTCGAACTCGTGCGGGAACAGACCGGCACCCCGGGCTTCTTCGTCGGTCTCGGTCTGGCCCTGCTGCCGGTGGCACCGCTCATGGCGGCCTTCCGGTGGCTGGGCCGGGCCGCGCCCGCGCCCTGGTCGCAGCTGCTGTTCTGCTTCGGCTGGGGTGCCTGCACCGCAGCGCTGATCGCGATACTGGCCAACAACTTCGCCACCGAGTGGATCGCCGCTGCCACCACCGACGCCTCCTCCGCCGATCACCTCGGCTCGGTGGCCATCGCCCCGGTGGTGGAGGAGAGCGCCAAGGCGGCCGCCCTGCTGCTGGTGTTCTTGTTCCGAAGACGCCATTTCACCGGCCCCGCCGACGGGTTCGTGGTGGCCGGCTTCACCGCCACCGGCTTCGCCTTCACCGAGAACATCCTCTACCTCGGCAACGCCTTCGTGGAGGACCAGGCCGACCGCAGCGGCGTGCTGGAATCGGTGACGATGGCGACGTTCTTCGTGCGGATAGTGCTGTCGCCGTTCGCGCACCCGCTGTTCACCGTGCTCACCGGGCTGGGCTTCGGCGTGGCCGCCGTCAGCGCCCGCCGCCCGCGCAGGTTCTTCCTGCCGCTGCTCGGCCTGGCGCTGGCCATGGGCATGCACGCGCTGTGGAACGGCTCCTCGCAGTTCGGGGAGCACGGGTTCTACGTGGTCTACAGCTGCGTGATGGTCCCGCTGTTCGGGCTGCTGGTGTGGTTGGCGGTGCGGATAAGGCGCAACCGGTTGCGGGCCGTCGAGGGTGAGCTCGCGCTGTACGCCGCCGCGGGCTGGCTCGGTGCGGCCGAGGTGCCGGCCCTGGCTTCGATGCCGGCCCGGTCACTGGCCCGTGCCCTGGCCCGGCGCAGCGGGGGCCGGGCGGCCGGACGCACGGTCGCCCGCTACGAGGCGGACGCGGCGGCCCTCGCCCTGCTACGGAACCGGGCGCGGCGCGGCGGCCCCGTACGGGAGCGGGATTTCGCGGGCCGGGAGCGGGAGTTGCTGCACCGGCTCTGGCAGTCCCGGACGACGGCGGGTCCCGCACTGACCCGGGCGGCGGTCATGGAGGAGCTGGTTCCACCGTGGTTCGACCCCCTGGAGCCGGCGGCCGCGCGGACCGACGTACCCGGTCCGCGGCGGGCGGACCAGGACCGTGGCGCGCCGGACCGGACCCGGGGAACGGCCCCGGGGCCGACTCTGGAAACGGCCTCGGGGCCGACTCTGGAAGCGACCCCGGGAACGGTCCGGGAGCCGGGTCTCAGACGTTCAGGCCCTTGGAGTTCAGCCACGCCAGCGGGTCCTGCGTCGATCCGCCCTTGCGTACTTCCAGGTGGAGATGAGGTCCGGTGACGTTGCCGGTGGCGCCGACGCGGCCGATGGTCTCGCCGGCGCCGACGGCGCCCGAGGTCACCGACATCGAGGAGAGGTGGCAGTACCAGACCTCCGTGCCGTCGGGGAGCTCCAGCACGATCCGGTAGCCGTACGCGCCGGACCAGCCGGCCGAGGTGATCTTTCCGGCGGCCACGGCCTTGACCGGGGTGCCGGTCGGGGCCGCGAAGTCGAGGCCGGTGTGGTGGCCGGAGGACCACATGGAGCCGGAGTCCCCGTAGTGCGAGGTGAGGGTGTAGGCAGAGGTGGGCAGGGAGTAGCTGCCGGACGGCTTGGCGGCGCGCTCCTGCTCGGCCTTGGCCGCCGCCGCCGCTCGCGCCGCTTCCGCGGCCTTCGCCTCGGCCTCTTCCTTGGCCTTCGCCTCGGCCTGCGTCTTCGCTTCCTCGGCGGCCTTGCGGGCCTCCTCCAGCTTCTCCTTGGCCTCCTGGGCGGCAGCCTGCTGCGCGGCCTGCTCGGCTTCCGCCCGGGCCTTCGCCTCAGCGGCGCCCTGCTGGGCCTCGGCCTGCTGGAGGATGCGGTTGCGCAACACCTCGCCCGCGTCCGCGCCCTGGGCGGACTGCTGCGCGATGATCCCCGTCCGCTCGCCCGTCGAGGCCGCCGATCCGGAACCGTCGTCCTCCTGCTGGGCCTTGTTCCCGGTCATCATGTCGGGCAGGGCCGGCAGGGATATCGCGACCTGGGGCCGGTCCTGTGCCGTGGCGATGCCGCCGGCGCCGACCGCCGCGATGACACCGACGCCGAGCACGGTGGAGCTGCGGGCAAGTCCCCCGCGCTGCTTGGCGACCCGGTGCTTGCCACGGACCGGCCGCACCGAATCCTCGGTGGGATTCCACTCGCCCCAGGCACCCGCGGTGGGCGACTCCTGGATCTCGATGCCTTCAGGGGCAGGCAAGTTGGAGGCCACCAGGGCACGCTCCTCATCGACGCGCGGGGACGCGCGCGCGCACGGTGCCGTCTCTTGCGACGGCTGGGACGACCGCGCTGCGTTATCGAAAGGTAATAGACGTAGGGGAGTGATTCCAAGCTGCCACGCTTGATCGTTCCGACCAATCAGCCACGCACCGACGAGCTTTGGCCATCCCTTACTCCCCCAAATCGCCTCAACTGGGGTGAAAATCAAACACCTCCCCCATCTCTTCAGCCACAGGCCAGAAATGACGGTCCGTCAATCTCCTTGCAGAGAGCACCCTTTCAACTACCGACCGTCACATCGCATCGCCGCGGGGCACCACCGGCACGGTCCGCCGCCGCTCCGGCTCCCGCTCCCCCGGCCGGCCCACCGCGAGCAGCGCCATGTCGTCCGTCGCCCCGCCGCCCGTATGCCGGCGCACATCGCTGCTGAGCGCGCTGAGCAGCGCCTGCGGCCCGGGGAAGATCCGCCCGCGCAGCCGGTCCGCCGGATCGTAGAAGTCCCCCGCCCCGTCCCGGGCCTCGGTCAGCCCGTCCGTGTAGAGGAGCAGGGTGGTCCCCGCCGGGAAGGCCCACTCCTGCACCAGGTCCGGCCAGCGCCCCAGGTCCCCCATGCCGAGCGGCAGGGCCGGCTCCGCCGGGGCGAGGACCGCCAGCTCACCGTTCGCGTGCAGCAGCAGCGGCTCGGGGTGGCCCCGGTTGAGCAGCCGCAGCACACCCACGCCCGGCGGGATCTCCCCGAGCACGCACGTCGTGAACCCCTCCACCGCGTCCAGGCTGTCGCGCCGGGTGCCCTCCCGGGCCAGCGCCCGCTCCAGCCGCTGCGCCAGCTCCTCCAGCGTGGGCTCGGTGTCCGCCGCCTCCCGGAACGCCCCGAGGACCACCGCGACGGCCTCCACCGCCCCCAGCCCCTTGCCCCGTACGTCGCCCACCGCCAGCCGCACTCCGTACGGGGTCTCCTGGACCGCGTACAGGTCGCCGCCGATGAAGGCGTCCGCCTGCGCGGCCTCGTACCAGGCGGAGACGTGCAGCCCCCCGATGCGCTCGGCGGGCTTCGGCAGCACCGCCCGCTGCGCCGCCTCGGCGATCCCGCGCGCCGAAGCGAGCCGCTCGCCGCTGCGCCGCACCATGCGGTTGATCAGGAGCGCCAGCCCGGCGACGGTCAGTACGGTCACCAGCTCGGTCAGCGCCTCGACCTTCCAGCTGGTGCCGTTGAGGACGTGCAGCACGAACACCGCGAACACGGCCAGGGAGCCGGTCAGGGCGGTGGCCCAGAGGGTGAACAGCGGGGCGGCGATCAGCGGGGCCGCCGTGAAGAACGGGGACCCCGTGAAGCTGGGCGGGGTCAGTACGTCGAAGACCATCCCGAGCGCGATCAGCGCGACCGGCAGCACGCGGACCACGCGACGGGTCACACCGCTCCCGCTCCCGTCCGCGCGCCCACCGCCGTTGCCCTGCCGGCCCAGCCCCACCACGCTGCTCTCCTGCCGCCCGGTCCGCCGCACGGGTCCGGGCCCGCCGGCTCCTCGCCCCTCAAGGCTGGCGGCAGGAGCATCCGTAGGGCGACCTGACGGCGGCCGGACGAGTGACGAGGTGGGAGGAGTGGCGGGAGGAGGGGGCCCGGCGGGCCGGAACACGACGAAGGCCCGGTTCCTCGAGAGGAACCGGGCCTTCGTACTGAGTAGCGGGGACAGGATTTGAACCTGCGACCTCTGGGTTATGAGCCCAGCGAGCTACCGAGCTGCTCCACCCCGCGTCGGTAAACACAACTGTACGCCATCCGGGGAGGGCCCTTGACCAATTGACCGCCGGGCCCTTCGCGTACTGCCGTCAGGCGACGGGATCCCGGCGGCGGGTCAGCACGCGGGTGGTGCTCCCGTCGTCCTCCCGCACGTCCCGGACGTGGGCGAAACCGATGCGCTCCAGCAGGACCAGGGAGGCGGCATTGGCATCGGCGACGGTGGCGTGCACCTCGGCCAGGCCGAGGGCGCCGAAGCCGTACGCGACGATCGCCTCGGCGATCTCCGTACCGAGGCCCGCTCCCCAGGCCTCGGGGGCCAGGGCGTAGATGATCTCGTGGCCGTCGACCTCGTCGGTCCGCTTGATCTCGGCGTGCCCGACCAGCCGGCCGTCCCGGCGCACGGCCCACACGTCGAAGAGGTTCTCGGCATAGACCTTGGTGAAGACCCGCCCGAAGAGCGCCCGGTCCTCGGCCTCGGACGTGGGACCGTCCCCCATCCACCGGGACACCCGGGCGTCCTGGAAGAGCGCGACGAAACCTTCCTCGTCCTCGGGAACGTACGGGTCGAGGAGCAGGCGTTCGGTACGCAGTACGGGCGTCATGGTCGGCGACGCTACCCGCACCGGCCTGCTGGGTCACCGGATTTACCGGTACGGCGAAGCGCCCCGCCCGAAGGAATCGGAGGGGGCGCCGACGCACGGGTCCAGGGCCGGTCGAGGACTACCTGGGCTGGCCCCAGTCGAGTGTGGTGAGGGAGCCGTCGTCGTTGCGGAGGTGGAACCGGCCCTGGGAGGGACGCCAGATCCCGACGTTCGCCGCGGGACCGCCGTTGCCGCCGTCCCAGTTGGCACCGACCGGCAGGTCACCCGCCTGACCCCAGTCCAGAACCGTCAGACCGCCGTCGTCATTGCGGAGGTGGAACTGACCGGTCGAAGGCCGGAACACACCCAGATTGTCCGGACCCGAACCATCCCAGTTCCCCGAAACCGGCAGGTCACCCGCCTGACCCCAGTCGACCTTCGCGATCGAACCATCGTCGTTGCGCAGGTGGAAGACACCACTGCGCCACACACCCACGTTCGCGGCCGCACCCCCGTCCCAGTTGCCGGCCACGGGAAGGTCACCCGCCTGACCCCAGTCCAGCTTCGTGATCGACCCATCGTCCATACGCAGGTGGAACTGACCCGTCGACGGCCGGAACACACCCAGATTGTCCGGACCCGAACCATCAAAGTTCCCCGAGACCGGCAGGTCGCCCGCCTGACCCCAGTCCACCTTCGCGATCGAACCATCGTCGTTGCGCAGGTGGAAGACACCACTGCGCCACACACCCACGTTCGCGGCCGCACCCCCGTCCCAGTTGCCCGACACCGGCACATCACCATTGGTCTGCAGGCCGCTCCACAGCGCGCTGACGATCGTCTGGGCGTCGGCAGCCTGCGTCTGGTACCGGTCGGGATAGGCGGAGATCTGGACCGCCTGGCAGACCTGTCCGATCGGCTTGGTCTCCCAGTTGCTGATCTTGACCATCTGGTTGAGGAAGGCGTTGGTCGCCCAGGCGGGATTCATCCGCTGGTCGAAGGAGCCCCAGCCGGCCCGCTGCTGGAACAGGCCGACGCTGTCGAGGTCGATCATGTTCGGGTTGTTGTAGAGGGTGCTCTCGACGATCGCGGTGGTCACCGCGTTCACGGCGGCCCTCTGCGGGAGGCCGCGTGCCTGGACCGCGTTGACGATCGCACGAGCACAGGACACCCGGTAGGAGGTCAGGTAGCCGCGCAGGGTTCCGGTGAGCTGGCTGCTGAGCCGGTCGGCAGTGGAACGGTCGGCGCTGGTCTCCGTACCGCAGGAGTAGTTCGGAGAGTTGGCGGCGGCGACGTCGGCGGCGGAGGCGCTGAGGGTGGGGCGGTCGGCCTGGCCCGTCTCGGCTGCGGCGGCCGAGGTGACGAGGCCTGCGGTCAGTGCTGCTGCGGCGGTGAAGGCCGCTGCTATGTGTCGGCGCGCGGTTCGGGTCACGGTGAGGCTCTATTCCACTTCGAAATGGGGTCGATGACGGTCGATCAGGCAGTGCGCGTCCGGGGGTGCGGTCGGCCGCACCCCCGGGGATGGCCTGCTACCTGGGCTGGCCCCAGTCGAGGGTGGTGAGGGAGCCGTCGTCGTTGCGGAGGTGGAACCGGCCCTGGGAGGGACGCCAGATCCCGACGTTCGCCGCGGGACCGCCGTTGCCGCCGTCCCAGTTGGCACCGACCGGCAGGTCACCCGCCTGACCCCAGTCCAGAACGGTCAGAGACCCGTCGTCATTGCGGAGATGGAACTGACCCGTGGACGGCCGGAACACGCCCAGGTTGTCCGGACCCGAACCATCCCAGTTCCCCGAAACCGGCAGGTCGCCCGCCTGACCCCAGTCGACCTTCGTGATCGAACCATCGTCGTTGCGCAGGTGGAAGACACCGTTGCGCCACACACCGACGTTCGCGGCCGCACCCCCGTCCCAGTTGCCGGCCACGGGAAGGTCACCCGCCTGACCCCAGTCCAGCTTGGTGAGCGAACCGTCATCCATACGCAGGTGGAACTGACCCGTCGACGGCCGGAACACACCCAGATTGTCCGGACCCGAACCATCAAAGTTCCCCGAGACCGGCAGGTCGCCCGCCTGACCCCAGTCGACCAGAGCCAACGACCCGTCGTCATAACGCAGGTGGAACTTACCGCTGCGCCACACACCCACGTTCGCCGCCGCACCCCCGTCCCAGTTACCCGACACCGGCACATCACCATTGGTGGCGACGTCTTCGACGATGTTCTTGTACCGGTACGGGACGTAGGAGCCCGAGTTCTTGAAGTACGAGTAGGGGATCACGCGGCGCACGGCGTGCGGCGGGGTCTCCTCGATGCCGATGTAGGAGGTCATCGAGGAGTCGGTCCAGCTCTCGAACAGGACGACGTGCGATCCGCTCACCGGGTTGGCGGGGTTGTGGAAGAGCAGCATGTCGCCCTTGCGCAGCTCGCCCTTGGTGATCCGGTCGGCGTAGGTGTCGAGGTTGCCGGTCCAGGCGTTGGTCCCGATGTTCCAGGCCATGGACACCAGGCCGGAGCAGTCGGTGCGGTAGCCGTCGCGGTAGCTGCTCTGGCTGTACGGGACCTGGGCATCGACCCAGGTCTTGGCCCGGGCTATGACGGAGCTGCGGGTGATGGGGGAGACGCCCTCGGCGGAGAGCGCACCCGCCGGGCCCGGGACCGAGCCCTTGAGGGGGCCCGGCTGGCCCTGGGGGCGCTCGACGTCGGGGGTCTCCTGCGGCACGGCGGCCGTCGAGTCGGCGGCCTGAACCGTCTGCGAGTGGGCCGGCATGCCGGACAGGACCAGCGAGGCGGCGCAGGCGGCGGTGATGATGCTCGCGGCACGGAAGGCCGAGGTCTTGATGGGCAACGCAACTCCTGGTGAAGAGGCAAGCGACAGGGAAGACAGCTGGGTTGTGCGAAGTTCTCGGGGCACTCGGTTCCGGGTGCCGAGGTCGGCGAGCACGCCGAGCTCGGCACACGCCGGTGCCGGCGTCGTGCGGCGGTGCGGGATGCGCGGGCGGGCACCTCGTGGACCGCGCGGTGCCGTGGGAGGGCACGCGGGGCGGGCCGGGTGGTGCGCACCGCCGGGACGGCTGTCCTGCAGGAACAGCCGGTCACGGGCGGCCGGTCGGCGTCCGGCGGCAGGTGCTGCGGGTACGGCAGGTGCTGCGGGTGCGGCGGACGCTGCCGGTTACGGGCGGGCGGGGTCCGCGTTCTGCGGGTGCGGGGCCGGGGGCAGATAGCGCCGGCGGAGTTCGAGCGAGTTCTGCTGGCTGCGCGTGATGAGGCCGTGTGCGCGGCGCAGCGGGGCGGGCGCGGTGGGCGCGTCCAGGGTCATGAGGTAGAGCAAGAGGTCGATCCGGTCGGCTTCGGGGCGTGCACTGGCGTGCTGGAGTCCGTCGCCTGGCAGTGCGTGGGCCCAGAGCGCGTCCACGACCTCGGCCGCCTCACTCCCGTGCGAGGCCTCGCCGGGCCGCCTCCGAGTCAGGCTGGCGTAGACGATCTCCACAGCGAACCGGTCAGCCCCAGCCGAGGCTGTCGGAGATCTGGGCGGTGGCCGGGGCGGGCGCCGTCCCGGTGGTGGCGGCGGCGCCGCCGCTCACGAGGATGACCCCGGTCAGGGAGAGGGTGACGACCGCGACGGCCTGGGCGATACGAGTGCGGATCACGACGGGATTCCTTAGCTGCTGGCTGGGTGGCTTCCTGCACCGGTCGGGCGTCCCGCGGTTGACGCTTCGTCCGGCTGCCGGACCGGGGTGTTTCCCTGGCGGCGATCAATAGCTTCGCCGTTCGCCGACACGGCCGGAAGGCCTTGAGGGTGTCGCCTACCGGCCTGTCGGGATCCGGACGTCCAGTCATGCTCATGTCAGGTCGGACGGCCCGGAGCCGGGTCGGTGTTGATCAAGATGGCACGGCGCTGTTTGGATAGGGATCGACGGCCCGGCGGGATACGGCCGGCCTGTGATCTGGGGGGATCCGATGCTCGAAGTTCTGGGACTGACCAATGCCGCCGTGATGGTGTACCAGGTGATGCTGGATCATCCCGGCTACGACCTGGACGACATCGCCGCGCACTGCGCCCTGACACCCACCCAGGTGCACGAGCACCTCGACGAGCTGGCCCGGCTCACGCTCGTACGGGCCTCCGCCGAGCGCGCCGGCCACATGCGCGCGGTGAGCCCCGAGATCGGCCTCGCCGACATCCTCGCCGTGCAGGAGGCCGAACTCGCCGCCCGCCAGGCCCGGCTCGCCGCCTCACGCGCTTCCGTGACCCGCATGGTCGCCGAACGCGCCGAGCACCGCGCGCACCACGGCGAACGCCTGCAGGGCATGGACGCCATCCACAACCGCCTGGAACTGATGGGCCGCGACGCCACCACAGAGGTCCTCAGCAGCCAGCCCGGCATCCAGCGCCCCGAGGACCTGGCGGCCAGCCGGCCCGCCGATGCCGCAGCCCTCGGCCGCGGCATCACGATGCGCACCCTCTACCAGGACACCACCCGCAACCAGCCGCACATCACCACCTACGCGCACTGGCTGCTCAGCCAGGGCAGCGAGGTCCGCACCGCCCCCACGATCCCCCAGCGCATGGTCGTCGTCGACCGCACCCAGGCCCTGGTTCCCATCGACCCCGCCGACACGCGCCAGGGCGCCCTCCACGTCACCGAACCGGGCATTCTCGCCGCACTGCTCGACTTCTTCGAACAGGCCTGGAACACCGCCGTCCCGCTCGGCGCCGCTCGCCCCGAGGACCCCCGGACCAGCATCACCACCACAGAACGCGAAATCCTTCGCCTGCTCAGCACCGGCCTCACCGACGAAGCGGTGGGCCAGCGCCTGGGAACCTCCTCGCGCACCGTCGGACGTCACATGTCCTCGCTCATGGAACGCCTGGACGCCAGTAGCCGCTTCGAAGCCGGTATCAAGGCCGCCCACAGAGGCTGGCTCTGAGCTACCTCCGCACCCGGGCCCGGAAACGACTGAGCGCCCCACCCGGCCGAAGCCGGGTGAGGCGCTGAGTAGCAGGTCAGGTGGGTTGCCCCCCTGTCTGCGAGCGGTAGGCCATGTCGGACTCGAACCGACAACCAACGGATTAAAAGTCGAAAGGGTCTCGTCCAGCTCGAATGATCTTGGTCTCGCTCGCGGACTCCTGTGCAGGTCAGAGGCTATCCCTCGTCCAGCTGGAGCAGCCTCATGGAGTCCGCGAGGGGCCGATCCAAGGGCATCCGCTCCCGCAACGCTCCCGCAATTCGGCGCCGCTGACCTGCACAGATGGCCTTAGTCGACTACTGCACACGAGTACCTGCTGGGTGTCACGCGGCCAGCTGGCCGAGCTCCGCATGGGACGGGGAGGAGCGCCGGCAGCCTGTGTCTACATACTCCCCTTCAAAGCGTGACACTTGATCGCTACGATCTGCGTCAGGGTGCGCTCCCAGAGTGATCACCCGCGGCCAGGGGTGGCTCCCCTCCGCTGGGATGCGCATCTGGCGCGGTGACTAAGGGACGGGACTGGGCGCTGGATGGCACTGAATCGGGATGTCCGACAAGGCCGTTACGGCGAGATCTTCGTCCATGCGATCACCACCGCCGCGGGACTGACAGCTCAGAAGTTCTTTGAGGATGACTACATGGTCGATCTCCAGATCGGCCATCCGGGTCCCCGTGGCAGCTTGTCGAACCCCAAGATCGAGGTCCAGGTCAAGAGCACCCGCAAGGTTCGGGTGACCCCCAGCGAAGTCAAGTACGGCCTGAAGAGCAAGTATTACAACCATCTGGCACAGTCAGCAGAAAATTTCTCCCTGCCGATCTTCCTGGTGGTCGTAGTCGTCCCAGCAGAGGCGGATGACTGGATGAACGTCTCAGAAGAGCAGCTGACACTCCACCGGGCTGCGTATTGGACGTGCCTCCACGGCCAGCCTCTTCGACGTGAACTCCACGACGACACCGAGGTTACGGTGTCAGTGCCTCGTGAGAACCTGCTCACGGGGGATGGCCTCCTCAAGATGTTCGATGTCGCGGACGAGCTTCGGAGGCAGGGAAGGGGGGTGCCGATCCGATGAAGCACAAACAACTGCCCCGTCAGGCACTCGAGGCCCTTAGCCCGGAGATGATTCGCCGCTACCTCACTGCTCAAGGCTGGGGACTAACCGAAGAGGAACCGCGAGCCGAGGTCTGGGGACTCGATCTACCCGAAGGGCGGATCGAGGTTCTGCTTCCTACAGACACACGGCTTGTGGACTACGCCCAACAACTCCAAGTCCTCTTCAACACTCTCTCTATCGTCGAAGACCGAGAGCCCTTCGTCATTCTGCGTGGCGTGGGACTGGCACAGACAGACGTGCATCAAGTGCGTCTGCTGCCGGAAGGCGCTGCCCCCGGGACCGTCTGGCTGGCCGAAGGAAGTAGGGCGGTCAACGGCCTTCGAGATCTTTTCGTCAGCGCCGCCTACCGCGCGACTAGCTGGCTGGAGAATCAGCAGCCACGTCCAGTAGAGCCTGCACGAAAGTCCAACTTGGTTTATGACTTCATCAGTCGTCGTGTGCTGCTCGGGCTCACGCAGCCTGGAAGCTACATCCTGACTGCAGAAGTGCCATTGACATCACCCATTCCCGAACAACTGACACTGGGTAGCGAGGGCAGATTTGGCGGCCTTCCGCTAGCTCGAAGGGTATCCGCGGCGTTCTTCGAAGGGGCCGCTTCGGCGCATGCAGCCGCCCTCTACGCCACCCAAAATTCGGGCGACCTAGCATTGTTTGAAGAAGAAACACAGCGCGGACTCTCGGCCAACGTGTGCGAGGCACTTTCCGATCTTTCTTCGCATGGAAAGCTGCCGTTCGAGTTGCATGCGCTGTGGGCGAATGATCTCCCCGTAGAGCAACCTGGTCGAATTTTGGCGTTCGAGCGCGAGACCATTGAGTACTTGCGCTATGGCGCCGAATATCTTCGTGAACGCTTCGGGCGACAGGGCGTGTCCATTCGTGGCTTCATCACCAAGCTCGAACGTGAGCCAACGACGGCGCCCGGAACTGTAATTCTCCTCGGTCGTCCTGAAGACGAACTGACGAGCCGGGCTATGAGGGTGTACGTCGAACTGGGGGCTGAGGACTACCGCCGTGCGGGAGAAGCTCACCTCAACCGTCAGGAGCTCGTACTGCAAGGCGATCTTGAACGCACCGGGAACCGGTGGAACCTAGTGCGGGTCCAGAACCTGACCATCGAGGAGGTTCGAGAGTGACCGCGGTCGGCCCTGTCCGGAAACCACAGTTCCCCGGTGCTTGATCAGCACCATGGCTACAGTCGATCAAGCAGAGCGCCGCAGGGAGACAGCATGGGCATCGAAGAAGAAGGCAATAAGCCTCATCTCGGCGCCCGCCGCGTCCCCAGCGCCGGAGTGCGCCTGGAAGAGCTGACTCCAGGTGTACAAGTCAGCGGTCTCACAGCTGCAGACCCGGTGACGGTCATCCGTGCCGACTGGCGTGGCAGCAGCGCGATGGAGGTCGTTTACAGGGACGGTTCTGGCGCCTTCGGTAGTGTCTTCCTTTACCGGGACCACGAAGCGAACCTCAAGCTGCACGAGCCGACCGCCCGCATCGGCTTTGCCGGCGACCCTGCTGCCTTCCGCTTGGCCGCCGAGGCTCTGCGCCTTCGCATGGCAGGACTCTTCGACCCGATGCTTGCCGTCAGCACTTCAGATCTTGAGGCGCTGCCGCATCAGATCCGGGCCGTCTACGGCGAGCTCCTCCCCCGCACACCCCTTCGCTTCCTACTGGCAGACGACCCGGGCGCCGGCAAGACAATTATGGCGGGGCTGTACGTGAAGGAACTACTCCTCCGCGGCGACCTGGAGCGTTGCCTCATCGTCGCCCCAGGATCCCTCGTTGAGCAGTGGCAAGACGAGCTACTGGAGAAGTTCGGGCTCCGCTTCGAGCTCCTCACGCGTTCTCTGGTCGACTCCACCCCCGACAGCAGTGTGTTCGAGAATCACCCGCGGCTCATTGCCCGCATGGACCAGCTTTCCCGCTCGGACGAGCTCCTGGAGCAGCTTCGGCACACAGACTGGGACCTCGTAGTGGTGGACGAGGCCCACCGCATGTCGGCCCACTGGTTCGGCAACGAACTCAAGACAACGCGCCGCTATCAGCTAGGGCAGCTGCTCGGCAGAATCGCCCGTCACTTCCTCCTCATGACGGCCACCCCACATGCTGGCAAGGAGGACGATTTTCAGCTGTTCCTCGCCCTACTCGACAGCGACCGGTTTGAGGGCAAGTACCGCGAGGGAGTCCACACAGTCGATGCCAGCGGGCTCATGCGTCGTATGGTCAAGGAGGATCTCCTCACCTTCGAGGGCAAGCCGCTCTTTCCTGAGCGACGGGCGTACACCGTGCCGTACGAGTTGTCCCCAGCCGAGCACGAGTTGTACGAGGCCGTCACCGAGTACGTCCGCAAGGAGATGAACCGGGCTGACAGGCTGCGCGCCGCGGGGGACGGGCGCCGGGGTAACACGGTCGGCTTCGCGCTCACTGTCCTTCAGCGCCGTCTCGCTTCCAGCCCCGAGGCGATCTTGCGCTCACTCGAGCGGCGCCGGGAACGCCTGGTCCGGCGACATCGGGAGATGCTTACGGCTACAACCGGTAACCCCGAGAACGATGAGTCGCAGATCGGACGCCGCTTCAATCTCATCAATGGCGATGATGACTGGCAGGTCCGTCTCGACGACCTGAACAGCACCGAGCGAGAGACACTGGAGGAAGAGGTCCTCGACGCAGCAACCGCTGCCCGTACCGCTGCGGAACTGTCCTTGGAAATCGAGCAGCTCGGGAACTTGATCCAGCTGGCCGCCCATGTCCGGCTGTCAGGCACAGACCGCAAGTGGACCGAGCTGCGCTCACTGCTGCAGGATGACGACGAGATCTGCGACCAGTTCGGCAATCCCCGCAAGATCATTATCTTCACGGAACACCGCGACACTCTCAACTACCTCGTCGAGCGTATCCGCAGCCTCCTCGGACAGAACGAAGCAGTTCAGACGATCCACGGAGGCGTACGACGCGACGAGCGTCGCCGAGTTCAGGAGCTATTCACACAGCAACGTGATGTGCGGGTACTCGTCGCCACCGATGCCGCCGGCGAAGGCCTCAACCTGCAGCGGGCCCACCTCATGGTCAACTACGACCTGCCGTGGAACCCCAACCGTCTCGAGCAGCGGTTTGGCCGAATTCACCGCATCGGCCAGACCGAGGTCTGCCACCTGTGGAACCTCGTTGCCACGGACACCCGCGAAGGTGCCGTTTTCCATCGCCTCCTCGACAAGATCGAGCAACAGCGCCTCGCCTACCGTGGCCAGATCTTCGATGTCCTCGGTGAAGCGTTCGAGGAGCAGCCCCTGCACAGACTGCTTATGGAAGCCATCCGGTACGGCGACCAACCTGATGTGCGCGCCCGTCTGGATCAGGTCATTGATCACACTGTCGGCGAGGGCCTCGATGAGCTGCTCGCTGAGCGAGCCCTGCACAGTGATCTACTCAGCGAGTCAGAGGTAGTCGAGACGCGTCTCCGTCTAGAAGAGGCGCGTGCAAGGAGGCTACAGCCGCACTATGTCGAGGCATTCTTCCGCGCCGCGTTCAGCGCACTCGGTGGACGCCTGACAAAGCGCGAAGCCGGCCGCTTCGAAATCACCAATGTCCCAGCCGTGCTCGTGAATCGCTCCCCGCAGCATGCCCTCGCGGCCCCGGTGCTGCGCCGGTACGACCGAGTCACATTCGACCGGAACATGATCCGGATGCAGGGCCGGGCTGGGGCTGCTCTGCTTGCCCCGGGCCACCCTCTGATGGACGCGGTGGTCGACGCCACGGTCGAACGTCATGCGAGTGTCCTCAAGGCCGGAAGCGTCCTCATCGACCGCGCAGACTCGGGCCAGGAACCCCGGCTGCTTGTAGCCCTTACACAGGAGATCACCAATGGACATCCTCAGCCGAAGGTGATCAGCAAGCGGTTTGACTTCGTGGAGCTCACCTCTGACGGCCAAGCGATCCCCGCCGGCCCTGCTCCCTACCTCGACTACGACCCGCCGGCAGCTGACGAATCCGAGGTCGTGACGCAGGAAACTGCCAGGCTCGCCGCTCAGCCCTGGCTAGCGAGCGGCATCGAACAGACAGCAGTGGCCTGGGCTGCTGATCACGCGGTGCACGAGCACCTTCGCTCCGTGCGAGATCGAATCGTGCCCGAGGTGAGGCGGACCCGCGAACAGGTGCAGGAGCGACTCAGCCAGGAGATCGACTTTTGGTACGCCCGTCAGCTCGAGCTCCTTGACGCACAAGATCAGGGTCGCAAACTGAAGCTGCGCCCCGAGACGGCACGTCGGCGTGCAGGCGATCTGGAGGCACGCCTGGAGCGGCGATTGCGTGAGCTGGACCTCGATGAACGGCTTCTGCCTCGTCCGCCTCGTGTGGCTGGCGGGGCACTGGTGCTGCCGCAGGGATTGATCAACCTTTTGCTGGGGAGGACCCACGAGACGGAGGAGGCCAGCGAGACCGTACGCGATACCGCTGCTGTGGAGCGTCGGGCCGTCTCAGCGGTGATCCAGGCCGAGCGCGGCCTTGGCCGCAGCCCGGAAGAGATGCCGCCGAACAACAAGGGCTTCGACCTGCGCTCGTGGACAGCAGACAGAGCGGACCTCCTTCACCTTGAGGTCAAGGGCCGTGTTGCAGGCTCCGCGGACTTCACAGTCACCCGCAACGAAGTGCTGCACGCCAAGAACGTAGGTGATCGCTACCGTCTGGCACTCGTGTCCGTCTCTCCCCATGGGCCGGAGCAAGACGAGGTCCGGTATCTGACTAGCCCCTTCAGCGGCACAAGTACAGATGACTTCAACGTGACCAAGTTCGTCTTCCACTGGAAACGCATGTGGGATCAGGGTGACCCACCTCACTGAGGGGCCCGTCAGATGCCAGCAGGACTGCATGATCCAGTGACTCTCGTCCACAGTTCGGGCCATACTGGACGACTGGGCTGACGTTCTGCCGAACGGAAATCCCTGCGTCCCCCCGGCCTGGAGAGAAGAGCGTCCCTGATGACGACTGTGCCCAAGCGGAAGCTAATCGAAGTTGCGCTGCCGCTGGAAGCCATCAACCGCGAATCCGCGCGTGAAAAGTCCATCCGGCACGGCCACCCGTCCACTCTCCACCTCTGGTGGGCCCGTCGCCCCCTGGCCGCATGTCGTGCCGTTCTCTTCGCCCAGCTCGTCGACGATCCGTCTTCCCACCCGGACAAATTTCCGACTGAGGCGGCAGTCAACGCTGAGCGACAGCGACTCTTCCAGCTGATCGAACGCCTTGTGGTCTGGGAAAACACGACCGACGATGCACTCCTGCGCGAGGCGCATGAGGAGATTCTGAAGTCTACGGATGGGAACCCTCCGCCGATCCTCGATCCATTCGCAGGTGGAGGCTCCATCCCGCTCGAGGCGCAGCGGCTTGGTCTGGAGGCACACGCGTCGGACCTGAACCCTGTGCCGATTTTGATCAACAAGGCGTTGATCGAGATTCCATCGATGTGGGCCGGCCAGCCCCCGGTGTTTCCCGGAGCAGCTGAAGAGCATGTAGCTGACACATGGCCCAAGGCTTCTGGTCTAGCTGAGGACGTCCGACGCTACGGGAAGTGGATGCGCGACGAGGCCGAAAAGCGGATTGGCCACCTATACCCGAAGGCAAAGCTCGAAGACGGCAGCAAAGCCAACGTTATCGCTTGGATTTGGGCTAGGACCGTTCGCTGCCCGAACCCCGCCTGTGGAATTCAGATGCCACTGGTCAAGTCTTGGTGGCTGGGAAAGAAGAAGGGTAAAGAGGCTTTTATCGTCCCAAGGGTCGAGTCCGACCGCGTAACCTTTGAAATCGGACATGACGTCAAACAAGCCCCGAAGAGGGGAGACGACGGGACGGTGCAGCGCACAGGGGCTGTGTGCGTGGGATGCGGTGATGCCGTGCCACTGGCTTACGTACGCGAGCAGGGTAAAACTGGCCGTATGGGTCAGCAGCTAATGGCCACCGTGGCAGAGGGGAAGCGCCGCCGCATCTACCTCGCCCCCACCGAAGAGCATGAGCAGGCAGCACTGGTTGCCCGCCCCGATGACATCCCTGAGACAGAGCTCCCAGAAGCCGCCTTGGGATTTCGAGTTCAAGGCTACGGGATGAGGCACCACGCCGACCTCTTCACGCATAGGCAGCTCGTGGCACTTTCAACATTCAGCGGCTTGGTTCATGAAGCCCGCACTCACGTCTTCAAGGATGCAATTGCCGCCGGCATCCCTTCTGGGGATGGCCTGGAATCCGGTGGCATCGGAGCAGAAGCATATGCCGACGCAGTAGCTACCTATCTTGCCTTCGCGGTAAGTCGCACCTCCGATTACTCCTCAACCATCACCACCTGGGCAAGCAACCCACAGATGGAAATCCTTCGAGGAGCATTTTCTCGGCAGGCAATCCAAATGACCTGGGACTTCGCCGAGGGAAATGTTTTCGGCCCTTCATCGGGGACGCTAGAAATCATGATTCCTGCAGTCTGCAAGCCGCTCGAACGGCTTCCGGCAAAGGGAGTCGCGTCCGTAACCCAGCGTGACGCTTCCACACGCGAGTTTTCTAAGGTCCTCGTGTCAACCGACCCCCCCTACTACGACAACGTCGGATACGCGGATCTTTCCGATTTCTTCTATGTGTGGCTCCGCTCAATGCTCGGCAAGACGATGCCCGCAGCCCTCGGAACAATGCTGACTCCGAAGCGCGAGGAACTGGTTGCAGACCCGTTCCGGCACAACGGCAAGGCTGAAGCCGAAAAATTCTTTGAATCTGGTTTTGAGCGAATCTTCTCCAACATCCGAAATGACGCCTATCCGGATGCACCCATTTCGGTTTTCTATGCCTTTAAGCAATCTGAAACCGACGACCTGGGTGAAGCTTCTACAGGCTGGGAGACTCTGCTCGCCGGTCTTCTAAGGTCAGGGTGGGCTGTGACCGGAAC
Source organism: Streptomyces sp. NBC_00273 (assembly GCF_036178145.1). Lineage (NCBI taxonomy): Bacteria > Bacillati > Actinomycetota > Actinomycetes > Kitasatosporales > Streptomycetaceae > Streptomyces > Streptomyces sp. NBC_00273. The sequence continues at coordinate 5,375,484 of NZ_CP108067.1, read as the reverse complement.
GTGGCCCATGCGCACGGAACGGACTGGTAGGACACGTCACAACGCGAGCAACGCACTCGCCTCTTCGATTGTTCTCGCATGCCGCCCACGCCCAGAAACTGCGGAATCAATCAGTCGCCGAACTTTCCTTGCCGCCCTCAAGGATGAGATGCCGGTAAAGCTGAATGAACTGCAACAGGGCGCAATCGCCCCGGTCGACCTCGCCCAAGCTGCTATTGGCCCCGGAATGGCGGTCTTCTCTCGCCATAAGCAAGTCCTAGAGGCTGACGGTAAGCCGATGACCGTTCGGACTGCACTGATTTTGATCAACCAGATTCTCGACGAGGTCCTATCCGAACAAGAAGGCGACTTCGACGCTGATACTCGATTCTGCGTGCAATGGTTCAAGCACTTCGGATGGAGCGAAGGAGAATTCGGAGATGCCGACAACATGGCGCGCGGGCGTAACACGTCTGTAGAACGCGTGCAACGAGGAGGCGCGTTTCGCGCTGTAGCCGGCAAGGCTCGCCTCATTCCTTTCTCCGACCTGCCTTCTGATTGGCACCCCGAGACCGACGACCGCATTAGCCTGTGGGAAGTCGTCCTCTACCTCGCCAAGGCTCTCGACGAGGAGGGAGGCGAGGCGGCTGCACGCCTCATGGCTGCGGCTCGCACTCGCGTAGATATGGACGCGGCACAAGAACTCGCGTATCTACTCTTCTCTATCTGCGAGAAGCGAAGCCTCACTCAGGACGCAATCTTGTTCAACGGCCTCGGCCAGTCCTGGTCTGACTTGACAACGACTGCTCGAAAGCAGGCCATCGCGACGCAAAAGCCAGTTCAAGAGGGTTTCACCTTTGACGAGTAGCGATCAATAGTCAGCTGACTAGTCGCCGACCTGCCCGGCGATAAGTGCGACAGAGATAAATGAAGTAGCTACGAGAGTACGGGGACAAGGAAAGCGATGGCGACGAGCAACCGCGAGCGGGTCGGCAACGGTTTTGAATTGTTGGCAGAGGGCCTAGAGCCCTTCGTTGACAAAATCATGACTGCTTCTACACCGCATGGGGGCGACTGGATTAAAGCCCTCGAAGCCCGCGATGTCCAAGAGCTTGGATCGAACCGGGTCTACTCTAAGTCGGATGCGGCTGTACTGCTCATGGCAATCACCGAAGGGTGGCAAGCCGGATTCAGCGATAAGCTGTCCCGCGCGGAGCAGTCGATTGCCTCTCTTCTCCTGGACCACCACAATAGGTGGGCTCAGAACGAGCGATACAGCCCTGAGGATGCATCCCATGTGCTGGACCTGATCGAGCGTCTTCTGACGGCCGTTGGGGACCCCCAGCTGGCCACATCTGCGCGCAAGGAGAAGCAGAACCTCCTGCGAGTGATGTACGACTCGGAGACTCGCGAGGCAGTTAAGGAGTCCGTCCGCGCAGCGGTGGGCGTTCCCGGCCTGATCGGCAGGGGACAGACCATCAAGCCCTGGCGCGAGATCATCCGACCGCATCGTGATGTGGCAGCAGGCCGATACGCCTCCGCGGAGTTCGCAGCCGACCTTGACGGAGTATCCCGCAACGAGGGCGGTGAGGAATACGTGCACCCTGTCCGCTTCTTCGAGCGGACGTACCTCACTGCCGGCCTTCAGAACCTGCTCACACTCGCAGCCCGACGGTTGGCCGGCGACACAACCGCCGATCCCGTTATCAACCTCCAGACCAACTTCGGTGGGGGCAAGACCCACTCGATGCTGGCCCTGTACCACTTGGCATCACGCACACCTCTGGCCGATTTCCCCCAGGATTTGCACGACCTCATCGCAGGGACTGACGTCGACTGGGACGCCGTCGACGAGATCAAGCGCGTCACACTCGTCGGGAACCGGCTCAGTGCTGCGGAGGGCGAGGTGAAGAACGATGGGACCCACGTCAACACCATGTGGGGTGAGCTCGCCTGGCAGCTTGGTGGCCGGGCAGCGTACGACAAGATCGCAGAAAGTGACGAGGCTGGCAAAAGCCCTGGGCGGGCGCTCCAGCATCTGATCGCCGAGCACAGTCCCTGTCTCATCCTCATTGATGAGTGGGTTGCCTACGCGCGTGAGCTCTACGGTAGCGACAACCTCGTCGCCGGCACCTTCGACAGTCAGTTCACATTTGCCCAGACCCTCACCGAAGCGGTCAAGGCGGTGCCGGGCGCCCTGCTTGTCGTATCCATCCCCGCATCTGACAAGGCCGACGGCAGCGACGCAGAGTCCACCGGCGCCAGTGACCTCGAGATTGGTGGCCTGCACGGAAAGGCGGCGCTCAAGCGTCTGCAGAACATCGTCCGACGTGTCGCATACCCGTGGCAAGCAGCAACACCTCAAGAGTCCTTCGAAATCGTTCGCCGACGACTCTTCGAGGAGACCGACGCCGAGGGAAAGGCTGAAATCGGTGCGGTAGCACGTCAGTTCGTCGAGTTCTATCGATCCAAGCACGGTGAATTCCCGCGTGAGTGCTCCGAAGGTGCTTACGAGGACCGGATCAAGGCGGCTTACCCGATACACCCTGAGCTCTTCGACCGCCTTTACAAGGACTGGTCAACGCTGGAGCGGTTCCAGCGCACCCGTGGCGTGCTGCGCATGATGAGCACCATCGTCCATGCGCTCTGGGAAGCGAATGACCCGAGCCCGCTCATCATGCCTGGCTCGATCCCATTGCAGGACCCTAAGGTCGTCAGTGAACTCAACCAGTACCTCGATGACGAGTGGAAGGTCATCATCTCCACAGACGTGGATGGCGAAGGCTCCATCCCGGTCCGCATTGATGACGAACGCACCACGTTCGGCCAGCGGCGTCTCACGCGCCGACTCGCTCGTACTGTGTTCTTCGGATCTGCGCCCACCCTCAACAGCGACCACAAGGGCATCGACCGCCAATACGTCTGGCTGGGTGTGGCCATTCCCGGAGACACCATCGGAAACTTCGGTTCCGCTCTGGATCTCCTTGGTCAGCGCACTACCTTCTTCTACCCGGAGAGCGGCCGCTACTACTACAGCACCCAGGCATCCATTGCTCGGTACGTCCAAGACCGTGCCGAGGCACTTCGGGAGCGCCCTGAGGAAGTGTGGGCGGAGATCGCGGAACGGCTGCGCCGGAACCCGCTGAAATCGACAGGCCATTTCGCACGAGTACATCCCGCACCCGAAGGCACCGATGGTGTACCCGACTTTGAAGAGGCCCGTCTGGTTCTGCTCCACCCCAAGTTCGTCCACATCAAGTCTCAGAAGGACACCAAGGCTCTCGAATTCGTAGCCAAGTGCCTCAAGCAGCGCGGTTCCGCCCAGCGCATCAACGTGAACCAGCTGGCTTTTCTCGCCCCTGATGAGCGTCGACTTCTGGAGCTCGAGGACGCTGTCCGCGACTACTTGGCGTGGAAGGACGCGTACGCCGGCCGAGGCGAGGCGGGGCTCAACCTCACTGCCCAGCAGGCAAGCCTCGCCGAGAGTCGTTGTGTGCAGGCCGACGAGACCGTGAACCTGAGAATTTCAGGAACGTACACCTGGCTGATCGTGCCCGAGCAGTTGCGCGGCGACCGCGAGTACGTGCTCAGGCCATTCCGTTGCGAAGGAAGCGAGGACCGGCTTGCCGTAAGGGCCTCAAGGGTGCTGACCAGTGAAGGGGTCCTCGCCACTGAGTTCGGTACCCGCAACCTTCGCCGGGACTTGGACACTCACCTGAGCTCAGTCTGGGACACCGGACACGTCTCCCTTGGTGCCCTCTGGGGGTTCTACCGCAAGCATCCCTATCTGATGCGGCTCAGGGACCGGTCCGTCTTGGAACAAGCTGTGCTCTCTGTGCTGTCCGAAGGCATCACGTGGGAGGCAGAGGGTTTCGCCCTCGCAGAGGGCTATGACGACGCCACCGGGACCTACACCGGGCTCTCCCTGCCCATGCAGGACTCCTTCGGCCACCCGACCGATGCAACGCTCCTCGTCCAACCGGAGCGTGCGAACGAGCAGCGCCAGAGGGAACAGGAAGAGGCAGCAAAGGCAGCAGCCGCGCGCAGAGATGCCGCTGCTAGTGCTGCCGCAGCCCAATTCCAAGTTGACCAGACCGCGGATGTCGATGCTGACGTGCCTGCGGCCCAGCCCCTCGATGACAGCGCCCCAAGCGCACCTGAGGCCGAGCTGATCCGTAACGTCAGGTTCTTCGGCTCGTACCCCGTGGACGCCGAGCGCAGCGGTCGTGACTTCGCCAGGTTTGTCGAAGAGATCCTTCCGCACCTCCGGTCCGTAGCAGGAGCCGAGGTCAAGATCCGGCTGGAGATCGAGGCTCACTGTGAGAACGGGTACCCCGACGAGAAGGTCCGCACCGTCAGTGAAAACGCCCGGACTCTGAAGTTCGAGCAGTACGGCTTCGAGGACGAGTAGTCGGTTGGGGTGCGGGGCACCCGGCTTCGCACCCCAACCATCGTCATGGCGACCCAGCCGTCACGCAGTGATGAAGGTCCTCGGTCGCAATGCGCTCTGACCAGACGCCGTGGACGCAACAACGTCCGCAAGGTTCTTACCTCTGCTCGCCAAGAGCGTCGAGGTGAGCGGCAAAACTCGCCGTCAGGCTTTCCAGTACGGCCTTCCCCTTCCCCTCGGTGGCGTAGGACGGATAGCCGATCACTCCGGAATCCGTGTACGCGCTCATCCCCTGCGCGAGGAGGAAGGTGCGGGAGCCGCCATCGTGGTCCGCGTCGGTGTAGCCCTCCCGCACCAGCTCTGGGGCGGCGTGCAGGAGGATGGAGGTCTCGATCTCGCCGGCGTGCATGTCGCCGTGCCGGTCCGAGGTCAGTCCTCCGTAGTCCCGCGCGCGGTCCCAGTCCGATCCGAGCGGGAAGAGGGACACAGCGGGGCCGTCGACGTTGGCCTCCTGAGCGATATTCGACAGGACGTAGTTCCCCCCGTGCCCGTTCACGATCACCAGCTTGGTTATGCCAGATCGTGCGAGGGAGGCCCGGATGTCGTCGACCACGGCGAACAGAGTCTTGGCGCTGATGCTGACGGTGCCTGGGAACGATGCGTGCTCGTGACTGCACGACATGGTGATCGGGGGAAGCAGGTGCACGGGGTAGGCGTTGGCGATCTCCTGACTGATGATGCACGCGATAGCCGTGTCCGTGATGAGCGGTAGGTAGCGGCCGTGCTGCTCGAAGGATCCGATTGGGAGAACGGCGACACGAGGCTGCTGCTCTTGGACGTCTGTGCTCGTGGCGGTCGGCAGCAGGTTCACAGCACTCCCTCAAGTCGGCTAGGGAGCGACCCTCTTCATGGTGTCCAGCTCCCTGTTCAATTCTGAAACTTCCACCAGCTTGTGCCAACGCGCAAGACGGGTCTGAAGTCGGTACAGCTCGTTGAGGATGCGTGCCGAGCCTGTTCGTTGGGCGATCCCGAGGGCTTGCTCAGCAGCCTGGTGGGCGCCTTCAACGTCCTCGAGGATGGCGTTCGCCGTAGCGAGCCTGGCGAGGCATAAGCCGCGGTCACGCTCCTGCACCGCCGGCCAGTGGCTCAGGCTCTCCCGGTAGGTCTCCACTGCTTGGGTGGGCCGCTCCAGGCGCACGTTGCAGTTCGCACCCTCCATCTCGATGTACGCCACCGAGCAGTACCCAGCCATGGGGTCTGCGTCATCGCCTCTGTCGGCAGCGACAAGGGCCTGGTCGATGGCGCGAGCGGTCTCGGCATGCTCTCCGAGGCTGGCCTTGCTGTTCGCGAGTTGGCGCAGCACGACGGCGTGGACCCGGGGTGAGAGTTCAGCGGCGTACCGGAGGGCGGCGCCGGCGAGCCCCGCACCGTGGCCTGCGTGTCCTGCCTCGGTGGCGATGTTGCTGCGGCGCTGGAACAGGTACGCGATCAGCATCGGGTCACCCAGCTCTTGGGCGTACTCCATCGCCAGGCCGGTCCACCGCATGGCCTCGTCCGCGCGGCCTGTGTCCTGATGCAGCCAGCCCAGGAACTCTGTGTATCTCGCGCCGATGCGCAGCACGTCTTCGCGTAAGGGGCCGTACACATCTCGGCACATCTGCTCGATGAGGGGCATCTGGCTCTGGACAGGGGCCATCAGGAATTGCGGGCCGACAAGCGGCTCGGCCTGCGCGTGTTGGTCGAGGAGGGACGTCAGGTACCGCAACATCTCGGGGCTGACAGGCACGGGGAACTTGGTCCGCAGGAAGGAACCGGTCGGGTGCGGTGTCTGGCCGCCCAAGAGCAACTCGGACTCCGGGAAGCCGAGCTCCCGGTCCGTTGCCTGGTACGCCTCACGGAAGAGCTGCTGGTGATCCGCGCTCACCGGGCGCCGGCCGTTCTCGTACATGGAGATGAGCGTCTTCCAGCTGGCCGCTGAGGGCGATTCGACGCCGAGGCGCTCAGCGGCGCCGACCAAGGCGTCAATGAGGTCGCCCTGTCTCCATCCGCGGCTCTGCCTTACCTCTTGGAGCCTGCTCCTGGACTTCATCGCTCCCCCGAAACACCTCGCGGTCCGCCCCTTCTCATCATGCGGCCAAAGGGGCCTCTGGCGTGGGGAGTTAACAGTTAACGGAGCCCCTTGTTAACCCTGTCCACTGCCGAACTGGGGGGAGTCGGGCTTACTTGGCGCAAGCACGGCGGCGGGGCCACCTCGCCTCCGTCTGTACCACTCAAGCGGACACGGAAGGCGGAGGTGAGATGGGGTTCAACGTTGAGGCGACAGAGCTAGAGACCGAACACCGTCTCGGTCCGTTCGGGTTGGCGACCGTCAAGCCGTACTCCAGGACGCGGCGGTCGGTGGACGGCAGTGCGCTGATGAAGGTCTACCTCGGCATAGACCCGGAGGGTCGGCGCCTGCGTGAGGTCGAGACGGTCGGGCTCGCTGCGATTCGAGGCTTCTCGGTACCAGCCGTCCTGGCCACAGGCCAGGACAGTTCCGGTTCCTGGACCGTGTTCCGGATGCTGCCCGGGACTCCTTGCTCGATCGGCACGGACAGGGCGATCGAGGAGTACCTCGGCCACGTTCTTGATGTGGCTGGCCGGCTGCATCAGCCCGCTGCTGGTCTCCCGCCCGGATCTGGCTGGACGGCGGGTCCAGGCGACCCTGCGACGCAGCACTACTTCCTCCTGGCCCAGCTCTCCGGGCGCTGCAGGACCAAGCCCTGGTGGGCGGCGATGGAGAGGGCCCTCCGGCCGCTCGAATCGCATCCAGTCGTCCACCTCCACGGAGATCTCAAACCCGAGCACCTGCTGGTCGATGGTGGGGGCCTGCATGTCGTGGACTGGGAGGCCAGCGGACGCGGTCCGGCTGTCGTGGACTACGCGGACGTGGTGTTTCACCTCGTCCGCGATCTGATCTACGAGGACGCGTTGCCTGGCCGCATCCCAGTCGATCGCATGTCAGAGCTGCCGCTGGAGGGTCCAGTGCTGGCCTGGCGCCTGCTTCTCTGGCTCGATCGGCGGCGGCCATCGGACCTCGACTTGATCTTCACGCACGACGTCGACCGGCTCACTACCGAAGAGCATCCCGCAGCCGCATGCACGGAGCTTGCTCGGGTTGTCTCGTTCCTTCGTGCCGCTGGCGTTCCCCGCTGAACCTCCGCTCTCTCGCTCGACCAGGCGCTCTGACGCCTGCGCTCACCCCTTCTCCGATCCTGATTGGGAGTTCGTGATGCCTCGTACGAGCACGACCATCGGAAACAGCCACCTCGTCATCGAGACTGGCAGGGCCACGCCGGACGCGACGACCATCGTGGAGCGCAAAGGCCTCGGCCACCCGGACACCCTGGCAGACCACCTCGCCGAGCGGCTGTCCCGCGCTTACAGCCACTACACCGTCCAGCACTTCGGTGCCGTCCTGCACCACAACTTCGACAAGCTCGCCCTCCTCGGTGGGGCCAGCGAGGTCCGCTACGGCGCCGGCGGGATGACGTCCCCCGTCCGCGTCCTGGTCAACGGGCGGGCCGCGCCCATGTGTGGCGGGGAGCGGATCCCCGTCAAGGAGATCATCGAGGCTGAGGTGAGGGCATTCTTCGGCGAGCGGCTCCCCGAGGTGTTGAACCACATCGACATCACGTTCAACATCACCAGCAACTCCAGCCCAGGCGCCGTTCTCACCGGCGACGGAGTGCCGGACCGCACCCGCTGGTTCAACCCGCGCTCCATCGACGACCTCCGCGAGCGGAGGGTGCGGCTGTCCAATGACACGTCCCTCGGGACGGGCTGGGCGCCGGAGAACCCGTTCGAGTCGTTCGTCCGCGAGTTGGTGGACCACTTCTCCGGCGAGAGTGACTTCACCCTCGCCCACGCCTGGTGCGGCTCCGACGTCAAGCTCATGGGCTACTGGGACGGAGAGCGGGCGGACGTCGTGCTGTGCGTCCCCCAGAAGTCGCGCCATGTCGCCAGCCGGGCGGAGTACGTCCGCAACGCGGAGAGCGTTCTGGCCGAGTGCCAGCGGCTCGCCGCCCTCCGGATGTCCGGGGCGGAGACCCGCTTCCGGCTGAACGCCCGGGACGTGCCGGAGAAGGACGAGCTGTACCTGACGTACACCGGCAGCTCCATCGAGTCCGGTGACGAGGGCGTCGTCGGCCGAGGCAACCGCGTGAACGGTCTCATCACGCCGCTGCGGCCGATGAACCTGGAGGGGGCGAATGGCAAGAACCCCGTCTACCACGTCGGCAAGCTCTACAACATCGCCGCGCAGCGGCTGGCCTCCCGGCTCCACGAGGCGACCGCGGGCCACGCGGAGGTGCACCTCGTGAGCACCACCGGGCAGCGGCTCGATGAGCCCTGGCGCATCCTCGTCCGCCTTTCCGCTCCCGACGCCGAGGTCGACAAGGTGCAGGCCCTGGTCGCGGAGATCCTCACCGAGTTCCCGGCCCTGACGGACGAGCTCGTCTCCGACGGGATCGTGCTGAGCTGATGCTGAAGCGGACGCTCGGAGAGATCCCCGCAGGCTGCCGGCGGCGCTTGCTCGCGCACTACGGCAACGGAGTCGAGGGATGGATCGAAGCAGCCCCGGGCCTGCTAGCGGGGGCTGCGGAACGCTGGGAGCTCTCCCTCAGGGACTACTTCGACGCTGGACACGCCTCGGTGATCGCCACGGCGACCGACCTCGACGGGCGTCCGCTGCTCCTCAAAGCCTGGGTCGACCCCGACCGGTACCGCCACGAGGTGGACGCTCTGCGCCTGTGGGCCGGTGGACCCACGGCAGACGTCCTGGAGGCTGCGGACGATCTGGCTGTGGCCGCCCTCGAACTCGTTGGGGGGCGGCCAGGGGGAGCGGATCGGCCGGCGCGGGAGACGCCGATGGTCGCCGCGGCCCTTCAGGGACTCCACACCCTCGGGCGGCGCAGAAACCGACCGAACGACTTCCCCCGGCTCGCCACCTACCTCGACGGGGAAGTCCTCCCCCGGATCCGGCGACGGGAGCACGCGCTCGACACCGGCTCCTGGCGCCCTCTCGTTGACGCCACCCTCCCGGAACTCACCGACCTTGAGGAAGACCCGAGCCGGGTGACGGTCCTGCACGCGGACCTGTACCGGGAGAACGTGCCCTTCGACTGGCTGGCGCACCCGCGCCTGATCGACCCGCTCCCCATGGTGGGTGACCCGGCGTTCGACTGGGCGTTCTGGACCATCTACTACGACCTTGCCCGCGAGACCGGGGAGCGGCTGACCACTGCCTCACGCATCTCCCGGATCCCCATCCCCGTACTCGCGCCCTGGTGCCGCTTGCTCGCCCTCGACGGTCTCCTCTTCTACCTGGAGACCGACGACCCGAGAGCACCGCAGATGGCGGGAGTGCTCTCCGACCTCTCGGCATCGACTTCACGGAGCGGAACGTGACCACCTACATCGTTCGCCACGGTCAGACGAACTACAGCAAGCGGTACCTCGTCAATGGCGACCCGACCAAGCACATCCACCTCAATGAGGAAGGCCGGCAGTCACTGAGCCGTGCCTGGACCATCCTCCCCTTACACTCCGTGTCCACGTGGCTGACCAGCGAATTCCCGCGAGCCAAGCAGACGACTTCTCTTCTGATGGGCGTTCCCGCGGCCACGTTGGTTGTCGATGGCCAGCTGAACGAACTCGACTACGGGGAATTCGAGGGCAGCCCGTTCCTCGAATACGCGGTCTGGCTCGACACTCACGGTGCGGGGCAGCGTCCACCTGGTGCCGCAGAATCCCAGCGCGAGGGCATCCGGAGGATGCTCTCCGGGGTCCTCGCCGCCTTGGAGCACCCCGGTCCCCGTGTACTCGTCGGCCACGGTCTGCTCGTCTCCGTACTGCTCTGGCACTGGGACCGCTCGCCAGACGACCCCATGCCGCTGTTCTTCCCGGAGGCCCCGTACGTCGAGCCGGTCGCCATACCCGATGACGAGCTCCCCATCCTCATCACAGCACTGCTGGACGATCTTGATACGAGCGTTCACCACGAATCAGCCACCGATGGTGACTCGACGATATTGCGGATCAGCGAGGGGTCGGCGGTTGCTACCGTCGATGCGGTATCCCCATCCCACTCGCTGGATAAAAAGGATCTTCCTCATGCATGACGCCCGCGCCCTGATTGAAATGGGTGCCGAAGCAGTTCGTCGGCTCGCTCGTCGCGGTTACTCCCTGGACCTGTCCCGGCTGGAAGACCTCCAGTCCCGGCGCAACCAGAGCATCCGCTCAGCCGACGAGCTGCGGGCGGAGGCCAAGCGGGTGGCGAGCGATGTCCAGCAGACGGCCAAGCAGGGCGGCGACATCTCCAAGCTGAAGGAGCGCGCCCGCGAGCTGAAGGACCAGATCCGGGACATCGACGCCGAGCAGGAGCAGGTACAGGAGGAGCTGACCGAGCTGCTCCTGACCATCCCGAACCTGCCGGACGACGCGGCCCCGGACGGCGACTCCGACGAGTTCGCGGTCGAGGTCCGGCGCGTCGGCACCCCGCCGGCCTTCTCCTTCGAGCCGAAGGACCACGTCGACCTCGGCGAGAGCACCGGCATGCTCGACTTCGCGCGGGCGACGAAGCTGTCGGGCCCCCGGTTCGTCGTCTCCCGCGGGGCGGGCGCGGCCCTTGAGCGCGCCCTGGCGACGCTCTTCCTCGACATCCACACCCGCCGGCACGGGTACGTCGAGCACGCGGTCCCGTACCTGGTCAGCCGCAAGACGATGACCGGCACCGGACAGCTGCCGAAGTTCGAGGAGGACCTGTTCAAGACCGGCGTAGCCGACCGTGAACTCTTCCTCATCCCGACGGCCGAGGTACCGCTGACCAACCTCTACGCCGACGAGATCATCCCGCCAGCCGACCTGCCGCTGGCCCTCACCGCCCACACGCCGTGCTTCCGCTCCGAGGCGGGCTCGTACGGTCGTGACACCCGCGGCCTGATCCGCCAGCACCAGTTCGCCAAGGTCGAGATCGTCCAGATGGTCGACCCCGCGGACGCGGACGCCACGCTGGAGACGATGGTCGGCCACGCCGAGGCGTGCCTGAAGGAGCTCGGCCTCGCCTACCGCGTCGTCAAGCTGGCCGCAGGCGACACCGGCTTCTCCGCCCAGCTCACCTACGACATCGAGGTCTGGATCCCGAGCCAGAACACGTACCGCGAGATCTCCTCGATCTCGAACTTCGGCACCTTCCAAGCCCGCCGCGCGAACATCCGCACCCGAGGCGAGGACGGCAAGCCCAAGCTCGTCGCCACCCTCAACGGCTCCGGCCTGCCCATCGGCCGCACCCTGGCCGCGCTCCTCGAACAGTGCCAGCAGCAGGACGGCTCCCTCGTCCTTCCCGAATCCCTTTTCCCGTATCTCGGCTTCCGCCGTATCTCGGCGGACGGAACACCGGAGGCATAACGTGCTCGTCGGCGTCTGCGACTTCCCTGGTAGCTACGCCTTTCCACCCGCCGGGTACGGCGGGATCGAACGATGGCTGTGGGCGGTCGCCGTAGGCGCCCGGGCCGCAGGCGCCGACGTACACCTCCTCGGGCCGGGCTGGCTCACGGACCTGGAGAACGACTGGGTCCGTAAGCCGGTCCGCTTGGAGGACATCACCGCCGGATCACTCGCCGAGAGCGAGCTCCGCGACACCGGATACGACCTCCTGGTCGTGGGACACGAGTACCCCTCTCTCCCGGCCTGGACCCGCACCTGGAATGCGCTGGACTGCGACGTCGCCACGTTCCAGCACTCGCCGGTCTTCCAGCACACCAGCGCAGCCTTCGACGGCAAGAGGACCCGCCTCTACTGCTACTCGCCCGAGATGATCGAGCGGTACGCGAACCACCAGCCGATACCCGAGCTCGCCGTGCACCTCGGCCTCAACGAGGAGGAGCCGCCGGCGGTCGCCGGTACCGACCTCGTGTGGCTCGGCCGGATCGACGAGGAGAAGGCTCCGCACATCGCCGTACGTGCTGCTCAGATACTCGGCCGCCGGATCCGGATCGTCGGACCGGTCTTCGACGAGGGCTACGTACGACGCCACGACCGGCTCTTCAGCGCGGACCACGTCAAGTGGGTCGGCGAACTCGGCGGCCCCGCCAAGGCCGCCGCCATCCGCGACGCGTCCGTCTTCGTCTACACCTACGCCCGCACCTACGTGGAGGCCGGCGCCGCCGTCTTCGGAGAGTCCCTCCGCGCGGGCACCCCCATGGCCGCCCTCACCTGGCGCACCGGCACCTGCGCCGAAGCCGCCCTCTGCGACCAGACCGGCGCCATCACCGTGGCCAACCCAGACGAGGACGACGAGACAGCCGCCCGCCAGCTGGCTCAAGCCATCGAGCGAGCGGATAGCCTCGACCACCGACAGGTCCAGGAGATCGGGCAGCACCGATTCGATCCCGCCCGGCACTTCCGGGCGATGGCGGCACGGTCAGCATGACCAGCACGGCCAGTGGAGACGGAATGTCTCTGTCGGAACGGATACCCGCTGCGCTCCGTGCGGCGTTAGGCGGGCACTGGGAGTTCACCGTCGCCGACTCCCGCATCGAGATCCGGCATCCGCAGCGCGGCACCCCCTATCGGCCACCCCGCCGCCCGCCCTCATGGCGCGAACTCCTCGACGAGCTGGAGAGCGGCTTCGCAAGGAACGGCGCCCCACGTGCCGCCTGTCTCCCGCTCCGATGGGGCCGTGAGACCGAACTGACCATCTCCGCAGTCCAAGCCCTCGACCCACTCCTCAAGGAGGGCAAGCCCCACACGTACCGGACCGGCTTCCTCCCTCAGCCCGTCGTGCGCTTCACCGGCCAGCGCGACACCGCCGGCGCCCTGTGCGAAGGGTTCCTCACCTCCTTCGTCAATATCTCCCGCGTCCAACCCGTCCAGAACTTGGACGCGTACGGATCCATCCTCGATGGCTGGCTGTCCGTCCTGTCCCAGCTCGGCTTCCACTGCCGGCATCTGAGCATCTACGGCAGTCTCACGACGTGGCGGCGACGACAGGTCGCAGGTGTAACGCTGCGCTTTCGCCACCTGGACCTCACCCTTGGCGACATCGTCCTCCTCTGGAACGTCGAGAGCCCGGAGCACATGGCCGTGGACCTTGGCACCGGACTGGAACGTCTGGCCTGGGCGCGCACCCAACTGGGCTGGCACGACTTGATCTACGGCGGCATCGCCCAGGCGGCACCAGCAGAGACGCTGGACGCCATCCGCACCGCCACGCTCCTCCTCAGCCACGGGATTACTCCTGCGGCCCGGGGGGCGGGCGGAATCACGCGGCGGGTCATCGGTTCGATTGATCCAGCCGCTGCGCGCCTGGGTGTCAGCGCCGTAGTCCGAGAGCTGTACGACTACTGGTCGCTCTTCGGGACTCCCACCGTCCCGTGGGCCTCTGTCACCGCTGCCATCGAAGCGGAGCTGCATGGCCAGTCACGCCGTCTCCCGCGCGTGGGAGGCTCATCAACCGGTCGCTCGCAACCGTGGACCTAACGATGGTGGGCCGTTTCCTCTTCGGGCAGTTACACGCCCCTATGACCAGCAGACGTGTGGTCCCTGGACTGATCCGGCACAGGCCCACAATGGGCAGAAGAGGAAACGGTCAATACGCGCGCACGCGCGCGCGAGGCGCGACCGGTCGCGGCATCGGACAGAGGGGGACGCGGAGCACGTGGGGGGACGACGTTCCCGGTGTCCTCTCTGCCTCTCTTTCCTCCTTGTTTCTGGGACAGAGAAGACAGGGTCCTACAGCGTCCCCCCGCGTACCCGAAACCGGCTTTCGCCTGAAGTTGCTGGCTGGGCGGGCGATCTGGGCGTCGTTCGGCGCGTCCCCCTCGCGTCCCCTTGGTCTCCGGGGCGTCCCCCTCTCGTCCCCCGGGTACACAGCCGCCCCGGTCCGCAGTGGTCGCGGGCCGGGGCGGCTGGCTGGTCGGAGGGCCGGGCTACGGGGTGAACGTGATCGTGTACTTCCTGCCGTTCTTGTTGCTCGTCGGGGCGATCACGTTGATGCCCCGGGAGCGAAGGGCCGGCGCCGACTGCTTGAGCCGGGCGCTGAGGACAGCGGATGTCTGGGGCCACCGCTCCCCTGGGCTGCAACGGGCAGAAAGCACCGCGTTCAGCTCGGTCATGGTGCCGGTCCACCCTCCAGTGGGGAAGCTCGGTGAGCTCACCCAGTCCCGCAGTGCCGCAGTGACCGGGTTCCCATCGAGGACAGCTTCGACGAGTTCGTCCTGCGAGCCGTGGAAGGTCTCCAGGGCCGTCCAGCCTGTCACGCGGTCCAGCGCGTGCAGCAGCTCGGAGAAGTCGGCCATGCGCGGGCGATCGACCAGGGCAGCCGCAGCGTGGGGAAGGTCGGCCCACACCATGACCGCCAGGTCCAGGAGGGCGCCCAGGATTTGGGGGCTCGCCTGTTCGTAGGCGCCCCACAGCTCCGCCAGGGTGCGGCGCTTGGTGATGCGCTGGAGTTCAAGCGCCATGGAGCGTTCGGCGAGGTCGTTGGACATGGCGCCGGTGTCGATACCGGTGAGCAGCACGGGGCGCTGGCTGACCAGAATGCTGACGTCGTCGTCGCTGTAGAGGGCGCGGCTGACCTGGGCTCCGCCGGTGACGACGCGGCACAGGGCGTCCGACATCCACTTGGGGATTCCCGAGAGGTTGTCGAAGGGAAGGGTCCAGCCGGCCGAGGCGGTGACTCCGAGGTCCTTGAGGTTCTCCGGCGCTTGGCGGAGCGGGATCGCCGCGCCATCGAGGAGACCGACGAGCATCCGCCCCGCAGTGGTCTTCCCGGTGCCCTGTTCCCCGGTGAGGTAGGCGATAGGGCGAGGGAGAGAGGGACGCAGGGCGGCCAGCCACCAGGCCACCGCGAGGGGCAGCGTCGCCGCGGTGAACGGAAGCATCTGGGCGAGGGTGTCAATGCCCGCCTGCCAGCCGCCCTGGGGGCGCTCGGGGAGGGGGAGTTCACCGATCAGCTTGGTGCGTCGCCAGATCGGTCCTTCTCCCGGGTCAGGGTAGGTGAGTGTCCAGCCGTCCGGGGCGATGCGTACGGACTGGCCGTCGGGCCGGCCGAGGTCGAGCCATGTAACCGTCGGGTCGCTCGGATCCGGTGCGACGCGGAGCCAGAGGTTTGTCTCGGGGGCGGACAGGGCGAGGGCGTCGAGGGCGGCCACGGCGTCGCTGAGCGCCGTCTGGGAGGGGGTGCGGTCATGGGCCTGGAGATAGCGGACGGTGAGCAGCTGGCGGACGCTGCCGGTGGAGCTGTGCGCCTTGGCCCTGAGCGGTACGGCGATGGGCGCTCCGTCCCAGGGCACGGCGTAGGGGTCGCCGTTGCTGCGCAGGTACCGGAATTCGTTCTGTCCGATGGCGCGGAGCACCTCGACCTGCGGCGGGCCCTTGTGCTGACCTGGCCGTGCCACGTCGTGCTCGGGGCTGCTCAGGCCCCCGGGTATGGCAACGAGCGAGCGAGCCGCGGATGCCGCGTCGTAGGGCAGCGGCGTGGTCATGCGGCCCCCTTGAGAGTGCGTGGCTGGCGTTCACCAGCGGTCAGGCCCGATCGGATCGCCGCTTCGGCCTCGCGGTCCGGCAGGCCAGCGTGCCGAGCGGCGTCGAGCAGCGCGTCAGCGACCTGCTGTCGGTCGAGAGATGCGGGAGCCAGGAGCGTGCCGAGGCTGAACGCCGCGCGGTTCACGGCGTCGTTGCGAGTTCCGGATGGCGCCTCGGCGACGGCGGTCAGTTCGCGGCGTACCGCAGCGGCGACGTAGCCGCCGCCGAGTGAGCGACTGCGCCACGGTGGCACGATCCGTGGCCGCTCGGGCCGTACTCGGTGCCCGGTGCGGTCGAGCTCGCGGGCCAGCCAGACAGGCAGCTCCGCGACGCTCCGGCAGTCGCCCAGCGCCGTGTACGTGCCCTTCTTGGTGGTCGTGCCAGGTGCAACGGCGTACGAGGACCCGGCGCGCAGGTCGAGCTGCCAGCCCAGCGCA
The DNA here is from genome assembly GCF_036178145.1 of Streptomyces sp. NBC_00273. NCBI lineage: Bacteria > Bacillati > Actinomycetota > Actinomycetes > Kitasatosporales > Streptomycetaceae > Streptomyces > Streptomyces sp. NBC_00273. The sequence goes on along the minus strand of NZ_CP108067.1, from coordinate 5,359,113 downwards.
CCGGCGAGCGGACGCCACGTCGTGCCCCTGGGTGCCTTGAACCAGTAGTGCACTCCGCCGGACGGCGTCAGGACAGTCAGAGTCTGCTGGCCACAGCCGGGCAGCGGCGCGCGCCGCACTTCGGCGAGCAGGGCGAGCGTGTCACGGCCGTCCGTGATGCTGCCGGGGGTGATGTCGAGGGGCAGGTCGACACCGGGGAGCAGGGCCGCCTGGTCGGCGGGTGCCGATTCCCCGTGGCTGTCCACATCGAGGATGACCAGTCCGGAGGGACCGGCGGCGATCCCCACGCCGGCGGAAGGCAGGCGGTGCCACCAGCCGGTGATCCGGCCAGGGTCGTTGGTCGCGGCGAGCACTCCGTGGCAGGGACGGCCGGAGGCGATGCAGGGGCAGCCGTGCCCGTCGTGCTCGGTGTACTGCGGGTTGGGGCGCTGCTTGCTGCCCTGGGAGCACCGGTCGCATCCGCGTACGGGGATCTTGGTTCCCGGCGTGAGCGGATGGACGTGCCAGCCTTGCGCGGCGACCCACAGGGCGACGCGCAGGGGGTTCGGTGCGGCAGGTCGGAAGGGGTTCGAGTGTGAGTCGGATTCGGCCGCGCGGGGGAGCTGGATAGGCTCCTGCATGTAGAGGTCTCCTTGCGGCGGCACGGGGCGGGCTTGGTCGTTCGCACCCCGTGCCGTCGTACTGTTCAGGCTTGGACGGAGCTGGAGAGTTCGAGGGCTCCGGCGGATGCGCCAACATCCGTGCGGAGCCCGGCCTCTTCCTGTGGACGGACGCCGAGGGCCTCATGCAGCTCGGCAGTGACGACGCGCAGCGCGCGGCCGAGCCGCAGAGTCCGCACCGGCAGCTCTCCCCGCTTGGCCAGGGCGTACGTCGTACTGCGCTTGAGCCCGAACGCGCGGCCGGCGGTCTCAAGGTCGACGGTCGCGGGGAGGGCGAGCAGCTCGGCTCGGGTGAGGGCGCTACTCATGCCACCTCGTCTCGGCGACGCTGGTGCTGGACCAGCTCCTCGAGGACGAGCGCATAGGCGAGCGCGGCCTCTCCCCTCGGGCTTCGCTTCCCTCGCTCCCAGCGCCAGACCGTCGACGGGTCCACCCCACACAGGTCCGCGATCTCCGACAGCGACAGCCGCGCGGCGGCGCGAGTACGCATCGCTGCCCCCGAGGCAGCGTCGGCCCGCACCTGCGCGAGGCGCAGGACATCAGTTCTGATCATGGACCGAGCCTAGCCGATACCTTGCCTCAACTCCACAGGACTTCCTCACCCGTTGAACCGTGATGAACTTTGCCGACAGGCAAGGTTAGATAGGGACAGAGGAGGGCTGAGAGGGAAGATGAGGGACCAGATGAGACTTGATGAGCACAAACAAGGAAAGACCGGGAAAGCAGGCTGGAAGACATGAGGGCACGCATGAGAGCGAGCGGGACAGTCATCCTTGCCACTTCCTTGCCTCTCGGGCAGGATTCAGGCATGCAGAATGATGGAGTGCCCGACGGATGGGACTACGTAGCCACCCCCGGCTGGCCCTACGACCAGTTCCGCGGGGAACCGCCCCTCGTCGATCTCGGGCACCTGAAGATGCCGAGCCACTTCACCGGTATCGCCGTGGGGAAAAAGGTGCGCGCCACGGTCGCGCTGTGCTTCCGCGCCGACCCGCAGTCGGGCGTGCAGCTGGTGTCCGTCATGACCGGTGACACAGGAGCCGACTTCGGACTCGAAGCGGTTCTCGAAGCAGCGGGGATCGCGACGTGGAAGCACGCCGCGTTCATGCAGCTGGTGAACAGCTCGGCTACCGAATGGCTCGGGGAGACCCTCGCCCCCCAGGCCGACCAATCGGCTTCCCCGTTCGAGCAGAAGAAGGAAGAGGCGCGGCGGCTACTGGCCCCACTGTTCGGGCTCCTGCCGGCCCAGCAGACGCCTGGACAGCGCCGCAGCCTCACCCCGGACCACCTGACCAACGTGGCCGAGGTCTACCGCGAGGCGCACAAGCAGGGCCGGCCGCCCACCGTCGCGGTCGCCGAGCACTTCGGCGTCTCGCACTCCGCTGCCGCGAAGTGGGTCGGGGCGGCACGCAAGCAAGGCCAGTTGGGGCCCGTGGCGAAGGGGTCGCGGGGATCTGTTGAGGGGGACTGAGATTGAACGGGTCGACTCACCGGCGGTGCAACTGCCGGGACCAGGAGAGCGGGAAGCTGCTCGGGAGTAAGTGCCCGAAGCTCAAGAACAAACGCCACGGGGCCTACAGGCTGCGGCAGGAGCTCCCGCCCACCAGCGAGGGCACACGGCGCTCGTTCACCCGCGGCGGCTACGAGTCCAAGGGGGAAGCCCAGGCCGACCTGGACCACATACGGGCCCTGCTCGCCCTGGCCGATTCGGACGACGACGAGGGCCGCGAGCGCATCGTCGAGCTGCTCGCCAAGGTGGCACAGGACAAGGCACCTCTGCCGGACCTCGAAGAGACGCGGCGTCGGCTGCACACCACGCAGTCCCTCACCATCCGGATCACGGTCGGCGAGTGGCTCGACACCTGGCTCGCGGCGAAGAAGACCCGGAAGACCACGACCAACGGCTACGCCTCGCACCTCAAGGTGCACCTGAGGCCGCGCATCGGGCACCTGCGGCTGGACCGGCTCAACGTCGGGCACCTCGTTGAGATGTTCGACGCCATCGCCGACGAGAACGAGGTCATCGCGGCCGAGAACCAGGAGCGCCGCGATCAGATCGCTCGGTGCAAGCCGAGCAAGGCGGGGCGCCCGGTGGGCGCCGAGCGGGCCAAGCTGGCGCTGGAGAAGGCGAAGCTCGCCGAGATGAAGCCGTTCCGGAAGCTCACGGGGCCGGCGACCCGTCAGAGCATCCGGCGGACCCTGCGGGCCGCGCTGAACGCGGCGATAGCCCGGCAGCTCGTCACCTTCAACCCGGCCGCGCACGTGGAGCTTGAGTCGGGCAAGCGCCCGAAGCCGCTTCTGTGGACCGCTGAGCGGGTGGGGCGGTGGCAGGAGACGGGCGAGAAACCGAGCCCGGTCATGGTGTGGATGCCGGAGCAGCTTGGCGCGTTCCTCGACCACGCGTCAGACCACCGGCTGTACGCGTTCTTCCACCTGATCGCGTTCCGCGGGCTGCGGCGCGGCGAGGGCGTGGGCCAGGACTGGACGCACGTGAACCTGGACGCTGGGCTACTCACCGTCGCGAGCGAGATCGTGCAGGACGGATGGACGCCGTACGAGTCTGAGCCGAAGACGGACTCCAGCGCGAACACCATCGGCCTGGACAACGACACCGTGGCCGTTCTGCGGGCGCACAGGGTCCGGCAGAACAAGGAGCGCCTCAAGTGGGGGAAGGGCTGGCAGAACACGGGGAAGGTCTTCACCAAGGAGGACGGCACCTGGCTGCATCCGGACACCGTCTCCAAGGAGTTCCGGCGCCTCTACGAGGAGATCGGACTGCCGCCCATCAACCTCCGGGACCTGCGCCACGGGACGGCGACCCTCACCCACGCCGGCGGTGGCGACCTCCACACCATCAAGGAGACGCTGCGGCACTCCACCATCACGCTGACTTCGGACACCTACACGAGCCTGCTGCCCGAGGTCGACAAGGCCGCCGCGGAGGCAGCCGCTCGACTCGTCCCGAGAGCGCGTCCAGCCGTGGCGGCGAACGGGAGTTCCAGCACCGCCGCTCCCGCATCGCTCCCGCACGGGGCCCCGAACGACGAAGCGCCTCGATCGGCCGAAGCCAATCGAGGCGCTAAGTAGCAGGTCAGAGGGGTTAACCCCCGCCTGGGAGCAGTAGGCCATGTCGGACTCGAACCGACAACCAACGGATTAAAAGTCCGCTGCTCTGCCAATTGAGCTAATGGCCCTCCAGGTGCTCACCCCAGAGCATAGCCGGACCGCGCCGGTCAGCCGATCGGGTATCCGCCGGCCGGCCTGTCGCCGCCGGCTCGGTGGGGCTCCGCACGGCTCCTCGGGCCGGCCCCCGGAGGGGCGTTACGCACCATCAGTTCCCTGGAGCGAGGAAAGGGCCCGTACGCCACTTAGGTGGCGTACGGGCCCTTTCTCAGGGGTTCAGCTCAACTGCGATCAGCCGTTGCGCTTCCAGCGCGGCTTGTCGTCACGGCGGCCGCCGAAGCCGCCGGTGGAACCGGAACCGGAACCGGACGGACGGTGGTCGTCACGACGGCCGTACGGGCGGTCGCCGCCACCGGAGCGGAAGCCGCCGGACGGACGGTCGTCACGACGGAAGCCACCACCGGACGGACGGTCGCCACCGGAGCGGAAGCCACCCGACGGACGGTCATCGCGGTTGAAGCCGCCCGAGGGGCGGTCGTCACGGTTGAAGCCGCCGGAGGGACGGTCGTCGCGGCGGAAGCCACCACGGTCGCCACCACGGTCATCGCGGTTGAAGCCACCCGACGGACGGTCGTCACGACGGAAGCCACCACCGGACGGACGGTCGCCACCGGAGCGGAAGCCACCCGACGGACGGTCGTCGCGGCGGAAGCCACCACGGTCGCCACCACGGTCATCGCGGTTGAAGCCACCCGACGGACGGTCGTCACGACGGAAGCCACCACCGGACGGACGGTCGCCACCGGAGCGGAAGCCACCCGACGGACGGTCGTCGCGGCGGAAGCCACCACGGTCGTCACGGTTGAAGCCACCCGACGGACGGCCACCGCGGTCACCGCGGTCGTCGCGGCGGAAGCCACCACGGTCGCCACCGCGGTCGCCGCCACGGTTGTCGCGACGCTCGAAGTTGCCACGGTCGTCGCGCTGGGCGCGCTGCTCCTCACGGCGCTCCTGCGCCGCGATCTCGGCGGCAGCGGCGGCGGCAGCAGCCGCGACCTCGGCCTCGGCGGCCTCGGCCACCTCGGCGACAGCGGCCTCCGGGTCCTCGCCGCGCTCGCGGGCGGAGCGGGCGACGAGGCGGTCGGCCTCCTCGCGCAGCTCCACGGCACGGCGCGACAGGCGCTCGAGCTGCTTGGTGAGCTCGGCGACCTCGCGCTCGGCCTGCTTGGCGGCGTTGTTCGCGGAGTCGGCCTGGACCTCGGTCAGCGAACGGGCACCGGTGATCTCGGCGACCTCCGGCTCGAAGGCGCCGGCGCCCTGGACGATGTGACGCGAGGCGTCGACGCCCGCGTCCTCCATCAGGCGGAAGATCTGGCGACGCTGGTGCGGCAGCGCGAGGGAGACCACGACACCGGACTTGCCGGCGCGGGCGGTACGGCCCGAGCGGTGCAGGTAGTCCTTGTGGTCGCCGGCCGGGTCCACGTTCAGGACCAGGTCGATGCCGTCGACGTGGATGCCGCGGGCGGCGACGTCGGTGGCGACGAGCGCGTTGACGTAGCCGTCCTTGAAGTCGGCGAGGACGCGGGTACGAGCACCCTGCGTCATGCCGCCGTGCAGCGCGTCGGCCTTCACGCCGGCCTCGACGAGCTGCTCGGCGATGCGGTCGGCGCCCAGCTGGGTGCGGACGAAGATGATGGTGCGGCCCTTGCGGGCGGCGATGGCGGCCGTGACCGGCGCCTTGTCCTTCGGCTTCACGACGAGGACGTGGTGCGTCATGGTCGTGACGTTGCCCTGCGCGCTGTCGACCTCGTGCGTGACGGGGTTGGACAGGTAGCGCTTGACCAGGGTGCCGATCTCGTTCTCCATGGTGGCGGAGAAGAGCATGCGCTGGCCGCCGCCGGGGATCTGGTCGAGCAGCTCGGTGACCTCGGGCAGGAAGCCCAGGTCAGCCATCTGGTCGGCCTCGTCGAGGACCGCGACCTGGACGTTCTCCAGGGAGCAGGCACCGCGGTTGATGATGTCGCGCAGACGGCCCGGGGTGGCGACGAGGACGTCGACACCGCGCTCCAGGGCGTAGATCTGGTTGCTCATGGAGGTACCGCCGCAGACGACCTTCATCTTCAGGCCGAGCACGTCGCCGTACGGCTGGAGGGCGTCCGCGACCTGCATCGCGAGCTCACGCGTCGGCGTGAGGATGATGGCGCGGGGCTTCTTCTTCTCGGTGAAACCGCCGGCGAGCTGCGCCAGGGTCGGCAGACCGAAGGAGAGGGTCTTGCCGGAGCCGGTGCGGCCACGGCCGAGGATGTCCTTGCCGGCCAGGGCGTCCGGGATGGTCGCGGCCTGGATCGGGAAGGGAGAGGTGACGCCGTTCTGCGCGAGCTTGCGCACGACGCCCTCGGGGAGACCGAGGTCGCCGAAGGTGATCGAGGGCTCGGCGTCAACGTCAGCGTCAGCGTCGTCGTCGAAGTCGGTGGTCGAGTCCTCGTAGGACTCGTCGGTGTTCACGTCGGCCTCAAGAGCCTCGATGATCTCGTTGGCCTCAGCGGCCTCGATCGCCTCGGTGACCACGAGGGCCTCGGCGTCGATCATCTCGTTGGAGTCGTTCTCGGGCATGACGGAACGGTCAGAGCTGGAAATGGACATGCGAAATGCGAAACCTTCCGGAGTCTCGGCACGCGCCCAAACTCCGTGAATCGCAAATCGACCGCCTCAATGCGGTCAGCCACGGCTAGGGAGAGTACGCGCCACACGGCGCTCTTCGGATTCGGCGCCGGGCAATGGGATCAAACGATCTATAACCATACGCACCCTCCCCGGGGTCTGGCAAGTCGCCCCCGCAGAAACGTCTCCGACCTGCGAAAACGTCTCCGGCGCCGGTATCGGACCGAGCCCGGCCGGACCCAGCCGGGTGCCCGCCGGGCCTAAAGCTCGGGGGCCGGCTGGATGGTCGGCTCCGGCTGCGGACTCGGCGGCGGCAACGTGGGTTCCGTCACAGGGGGAGTCGTGGCCGGGGGCGCCGGGGTCGGGCTCGCCGACTGCTGTCCGCCGGCCGAACCGCCCGGGCCGCCGGATCCACCGCCCGCACCGCCCGACCCGCCCGTAGCGGGTTGCTGCGGGCCCTGCCCGCCCGCGCCGCCGCCCGGTCCCGCCGACGGCGCGGGCGCCCCCGGCCGGCCGGTCGGCGCGCCCGGGCTCGGCGAGGCCCCGGTCGCACCGGAGGCCTTGCCGTCCTCCTTGTGCCTGCCGTCCTGGCTCGCCGTACCGTCCTTCGCGCCGTGCCCGTTGCCGCGGACCCCGGGGCCCCGTCCCGAGACGGTCCCCGCGCCGGCCTCGGCGCCGCTGCGGCGGTCCCCCGGAGCGGAGGGCCCGGGCTTCGCCGCGTCCTCACCGACACTCATGCAGCCGGCCGTTGCCGCGACCGCGAGCGCGGTGACGGCCAGTCGGAGGGAAGCGGACAACTGGCGCACGGGGGCACCTCCGGAGCCTGAGGGTGAACATTCCGCATGAGCGGGTCAATGTGCCCAACTCCCTTTGACCCGTATGGGACACGCCCTCCGACGAACACCCGGGCGGAGCCCGGGCCGAACCCCTCAGCCGAAGAGCTGCCGCGCCACCTGCGACCCGAGGTGCACCGCACCGAGCCCGACCAGCACCGACATCCCCACGTTCGCCGCGGCCAGGAACCCCCGGCCGCGCTCGGCCAGCCGCAGCGTCTCGTACGAGAACGTCGAATACGTGCTGAGCGCCCCGCACAGCCCGGCCCCGAGCAGCAACTGCAGCCGCGAGGAAGCGGACCCCGCCAGGGCCGCCCCGGCCAGCGCCCCGAGCACCAGGCAGGCGACCGCGTTGACCACGAAGGTGCCCCAGGGGAAGAGCGAGTCGTGCCGCGCCTGCACCGCACGGTCCAGCAGGTAGCGCAGCGGCGCGCCGACGGCCGCACCCGCCACCACGAGCAGCCAGTTCACCGCGGAACTCGCCCGCGTCCGGTCCCGCGCCCGGTCCCGCGGACCACGAGTCGGGTCGCCGCGGCCGCCGCCCACACGGCGCCGAGCGCCGCCACCACCGTGAGCCCGCCGTAGGTCAGGGCGGTCCCCGTCTCGCCCTCGTCCAGGAGCCTCGAGAAGTCCACCGCGTAGGTGGAGAAGGTGGTGAAGCCGCCGAGCACGCCGACCCCGACGAAGGGCCGCAGCAACGGATGCGGGGCCGTCCGGCCGCCCTCGCTGATCAGCACCATGAGCACGCCGATCAGCGCGCTGCCGGAGGCGTTGATCCACAGGGTCGCCCACGGGAAGGCCCCGGGCCCGGCCGGCCACAGCAGGGAGATCCCGTACCGCGCCGCACCCCCGATCGCGCCGCCCGCCGCCACCGCCGCGAGCACCCGGCCCTGCGGCTCGGCGCGCTGCGCGGGTACGTGCAGGTCGACGTCCGGATCGATCGCCTCCGCCGCCTGCGCCGCCCGCTCCGCCCCGTCGCCGGGAACCGGGAGCGGGGAGGTCACCCGTACCCCAGCGCGTGCAGCCGCTCGTCGTCGATCCCGAAGTGGTGGGCGATCTCGTGCACCACGGTGACCTCCGTCTCCGCGACCACGCTCTCCCGGTCCTCGCACATGCGCAACGTGGGATTGCGGTAGATCGTGATCCGGTCCGGCAGCACCCCGGCGTACCACTCGCCGCGGTCCGTCAGCGGAGTTCCCTCGTACAGACCGAGCAGCTCGGGGTCGTCGGCGGGAGGTTCGTCCTCGACGAACACCGCCACGTTGTCCATCAGCCGCGTCAGCTCCGGCGGGATCCGGTCCAGGGCCTCTGCGACGAGCTCTTCGAACTCCTCGCGCGTCATCTCCAGCACCCGGCCATTGTCGCTCCGGGGGAAACCGTTTTGGCGATAGCTCCCCGGATCCCATATGCTTCTCACGTCCCCGACGCGCTGAGAAGTGCCCGGCGGGCCTTTAGCCCTCATCGTCTAGTGGCCCAGGACGCCGCCCTTTCAAGGCGGTAGCACGGGTTCGAATCCCGTTGGGGGTACGCATTACCGTGTGCAAGACTTGTTCTCGCACACTGCAAGGTCCTGTGGAGCAGTTGGTTAGCTCGCCACCCTGTCAAGGTGGAGGTCGCGGGTTCAAGTCCCGTCAGGATCGCTGAAGCCGGAAACGGTTTCGTGGCTGGGTAGCTCAGTTGGTACGAGCGATCGCCTGAAAAGCGATAGGTCGCCGGTTCGACCCCGGCCCCAGCCACCATCAAGAAGGCCCCGTCCATCGGACGGGGCCTTCTGTGGTTACTCCCCTTCGGTCTCGGCCGCCGCCGCACGCTCCCTGCGGCGCCACTGCACCACGCCGACGGCCGCCGCCCCGGCGGCGACCAGGGCGAGCAGCGCCCCGTCCGGCACCGCGTCCGCAAGCGAGCTGACCCGCTGCTCCACGGCGAACGAGTCGTCCACGTCCAGCAGCCCCGGCAGCGCGCTCGCCCCGTCGTAGACGAGGAACAGCACGCCCAGGGTGATGAAGAACAGCCCGGACAGCAGCGAGGTGGTGTGCAGCTCGAAGCGGCCGACGCGCAGGGCCCGCCCGCGCAGCCAGCGCCGCCTGCCCAGGTCGAACCGCTCCCACAGCAGAGCCAGTACGAACAGCGGTACGGCCATCCCCAGGGCGTAGACCGCGAGCAGCAGGCCGCCGTAGACGGGGCTGCCGCTGACCGCCGCGACCGTCAGGACGCTGCCGAGGATCGGGCCGGCGCAGAAACCGGCCAGCCCGTAGACCGCGCCGAGCGCGTACACCGACAGGGCGGTGGTCGGCCGGATCCGGCCCGACAGCTCCGAGATCCGTTTCGGGGCGAAGCCGAGGCCCAGGATCTGCGCGAGGCCGAGCGCGATGATCAGCCAGCCGCCCGCCAGCACGAGCTGGTCGCGGTTGCTGTGGAAGAACCGCCCGGCGTACGAGCCGGCCGCCCCCAGCGGTACCAGGGTGCTCGCGAGGCCCGCGTAGAAGATCCCGGTACGCGCCAGGAGCCGCGAGGTGGAGTCGATGGAGTACGCGAAGAAGGCCGGCAGCAGTAGGGCGCTGCAGGGGCTGAGCAGCGCGAGGAGGCCGCCCAACAGGGCGGCCAGGTATCCGATGTCGGTCACTGCTTCGCCGCCTCGGCCTTCGCCCTGGCGATGGCCGACGTGAAGGCGTCGAGCGGCTGGGCACCGGCGATGGGCTTGCCGTTCAGCAGAAAGGACGGGGTGGAGGTGACGCCGATGCGGTAGCCCTCCTCCTGGTCCTTCTTCAGGGCCGCCGCGGCCCGCTCACCGGCCATGTCCGCCTTGAAGCGCTCCAGATCGGGCACCCCGGCCTCCCGGGCCAGCTCCACGAGCCGGGGCTCGGCGAAGCCCTTCTCCTTCGAGCCACCGGCGTAGGCGGCGGCGTGGAAGGCGTCGAAGCGGTCCTGCTGGCCGGCCGCCCAGGCGGCCTTGGCGGCGGCCTCGGACTCGGCGCCGAAGATCGGGAAGTTGCGCCACTCGATGCGCAGGGTGCCGTCCTCGACGTACTTCTTCACCAGCTCGGGCTCGGTGTCCCGGGCGAACTTGCCGCAGTAGCCGCACTTGAAGTCGGAGTACTCGATGAGCACGACGGGCGCGTCGGCGCGGCCGACGGCGAGCTTGTCGCCGGACTCGCGCCGGGCCAGGGCCTTGAGCTCGGCGGCGGGGTCGGTCCGCGGCGCGGCGCCGGCGCCGGAACCGGAACCGGCCGAACCGGTCTCGGCGGGAGCGGTGGCCTGCCAGGAGACGAGGCCGAGGGTGATCGCGGCGAGGGCCACCCCGGCGGAGATCAGGAGGGGCTTCGCGGAGGACTTCTTGGTGGAGGGCTTCTTGGAAGAGGGCATGCGGGTGCTCCGGTGCTGCGGGCGGGTGGGACGGGACCGGTGGGACCGGTCCCGACTGGGTCGTCTCTTTCGGATCTTGCCGGTGAGGCCCGCGGCGTCCGGTACCGGGCGGCGCGGGGCAGGCAAGATCCGGAGGAGACGGCCTAGACCCGCATCACGCAGAGCTCCAGCCGGTCGGGGGCCGGGCGGTCGGGGCCGCGTACGGGGGTCCGTACGGGCACGGCCGCGGCCGGACCGGCCTCCTCGGGCACCGCCCGGACCGGCGGGACCTGGGCGTGCTCGCCGAAGGCGCGCGCGGGGACGGCGGGCGTACCGCCGCGCTCGGGGGCCACCGGCGCGCAGGCGGGCCCGCCGGCGTCGGCGAACACTGCCGCCCGGGGCCACCCCGGGACCGAGCCGGTGGCCGGGGCCGGGCCCGAAGCCGGCTCCGCTGCCGCGGCAGGGGCCGAAGCCGAAGCCGACGCCAGGCCCGAAGCCGAAGCCGGGACCGAGACCAAGTCGGAAGCCGAAGCCGGAGCCAGGGCGGAGGCATGGTCCCGGACCGGGGCCGAGGCCGGGGCCGAGTCCAGGGCCGGGGCCGAGGTCTGCGCCGGGGCCGAGGACGGGACCGAGTCCGCGGCCGGCGCCGTCCGGGTCGCCGGGGCGACCGCCACCGCCGGGGCCGCACAGCCCAGGAGCACCGCCAGGACCACGCCGAGCAGGTGCCAGACGTGACGGGGGCGGGACAAGGTGGGCTGCCTCTCATTCGTACGACCGACGGACTCGTCCCGAAATGGTACGGGTCCACCCGACAAATGCGTTCGCCACCCGGAGGGCCCAGGTGAGATCCTCGACCAGGTATGTCTACTTCCTTCGCCGCCCTGCAGACGCTTCTCGGTGAGATCTCCCTCCGTGACGCGCACCGCCTCGGCCGCCGCCTCGAAGGCGCCCGCCGTATCCGCAAGCCCGAGGCCAAGCAGGCCGTGCTCGACGAGATCGCCGCGGAGGCCACCAAGGCCGCCGAGCGACTGGCCGGCCGTGCCTCGCGGATGCCGGAGGTCACGTATCCCGAGAACCTGCCCGTCAGCCAGAAGAAGGACGAGATCGCCGAGGCGATACGCGACCACCAGGTCGTGATCGTCGCGGGCGAGACCGGGTCCGGCAAGACCACGCAGATCCCCAAGATCTGCATGGAGCTGGGCCGCGGCGTCCGGGGCATGATCGGGCACACCCAACCCCGCCGGATCGCCGCCCGCACGGTCGCGGAGCGGATCGCCGAGGAGCTGAAGTCCGAGATCGGTCAGACCGTCGGCTGGAAGGTCCGCTTCACCGACCAGGTGGACCAGGACGCGACCTTCGTGAAGCTGATGACGGACGGCATCCTGCTCGCCGAGATCCAGACGGACCGCGAGCTGCGCGCCTACGACACGATCATCATCGACGAGGCCCACGAGCGGTCGCTGAACATCGACTTCCTGCTGGGCTACCTGGCCACGCTGCTGCCGAAGCGTCCCGACCTCAAGGTCGTCATCACCTCGGCGACCATCGACCCCGAGCGCTTCTCCCGGCACTTCGGCGAGGCGCCGATCGTCGAGGTCAGCGGGCGCACGTATCCGGTGGAGGTGCGCTACCGGCCGCTCCTGGAGGAGGACGCCGAGGACGGCGACGACTCCGACCGGGACCAGATCACCGCGATCTGCGAGGCCGTGGACGAGCTCCAGTCCGAGGGGCCGGGCGACATCCTGGTCTTCCTCTCCGGCGAGCGCGAGATCCGCGACACGGCGGACGCCCTCAACAAGCGGAATCTACGATTCACCGAGGTCCTCCCCCTCTACGCACGCCTCTCGCACGCCGAGCAGCACCGCGTGTTCCAGCAGCACACCGGCCGCCGGATCGTCCTCGCCACCAACGTCGCCGAGACCTCCCTCACCGTGCCCGGCATCAAGTACGTGATCGACCCGGGCACCGCCCGGATCTCCCGCTACAGCCACCGCACCAAGGTCCAGCGCCTGCCGATCGAGCGGATCTCGCAGGCCAGCGCCAACCAGCGCAAGGGCCGCTGCGGCCGTACCAGCGACGGCATCTGCATCCGGCTGTACTCCGAGGCCGACTTCGACGCCCGCCCCGAGTTCACCGACGCCGAGATCCTGCGGACGAACCTGGCCTCCGTCATCCTCCAGATGACCGCGGCCGGCCTCGGCGAGATCGAGAAGTTCCCCTTCATCGACCCGCCGGACCACCGCAACATCCGCGACGGCGTGCAGCTCCTCCAGGAGCTCGGCGCGCTGGAGACGGGCGAGAAGTCCTCCCCGGAGGGGAAGAAGGGGCAGCGCCTGACGCAGATGGGCCGCCAGCTCTCCCAGCTCCCGGTGGACCCGCGGCTGGCCCGCATGGTCATCGAGGCCGACAAGAACAACTGCGTCCGCGAGGTCATGGTCATCGCGGCGGCCCTGTCCATCCAGGACCCGCGCGAGCGGCCCTCGGACAAGCAGACCCAGGCCGACCAGAACCACGCCCGCTTCAAGGACGAGACCAGCGACTTCCTCTCGTTCCTGAACATGTGGCGCTACGTCCGCGAGCAGCAGAAGGAGCGCGGCTCCTCGTCCTTCCGCCGGATGTGCAAGCAGGAGTACCTGAACTTCCTGCGGATCCGCGAGTGGCAGGACATCTACTCCCAGCTGCGCACGGTCGCCAAGGGCATGGGCATCCACGTCAACGAGGCCGACGCCCCGGAGCAGGTCGTCCACGTCTCGCTGCTGGCCGGTCTGCTCTCGCACATCGGGCTCAAGGACACCGACAAGAACGAGTACCTCGGTGCCCGCAGCGCCAAGTTCGCGATCTTCCCGGGATCCTCGCTCTTCAAGAAGCAACCGAAGTTCGTGATGTCGGCCGAGCTGGTGGAGACCTCGCGGCTGTGGGCCCGGGTGAACGCCAAGGTGGAGCCCGAGTGGGTGGAGCCGCTGGCGCAGCACCTGGTCAAGCGCACGTACAGCGAGCCGCACTGGGAGAAGGACCAGGCGGCCGTGATGGCGTACGAGAAGGTCACGCTGTACGGCGTACCGATCGTGGCTCAGCGGAAGATCAACTACGGCCGGATCGACGCCGAGGTCTCGCGCGAGCTGTTCATCCGCAACGCGCTGGTCGAGGGCGACTGGCGCACCCACCACAAGTTCTACGCCGACAACCGCAAGCTCCTCACCGAGGTGGAGGAGCTGGAGAACCGGGCCCGGCGCCGCGACATCGTGGTGGACGACGAGACGCTCTTCGACTTCTACGACCAGAAGATCCCCGCCCACGTGGTGTCGGGGGCGCACTTCGACTCCTGGTGGAAGCACAAGAAGCGCGAGGAGCCCGAACTCCTCGACTTCGAGCGCGAGATGTTGCTGACCGAGAAGGCGGCCGGGGTCACCAAGGCCGACTACCCGGACTCCTGGCGTCAGGGGCAGCTGAAGTTCCGGGTGACCTACCAGTTCGAGCCGGGCGCGGACGCCGACGGCGTGACCGTCCACATCCCGCTCCAGGTACTGAACCAGGTCACCGACGAGGGTTTCGACTGGCAGATCCCGGGCCTGCGCGAGGAGGTCGTCACCGAGCTGATCCGCTCGCTGCCGAAGCCGATCCGCCGGCACTACGTGCCCGCGCCGAACTTCGCCGGCCGCTTCCTGGACACGGCGGTGCCCCTGCAGGAGCCGCTGCCGGTCACGCTGGCGCGCGAGCTCCAGCGGATGGTGGGGGTCCCGGTCTCGGCCGAGGACTTCGACCTCACCCGCATCCCGGACCATCTGAAGATCACCTTCCGGATCATCGACGAGCGCCGCAAGAACCTCGCCGAGGACAAGGACCTGGAGGCCCTGCGCCTGAGGCTGAAGCCGAAGGCCCGCCAGGCCCTCTCCAAGGCCGCCGCGGCCACCGCCGAGCGGGCGGGCGGGGAATCGGTGGAGCGGACCGGGCTGACCGACTGGACGATCGGCACGCTGACCAAGGTCTTCGAGACCCGGCGTGCGGGCCAGCCGGTGAAGGCGTACCCGGCGCTGGTGGACGAGGGCTCGACCGTCTCCGTACGGCTCTTCGACACCGAGGCCGAGCAGCAGCAGGCCATGTGGCTGGGCACCCGGCGGCTCATCCTGCTGAACATCCCGGTGAACCCGGCGAAGTTCGCCTCGGACCACCTGACCAACCAGCAGAAGCTGGCCCTGTCCAGGAACCCGCACGGTTCCATCCAGGCGCTCTTCGACGACTGCGCGACCGCGGCGACCGACAAGCTGATCGCCGACCACGGCGGCCCCGCGTGGGACGAGGCGGGCTTCCGGAAGCTCTACGAGGCCGTCCGCGCCGACCTGGTGGACACGACCGTGCGCACGGTGAGCCAGGTGCAGCAGGTGCTGGCCGCCTGGCAGGCCTGTGAGCGCCGTCTGAAGGCCACGGGCAGCCTGGCGCTGGTCGCGAACATCCAGGACGTCAAGACGCAGCTGGCGGCCCTCGTGCCGGCCGGCTTCGTGACGCTCACGGGGCTGCGCCGACTGGCGGACCTGATGCGCTACCTGGTGGCGGTGGACCGGCGGCTCCAGCAGATGCCCACGGGCGTCCAGCGCGACACGACGCGCATGGAGAAGGTCCACGAGATGCAGGACGAGTACGCCTGGCTGCTGGAGCAGTTGCCGAAGGGGCGGCCGGTCCCGTCCGCGGTCACCGACATCCGCTGGATGATCGAGGAACTGCGCGTCAGTTACTTCGCGCACGCGCTCGGGACGGCGTACCCGATCTCCGACAAGCGGATCGTGAAGGCGGTGGACGCGGCGGCTCCGTGACCGGCTCCCCGACCGGCTCCGTGACCGGCTCCGCGGTCCGGTTCGACTGCACCCCCTGAGCTGCGGTACAGTCTGATTCGCAGCCGCCGAGCGGCCGCAAATCAAGGACCTGTGGAGCAGTTGGTTAGCTCGCCACCCTGTCAAGGTGGAGGTCGCGGGTTCAAGTCCCGTCAGGTTCGCAGAAACGTCAGGGCCCGTATCCCTCTGGGGATACGGGCCCTGACGCGTTGGCGGGTGGCACCGCCCAGACGGCCTTGGAGGTCGCCTGGGGGCCGTGGGGCGCCCGCGGTGCCCGTGAACACCTCCGGGTCACGTCCGCCGCCCCTGCGGGGCGTCCGCGGGCGCGGCCCGCTCCCCTCCGACCCACCCCGGACCGCCCCGTTCCCTCCGCGGCCCCTCCGAACCGGACCCGGCCCCTTCGCTGCCCCTCCGAACCGCCTTCCGGGACCTTCCGAGGCCGACCGTCACCCGGAATCCCCCGTTCGCGTGAGGCGCCTCGCGAGGCGGGTCCCCTTTACGGGGTGCAATACCGGATATACAAGAGTGATCATCTGTGACGGGAGTCACCGGATGAGTTTTTGAGACTCATACTTTTATCGCACCCATACGCCTGCTCGATAGAATATGTGCAATGGCACCTATCCCGCCGGTGTCCCCGTGCGCGCTCAAGACCGCCCTGACCTGGGCATAAAAAGATCGCGCTGGACCCGGCGGAGTCCAGCGCGATCGGACGACCTTGAACCTGTTGGGGCAGGTCCGGCCGTATGAAGCTATGTGGGTTTCATCGGATTGGGGGACCCGACATAAACCCGTTAAAGCGGGGTGTTTACGCGACCTCAGGCCTCGCTGCGCTGCTGCGGAATTCCCGCGAGCAGTGCGCGAACCTCGGCCTCGCGGTACCGGCGGTGTCCACCCAGGGTGCGGATGGACGTGAGCTTGCCAGCCTTGGCCCAGCGGGTGACCGTCTTCGGGTCCACGCGGAACATCGTGGCAACCTCAGCCGGGGTCAGCAGCGGCTCGGCATCAGGGGTGCGAGCGGTCATGAGCGGCCTCCTCGGGAGAACCGAACCATCTCGGTTCTTTCCTCTAAATTCTGCACCTTGGCCCGCGTTGCCCGAAATGGACATACGCGGGCCGAGTCGGTTATAGGACGAACGGCTTGTCCTCGGCACTACAACTACACCATCCGTCCAGCCTCGACGGCCAAACCGACGGAATTGCCCTCCGAGGTGTTCATCAGCGGCGGAAGCCGATGGACCGCCCTATAACGGACAGTCACCCCACTGTGACGATCAGTCACAGAGCGATCAGGAGTCGTCAGACCCCCCGTAGAGTGCAATGCCGAGCATTCCGCCCTTAGTTGGGCGGAAGGAACCCTCCCCGGACTCCTTGTCCTATTTTGGCACGAGGGTAGGGGAAGGGCGCAAGGGTGTAGTTAGTGCGGTCCGTCACGCTTGGGCCAATGGCCCGTATCGGGACGAAGGTCCTGGCACTACGTCCTAAATGCCATGATCAGGCCTCTGATCAGCCAGTATTGACCGATCGACCGATACCGGACGATACGCACTGCCCCCTCTTGGGTGAAACCAGCCACACAGGCACCTTTCGGCCTAATTCGCGAAAAGCCGCTCGCGGACCGCCCGCCACCGCTCCGCCAACTCCTCGTAGACCTCGGTCGCGCCCTCCACGTCCCCGGCCCGCAGGGCCGCGATGCCCGCCGCGAGGTCCCCGGCCGAGCGGTCGGCCGCCAGCCGGTCCGCCGGCAGCGCGTGCAGCAGCCCCCCGTAGTCCAGCTCGACCATCGAGCGCGGGTGGAACTCCTCCAGCCAGCTCCCCACCTCCACCAGTCCGTCGGCGAGCATCCCGTACCCCTCCGCGTCCCGCAGGGTCCGCAGCGCGCGGGCGAGCCGCCGCCGGGCCTGGACCATCGGCGTGCGGTAGCGCAGGCGCTCGCCCGGCACGTGGTCCCGCTCCTCGTCCGCCACCAACACGAACCAGCGCAGCGGCACCTGCCACACCCCCGTACGGATCCAGGGGCGCGCGTCCGGGTTCCGTTCGCGCCAGCGCTCGTACTCCTCGGCCGCCCGGCGGCGCGCTCCCGGCGGGAGCGCGGCGTCCAGCACCGGGCGCGGGAACCACTCGACGAGTTCCTGGAGGGCCAGCCAGCCGCGGAGCCGGGTGCGCCAGGGGCAGACCAGCAGCACCCCGTCGACCACCGCGGTGAAGGCGTCCGCGCTCTCGTGCGACGGCACCCCCAGCAGCGGGACCCGCACCAAGTCCGACAGCGACCGGCGCAGTTCGTCCTGGGCGGTCGGGGTCGCCCCGCGCCGGGCGTAGTCGGCCCAGTGCGTGCGCTCCGGCTCGGCGAAGGCCGCCAGGGGCTCGTAGACGCGCAGGTAGGAGGCGTACGGGACGGTCGGCGCCGAGCGCGCGGACGGCAGCGGGAGATCGGAGGATTCGCTCACGCTCTCGTACTGCCCTTCCGCAGGGTCCGGTTCACCTCCGGAGCGCCCCCGCACCCGCAGACCACGGGAGTGTTTCGATCCTCGGACAGGTCACCTACGGGCGGCCCCCAGGTCTTACTCTGCTCCCAGCACGCCCTCCCCCACCCGCAGGGCGGGCGTCTTTCCGCCGCATCTCTTCCATGGGAGTCACCACCGTGACCGAAATGACCGACGGCGTCCTGCACACCCTGTTCCGTACGGAGCAGGGCGGCCACGAGCAAGTCGTGCTGTGCCAGGACCGCGCCACCGGCCTGAAGGCCGTCATCGCCATCCACTCCACCGCCCTGGGCCCCGCCCTCGGCGGTACGCGCTTCCACGCGTACGCCTCCGACGAGGAGGCCGTCCTCGACGCGCTGAACCTCTCGCGCGGCATGTCGTACAAGAACGCCCTCGCCGGTCTCGACCTCGGCGGCGGCAAGGCCGTGATCATCGGTGACCCGGACGTCATCAAGAGCGAGGAACTGCTCCAGGCCTACGGCCGGTTCGTGGAATCCCTCGGCGGCCGCTACGTGACCGCCTGCGACGTCGGCACCTACGTGGCCGACATGGACGTCGTGGCCCGCGAGACCCGCTGGGCGACCGGCCGCTCCCCCGAGAACGGCGGCGCGGGCGACTCCTCGGTCCTCACCGCCTTCGGCGTCTTCCAGGGCATGCGCGCCAGCGCCCAGCACCTGTGGGGCGACCCGACCCTGCGCGGCCGCAAGGTCGGCGTGGCCGGTGTCGGCAAGGTCGGCCACTACCTGGTCGAGCACCTGCTGGAGGACGGCGCCGAGGTCGTGATCACGGACGTACGGGAAGAGTCCGTCCGCCGGATCCTCGACAAGCACCCGGGCAAGGTCACCGCCGTCGCCGACACGGACGCGCTGATCCGCACCGAGGGCCTGGACATCTACGCCCCGTGCGCGCTCGGCGGCGCCCTGAACGACGACACCGTCCCGGCGCTCACCGCGACGATCGTCTGCGGCGCGGCGAACAACCAGCTCGCCCACCCGGGCATCGAGAAGGACCTCTCGGACCGCGGGATCCTCTACGCGCCCGACTACGTGGTCAACGCGGGCGGTGTCATCCAGGTCGCCGACGAGCTGCGCGGCTTCGACTTCGACCGCTGCAAGGCCAAGGCCACGAAGATCTTCGACACCACCCTGGAGATCTTTGCTCGCGCGAAGGCGGACGGCATTCCGCCGGCCGCTGCGGCCGACCGGATCGCCGAACAGCGGATGGCCGACGGCCGCGCCGCGCGCGCCGTCTAGGCCCTTCCCGGGGCTTCCGGGTGCGCCCGCCGGGGTGCGGCGAGACGGAACTCACTGCACTTCGGCGGGTCGCCCGCCAGGAAAAGGTTAAAATCGCAGCTGACCAGCGAGGACGGGGCGCCTTGTTGGTTCTGCACCGGGGCGCGTCATGCGGGCGGCGTACCGTATGGCCGCGGAAGCAGGTACCGTTAAACCCCTACGGACGGTCTCTCCACGGAGAGCCCGCTCCGAACCATGAACGCGTGTCAGACTCTGGGGCCGTCGAGCCCCGTCACCGAGGGGGTCGAGCCATGGGGCGCGGCCGGGCAAAGGCCAAGCAGACGAAGGTCGCCCGCCAGCTGAAGTACAGCAGCGGCGGGACTGACCTCTCGCGTCTGGCCAACGAGCTGGGCGCATCGACCGTAGAACCGCTGCCTGTCAGCGAGCCGGTCGAGGTAGACGACGACGAGCTGGACGAGGACGACCCGTACGCTCGGTACGCGGACCTCTACAACACGGATGACGACGACGAGGACGAAGAGTCCGGGCCGTCGTCACAGCGTCGCGGCGCTTGACGCCCTGAGGCGTCTGCACGACAGACAAAAAGCTGAAACCCGGTCCAGGGCATCGCCCCGGGCCGGGTTTCAGTGCTGCTCAGCTCGCGTAGGAACCGGTCATGGTCGCGCCTTCGGTGTGGTCGCCGCGGTCCAGGATCTCTCCGGCGACCCATGCGTCGACACCCCGGTCGGCCAGCGCGGTCAGCGCCACGTCCACCGACTCCTGCGGAACGACGGCCATCATGCCGACGCCCATGTTCAGGGTCTTCTCCAGCTCCAGCTGCTCCACCTGACCGGCCTTGCCGACCAGGTCGAAGATGGCGCCGGGCGCCCAGGTCGAACGGTCGACCGTGGCGTGCAGGTGGTCCGGGATGACCCGGGCCAGGTTCGCCGCGAGGCCACCGCCGGTGATGTGCGAGTAGGCGTGCACCTCGGCCGTACGGGTGAGGGCCATGCAGTCCAGCGAGTAGATCTTGGTGGGCTCCAGGAGCTCCTCGCCGAGCGTGCGGCCGAGCTCCTCCACGTGCTGCTCCAGCGACATCTTGGCGCGCTCGAAGAGGACGTGGCGGACCAGCGAGTACCCGTTCGAGTGAAGGCCGGACGACGCCATCGCGATGACGGCGTCACCCGTACGGATGCGATCCGCGCCGAGCAGGCGGTCGTACTCGACGACGCCCGTTCCGGCACCGGCCACGTCGAAGTCGTCCGGACCCAGCAGGCCGGGGTGCTCTGCGGTCTCGCCGCCCACCAGGGCGCATCCGGCGAGGACACAGCCCTCGGCGATGCCCTTGACGATCGCCGCGACACGCTCGGGGTGCACCTTGCCGACGCAGATGTAGTCGGTCATGAAGAGCGGCTCGGCACCACAGACGACGATGTCGTCCATGACCATCGCCACCAGGTCGTGGCCGATGGTGTCGTACACGCCGAGCTGGCGGGCGATGTCCACCTTGGTGCCGACGCCGTCGGTGGCCGAGGCGAGCAGCGGGCGCTCGTAGCGCTTGAGGGCGGAGGCGTCGAAGAGGCCGGCGAAGCCGCCGAGGCCGCCGAGGACCTCGGGGCGCTGCGTCTTCTTCACCCACTCCTTCATCAGCTCGACGGCGCGGTCGCCCGCTTCGATGTCCACGCCTGCGGCTGCGTAGCTGGCACCGGTGGTCTTCTCTGTCATGACAGGAGAGAGCTTTCGTGTCGTTACTGCGTGTGGTGCCGGGCCCTGGGAGAAGCCTCAAAGACAGGGCCCGGCGCAGGTTGAGCCAGGGCTACGGGCGGCGGAGCGCGTCGGCGGCGTCCGTGCCGCCCGCGAGCTCGGACTCCAGCAGCTGCTTGCCCAGGAGCTGCGGGTCGGGCAGCTCCATCGGGTACTCGCCGTCGAAGCAGGCACGGCAGAGGTTGGGCTTCTGGATCGTGGTCGCCTCGACCATCGCGTCGAGCGAGATGTACGAGAGCGAGTCCGCGCCCAGGGAGGTGGCGATCTCGTCGACCGTCATGCCGTTGGCGATCAGCTCGGCCCGGGTGGCGAAGTCGATGCCGAAGAAGCACGGCCACTTCACCGGCGGCGAGGAGATCCGGATGTGGACCTCCGCCGCGCCGGCCTCGCGGAGCATCTTGACCAGGGCGCGCTGGGTGTTGCCGCGGACGATCGAGTCGTCGACGACCACCAGGCGCTTGCCCCGGATGACTTCCTTGAGGGGGTTGAGCTTGAGCCGGATGCCGAGCTGGCGGATCGTCTGCGAGGGCTGGATGAAGGTCCGACCCACGTAGGCGTTCTTGACCAGGCCGGATCCGTACGGAATCCCGCTGGCTTCGGCGTACCCGACGGCGGCGGGCGTGCCGGATTCCGGCGTCGCTATCACCAGATCGGCGTCGACCGGGGCTTCCTTGGCCAGGCGCCGGCCCATCTCGACACGCGAGAGGTAGACGTTCCGGCCGGCGATGTCGGTGTCCGGGCGCGCCAGGTAGACGTACTCGAAGACACAGCCCTTGGGCTTCGCTTCCGCGAATCGAGAGGTGCGCAGACCGTTCTCGTCGATCGCGATGAGCTCGCCCGGCTCGACCTCGCGGACGAAGCTGGCGCCGCAGATGTCGAGGGCGGCGGTCTCGCTCGCGACCACCCAGCCGCGCTCCAGGCGGCCGAGGACCAGCGGGCGGATGCCCTGCGGGTCACGGGCGGTGTAGAGGGTCCCCTCGTCCATGAAGACGAGGGAGAAGGCGCCCTTGACCTGAGGCAGGACCTTGGCGGCCGACTCCTCGATGGTCAGGGGCTTGCCCTCGTCGTCGGTCTGACCGGCGAGCAGGGCGGTGACCAGGTCGGTGTCATTGGTGGCGGCCACCTGGGTGGCACGGCCGTCCTGACGGGGGAGGTCGGCGACCATCTCGGCAAGCTCGGCGGTGTTCACCAGGTTGCCGTTGTGACCCAGGGCAATGGAGCCGTGGGCGGTCGCACGGAAGGTCGGCTGGGCGTTCTCCCAGACGGAGGCCCCGGTGGTCGAATAGCGGGCGTGACCGACCGCGATATGACCTTGGAGCGAGCCGAGAGAGGTTTCGTCGAAGACTTGGGAAACGAGGCCCATGTCCTTGAAGACGAGGATCTGGGAACCGTTGCTCACAGCGATTCCCGCGGACTCTTGTCCACGGTGCTGCAGGGCATACAGTCCGAAGTAGGTGAGCTTGGCGACCTCTTCACCCGGAGCCCAGACACCGAAGACGCCGCAAGCGTCCTGGGGGCCCTTTTCGCCGGGGAGCAGGTCGTGGTTGAGTCGTCCATCACCACGAGGCACGCTCCCGAGTGTAGGCGAGATCGACCACTGGTCCGAATTGGGGACGGCCGGGAAATGTCACAGCACAGAGGGTGACCGATCCATTCCGTCTCGGTATCCGGAATGCCCTTGTTGACAGGCGCATGGGCATTCGTACAGGCTCTCGCCCCATGCAGCCTCTCGGTGACCGTACCGTCACCCTCGTCGAGCGCCGGCACGTGGACCTTGTCCGTGTCGCGAGCGCCATCTGTCGCTGTTCTGCGTAGTCACACGCCGCTTTCCGTTCTTTTCTTTTCCTGATCCCTGCCCGAAGCCCGCCCTGCCGTGCCGCGCGCCGTCCCGCGCCGCCCGGGGCGGGCCGACGGGCCGTGCCTTGGAGTACCCGTGACCTCGTACGAACCCAACCTGTCCCGGCGCGCCTTCGGCGGTGCGGTCGGCGTGAGCGCGGCCGCCGCGGCGGTGGGACTGGGCGCCGCCCCGGCCGCCGCCTCCCCGGCCGCCGGGGACGGGCAGAACCTGCCGCAGGAGCGGGAGTTCCGGGCCGGGCGGCCCCGGCCGTCCCGCCGGCCGAACATCCTGTTCGTCCTCGGCGACGACCTGGGCTGGGCCGACCTCTCCTCGTACGGCTCCCCGCACATCAAGACCCCGAACCTGGACCGCCTCGCCCGCCAGGGCGTCCGGTTCACGGACGCCTACTCGGGCTCCGCGACCTGCTCGCCGACCCGGTTCAGCCTCTACACCGGGCGCTACCCGGGCCGAACCACGGGCGGACTGGCCGAGCCGATCGCCGACAAGTCGGTCGGCCTGGACCCCACGCACCCGACGCTGGCCTCGCTGCTGAAGTCCGCGGGCTACTCCACCGCGTTGATCGGCAAGTGGCACGCGGGCTACCTGCCCGACTACAGCCCGACCAGGTCCGGCTGGGACGAGTTCTTCGGCAACTTCGGCGGCGCCCTGGAGTACTACTCCAAGCTGGGCCTGGGCGGTGAGTACGACCTGTACGAGGGCGACGCCGAGTACAAGGACCTGCGCTACTACACCCGGATCATCACCGAGCGGGCGAGCGAGTACGTCTCCCGCGACCACCACGGCAAGCCGTGGCTGCTGAACCTCAACTTCACCACCCCGCACTGGCCGTGGATCGCCGACGGGGACACCGAGCAGAGCGCCGAGATCGTCCGACGGATCAAGGCGGGCGACGGGCGCGCCCTGTGGCACCAGGACGGCGGCTCGGTCGAGAAGTACAAGGAGATGGTCGAGGACCTCGACCGCTCGATCGGCAAGGTGCTGGCGGCGCTGAAGCGTTCCGGCCAGGAGGAGGACACCCTCGTGGTCTTCTCCAGCGACAACGGCGGCGAGCGCTTCTCGTACAACTGGCCGCTGTCCGGCAACAAGGCCTCCCTCCAGGAGGGCGGGATCCGGGTGCCCAACATCGCGCGCTGGCCCGCCCGGCTGGACGGCGGGCAGGTCAGCCACGTCCCGGTGTTCAGCCCGGACTGGACGGCGACGCTGCTGGAGCTGGCCGGGGCGCGGCCCGACCGGGCCCACCCGCTGGACGGGGTGAGCCTGGCCGGGTACCTGCTGCGCGGCGAGAAGGTGGCCGAGCGGGACCTGTTCTGGCGGGTCCGGGGCGAGCGGGCGCTGCGCCGCGGGGACTGGAAGTACTACCGCGGCAAGGCGGGCAAGGACCAGCTGTTCAACCTGTCCGGGGACGTCCGCGAGCAGGCCGACAAGGCCGCCGCGGAGCCGGCCCGGCTGGCGCAGCTGCGGGCGGCCTGGGAGAAGGTGGACGCCGGGCTGCTGCCCTACCCGGGCTGACCGCCGTCGGGGTCACTCGGCGGCGGAGGCCGCCTTCGCGGTCAGGCCCTTGCCGTCGGGTGCGGTGAGGGTGAGGGTCCGGCCCTCGATCTTCGCGGTGAGCGGGCCGCTGCCGAACAGCTCGGTCAGCGTCCGCTCCACCTCGCCCACCGGTCCCTCGCAGGCCATCTTGGTCGAGGTCAGCGGCCCGAAGGTGACCGTGGAGCCGTCGACGGTGGCCCGGGCGCTGAACCGGTTGCAGCCGAGGTTGCCGCTCACGGCGAGGTCCGGGGCGATGGTGAACCGTGCCTTCCCGGCCGCCTCGCCGGGCAGGGAGGCCGCGGTCCCACCGCTGACCAGGGACTCCACGGTCCACTCGGTCGTGGTGAGCGGGGCGTCCGTGACCGCGGGCGCCGACGTCATGGCGATGGTGCTCCCGTCGGCGGTCTTCAGGGTGAGCCGGTCGGGACCCCGGTCGATCGTCAACTTGCCCTGGAACAGCTTGGCGAAGGCCGTCTCGAACTCCATGTCCGCGCAGGCCATGGTGGTCGAGGCGCCGGGCGTGACGGTCACCGCGGAGGAACCGGCGAAGGCCGCCACCGCGGTGAAGCCGTTGCAGCCGTAGTTGCCCTTGACCTGGTTCCGGCCGATGTCGAGGTGGGCGGTCTCGGGCGCGTGCAGGGTGCGGCCACCCGTGGTCAGGGACTCGACGGCCCAGGAACCCACCGGGTCGGGCAGCCGGGCGCTGCGGCCGTCCTCGGCCCGGCCGCAGCCGGCCAGGGCGAGCGCGAGGACGAGGACGAGGGCCAGGGCCGTGGGGGCGGGGACGTGCCGGAAGGTGGGCATGTCCCTGGGACGGACCGGGTGGTGCAGTGGTTCCACCATGGTTCTTCTCCTCAGCTCATCAGCGGGAGCAGCGCCGACAGATCGGCCCGCTCGCCACTGGCCCGTACGTGGGCCTCGTCGACGGCGGTGGCCCAGCCCGTACGGCCGGTGGCGAGCCGGATCCAGGTCAGCGGGTCGGTCTCCACCACGTTCGGCGGGGTGCCGCGGGTGTGCCGCGGGCCCTCGACGCACTGGACCACCGCGAAGGGCGGGACGCGGACCTCGACGGAGCCGCCCGGGGCCTTGAGGGCCAGGGCGTCGGCGAGCAGCCGGGTGCAGGCGGCCAGCGCCTGCCGGTCGATCGGGACGTCCAGTCCGGCGGCCCGGTTCAGGTCGTCGGTGTGGACCACCAGTTCCACGGTCCGGGTGACCAGGAAGTCGGCCAGGGTCATGTCGCCGATCCACAGGTCCAGCACGCGGTCGCCCGGATTCGCCGCGAGCGCCTGCGCCATCCGGGCGGCCGCCCGGTCGTACAGCTCGGGCAGCGGGGCCCCGGTCAGGGTCTCCCGGGCCGCCTCGGAGATCTTCCCGGCGAGGGAGGCGGTGGCGAAGGGCCACTCGACCGCCGACAGCTCCGCGACGGCGGCGGGCGGGCGGGCCAGGCCCCCCGCCAGCGAGTCGGCGATCCAGGCGATGTGCCCGGCGAGTTCGGCCACGGTCCAGTCCCCGAGCCCGCTGGGCCGGGCGAGCTGTTCGGGTCCGAGGTCCGCCACGGCCCCGACGACGTGCGCGAACTGTGCGGTGACGGCCGCGCGGATCTTCGCGGGGTCGTACGTTCGGGTGCGGGTCCTGGATGCCATGCGGCGAGTCTGCCGGATCAGTCGCCGCCGCCGCAGCCGCCGCCGCAGCTGCTTCCACAACTGCTGCCGCAACTGCTGCTGCTACCGCAGCCGCTGGAGGAGGTCCCGCAGCCGGAGGTGCCGGAACCGCTCTCGGCTGCCTTGGCCCGGTGCGCCGCCCGCTCCTTCCGTTCCTTCAGGACGGCCGAGCGCCCGGCCGCGCGCCACGGGTTGAGGCCGTGCCGGCGGCGCGGGTGCAGCGGTACGGCCAGCACGCTGGTGGTGATCCGGGTGTTGCCGTAGTACGCCGCGTACTCCAGGACGACCTCCGCGCCCTCGAAGGGCGCGGAGTACAGGACGGCCTCGAACGGCTCGCAGAACCAGTTGACGTCGTGGTGCTCGGTGCGGAGCCGCTCCTCGGAACCGCCGAGCAGGGTCCGTACGTGCCTGACAGTGTTCTCCACGTCGTCACGGAAGGCGATCAGGGGCTTCCCGGACGTGTCCCGGACGTCCGCGTACAGCCAGCTGTACGTGAGGGAGTCGCCCCGGATCCCGACGCGGAGGGCGGGCTGCGGTCCGGCGTGCAGGCGCCGGGCGGCGCGGCGGGCGCCGACGCCCCGGCCGAGCAGCGCCGTCGCGGGCACCAGCAGCAAGAGGGCCAGGACCTGCTGTCCCGTGGCGTCGTACGGGTGCTCCGGGTCCGCGCCGAGGTCCCGGGCCAGGGCCCACCAGAGCAGGGCGGCCGCGGCGAGGCAGAGCCCGCCGCCGGTCAGGATCATCGGCAGGCCGCGGCGGCGGTGGCGCCGGGGCAGTTCGTCGGGGAGTTCCCGGCGGCCGTCCCCGGCGGCGGCGAGCGCGAGGGCGCACTGCGCGCGGCGGGCCCGCAGCCGCAGCAGCGCCCCCGTGAAGGCCGCGCCGCACAAGGCGACGACCAGCCAGGACCCGACCCGGCCCGGACCGTCCGACGCGGGCAGACCGGCCAGCTCGAACAGCGTGTACCCGGCCAGGGCGGGGGTGGCCAGGACGGTCGCGGCCGGGATCATCCGGTACCAAAGGGGCAGGCCGACCAACAGGACGGCGGCCGGGTATCCGTCCCAGGAGGTACCGCGGTCCGGAACCTGCGGATCGCTCCACCCCAGCAGGACGATCGCGACGAACACCGGCAGGACCAGCGCCCACGCGCCGAAGACCGGCCCGAACACGGCCGGTACGGCCGCCTTCCGCCACCGCTCGGCGTCCTCGGTGCGCCAGACGGGAACGCCTCCGTCAGGTATCGCGGCTTCCGGCAGGTACTTCACCTTGTCGCTCACGGCGTCAGTATGCGGGCGGGATCTCGCAGGTCAGAAGGGGTTTACGGGCTACGGAATCGCTACGGCCGCTTCCCCCGCCGGCCCCCACGCCGAAGCCCCGCACGGCACTCCGTGCGGGGCTTCGACAGGGCTGTCGCCGG
The DNA here is from genome assembly GCF_036178145.1 of Streptomyces sp. NBC_00273. Taxonomy (NCBI): domain Bacteria; kingdom Bacillati; phylum Actinomycetota; class Actinomycetes; order Kitasatosporales; family Streptomycetaceae; genus Streptomyces; species Streptomyces sp. NBC_00273. The sequence goes on along the minus strand of NZ_CP108067.1, from coordinate 5,331,730 downwards.
GGATCAGGCCAGCAGCGCCGGGATGGTCGTCTCGTGGGCCTCGCGGAGCTCGGCCAGGGGGAGGGTGAACTCGCCCTGGACCTCGATCTCCTCGCCGTCCACCACACCGATGCGGGCGACCGGCAGGCCGCGCGCACCGCACATGTCGGTGAAGCGGAGCTCCTCGCTGCGCGGGACGGCCACGATGGCCCGGCCCGCGGACTCGGAGAACAGGAAGGTGAAGGCGTCCAGGCCCTCGGGCACCACGATCCGGGCACCGTTGCCGCCGCGCAGGCAGGACTCGGTGAGCGCCTGGATCACGCCGCCGTCGGACAGGTCGTGCGCGGCGTCGATCATGCCGTCGCGCGAGGCCGAGATCAGGATCTCGGCGAGCAGCTTCTCGCGGCCCAGGTCCACCTTCGGCGGCATGCCGCCGAGGTGGTCGTGGACGACCTGCGACCAGGCCGAACCGCCGAACTCCTCGGCCGTGTCGCCCAGCAGGTACAGCAGCTGGCCGGCCTCCTTGAAGGCCATCGGCGTACGGCGGTTGACGTCGTCGATCACACCGAGGACCGCCACGACCGGGGTCGGGTGGATCGCGGTGTCGCCCGTCTGGTTGTAGAGCGAGACGTTGCCGCCGGTCACCGGGGTGCCCAGCTCCAGGCAGCCGTCCGCCAGACCGCGGCAGGCCTCGGCGAACTGCCACATGACGTCCGGGTCCTCGGGGGAACCGAAGTTCAGGCAGTCGGAGATGGCCAGCGGCTTGGCGCCGGTCGCCGCCACGTTGCGGTACGACTCCGCCAGCGCCAGCTGCGCGCCCGTGTACGGGTCGAGCTTGGCGAAGCGGCCGTTGCCGTCGGTGGCCATGGCGACGCCGAGGTTGGACTCCTCGTCGATGCGGACCATGCCGGCGTCCTCGGGCTGGGAGAGCACCGTGTTGCCCTGTACGAAGCGGTCGTACTGGTCGGTCACCCACGACTTGGACGCCTGGTTCGGGGACGAGACCAGGGCCAGGACCTGCGCGCGCAGCTCCTCGGAGGTCTGCGGCCGCGGCAGCTTGCCCGCGTCGTCCGCCTGGAGCGCGTCCTGCCAGGAGGGGCGCGCGTAGGGGCGGTTGTAGACGGGGCCCTCGTGGGCGACGGTGCCCGGGGGCACGTCCACGATCTGCTCGCCGTGCCAGAAGATCTCCAGGCGCTCGCCCTCGGTCACCTCACCGATGACGGTGGCGATGACGTCCCACTTCTCGCAGATCTCCATGAAGCGGTCGACGTGCTGCGGCTCGACGATCGCGCACATGCGCTCCTGCGACTCGCTCATGAGGATTTCCTCGGGCGAGAGCGTCGCGTCGCGCAGCGGCACGGTGTCCAGCTCGACCCGCATGCCGCCGGAACCGGCGGAGGCGAGCTCGGAGGTCGCGCAGGAGAGCCCGGCGCCGCCGAGGTCCTGGATGCCCGCGACCAGCTTCTCCTTGAAGATCTCCAGGGTGCACTCGATGAGGAGCTTCTCCTGGAAGGGGTCGCCGACCTGCACGGCGGGGCGCTTGGTGGGCTTGGTGTCGTCGAAGGTCTCGGACGCGAGGACCGAGACGCCGCCGATGCCGTCGCCGCCGGTGCGGGCGCCGTAGAGGATGACCTTGTTGCCGGGGCCGGAGGCCTTGGCGAGGTGGATGTCCTCGTGCTTCATCACGCCGATGCAGCCGGCGTTGACCAGCGGGTTGCCCTGGTAGCAGGCGTCGAAGACGACCTCGCCGCCGATGTTGGGCAGGCCCAGGCAGTTGCCGTAGCCGCCGATGCCCGCGACGACGCCGGGCAGGACGCGCCGGGTGTCGGGGTGGTCGGCAGCGCCGAAGCGCAGCGGGTCCACGACCGCGACCGGGCGGGCGCCCATCGCGAGGATGTCGCGGACGATGCCGCCGATGCCGGTGGCCGCGCCCTGGTAGGGCTCGATGTACGACGGGTGGTTGTGCGACTCGACCTTGAAGGTGACCGCGTAGCCCTGGCCGACGTCGACGACGCCGGCGTTCTCGCCGATGCCGACGAGCATGGCGTCGTTCTGGGGGGCCTTCTCACCGAACTGCTTCAGGTGGACCTTGCTGCTCTTGTACGAGCAGTGCTCGGACCACATGACCGAGTACATGGCGAGCTCGGCGCCCGTGGGGCGGCGGCCGAGGATCTCCCGGATCCGGGCGTACTCGTCCTCCTTGAGGCCGAGTTCCTTCCAGGGCTGGGAGGCGTCCGGGGTTTCGGTGGCGTTCTTGACGGTGTCGAGGCTCATGCGCTGACCAGCTTCTTCAGGACCGAGGTGAAGAACGGGAGGCCGTCGGTGCGGCCCGTCCCGATCAGCGGCTCGACCGCGTGCTCGGGGTGCGGCATGAGGCCGACGATGTTGCCCGCGGCATTGGTGATGCCTGCGATGTCGCGCAGCGAACCGTTCGGGTTGCCGTCCAGGTAGCGGAAGGCCACTCGGCCCTCGGCCTCCAGTTCGTCGAGCGTGCGCTCGTCGGCGGTGTAGCGGCCGTCCATGTTCTTGAGCGGTACGGAGATCTCCTGGCCGGCGGTGTAGTCGCCGGTCCACGCGGTCTCCGCGTTCTCCACCCGCAGCTTCTGGTCGCGGCAGATGAAGTGCAGGTGGTTGTTCCGGAGCATCGCCCCCGGCAGCAGGTGGGCCTCGGTGAGGACCTGGAAGCCGTTGCAGATGCCCAGGACGGGCATGCCGCCCTTGGCCTGCTCGATGATGGTCTCCATCACCGGCGAGAAGCGGGAGATGGCCCCGGCGCGCAGGTAGTCCCCGTAGGAGAAGCCGCCCGCGAGGACGACCGCGTCGACCTGGTGCAGGTCCTTGTCGCGGTGCCACAGCGAGACCGGCTCGGCCCCCGCGAGGCGGACGGCGCGCAGCGAGTCACGGTCGTCGAGCGTTCCGGGGAACGTGACGACTCCGATGCGAGTGGTCACCGTCAGGCCTCGACCTTCACGGTGAAGTCTTCGATGACGGTGTTGGCGAGGAACGTTTCGGCCATCTTGTGGATGCGGTCGAGGGCGGCCTGGTCGACCGGTCCCTCCACCTCGAGCTCGAAGCGCTTCCCCTGGCGGACGTCGGCGATCCCTTCGAATCCCAGGCGCGGCAGTGCACGCTGCACCGCCTGGCCCTGGGGGTCGAGGATCTCCGGCTTGAGCATGACGTCGACTACGACGCGTGCCATCGGGCACTCCCGTGTGTGGTTGGTGCGAAGGCGGTTCCATCAGCGTACCCGGCGGAAATTTCTACGCGGGTAGATATCCCAGGACCGTGATCACCGGGGCGTTTCGGCTTCACCAACGCTTCGCAAAATCCGCCGGAAAACCACGCACCCAGCATTGCGGCGGGACACGCGGAGCGAATTAACTGGGCTTCGCATTGCAATGGGAATCGCGGTACAAAGGAATCACTCCGGATACCGGATGAAAGTTGCATTGCCCCGAAACATCCACACAGGCGACATCACCGCACGTCAGCAGGTGGCGACGTCGCACGAAGGGACCGATATCCGTGGCGCAGCGCGTAGTAGTCACGCTCTCCGACGACATCGATGGCGGAGAAGCGACGGAAACGGTCGTGTTCGCTCTGGACGGAAAGTCCTACGAGATCGACCTCAATGCGGCGAACGCAAAGAAACTACGGAAGGGCCTCGCCCCCTTCGTGGCCGCCGGCCGTCGCCAGTCGCGCTCGGGGAAGGCCTTCAAGCACACCGCCGTCGCCCCGGACCCGGCGGTCGTCCGCGCCTGGGCCCGGTCGAACCAGTTCGAGGTGCCCCCGCGCGGGCGCATCCCGAAGAAGATCTACGAGGCCTACAACGAGGCCCACTGAGCGTCGATTTGCCATGCACCCCCATCCATCGGCTAGTGTGTGGATCACGCCGAGGGGCCAGACCGCAGGTCAAAGCCCCAGAGGTCGTGCGGGTGTAGTTCAGTAGCAGAACATCCCTCTTCCAGAGGGAAGGCGCAGTGTGCAATTCCTGTCACCCGCTCTGCATCACTTCCGGACCACTGTTGTGGATCGGGTAGAGTGATGCACGCATCGCCTCGCGGCGGTGCAGTGCATGCGGACGTAGCTCAGTTGGTAGAGCACCACCTTGCCAAGGTGGATGTCGCGCGTTCGAGTCGCGTCGTCCGCTCTGTATGCAGAAGGCCCCGATCATTGCGATCGGGGCCTTCTTCGCATATCCCCTATCCCCGCTTCCGGCCACGGGCACCCTGACAAATGTCATCGCCGGTCATGACAGCGCGCACTGCCGACCCGGTCCGGGCGCCGCGACGCTTGAGTCATGACTGACACCGTGATCGAAGCCCGGGACCTGCGCCGCGGCTACACCGGAGGGTTCGAGGCCGTACGGGGCGTCTCCTTCTCCGTGGCGCGGGGCGAGATCTTCGCCCTGCTCGGCACCAACGGCGCGGGCAAGACCTCCACCGTCGAGCTGCTGGAGGGACTGGCCGCGCCGAGCGGCGGGCAGGTCCGCGTCTTCGGCCTCGACCCCCTCACCCGGCGGGCCGAGGTCCGGCCGCGCACCGGGGTCATGCTCCAGGAGGGTGGCTTCCCCTCCGACCTGTCGGTCACCGAAACGGTACGGATGTGGGGCGGGGTCACCACCGGCGCCCGCCCGGCGGCCGAGGTGCTGGAGCTGGTCGGTCTGGCCGCACGGTCCTCCGTACGCGTGAAGCAGCTGTCCGGTGGTGAGCGGCGGCGCCTCGACCTGGCGCTGGCCCTGCTCGGCCGGCCCGAGGTGCTCTTCCTGGACGAGCCCACCACCGGCATGGACCCCGAAGGGCGCCGGGACACCTGGGCCCTGGTGCGCGAGCTGCGGGAGCAGGGCACCACGGTGCTGCTGACCACGCACTACCTGGAAGAGGCCGAGGAGCTCGCGGACCGCCTCGCGATCCTCCACGAGGGCGAGCTGGTCCTGTCCGGCACTCCGGCCGAGGTGACCGCCACCCAGCCGGCCCGGATCCACTTCACCCTGCCCGACGGGGTGCCCGCCGCACGGCTACCGCTGTCGTTGCGGGCGGCCGCCTTCGGGCGGCGCGTGGAGATCCGTACCGAACGGCTCCAGGACGACCTGACCGAACTGCTCGGCTGGGCCCGGGAGAACGACGTGGAACTGGCCGGGCTCGACGCCCGGTCCGCCTCCCTGGAGGAGGCCTTCCTGGAGATCGCCCAGAACCGCCGGAACGCCGGCGACCGCAGCGACGACGACACGATGGCGGGGACCCGATGAACACGCTCACCCTGAACGCCGGGCGGATCACCGCACTCGGCCGCTCCGAACTCACCCTGCTGGTGCGCAACCGGGCCACGCTCGGCGTGGCCCTCCTGATGCCCCTGCTGATGGTGTTCATCCTGCGCTCCTCCCTCACCGGCGTCGAAGGCGCCGAGGCCATCGGCGAGGCCACCCTGACCGGCGGGATCGGCATGGTGCTGCTCCTCGTCGTCTACATGAACCTGGTCTCCGCCTACGTCGCCCGGCGCGAGGAGCTCGTCCTCAAGCGGCTGCGCACCGGCGAGGCCCGGGACCTGGAGATCCTGGCCGGGACCGCGCTGCCCGCCGCCTGCCTGGCCCTCGGCCAAACCGCCGTCCTCGCGGTCGCCGGGGCGGTCGCCCTGGACGTGCGCATGCCGCAGAACCCGCTGCTGCTCGTGGCGGCCGTCCTCGCCGGCGTCCTGCTGCTCGCCGCGCTGTCCGCCGTGACCAGCTCCTTCACCCGCACCGTGGAGACCGCGGGCCTCACCACGCTGCCGCTGTTCCTGGCGACCATGGTCGGCTCGGGGCTGTTCGCACCGACGGACTCGCTGCCCGACCTGGCGGCCTCCCTGTGCGAACTGCTGCCGCTGAGCGGCGTGATGACCCTCGTACGGGCCGGCTGGAGCGGCGGCGCGGAGGGCGGGGACCTGCTGGGGGCCGGGCTGAGCACGCTGGCCTGGATCGTGATCAGCGTGTTTGCTGTCCAGCGGTGGTTCCGTTGGGAACCGCGTCGCTAGAACGAGTCGGGGGACGGGAACCGTGTCGAAGCTGACGGGGTGGTGGAAGAACCGCAGCAGTGCGGGGAAGGTCGAGCTGTACACGCGGTGGTCGTTCCACCTGTTCGTGCTCATCGAGATCACGTCGTTCGGAATGCCGGCGTTGGCGGCCGCCGCCGAGCACTCCTCCGACCGGGCACTGCCCTTCTCGCTCTTCCTGCTGCTGTGCGCCCACGCGGTGCTGTGCGGGGTGCTCTCCTCCAAGGCGCTCACCTGGGTGGTGGGGCGGCGCGAACGCCCCACCCGGCTGGCGGTGACCACGGCCTCCCTGACCGCCACGGCCGTCCTGGGAATCCTCGCCCTGAAGGCGGCCGGAAAGATCGACGAGCCGGCGTTGGCTCCGATGCTCGTGCTGGGCCTCACCTGTTTCACCGCCGGATCGCTGGTGCTCTGCATGCGATCGGTGCGGAGCATGCGGTACGTCGGCCCGGTCGCCGCGGCCGGAACGGGGGTGCCCGCACTCGCCCTGGGCCTGCCGGCCGTACATGCTCTGGGGTACTTCGTCGGGGTGCTGCTGTGCTGCCTGTTCTTCAGCGCCACCAGCGGGTTCTCGGCCTGGCTGCTGAGGACCGTCCACGAGCTCGACCGGGCCCGCGAGGTCCAGGCACGCCTCGCGGTGGCGGAGGAACGCCTGCGGTTCGGCCGCGACCTGCACGACGTGATGGGCCGCAACCTGGCGGTGATCGCGCTCAAGAGCGAGCTGGCGATACAGCTGGCCCGGCGCGAACGGCCGGAAGCGGTGGAGCAGATGATCGAGGTGCAGCGGATCGCCCAGGAGTCCCAGCGGGAGGTACGGGACGTGGTGCGGGGCTACCGGGAAGCGGACCTCTCGGTGGAGCTGGAGGGTGCCCGCGGGGTGCTCAGCGCGGCCGGAATGGACTGCCGCGTGGACTTCCGGGCGGCGCGGGGCCGGGAGCTGCCGGCCGAGGTCCAGTCGGCCCTCGGCTGGGTGGTGCGGGAGGCGACGACGAACATCCTGCGACACGGGGACGCGCACCGCTGCCTGATCCGGCTGACCGCCGAGGAGGCGGGCTCCGTGACGCTGGTGGTGGAGAACGACGGGGCGCCCGAGGCCCCGGCCGGGCCGCCCGGCTCGGGGCTGGCCGGACTGCGGGAACGACTCGCGGCCCTGGACGGGACCCTGCAGGCGGGGCTGGTCGGCGACGGCCGCTTCCGGCTGCTGGCACAGATCCCGGACCGACGACTGCAAGAACTGGAGGTGCGGGCGTGAGCCCCGTACGCGTACTGCTCGCCGACGACGAGCATCTGATCCGGGGCGCGTTGGCAGCGCTGCTCGCGCTGGAGGACGACCTGCTGGTCGTCGCGGAGGCGGCCTCGGGTCCCGAGGCGCTGGCGATGGCGCGGGCGCACCGCCCGGACGTGGCGGTACTGGACCTGCAGATGCCGGGGGCGGACGGTGTGAGTGTCGCCACATCCCTGCGGGCCGAACTCCCCGACTGCAGGACGATGATCGTGACCAGTCACGGACGTCCCGGACACCTGAAGCGGGCCCTGGCGGCGGGGGTGCGGGCCTTCGCCCCGAAGACGGTCTCGGCGCAGCGGCTGGCCGAGCTGATCCGGACCGTGCACGCCGGAGGCCGTTATGTCGACCCGGAGTTGGCGGCCGATGCGATCAGCGCCGGGGACTCCCCGCTGACCGCCCGGGAGGCCGAAGTGCTGGAGCTGGCGGGGGACGGGGCGCCGATCGCGGAGATCGCGGAGCGGGCCTCGCTCTCGCAGGGGACCGTGCGCAACTACCTGTCCTCGGCGGCCACGAAGCTGGGTGCCGAGAACCGGCACACGGCAGTGCGTCTCGCGAGGGAGCGGGGTTGGGTATAGTAGGTCTCGCCTTACGGCGCTTGCGGACATAGCTCAGTTGGTAGAGCACCACCTTGCCAAGGTGGATGTCGCGCGTTCGAGTCGCGTTGTCCGCTCTGTAAGGAAGAAGCCCCGGTCCTCGGACCGGGGCTTCTTCGTTTCCCTACGACCAGTCCAGGCCGGTCAGGCGCTCGTACGCCTCGATGTACTTCGCACGGGTCTGCGCGACGACCTGCGTCGGGAGGGCCGGCGGGGGCAGTTCGCCCTTCGGGTCCCAGCCGGAGGCTTCAGAGGCCAGCCAGTCGCGGACGTACTGCTTGTCGAAGGAGGGCTGCGAACGGCCCGGCTCCCACTGGTCGGCCGGCCAGAAGCGGGAGGAGTCCGGGGTCAGCACCTCGTCCGCGGCGACCAGGGTGCCGTCCTTCGGGTCGAAACCGAACTCGAACTTGGTGTCGGCCAGGATGATCCCGCGCTCGCGGGCGATGTCCCGGGCGCGGCTGTAGACGGCGAGGGTGGTCTGGCGCAGCAGCGCGGCCGTCTCGGCGCCGGTGGTGCGCGCGACCTCTTCGTAGGTGACGTTCTCGTCGTGCTCGCCGACCTCGGCCTTGGCGGCCGGGGTGAAGATCGGGCCGGGCAGCTCGGAGCCGTTCACGAGGCCCTCGGGGAGGCCGAGGCCGCAGACCGTGCGGGTCTGCTCGTACTCGACGAGGCCCGAGCCGGTGAGGTAGCCGCGGGCCACGCACTCGACCGGGACCATGTCGAGGTTCTTGCAGATCAGGGTGCGGCCGGCCCAGTCGGCGGGGGCGCCGGCGGGCAGGTCGGTGGAGATGACGTGGTTCGGGACGAGGTCCGCGAGCTGGTCGAACCACCACAGGGAGAGCTGCGTCAGGACGCGGCCCTTGTCCGGGATCTCGGTGGGCAGCACCCAGTCGAAGGCGGACATGCGGTCGCTGGCGACCATGACGAGGTGGCCGTCCTCGTCACGGTAGAGGTCGCGCACCTTGCCGGTGTGGAGGTGGACGAGGCCCGGAACCTGAACCGGCTCGGGCTTTTCGACGAATCCGGACACGGGGTCTCCCTGTAGATCTGTATGAAGCGCACCCCGATTCTCCCGCACCGGGCCCGCCCCGGCGGACGGGGGTGGTCCGGCAGACGGGGGTGGTCCGGCAGACGGGGGTGGTTCGGCCCCGGGTCCGCGGTGGGTCAGTCGTGCTTGCAGATCCGGTCGAGGAGATTGGCCGTGGCCCGCTGCACGCGCTCGTCGACGTGGCCGGGGCGGTCGAGGGCCGGGGACCAGGCGAACGTGCCGGACGCGAAGACCAGCGCTCCGCTGGGCGCCCGGTAGAGGGAGGTCTCCTGGTGGCGGCGGTGGCCCTCGCTGTCGAGGTACGGGGAGTGCGCCAGCAGGATCCGGTCCTGGTGCTCGGGGAGCTGGGTGCGCGGGAAGTAGCGGTCGGCCTCACCCGCGACCAGGCCGGGCAGCTCGTCGTTCTCGCCCGCGCCGGTGGAGTCCCAGAGCCAGTGGGTGGCGTTGCGCACGATCAGCGGCGCGGGTTCGGGGACCCGGCCCGCGTACTGGATGCCGAGCAGCTGCTGCTCCGGGCGGTCGACCTCGCGCCACAGGCTGGGGCGGCCCGGGCCGCGCCGTTTTCGGCAGGTCAGGAGCCGGTCGGCGACCCCGGAGGGCGACGGGCCGAGCTCGACCTGCCAGTACATGGTGTTGGCGGAGAGGAAGACGAGCGAGGTGCCGTGCCGGCGGGCGCGCTCGACGGTGCGGCGCATGGGGGCCGACCAGTACTCGTCGTGGCCGGGGAAGACCAGGCCGCGGTAGCGGGTCGGGTCGACGCGGCCGGCGTGCAGGTCGCGGGTGTCGGCGTAGGCGATGTCGTAGCCGTAGCGCTCGGCCCAGCGGATGAAGTCGTAGGCGTGGCCGACGTGCAGGGGCAGGCCGGCGCCCGCGTAGGGGCGGTCGAAGGACACGGTGACGGCGGCGTCCTGCTCGCCGAGCAGCCGGCCCTCCTCGTCCCAGGCGTGGTAGAGGCTGGCGCCGCTGCGGCCGTCCTCCGGATAGAGGTTGTAGGCCTGCCAGGTGATGTCGGGGAGCAGGAGCAGGAGGTCGGCGGGGTGGTCGTCGCGGACCGTGAAGGGGATGTGGGAGCGGTAGCCGTCGGCGGTGGTGAGGACGGCGACGTACGCGCCGACGCTCCAGTAGGAGGGCACTTGGAGGCGCCAGGACAGCCACCAGTGGTGGCAGGAAACGGTGCGGTCGGCGGCGAGCGGGGCCGGCTGGACGATGCCGGAGAGCCGGGGGCTGGTGGTGATCTTGGAGGCTCCGTCGCCGCCGTAGTGGCCGATCCGGTAGACGTCGACGGAGAACTGCTGGGGCGGGTCGACGGTGATGTGGAAGTCGATGGCCTCACCGGGGGCCACGCCGCCGGTGGAGGCGAAGCCCTTGATCTGGCGGTGCACGTCGTCGGCGGTGCGGGGACCGCCGTTGCCGCGGGCGCGGGGGATCTGGCCGGTGCCGGCGGCCGCGGCGGCCGGGTCCACGTACCAGGGCACGACCTGGCCGGTGTCGTCGAAGTAGAGCTCACTGCCCCGGAACCAGGGCAGGGGGCCCTGCCCGAAGGGGTCGGACACCGCGTGCGCGAGCGCACCTGACTCCCAACGACGGATCTGGTCCGCACCCATGACCGCTCCCCTCCCTCGATCCCCCCGAACGGGCCTACATCGCCTCGGTGCGCGGCTCCTGGCTGAGCTGAGGCGGTGTTTCTCGGCGCCCGCCTCGGGACGTCCAGCCGCGACCGGTCCCAGCACATCACATAACGCACGCAGTCCGTCACTGTTCGTCGCGAATTGACGTGATCGGAACATTGACATCCGGTTGCTCGTACGAGCCTTACGGCTCCCCGGGGCGGCTCTCCTCGGCCCGCCTCAGACCAGGCGGACCGGCTTCTCCGGGCGGACGCCGAGGGCCGAGAGCCAATCCCGCAGCGGCTCCGGATTCCCCTCCTCGATCAGGCACAGCACGCGCGGCGCCAGGTCGGAACGGCGGTCGCCGCCCACCAGCAGGACCGGCCCGTCGAGCCAGTCCAGCCCGGGGGTGGCCCCGGCCGAGTCCACGGCCGCACAGCACACCATCGCCGTGACGTGGTCGGCCAGCAGGTCCCGGCCGCTGCGCGGCGGCTGGAGCGGGAACAGCGGGACGGCGTCCGCGCCGCGCGCCTTCCCGGCCCGGGCGGCCGGTCCGGCGGCCCGCTCCTCGCGGGCCAGCTCACCGGTGATCCGGCCGGCCAGCGCCTCGCCGGCCGCGCCCTCGCCGCCGAGGTCGGTGAGGTAACCCAGCACCCGCTCCAGGGTCGGCCCGGCGAAGGCGTCCGCGCCGGGGGAGGACGAGTCGGCGGCCGCGAGCGTGGCGGGGCCCGCTGCTCCGGCCGCTCCGGCCGCTCCCGAGGAGCCGGGGCGGGCGGCGGGTCCGGCGGAGCCGCTCGGGGCGGCAGGGGTCGCGGGGGCGGCCGTAGGGGCCGGTGCGGCCGGTGCGGGGGAGCCGGAAGGGCCCCCGGGCAGCCCCGCCGGGACGGCCAGGGCGTCCAGCGCCGCGTGCAGGCGGGCCGCCTCCGTCCGCCACTTGCGGTCCACGACCTCCTCCGGATACGCCGCCCAGTCCACCGGGGACCAGCCCGGTCCGGCCTCGGCCGGACCTCCGTGGAAGAGCCGCGCGGCCAGCAGCGAGGTCGCCTCGTCGATCAGCCCGGGCTGCTCCAGCAGGTCGCAGGCGGGGCGCTCGCCCAGCCGCGAGGTGAACCCCTCGGCCAGCCGGTCCCGCCGGGAGAGCTCGGTCAGCGCGGAGACCACCCCGGCGTCGAGGTGCGCCGGCCAGCGGCCCATCCGCCAGGCGGGCAGCGCGACCCGGGTCAGCAGCCGGTCCCAGCCCGCGTAGGCCAGGCCGACCTGCTCCTGGGCGACGATGCGCAGCCCGTAGTCCACACCCTGTGCACGCTCCGAGGCGGCCGCGGCCACCCCGCGCTCCATCTCGGCGGCGTCCGTCCGGCACAGCCGCAGCAGCAGCCGGGCCGGCGGGGCGATCCAGCCGAGGCCGCGCCGGCCGCCCACGTCCACGGCCGCGTCCAGGCCGCGTACGAAGCCGCGCGCGTCGGCTATGTCCGGGTGCGCGGAAGGGCCCGTACCGGCGACGACGGGCGCGAGGACCGCCCGTAGCTCGGCGACCCGCATCCACCACAGGAAGGGCGAGCCGATCACCAGCACCGGGGCCGCGCCCGGCTCGGACTCCGGCCCGACGGCTCCGGCCTCGGCTCCGAACACGCGGGCGGCGCCGCGGCGGTGGGCCGCGTGGCTGCGGTCCTCCAGCCAGCTGTCGCAGTCCGGCGTCAGGGCTATCGCGGAGGGCGGCGGCACGTCCATCCGGTCGGCCAGGTCCCGCACCAGCCGGTAGAGATCGGGCGCCGCGGCCTCCGAGAGGGGCACCGTCGGCGTCACGGCGGGGCTCGCCCGCAGCACCACCGCGGCGAAGGCGCCGCCGACGAGCAGCACGATCGCAGCGACCACGCACACGACGAGGGTCACCGCGGGCCAGGGCCCACCGGCCAGCCGGCCCGTCGCCCGGGCGGCCACCAGGACCACCGCGAGGGCGGCGGGCAGCAGCCCGACGGCCAAGGCCCGGCTGCGCACGCGCAGCACGGCCAAAGCGCGGGACCGCGCGGACGGTGCACCCGCTTCCATGATCGAACCCGTTCCGGACACGGCCGGACCTCACCCCCTCTGCCCTGCGGCGACGTTGCTCACTCCCCCACTGTGACACCCGCCACTGACATCGCAATGCCGGTGGGCCAAGTGCCGGAATGCTTGCGCCGCACCCTAGTTGGGGCACGCGCGGGAGTCAGGCAGACCGCAGGACGATCACCCGATGGAATGGCTTTGGGTAAAGCTGGATGCGTTCGAACGCGGCCGGATGCAGTCGCACGCGGACACGCCCGCGGGCCCGGGCGCACGAGATGCGCACCGGGCCCGCGGGTCTGCGGAGCCGCTGGTCAGCGGCCCTCGGCCGCCTTGGCCGCAATATCCGTACGGTGCTGCGAGCCGTCGAGACGGATGCGCGCCACCGCCTTATACGCCTTCTCGCGCGCCTGCGCCAGGTCGGAACCGGTCGCCGTCACCGACAGCACACGGCCACCCGCGCTGACCACCGCGTCGCCCTCGTGCCGGGTCCCGGCGTGCAGCACGTAGGCGTCCGGCCCGTCCTCGGCGGCCACCTCGGCCAGGCCCTCGATCGGGTCCCCGGTGCGGGGGGTCTCGGGGTAGTTGTGGGAGGCGATGACCACCGTGACGGCCGCGTCCTCGCGCCAGACCAGCGGGGGTACGGCGTCCAGGGTGCCCTTGGCGGCACCCAGCAGCACGCCTGCGAGCGGCGTGCGCAACCGGGCCAGGACCACCTGGGTCTCGGGGTCGCCGAAGCGCGCGTTGAACTCGATGACGCGGGTACCGCGGCTGGTGATCGCGAGGCCCGCGTAGAGCAGCCCGGAGAAGGGGGTGCCGCGGCGGCGGAGCTCGTCGACGGTCGGCTGGAGGACCAGCTCCATGACCTCGTCGACCAGCTTCGGGTCGGCCCAGGGCAGCGGGGAGTACGCGCCCATGCCGCCGGTGTTGGGGCCCTCGTCGCCGTCCAGGGCGCGCTTGAAGTCCTGCGCCGGCTGGAGCGGGACCACGGTGACGCCGTCGGTGATGGCGAAGAGGGAGACCTCGGGCCCGTCGAGGTACTCCTCGATGACCACCCGGTCGCAGCCGAGCGCGTGCGCGCGGGCGGCGGCCAGGTCCTCGGTGACCACGACGCCCTTGCCGGCGGCGAGGCCGTCGTCCTTGACGACGTACGGGGCGCCGAAGGCGTCGAGGGCCTCGTCCACCTCTTCGGGAGTGGTGCAGACGTAGCTGCGCGCGGTCGGGACCCCGGCCGCGGCCATCACGTCCTTGGCGAAGGCCTTGGAGCCTTCGAGCTGCGCCGCCTCGGCCGACGGGCCGAAGACGGGGATCCCGACGGCGCGCACGGCGTCGGCGACGCCGGCGACCAGCGGGGCCTCCGGGCCGACGACGACCAGGTCGGCTTCGAGTTCGGTGGCGAGAGCGGCGACGGCAGCGCCGTCGAGGGCGTCGACCGGGCGGAGCTCGGCCACCTCGGCGATGCCGGCGTTGCCGGGAGCGCAGTACAGCGCGGAGACGGCGGAGTCGAGGGACAGAGAGCGGCACAGGGCATGTTCGCGGGCGCCGCCGCCGATGACGAGGACCTTCACGCTGCTCAGCCTAGCCGGGACCGAGCGGTCGTCTTCGTGCGGCCACCCAATCAGGGCCGGCTACTCGTTTGTGTATTCCTCCACAACGGTGGCTCCGAGCTCGCGCACGATCAGGTCGTGTCCGGTCAGCGCGCTCTCGACGAGGTCGGGGTCGTCCTCCTCGGCGAAGTCGTCCTCGGGGGCGACGGGCGGGGGCGCCTGCTGTACGGGGGGCTGCGGTGCGGGAGCCGACTGCGGGGACGGCTGCTGCGGCGCGTACTGCGGGGCGGGCGGGGCCTGCGGGGCGGCGGCCTGCTGCTGCGCCGGGGCCGGCGGCGGGCTGTAGGCGGGGGCGGGCGCGGCCGGGGCCCCATACGAGGAGCCGTACGAGGAGGTCGGGACCGGTGCCGGGGATCCGCCGCCGACGACGGCCTCGATCTTCCAGTTGACCTGGAACTGCTCGGCCAGGACCGCCTTCAGGACGTCCTCGCTGCCGCTGCTGGCGAAGTTGTCGCGGGCCCCGACATTGGGGAAGCCCAGCTGGAGGGTGGTCCCGTCGAAGCCGGTGACCTGGGCGTTCTGGCTGAGCAGGATCCAGGTGAAGCGGCGGCGGTTCTTGACCGCCTCCAGCACGCCGGGCCACATCGCCTGCACCTGCCCGGCTCCGGCGGCCATGCCGGGGGAGGGCGCGGGGGCCGCGGCGACCGGGGCGGGGGCGGCGGCCGGGGCGGCGGGTGCGGGGGCCGGGGCGGACGCGGCCGCGCCGGGCCAGGCACCCGCGGCGGCCGGTGCCGCCGCTCCGGGCCAGGCACCGGGCGCGCCGCTCCCGGGCTGCGCGGCTCCCGGCCAGGCGCCGGGGGCGGGGGCAGGGGCAGGGGCG
The DNA here is from genome assembly GCF_036178145.1 of Streptomyces sp. NBC_00273. NCBI lineage: Bacteria > Bacillati > Actinomycetota > Actinomycetes > Kitasatosporales > Streptomycetaceae > Streptomyces > Streptomyces sp. NBC_00273. Next base: position 5,316,724 of record NZ_CP108067.1, on the reverse strand, counting down.
GGGGCGGGGGTCGGTGCGGGAGCGGCAGCGGGTGCGGGGGCCGGGGCGGCCTGGGCCGGCTCGGGAGCCTGCACCGGGGCGGGCGCGGGAGCGGCGGCGCGCGCGGCGGCCGCGCCCCCACCGGGACCGGCGGGCGCCATGGCGTGGGCCTCGGGCCCGGGCACGTAACCCATGGCGGGCGCGGCGGCCGGCGGCGCGGCGAAGGCCGCGGCGGCGGGCGGGCCGCTGCGCTCCAGCCGGTCCAGCCGGGCCTGGAAGGACCGCTCGTCGTCGAAGGCGGCGGGCAGCAGCACCCGGGCGCAGATCAGCTCCAGCTGCAGCCGCGGCGAGGTCGCGCCCCGCATCTCGGTGAGCCCGGCGTTGACCAGGTCGGCGGCGCGCGACAGCTCGGCGGCCCCGAACACGGACGCCTGGGCCTGCATCCGCTCCACGACATCGGCGGGGGCGTCGATCAGCCCCTTCTCCCCGGCGTCCGGCACGGCGGCCAGGATCACCAGGTCGCGCAGCCGCTCCAGCAGGTCGGCGACGAACCGGCGCGGGTCGTTCCCGCCCTCGACGACCCGGTCGACGACCTCGAACGCGGCCGCCCCGTCCCCGGCGGCGAAGGCGTCGACGACGGAGTCGAGCAGCGAGCCGTCGGTGTAGCCGAGCAGCGAAGTGGCCATGGCATACGTCACACCGTCGTCGGCGGCGCCGGCGAGCAGCTGGTCCATGACGGACATCGAGTCGCGCACGGACCCGGCGCCGGCGCGCACGACCAGCGGCAGCACGCCGTCCTCGACCTTGGCGCCCTCGCGCCCGCAGACCTCGCCCAGGTACTCCCGCAGCGTGCCGGGCGGCACGAGCCTGAAGGGATAGTGGTGCGTCCTGGACCGGATGGTCCCGATCACCTTCTCCGGCTCCGTGGTGGCGAAGATGAACTTGAGGTGCTCCGGCGGCTCCTCGACCACCTTCAGCAGGGCGTTGAAGCCCGCCGAGGTGACCATGTGGGCCTCGTCGATGATGTAGATCTTGTAGCGGCTGGACGCCGGCCCGAAGAAGGCCTTCTCGCGCAGGTCACGGGCGTCGTCCACACCACCGTGCGAGGCGGCGTCGATCTCGATGACGTCGATGGACCCCGGCCCGTTCCTGGCCAGGTCCCGGCAGGACTGGCACTCCCCGCAGGGGGTGGGGGTGGGACCCTGCTCACAGTTCAGACACCGGGCGAGGATGCGCGCGCTGGTGGTCTTGCCGCAGCCGCGCGGCCCGCTGAACAGGTACGCGTGATTGACCCGGTTGTTCCGCAGGGCCTGCATCAGCGGGGCAGTGACATGCTCCTGCCCGATGACCTCGGCGAACGACTCGGGACGATAGCGGCGGTACAGCGCAAGGGACGACACGTATACGAGGTTATCCGGGCCCACCGACATCAGCGGCCCGCCGAAGCCACTCCAGGGAATCCCGCACGGCGCCCGGAACGCAAAGCGCCCCCCACGCACCCGCCAGAGCCCACTTACCCTTGCTGCCTTCCGGCCCTGGGGGAGTTGGGTGAGATAGCGCCACGTGAGGGGCTGGCCCCACCCTAGCGGATGGAGGGCCCCGGAATCGAGCCGGACCCCGACCTGCCCTCCGCCCGACGATCACGTTCGCGAGCACCCCTCAACGTCTTGTATTGTTTGCCGCGGAGGATTCGCCTAGTGGCCTAGGGCGCACGCTTGGAAAGCGTGTTGGGGGCAACCCCTCACGAGTTCGAATCTCGTATCCTCCGCCAGTGCCTCACCGGGCACGTTGTCGAAAGGCCCCGCTGCTCGCAGCGGGGCCTTTCGCTTGCCCCGTCTCGGTTCCCGATCGTGTGGGGCTCGGTCCACTGCCGGCCGATCTTTCGTACCGTCCCGGCCTTGCGCCGCGATCGGGAGATTCCTGGCCGTCCGTGGGTGACATCGCCCGCGCGATGCCGTCCCCCGGGAGGGACCTGCTCTGGTTCGGCACGCTCGCTGTCGGCGACCCGGGGCCGCTGGTGGCCTGGTATCGCCCGTTCGCCGACTCTCGGCTCGGGAGAGGACACCGAGGAGATCGTCTCCGGGTACGCGAAGCAGTTGAACGCGTCTTCACCCTCTCCCGGATCCACGGCGTCATGTCGGTCTGAACCCGTGACGTCGATGAACCATCGGAGACACAGCTGATTCCATAGGCCGCGGCCGATGAGGGCGCGTTCGATTCCTCTACGGTGCCCGGTCGTCCGCCGACCGGGCACGCGGCATCGAGGACATGAGGCTGCGCTTCGGCCGCCGCGACCGCCGAGTTGCAGGGGCTCACCCTCCTGCACTGTGACCACGACTTCGAGACGAAGACCCGGTCTCAGGTTTGGTCTCGTTCGCTTCGGACTACGATCGCCGGTCATGGACTGGCTGGAGCGGACCGCGACACTGCGGCAGTGGACCAAGGGCGGTGCCCGCGCTCCGCACAAGCCGCTGCTCTTCCTCTACGCCCTCGGCCGGTTCCAACAGGACGCCGACGGCGAGCTGATCTACAGCGCGGTGGAAGAGGAACTGCAGCGGCTGCTGGCCGAGTACGGTCCGCCCAACAAGACGACGCCCGCCTACCCCTTCCACCATCTGACCAGCGACGGGGTCTGGGAAGTGCGCACCCAGGACGGACTCGGCAGTCCCGGCAGCGCGGTGCGCGAGCTGCGGGCGACCGGGGCTGCGGGGCGGCTGGCTCCGGAGCTGCGGACGGCACTGCGGCGGGAGCCTTCGCTATTGGGCCGGATGGCGCGCGTACTGCTCGACCTGCACTTCCCGCCCTCCCTGCACGGCGACCTGTGCGAAGCGGTCGGACTGGAGCTGGAGCCGGCGGAGACCGGGCGGCCGTCGTCAGCACGGCGGTCGAGGGACCGGCGGATGCGGGAGCTGGTGCTGACGGCTTACGAGTACCAGTGCGCCTTCTGCGGTTACGACGGCCGGATCGGGGCGGTCCCGGTCGGGCTGGAGGCCGCGCACGTGCGCTGGTGGGCGTTCGACGGCCCGGATGACGTCGACAACGGCCTGTGCCTGTGCTCACTGCACCACAAGCTCTTCGACAAGGGTGTCCTCGGTGTGGGTGACGGCCACCGCATCCTCGTCTCACAGCGCTTCGTCGGGCACAGCCCCGCGGCCCGCGAGCACGTCATAGCCCTCTCGGGCCGCCCGCTCATCGGCCCACAGCCCGGCGTCCGCCCGGTGGCGCCGCACCACCGCTCTTGGCACACCGCCCAGGTGTTCCACGGCACCCCGCGCCCCGGCGCGGATCTTCCCCGAGCCAGCCCTCAAGCGGGCTCGCACACCCGTCGCGGTGCATGATCAGGGGCCGGACCGCCGGCCGCCGCACCATGGCCGGATGACGGACCAGGTGTTCCTGATACCGGCCCGGCCGACCGCCACGGCCGGGCTGCTCGCCGAGGCCGCCGCGCGCCGGGGGATGACCGTCCGGGCCCTCGGCCCCGGCTTCGGTGAACTGGCCGGCCGGGCCGTGCACTGGTGCGGTGGCCCGCACGCCGCCGCACGGGTGGCCCGGGCGCTCGGGCTGGGGCTGCTGGAGCCGCCCGACGACTGGCTCACGCGGCTGCCCGAACGGTTCACGGGCCGCCGGATCGAGCTGACCACCTTGGGCCGGGCGGCGCGGGAGCTGACCGGATCCGGGCGGCCGGCGTTCGTGAAGCCGCCGCGCGAGAAGTCCTTCCCGCCCGCCGTGTACGGGCCCGGCTCGCCGCTGCCCCGGTCCCTGCCCGCCGCCACCCCCGTGCTGGTCTCGGAGGTGGTGGACTTCGCCGCCGAGTACCGGCTGTTCCTGCTCGACGGGGAGGTCGCCGCCGGAAGCCGGTACGCCGTCCACGGGCGCCTGGACCCCGCCCCCCTCGACGATGACGCGCGCGGGGCGGACGTACGCGGCTTCGCGGCCGCGTTGCTCGCCGCGACGGGCACCGGGCTGCCCAGCGCCGTCACCGTCGACGTCGGCCTCGTCGGCGCGACGGGCCGGTACGCCGTGGTCGAGGCCAACATGCCGTGGTTCTCGAACAGTTATGCCGCCCGGCCCGAGGCCGTCCTGGACGTGGTCCTGCGCGCGGCCGGCCCGCTGCACCGCGTCCGCGCCGCCGACCTGCCCTACGTGACCCCGTAGGGGAAGGCCGCGGGCCGGCTTCCCCCGCTCCTGCTCCCGCTCAACCGTTGAAGCCGAGGGCCAGGGCCACGACCGCCGGAGCCGCGTAGATCACCGGGAAGGCCACGTGGGCGTAGGACTTCGCCCGCAGCACCGTGATCACGGCGCCCGCGAAGTACAGGGCGACCCCGATCGCCGCCGCGATGCCGATCGCGGGGACGAAGACGCCCACCGCCAGGCCCACCGCGCCGGCCGCCTTAGCGGTGGCGAGCCAGGTCCACCACGAGCGCGGAACCCCGTACTCGGCCAGCGGCTCCACGACCCACTTCGCCCCAAGGAACATCGATGCCGCCGAGAATCCGACCATGAACGCGCCGACCAGGGCGAAGACAACAGCGGTGGTGGACATTCGAGCTCCCCTCGGGCGGGCGCCGGTGCGGACTCGCTCCGGTCTGTCTCCCGCCTGCTTCACTCCACTGACCCGCCCCGCCGCACCGATGTGACAGGCCGCGCGAAAAAACTCGTCCCCGTGCTCAGGGACTGCCGGGGACGTAGACGTCGAGGGTGGGGAAGCAGACGGCGTTGTCGGCGCTGCAGATCTCCCGGTCACCCGGCAAGATCTGGCGAAGGGGGGGTTCGTAGGTGAGCAGGCTCAGCGTCCGGCCCGAGGGGAAGACGGCCGTGGCATCGCGGACCGGGCCCGTGCCCGGGCTCTGCGGCCCGCGCCCGGCGTACGCGTACGGGGCGTGGCCGCCGTCCACGACGGCGAAGTAGACCGTGGGCCCTTCGTGGTACGCGACGGCCTCGGTCACCAGTCGGATCCCGATCCGCGCCCAGGACTTCGGCAGGGGGTTGCAGATGGTGCTCGCGCGGGCGTCGCGGACCACGGCCAGGCAGTAGTTCCGGTCGTCGGGCATCCAGGCGAGCTCGCCCGCGTCGCCCGCCGGTTCGCGGTGGATCACGATGACGGATCCGTCGTCCGGAACACGGGCGCCGCCCTCCGCGCGGGCGGCCTCCAGCAGAGCGCGGTCGGCGGCCGTAACCCTCGCGTCCCCGACCGGCTCCGCGGGCCCGGACGGCCCCGACGGCCCCGACGGCTCGGACGCCCGCGGTTGCTCGGACCCCGTCGGGGCAGGTGCCGGGGACGACGTCACGGGCGCCGACGTCGCGGGCGCCGGTGAGGGCTGCGCCGCGACCGCGGACGGCGAGAGCGCCGGCGCGGGCGGCAGGGTGCACCCGGCCGTCGCAAGAATCGCCAGTCCGCATCCCGCGGCAGTCAGCATCGTCCCGCGTCTCATTGAAATCCGCCCCCGCGCATCTGGAACCCGTGTGTCGGGGGCAGTCTGCCGTGTCGCCGGGCCCGGCGACACGGCGGGGACGTCGCTCAGCCGAAGCTCGGCATCTCACCCACTGTTGTCGACATGTCGATTACGGCGAAGGCGGCGCCCTGCGGGTCGGTGACCGCCGCGAACCGGCCGAACGGGCTGTCCATCGGGCCGAAGTGCAGCTTCCCGCCGTGCTTCTGGGTCTTCGACACCGCCTCGTCGCAGTCCGGCACCCCGAAGTAGACCTGGATGTAGGGCGGCAGGTCCGGCGGGAAGTCGTCGTCCATCTTCATCCGGCCGAGCACCGGGTTCCCGGCGCCGCCGACGCTGAAGACCTTGAAGTCCATGCCGGCCATCTCGGGGTCCTCGCCCGGGTCCATCTGCTGGGCGCCGTACGGGAAGACCTTCGGCAGGAAGGCGTCCGCCTTGGCCGGATCCCGGGTGAAGACCTCCGCCCACGCGTACGAGCCCGGCTCGCCCGTCTTCTCGAAGCCCTTGTGCTCGCCCGGCTGCCAGACGCCGAAGACCGCGCCGCTCGGCTCCTTCGCGATCAGCATCGTGCCGAAGGTGCCCACCTGCATCGGACCCATCAGCACCTCGCCGCCGTTGGTCCTCACCTTCTCGGCTGTGGCCGCCGCGTCGGGCGAAGCGAAGTACAGACACCACTGGGAGGGTGCGTCGGCCCCCGGCATCGGCGGGACCACGGCGGCGACGGCCTTGCCGTCGGAGTAGGCCTGCGTGTAGTTGCCGTACTCGCTGCTGGCCTCGCCGAAGGTCCAGCCCAGCACGTCCGCGTAGAAGGTCTTGGCCCCCTCCACGTCGGCGAACATCGCGTCCACCCAGCAGGGAGCGCCTTCGGAGAACTCGGACATGATCGATCGACTCCTCGTCTCGTACCTGTCGTCGTCGTAGACGGTCGTACTCACGCTAGGCGCGCGGTGCGGCGACCGCGCGGGGAGCGCGCCCAGGCGGGACGCTGGAGCCATGGACAAGGACATCACCATCCGGCTGGCACAGCAGCCGGAGGCCGACGCGCTGCTCGGCCGGAGCCCGCTCGCCGCACTCGTCGGAATGCTGCTGGACCAGCAGGTGCCGATGGAGTGGGCGTTCTCGGGGCCCTGGACGATCGCCCAGCGGCTGGGCGCCGACGATCTCGACGCGCACACGATCGCCGCGTACGACCCGGAGGCCTTCGCGACCCTGCTCTCCGAGAAGCCCGCCGTCCACCGGTATCCGGGATCGATGGCGACGCGCGTCCAACAGCTGTGCGCTTACCTCGTCGAGCACTACGACGGGAACGCGGAGGCGGTCTGGGCCGACGCCGCGACGGGCCAGGAGCTGCTGAAGCGCCTCAAGGCGCTGCCGGGCTTCGGGGAGCAGAAGGCACAGATCTTCCTCGCCCTGCTGGGCAAGCGGTTCGGCGTGCGTCCGACGGGCTGGCGGGAGGCCGCGGGCGGGTACGGCCAGGCGAACGTCTACCGCTCGGCGGCCGACATCACCGGCCCGGAGTCCCTGGCCAAGGTGCGGGCGCACAAGCAGGAGATGAAGGCCGCCGCGAAAGCCACGAAAGCCACGAAGACCACGAAGACCACGAAGGCTACGAAGGCTACGAAGGCCACCAGGGCCGCAGGCGGCTCCTGATCCCGGCCGGCAGAATTGACCGGCCACACATGCCCTTGATTGACCCCTGATTCCGGTCGCTCAAGATCATAGATTGGTGGACATGACAGAGATCGCGACCCGCGCCGCCACCGCCGAAGCCATCTACGACGCCCCCGGCAGCCTCATCACCCTGCTCACCGACACCGCCGAGCTCACCTGCAACACCGCCACCTTCGAGGAGGGCGCGGCGGGCGCCCCGGTGCACTTCCACACCAAGGCCACCGAGTTCTTCCACGTCACCGCCGGCCGGCTCGACATCCTCGTCGACGACGAGATCCACACCCTGGGCGCCGGCGACTTCATCGCGGTCCCGCCGGGCGTGAAGCACGCCTTCGCCCCCGCCGCCGGCCACACCGCCGCCGTCTTCGTCGGCTTCACCCCCGGCATGGGCCGCTTCGACTACTACCGGCTCCTCGGCCGGGTCAACGCGGGCGAGGCCACCGTGCAGGACATCAGGGACAGCTCGGCGACCTACGACAACCACTACGCGGAGAGCCCCGTCTGGAGCGGCCGCCGCCGCAGCGCGGAGCCGTAGACCACGTCCGCGTCGAGGCGGCGCAGTTCCTCCGCGATCAGTTCGGCGCCGCTGCGGATCTTCAGTGCCACCCTGCGGTCGGGGCTCTGCGGCAGGCTCAAGGTGGCCAACACGCCCGCGGGCCGGTCCACCCGGATCTCCCCGGCCGCGGTCTGCAGGCTGACCCCGGTGATCACCGGGCCCTCGCTCGCCACCCGGGCCACCGGCACCCCCAGCCGGTCCTCCAACCAGCGCGCCAGCAGCTCCGCGCTCGCGTTGTCGGGCTCGCTCTCCACCGCCGCGCCGGTCACCGGCAGCGGCTTCTGGTCCAGGGCCGCGGCCAGCAGCGAGCGCCACGGCGTGAGGCGGGTCCAAGCCAGATCGGTGTCGCCGGGCTGGTAGCCGGCGGCCCGCTCGTCGAGCACGCCGACCGGGTCGAAGGCGGCGGCCGCGTCCGTGATCCGGCGCTGCGCGAGCGCGCCCAACGGATCGCGCGCCAGGTCGGTGGGCGCGTCGGCCGGCCACCAGGCCACCACCGGCGCGTCCGGCAGGAGCAGCGGCAGGACGACCGAGCCGGCGTGCTCGGTCAACGCCCCGTGCAGGCGCAGCAGCACGATCTCGCCGGTCCCGGCGTCGGAGCCGACCCGCAGTTCGGCGTCGACGCGGTTCGCGCGGAGCTTGTGCGAGCCGCGGGAGGTCCGCCTGATGACCGCGATGATGCGGCAGGGGTGTTCGCGCGAGGCCTCGGAGGCCGCGCGCACGGCGTCGTAGGCGTTCTCCTCGTCGGTGGCGAGGACGAGGGTCAGCACCAGCCCCATGGTCGGGCTGCCTATCGCCCGGCGGGCTTCGAGCAGGGCTCGGTTGACCTTGCTGGACGTGGTGTCGGTGAGTTCGGTCCGCATGCACCGAGTCTGTCACCGCGTCAACGGCGCCTGCGCGCCGTCCCGAAGATCGAGCGCGAGATCTCCCGGCCCAGCTGTGTCCCGATCGACCGGGCCAACGAGCGGAACAGCCCGCTCCCCACCACCTGCTCGGCCAGCGAGGGATCCGGCTTCGGGGCGCTGCGCGCGGCCCGCACGGCCTCCTTCTCCGCCTCCTTGGCCTGCTTCTCGGCTTCGGCAGCGGCCGCGGCGGCCTCCGCCCGCGCCTCCGCGGCCGCCTGTTCGGCGCTGATCTTCTCGTACGCCGACTCGCGGTCGACCGGCTCCGCGTAGCGCGACCAGAGCGGCGAGGACTTCACGGCCTGCTCCAGGTCGGCCGCCGCGACCGGTCCCATCAGCGACTGCGGGGCGCGCAGTCGGGTCGCCGCGACCGGGGTGGGGGCGCCCTTCTCGCTGAGCACGGTGATGACCGCCTCGCCGGTGCCCAGCCGGGTGAGCAGCTCCTCCAGGTCGTACGCGGAGTGGGGGAAGGTCTTCGCCGTCGCCTTCAAGGCCTTGGCGTCGTCGGGGGTGAAGGCGCGCAGCGCGTGCTGCACCCGGTTGCCGAGCTGGGCGAGGACGTCCGACGGCACGTCCTTGGGGGTCTGCGTCACGAAGAAGATGCCGACGCCCTTGGAGCGGATGAGCCGGACCGTCTGGGTGATGGCCGCGAGGAATGCCTTCGAGGCCCCGTTGAAGAGCAGGTGCGCCTCGTCGAAGAAGAAGACGAGCTTGGGCTTCTCCAGGTCGCCGACCTCCGGCAGGTCGTTGTAGAGGTCGGCCAGCAGCCACATCAGGAAGGTGGAGAAGAACTGCGGCTTGTCCTGCACCGCCGGGAGCTCCAGTACGGAGACCAGCCCGCGCCCGTCGGCGGCCGTCCGCAGGAACTCGTTCGTGTCGAACTCGGGCTCGCCGAAGAACTCCGACGCGCCCTGCTGCTCGAAGGCGGTGAGCGCCCGCAGGATCACCCCGGCCGTCACCGTGGACAGGCCGCCGATCCCCTTGAGTTCGGGTTTGCCCTGGTCGGAGACGAGGAAAGCGACGACCGCGCGCAGGTCCTTGAGGTCGATCAGCTCCAGGCCCTTGGTGTCGGCGTAGTGGAAGATCAGGCCGAGGGACTGCTCCTGCGTCTGGTTGAGCTCGAGCACCTTCGACATCAGCACCGGGCCGAAGCTGGTGACCGTGGACCGGAGCGGGACCCCCGGGCCGATCCCGCCCAGCGAGTAGAACGCGCAGGGGTATCCGGTGGGCTCCCACGACTGGGCCACGTCCCGGGCCCGTTCGTCGACCCGGTCGCCCGCCGTCCCGGGAACCGAGATCCCCGAGAGGTCGCCCTTGACGTCCGCGAGGAAGACGGGGACGCCGCCCGCCGACAGCTGTTCGGCGATGAGCTGGAGCGTCTTGGTCTTGCCGGTTCCGGTGGCTCCGGCGACCAGTCCGTGGCGGCCCAGCATCCCCAAAGGGATGCGGATCTGACGGTCGGGCAGGCAGTCGTCGTCCCAGAGGAGGGCCCCGAGGTCGAGCGCGGGGCCGGTGAACGCGTACCCGGCGGCGATCTCCTCGGCCGGGCCCGCCGGGCCCGTTCGGTCCGCCGGAAGGGCCGGGTCGGTGCTCTCGCTCATGATTCACTCCCCAAATAGCGCTGTTCGTCACTTTTGCACCACCGTCACGAGGCTGCGCCCGCACGCACCGGCCCGGTAGGCTTTCCGTGTGATCTTCAAGCGCATCGGAAGCGGACGGCCCTACCCGGACCACGGCAGGGAAACCACCCGGCAGTGGGCGGACGTCGCGCCGCGCCCGGTCCGGCTCGACCAGCTCGTGACGACCAAGGGCCAGCTGGACCTCGAAACGCTGCTCGCCGAGGACTCCACCTTCTACGGCGACCTGTTCGCGCACGTCGTGAAGTGGCGGGGCGACCTCTACCTGGAGGACGGGCTGCACCGCGCCGTGCGCGCCGCCCTCCAGCAGCGCCAGGTGCTGCACGCGCGCGTCCTCGAGATGGACTGACACCACCTGACGGCTTCGTCTGGATTGCGCCTTTCGGGTCACCATTGACCTATCAGCAGATCATTTAGTAGGCATCGACACCGGGTCGCATTACGCTGCGCCCATGAGCATGCTCACTCCCCCCGGCATGGGCGGAAAGTACCGCGTCACGGGAGCCGCCTACCCCCGTATGAGTCGTAAGCGGAGCCGTACCCGGATCGTCCTCGCCGTGCTCGGCTCGATCCTTGCGCTGGCCCTGGTCGGCTACGGGGCCCTGCAGCTCATCGACGTGTTCCGGGGCGACAGCCCCAAGCGGAACACGGCTGCGGGTGCCAAGGACTGCCCGACGACGCCTCCCGGTACCGCCGCCAAGGGCGGCCCCGGCGCCGCCTCCACCGCCCCGGCCGCCGCCAAACCGGCCGTCGTGCTCCCCCCGCCCGGGGAGATCACGGTCAACGTCTACAACGCGACGCCGCGCGCGGGCCTGGCCAAGGCCGTCGGTGACGAGCTGGCCAAACGCGGCTTCCTGATCGGCCACGTGGGCAACGCCCCGGCCGACTTCGACAAGAAGGTCCCCGGCACGGGGATACTGCTGGGCTCCCCCACGACCGACAAGGCGGTCTTCGCCGTACTCGGCACGCAGCTCGCCGGCACCACCCAGCAGACCGACACCCGCGAGACCGCGGACGTCGACCTGATCCTGGGCGACGCCTTCAAGGAGCTGAGCACGAAGGAGGACGCGGACAGGGCGCTGGCCCTCCTGGCCAACCCCGTGCCCGCGTCCAAGAACTGCTGACGCGCCTGCGGTCCGGACGCGTCTGACGCGCCGGACCGTTGCGCGGCTCCACTCCGCCGTGCGCTCTACTCCGCCGAGCCGTACATCCGGTCGCCTGCGTCACCCAGGCCCGGCACGATGTAGCCGTGCTCGTTGAGCCGCTCGTCCACCGCGGCCGTCACCACCGTCACCGGCGTGCCCGCCAGCTCGCGCTCCATGATCTCGACGCCCTCGGGCGCGGCCAGCAGCACCACGGCCGTGACGTCGTCGGCGCCGCGCTTGATCAGCTCCTGGATCGCCGCGACCAGCGTGCCGCCGGTGGCGAGCATCGGGTCGACGACGTAGACCTGGCGACCCGAGAGGTCCTCCGGCATGCGCGTCGCGTACGTGGAGGCCTCCAGGGTCTCCTCGTTGCGGACCATGCCCATGAAGCCCACCTCGGCGGTCGGCAGCAGCCGCACCATGCCGTCCAGCATGCCCAGGCCCGCCCGCAGGATCGGAACGATCAGCGGCCGGGGGGCCGAGAGCTTCACGCCGGTGGTCGGGGCGACCGGGGTCTCGATGTCGGCCTGCTCCGTGCGCACGTCCCGGGTGGCCTCGTACGCGAGCAGGGTCACCAGCTCGTCGGCGAGGCGCCGGAAGGTGGCGGAGTCGGTGCGCTTGTCGCGCAGGGTGGTGAGTTTGTGCGCCACCAAGGGGTGATCGACGACCTGCAAACGCACAACATCCTCCAAAACTCAGCCTGCGACCTGCAAAAACGGTCGCACGACGCGACCTGCACCCAAAAGGCTACGCGCTGACGCGGCTCCTTCGCGTCCGAAGCGGCGGCCGGACCCGCCGCTTCCTTGCGGATGCGACCCGCGCGGACGCCCAGCAGGCTGGACGGATGAGCAACACACCGGTGATCGCGGCCGTCGACGGTTCGGAACACAGCCTGCGGGCCCTGGAGTGGGCACGGAAGGAGGCCGTCCGGCACGGCTGCGGGCTGCTGGTCGCCCATGTACTTCCCGACCACGCCCAGTTGTACGCCGGGCGCCGGGCCTCGCTGCACGACGCCTCCGAGCCGCAGGAGATCCCCGACCCCGTACGCGACTGGGTCCGGTCCCTGCTCGGCGCCGACGGCCCCGGGCTGCCCGAGGGGGTCGCGTACGAGGCCCTGGAGGGCTCCGTGCCCGAGGCGCTGCGGGTGATCGGCTCGCAGGCCCGGATGCTGGTGATGGGATCCCGGGGCCGCGGCGGCTTCGCCAGCCTGCTGCTCGGCTCGAGCAGCAGGGCCGTGGCCAGCACGGCCGCCTGCCCGGTGGTGGTGGTCCCGCACGCGGAGCGCGGCGCCGCCCCCGGGGCCGCCCCCGAAGCCGACGCGGACGCGGACGCCGACGCGGACGCCCAGCAGTCGGCCGGGCGGGTGGTGCTCGGGCTGCACGCCTCCGAGACGCCCGAGGACGTACTGACCTTCGCCTTCACCGAGGCCGCCGTGCGGGGGACCACCGTCCAGGTGGTCTCCGCGTACGCCATCCCGCCCTCGCCGACCCTGGTGATCGACAGCCCCTTCGCGGTGATCCCGCCGGAAGGGCTGGCCGACGAGGGGGACGGCGTACCGGCCGAACGGGAGATGCTGCGGTCCCAGACGGAGCGGCTGGCGCCGCTGCGCGAGCGGTTTCCGGACGTCCCGGTCGAGCAGGCCGCGGTGCCCGGGGACCCGGCGGGCCGGCTGGTCATCGCCTCCCGCGCGGCAGCACTGGTCGTGGTGGGCCGCCACCACCCGCGGCGCACCGCCATGTCGCTGGCGATCGGCTCGGTGGCCCATGCGGTGCTCCACCACGCGCACGGACCGGTGGCGGTGGTCCCGACCCTCAAGGACGACGTCTGACCTGCGGCGGGGTGGCATCAAACGAGCCGTCCGGGGGAAGGTGGGTGCAGGGGGGGACGACCGACCAGCCAGGTGGTGGCCGATGCCCGACAGGCAGCCGAAGGACGAGGTGCCGGAGACCGCGGCGCAGCGCCGAGCACGCCGCGCGCAATTCCTGCGCGACCTGATGGAGGCGCGCGAGCTGCGCGATCGCGTCCAGCCCCGCCGCGCCCGAGCGGCCCGTATGCGCCAGCAGATGCGCATGCGCACCTTCCGCTGGTGATCCGGGCCCCGGCACGCCGCGACACGTCCGGGCCGCACCACCCGCCCCACACCCCTCCCCACGCCCCCGCCGCCCCCGCGCCGCAACCCCGTACAGCCCCTGCCGGTACACGGCGCGGCACGACGCAAGCGCGGAAGACCTCTCGCAAAGCCGCTGTTTCTGCCACGATGCCGATTGGGCGGGGTACGGACGGCGAGCAGCACGGCCGCTGTGCCCCAACCTCCGGCCGGGGGGACCTCCAACCGGCACGCCTAAGACCAGTGGGAGAGTCACGGTGTATTTCGCCGCACTGCTCGCGCGCACCGAAGACGGGTGGGAAGCGAGCGACATGGAACTCGACGACGTCGAGTCCCTCAGTGATCTGATCGATCTCGCCCGGTCCGCCGCTGTCGACGACGACACGGTGGTCGCCCTCATCGAGCAGGAGGACGCCTGGTTCGGCGTCGTCCGCGTGGACGGCGAGGAGGACCCGCGGTACTTCGTATCGAACGCCTCCGCGGCCGCCCGCAGCTCCTACGGCTCGATGCTGACCAAAGAGCTGCTGGGCAGCGACGAGGAGGACGACGAACTCGACGACCTGGACCTGGACGGCACCGAGGACGGCGAGGAGGATGCCGTCGCCGCGTTCACGGACGAGGATGCCGACGAGGACGAGGCGGGCGGGACCGGTGCGGAACCGGTACCGGCCGGTCCGCTCGGTGACCCCCGGCTGCTGGACGATCTCGGGGTGACCAACAAACAACTGATGACCCTGGACGGGGACGCCCTCTCGGAGATCGCCGACTCCCTCGGCGCCACCGAGGTCCTGGAGGCCGTCCGCTAGTGCTCCCCGCGAACACCGACGAGCCCGATCCCGTACGGGACCCGTGGCGGGACTCCATGCGCCTGGCGCTCCAGGAGGCCGCCCGGGCGGTGCCGGCCGGCGATGTGCCGGTCGGAGCCGTCGTGCTGGGCCCGGACGGGCGGATCCTCGCCACCGGGTACAACGAACGCGAGGCGACCGGCGACCCCACCGCGCACGCCGAGGTCGTGGCACTGCGCCGGGCGGCCGCCGAGCTCGGGGAATGGCGCCTTCCGGGGTGCACCCTCGTGGTGACCCTGGAGCCGTGCGTCATGTGCGCGGGCGCGCTCGTCCAGTCGCGCGTCGCCCGGGTCGTCTACGGCGCGGACGACGAGAAGGCGGGCGCCGCCGGGTCGCTGTGGGACCTCGTACGGGACCGCAGGCTCAACCACCGGCCCGAGGTGGTCCGCGGCGTCCTGGCCGACGCGTGCGCGCGGCAGCTGACGGACTTCTTCCGCGACCTCTGAGCCGGCGGACCGCCCGTACCGCCCGGACCGGCCTGAGCTCGTCACCCACCACCCGCCACGGCACTCGGCACTCGGCACCTGGGTTCCAAGGTCCACCGGCCTAGGTCCAAGGTCCACGGTCCGGAAAAGGCCTGCTTAGGGCCGCCCAGACGCCCCCGGACCTACCGATTTCAGCGGATGGGGTTCCTTAGGCTAGGATCCATCTCGGTAGTGTGTCCGAGTGGCCGAAGGAGCTCGCCTCGAAAGCGAGTATGGGGCAACCCATCGGGGGTTCAAATCCCTCCACTACCGCTTCGATCGAGAGCCCCGCCCCGCAAGGGTCGGGGCTCTCGGCGTATCCGATCGCCTCTCCGGAGGACACCCGCGTGACCGCCCGCCCCTTCGGCCGTTGTCACGGCATGACCAAGACCCAGCGCATGCTCGCCGCCATCGCCCTCGCGGGGGCCGCCGCGGGCCTCGCCGCACCCGCCGCCTCGGCCGCCCCGATCTCCCCCCTCACCCTGCCGGACCTGCCGGCGGCCGCCCCGGGGATGCCGGCCGGGGCGCAGCCCACGTCGGTCCAGGAGATCGGGTCACAGCTCAGCGCCGGGGCGAACCAACTCAACGCGCTGATGGAGCTGCCCAACCACCTGGCCCCCGTCATCGCGCCCGTGCAGCCCATCACCGACCTGGCCGGCGGCCTGGAGTAGTCACGGGGGCCGACCGCCCCCGTGCGCCCCTCGTACGCCCCCTGTACGCCCCCGAGCGCGCCCGAGCCCCCGTACGCCCCTGCGGCCCCCGCACGCAGGCGCTGGGGTCGCAGGGGCGTACGGGGGCAACGCGAAGAAGGCCCCGACCGGAGTCGGGACCTTCGACACGTGGCACGGGGGAAGTGGCGTCGGGGGACAAGCCACTTCCCCCGACGAGGACGGACCTGCCGGTCCGGGCCGCGGTCAGGGGGAAGCTCGCGGCCCGGACCCCGCAGTGAGGCCCTGTCCCTCACCCACCGGTTTCCTGCCAGAACCGGTGGGCTCACCCCCATCCTGCGCCCGCCGCGACCGCACGCTCCAGGGCAAAGGACCCGGAGTACCGGGCCATTGGTCCTTAAAGGACAGGTGAGTGTCCAATCTTGACCGGTTAGACTCACCCGACTTGCTCGGACCGGTTGGGGAGGCCGCCCGCACGTGGACACCAAGAAGCTCATCACGGGTGCCCTCACCGTGTTCGCCCTCTTCGTGATCATCACCCAGCCGAAGCGCGCGGCCGAGATCGTGGAAATAGGCTTCCAGGGGATATCGGATGCCGCCTCCGGCATCGGCGAGTTCATGACCGAACTGGTGCGCTGACCCGTACGCTGAAGCGGTTCCCGGACTTCCGGCCCCCCACTCCGACGGGTGGGGGGCTTTTGTATACCCACCACCGGGCGTATTGCCCTGATATGCCCAACTTGCCGTCAACACGGCGATATACGGTGCTTGCACACAGTGCACATCTCTTGTGATGCTATGACCGCTTTTGATGGATGAGATGACTGAAGGGGTGGCGTGACCGTGCCGGCCAGTACTGCGCCTCAAGTGCCACCCCAGCAGGACCCCCAGGTGCCGCCCCAATCGGAGCCCCAGCGGGAACACCGCCAGGAGCCCCGCCAGGAGCCGCCCGAGGAGCCCCCGGTCGCGCCGAGGCCCCCGAGCAGGGGCGCGGACACCCGGGCGCTCACCCAGGTCCTCTTCGGCCAACTGAAGGGCCTCCAGCCGGGCACCAGCGAGCACAACCGGGTGCGCGGGGCCCTGATCGAAGCCAACCTCCCGCTCGTCCGGTACGCGGCCGCCCGCTTCCGCAGCCGCAACGAGCCGATGGAGGACGTGGTCCAGGTCGGCACCATCGGCCTGATCAACGCCATCGACCGGTTCGACCCGGACCGGGGCGTGCAGTTCCCGACCTTCGCGATGCCGACCGTCGTGGGCGAGATCAAGCGGTACTTCCGCGACAACGTCCGCACCGTCCACGTGCCGCGCCGCCTCCACGAGCTCTGGGTCCAGGTCAACGCCGCCACCGAGGACCTCACGACCCTCCACGGCCGCACCCCGACCACCGCCGAGATCGCCGAGCGGCTGCGCATCACCGAGGACGAGGTGCTGTCCTGCATCGAGGCCGGACGCAGCTACCACGCGACCTCCCTGGAGGCCGCCCAGGAGGGCGACGGCATGCCCGGGCTGCTGGACCGCCTCGGCTACGAGGACCCGGAGCTGGCCGGGGTCGAGCACCGCGACCTCGTCCGCCACCTCCTCGTACAGCTGCCGGAACGCGAGCAACGGATCCTGCTCCTGCGGTACTACAACAATCTGACGCAGTCACAGATCAGCATGGAGCTCGGCGTCTCCCAGATGCACGTCTCCCGACTCCTCGCCCGGAGCTTCGCCCGACTGAGATCCGCAAACAGGATCGAGGCGTAACCGGAACGAGTGGAGATCATTCACAAGTTTCCCGACATATCGGGCTGATCGCCCTCTACCCTCCTCTGTCGCTGGAGATATATGTCGACATGGCGCTACAGCGCGTTGCCGACATGTGACATTCTGCGTGAACCGCGTTTGCCGCAGCCCCGCCTCCGGTATTCAGGTGGAGGCTGCGTTCCTCCGACGGGCGCGCAGTACGCGACCGTCCGCGACCTCAAGGGGGTGGCATGTCCGTAGACCAGGGCAGCTCCAAGGTGCTCACGCTCGTCAAGAGCGCTCCAGCGCCCACAGCACCTGCAGCGTCCGACCGCTCGGAAGCCATCGACACCCGGACCCTCTCCCGCTCCCTCTTCCAGCGGCTCGCCGCCCTGGACGCGGACAGCCCCGAACGGGCTTACGTACGCGACACCCTGATCGAGCTGAACCTGCCTCTCGTGCGCTACGCGGCCGCCCGGTTCCGCAGCCGCAACGAGCCGATGGAAGACATCGTCCAGGTCGGCACCATCGGCCTGATCAAGGCGATCGACCGCTTCGACTGCGAACGCGGCGTCGAGTTCCCGACGTTCGCGATGCCGACCGTCGTGGGCGAAATCAAACGGTTCTTCCGGGACACCTCCTGGTCCGTCCGCGTCCCGCGCCGGCTCCAGGAACTGCGCCTGGCGCTGACCAAGGCCAGCGACGAGCTCGCCCAGAAGCTGGACCGCTCGCCGACCGTGCCGGAGCTCGCCGCCGTGCTCGGGGTGTCGGAGGAGGACGTCGTCGACGGCCTCGCCGTCGGCAACGCCTACACCGCCTCCTCGCTCGACTCGCCCTCCCCCGAGGACGAGGGCGGCGAGGGCTCCCTCGCGGACCGCCTCGGCTACGAGGACACCGCGCTGGAGGGCGTCGAGTACCGCGAGTCCCTGAAGCCGCTGCTCGCCAAACTCCCGCCCCGGGAACGGCAGATCATCATGCTGCGCTTCTTCGCGAACATGACGCAGTCGCAGATCGGCGAGGAGGTCGGCATCTCCCAGATGCACGTCTCCCGGCTGCTGACCCGCACCCTCGCGCAACTGCGCGTGGGCCTCATCGGGGAGTGATCCGGCGCCTCGCGCTTCCCAATTGACGATCCGTCAGGAAAACTGGCGCGATGCGAAAGGGAGCGCGAGCGGCCACCGCCACCACCCTGCTCGCCCTGTGTTGCACGGCCGCCGCCGGCCTCACCGGCTGCGGCGGCCCGGCGCGGGACGGCTACGTCGCCGTGGGCGCCGCGGCTCCCGGCCCCGAACGGGGCGCGGGGGAGAACGTGGCGCCGCGGGGCCAGGTGGAGTTCCAGCAGCTCGGCGGCCCGGACGTGGCGGGCGGAGCCGCGCAGTCGCCCACGACCTCCAGTACGTCGACCGGTACCGCGGGATCCGGGACCTCTGGTGGCTCCGCCCCGGGCGGAGCCACGACCACGGGCCCCGGCGGCTCCGCAAGCGCCACCGGCACCTCCGCAGGGCCGGGCAGGACCCCGCCGCAGCCCGGCACCCCCGGCACGCCGACGACACCCACCGCGCCGACCTCGCCGACGTCACCGACCCCGCCGGGCACCCCGACGAGCCCGCCCGGCAGGCCCGGGACGACACCACCGGCCCCGCCCGCGTCCACACCGGCCCGGCTGACGCTGTCCGCGCCGGTCAGGGCGGCCGCGGCCGACCGCTGGTGCGAGCGGGTCACCGTGACCTTCACCAACACCGGAACCACCCCGGCCCGTTCGGGCACGGTGAGCTTCGCGACGCACGTCATCGGCGCCCTCGGCGTCGACTGGGCCACGATCACCACGAGCCAGCCCCTGCCGGCACCCGTGGCGGGCGGGGCCTCGAAGGCGCAGACCTACACGGTGTGCGTGGAGTCCTGGCGGGTGCCGCTGGGCATGCACGTGGACACCCAGAAGGTCACCGCGACCTGGAGCTGAGTCCTGCGCCGCCCGGCCCGCGCCGGGCGCCGTCAGCGCATGACCACCCAGGCGGCCGCGCCGATCACGAGGACCAGCGCGACGATCAGTCCGATCTTCACGGTCGAGTTCGAGGACCGGGCCTGCTGCTCGGCGCGCCGCTGCTGACGGGCTCCCGGACCCGCCTGGCGTGCGGGCGCGGCCTCCTCGACGAAGGCCTTGAACATCTGCGTGCTGCCCGCGGGGTCGTAGTTGCCCTCGGGGACCTGTGAGTTGTGGTTGTCAGCCATGGAGCAGGACCCTAGCCGGTTTTCCGATTCCTTTACCGCCCCACCCCCCGGATTCATTTGCCTGTAGCAACCATATGCTTCTATGGTTGCCTCAAGCAACAAGATGGGGGAACCGGTGACCGCTCAGACCGCTCCGACCTTGCAGAGCACCCCGACCGCGCCGCTGGCTCCGGCAGCTCCGGCAGGCCCGGTCACTCCGCCTGCTCCGGCTGGCTCGGTCACTCCGACCGCTCCGACCGCTGCGTACGCGGAGCTGGCCCGCCAGCTCACCGGAATCGGCGCGGTCAAGCGCGAGCTCGCCCGCAGCCTGCCCCCGGACTGCCCGCCCGGCGCCGCCGTCGTCCTCACCCTGCTCGACCGGCACGGGGAGATGCGGCTGAGCCGGCTGACCGAGTTCATGGGGGTCGACATCTCGGTGACCAGCCGGCACGTCACGCACATCGCCGACCGCGGCTGGATCGAGCGCGAGACCGACCCGGGCGATGGGCGCTGCCGGATCCTGCGGCTCACCCCGGCCGGCCGGGCGCTCCTCGCCGAGATCGGCGCCCGCTGCACGGCCTCGCTGGAAAGAGCCCTCCCCGACTGGTCCCCCCAGGACATCGACGTACTCAACACCCTGCTGGCCCGACTCCGATCGAGCTTCTAGAGGTAAGGAAAGACATGGCCCAGTCGGAGACGACGACCGACACCCCATCCGCATCCACGGACACCTCCGTGACCATGACCCACCCGCAGATCATGAAGGCGCTGTCCGGGCTGATGCTCGGCATGTTCGTGGCGATCCTGTCGTCCACGATCGTCTCCAACGCCCTCCCCCAGATCATCAGCGACCTCGGCGGCACCCAGTCCTCGTACACCTGGGTGGTCACCGCCGCCCTGCTGTCGATGACGGCCGCCACCCCGCTGTGGGGCAAGCTGTCCGACCTCTTCAGCAAGAAGCTGCTGGTCCAGATATCCCTCGTGATCTACGTCCTCGGCTCCGTGGTCGCGGGCCTGTCCCAGAACACCGGCACGCTGATCGCCTGCCGCGTGGTCCAGGGCATCGGCGTCGGCGGCCTGTCCGCCCTGGCGCAGATCGTGATGGCCGCGATGATCTCCCCGCGCGAGCGCGGCCGGTACAGCGGCTACCTCGGCGCGGTCTTCGCCGTCGCCACCGTCGGCGGCCCGCTGCTGGGCGGTGTCATCACCGACACCGAGTGGCTGGGCTGGCGCTGGTGCTTCTACGTCGGCGTGCCGTTCGCGATCATCGCGCTGATCGTGCTCCAGCGCACCCTGCACCTCCCGGTCGTGCGCCGCGACGTCAAGGTCGACTGGCTGGGCGCCTTCCTGATCAGCGGCGCCGTCTCGCTGCTGCTGATCTGGGTCACGCAGGCCGGTGACTCCTACGCGTGGATCTCCTGGCAGACCTGGGCGATGACGGGCGGCGCGCTCGTGCTCGGCCTGCTCTTCCTCCTCGTAGAGTCCCGCGCGAGCGACCCGATCATCCCGCTGCGGCTGTTCCGCAACAAGACCATCAGCCTGGCCTCGGCGGCCTCCCTGTTCGTGGGCATCGCGATGTTCTCGGGGACCGTGTTTTTCAGCCAGTTCTTCCAGTTGGCCCGCGGTGAGTCCCCGACGATGTCCGGAATCCTCACGATTCCGATGATCGCCGGCCTCTTCGTCTCGTCCACCCTTTCCGGTCAGGTGATCACCAAGACCGGCAAGTGGAAGGCCTGGCTCGTCTCCGGCGGCGTCCTGTTGACGGCCGGTCTGGGTCTGCTCGGCACCCTCCGCTACGACACCCCCTACTGGCACATCGCGATCTACATGGCGGTGACCGGCCTCGGTCTCGGCATGATGATGCAGAACCTCGTCCTCGCCACCCAGAACCAGGTGGCCCCCGAGGACCTGGGCGCGGCCAGCTCGGTCGTCACCTTCTTCCGCTCCCTCGGCGGCGCCATGGGCGTCTCGGCGCTGGGCGCGGTCATGGCCAACCGGGTCACCCACTACGTCCAGGACGGCCTCGCCGCCCTCGGCCCGAAGGCCGCGGCCCTGGGCCACGGCGGCACCGCCGGGGGCGGGATCCCCGACCTGGACAAGCTGCCCGCGCCGGTCCGCGAGGTCATCGAGTCCGCGTACGGGCACGGCGTCGGCGACGTCTTCCTCTACGCCGCCCCGTTCGCGCTGCTCGGCCTGGTCCTGGTGGTGTTCATCAAGGAGGTCGCCCTGAAGTCGAAGCCGGCGGCCCACGCTCCGGCCGCGGCCTCGAACGAGGCGGCCCCCGCCGAGGCCGTCATCAAGGCCTAGTCGGCGCCCGACCTGTCGGCGCCCCACCTGTCGGCGCCTTGGCCTCGATGCCCGCGATCAGGACGTCGAGCGCGAGGCAGAAGTCGCCCTCCGGCGCCCGCCGGACCGTCCCGCCGCATCCGTGCAGGAACTGCGAGACGGCCAGGTGGGCGCCGGTCCGTGCGGCGTCCACCAGGCCGGTGGCGTCCAACAGCCGCTGGAGGGCGGCGTCGAAGGCCCGCGCGTGCGGGCCGATGTTCGGGAACGCGGCGGTGAGCGGAGCCACCCACGGGTGGTCGGCCAGCACCCGCCGGTAGCCGCGGGCCAGCGCCTGCAGCTGGCCCGGCCAACCCGTCCCACCGCCCTCCACCGCACCCTCGGCGACTGCGGTCGGCGGCCTCAGCTCGCCGAACGCGCGGTCGAGGGCGAGTTCGAGCAGGTCCTGCTTGGCGTCCACGTACCAGTACAGGGACATCGCGGTCACCCCGAGCGCGGCGGCGAGCCGCCGCATCGAGAACCGGGCCAGCCCGTCGGCGTCGAGCAGCCGAACGGTGGCGGTGGTGATCCGGTCCCGGTCCAGCCCGGAGGGTGCCTCGCTGCGGCGCCGGGCGGGTGCGGCAGGCTTGGCGGCCAGCCACACGCTGGTCCGGGTCTCGCCGGGATCGGCCGCGGTCACCATGCAGGCACCCTCCTCACGCCAGGCGGATCGGTCCGGAATGCCCGATCCGCCCTCTTGATGCTAGGGGGTGTCCTGCCGATCGGGCAGGATCAGGCCGTCGGGGCCGTCAGGTCGTAGAAGGTGGCTCCGCCGACCGTGGTCTCCTTGAAGTTGGCCTTGATCCAGGTCTCGATCTCCGTGCTGGTGCCGCCGCCCGGACCACCCGGACCGCCGCCGGCGCCGCCCCGACCGCCGCCCCCGGGCATGCCGCCCTCGGCGCCGCCGGCGCCGGTGCTCTGGCCGATGAACCAGTGGATCTTCCCGTCCCGCACGTACTTCTGGAACTGCTCCAGGGTCGGCGAGGGGTCGCTGCCGTTGAAGCCGCCGATCGGCATGACGGGCACCCCGGAGGCCAGTTGGTAGCTCGCCGCGTTCTGGGAACCGATCGCGGCCGCCGCCCAGGTGTACTCGTCAGCGTCGGTGGTGAGGGCCTTCTTGGCCTCCGCGTTCACCCGGGCGCCGTTCAGCAGGCCGCCCGGACCGCCCTGGCCACCGCCACCGAACCGCTCGCCACCACGTCCGTCCTGGCCTTGCGGCGTTCCGCCCGGGGCCGTCCCGCCCGGGGGCATCGCGCCCTGAGGCATCCCGCCCTGAGGCATCGCACCCTGCGGCGGCATACCGCCCTGCTGCCCGCCACCCTGTCGGCCGCCGTTCGGCATCCCGCCCTGGCGGCCCTGCCCGCCCTGGACCATCTCACCGAACCGGCCCGTGCCACCCGGTCCACTGGGGCCGCCCATCATCCCGCCGGGGCCGCCCCGGCCGCCCGCCACCGCCGGTCCGGCGGTCACGATCGAGCCGGTGTGCGCGGTGCTCACGGTGGTCAGGCAGTACGCGAACGGCCCGGCCAGCGCCGCCGCCACGCCCAGCGCCGCCGTGGCCTGCAGCGCCCGGCGCCCAGCCTGCGCAGCGAACGGCAGCGCGGCCGCGGCGAGCAGCCCGCCCACCAGGACCGCCCAGCGCAGCCACGGCAGGTAGCCGGTGGCGCGGCCGAGCAGCACGAACGACCAGACCGCCGTCAGGGCGAGCGTGCCGGACAGGGTGATCGCGGCGGCCTTGCCGCCCCGCTCCTCCCACAGCACCGCGGCCCCCATGCCGATCAGCGCCGCCACGAACGGCGCCAGCGCCACGGTGTAGTACTCGTGGAAGATGCCCTGCATGTAGCTGAAGACGACCGCGGTGATCAGCATCGAGCCGCCCCAGGCCAGGAACGCCGCCCGGGCCATGCCCTCCAGGGAGTCGGTGGCCCGGCGGGCCCGCCAGGTGACCGCCAGACCGGCCACCAGCAGGATCAGGGCCGCCGGGAGCAGCCAGGCGATCTGCCCGCCGATGTTGCCCGAGAAGAGCCGGTCGATGCCGGTCTCGCCCCAGCCTCCGCCGCCACCGGCGCCGCCCCGGCCGCCGCCGACGCTGCCGGTCTCGTTGCCGTTGATCCGGCCGAGGCCGTTGTAGCCGAGGGTCAGCTCCAGGAAGGAGTTGTCCTGCGAGCCGCCGATGTACGGGCGGGAGGCGGCCGGCCACAGTTCGACGACGGCGACCCACCAGCCGCCGGCCACCACCATCGCGAGCCCCGCGAGCAGCAATTGGCCGAGCCGCTTGCGCAGCCGGGTGGGCGCGCAGACGGCGTACAGGAGGGCCAGCGGCGGCAGGATGACGAAGGCCTGAAGGGTCTTGGTGAGGAAGGCGAAGCCGACCGCCACCCCGGCCCAGACCAGCCACTGGGTGCGGGCCCCGTCGAGGGCGCGCAGCACGCAGTACACGGTGACGGTCAGCAGCAGGGTCAGCAGCGCGTCGGGGTTGTTGAAGCGGAACATCAGCGCGGCGACGGGTGTCAGCGCGAAGGCGGCGCCGCTCAGCAGCCCGGCCCCGGGACCGAACTGGCGGCGCACGGCGGCGTACAGCACACCGGTGGTCGCGACGCCCATCAGGGCCTGCGGTACGAGGATCTGCCAGGAGCCGAGCCCGAAGAGCCGGACGGACAGCATCATCGGCCACAGGGCCGCCGGGGGCTTGTCGACGGTGATGGAGTTGCCGGCGTCGGAGGAGCCGAAGAAGAAGGCCTTCCAGCTCTCGCTGCCCGCCTGCACGGCGGCGGAGTAGAAGGAGTTGGCGTAGCCGGAGGAGCCGAGGTCCCACAGGAGCAGGACGGCAGTGGCGATCAGCAGTCCGGCGAGGGAGGGGAGTTCCCAGCGGGGGCGGTCGACCGCCGCGCGGCGGCTGGTACCGGCGCGGGCCTCGGGGACCGGGAAGAGCGAGGGTGCTGCCGTGGTCATCGGATGTCGTCCTTCACGGGAGTGTCGCGCCGCTCGGGAAAGACCCAGGCGCGGAAGAGCAGGAAGCGCAGCACGGTGGCCGCGAGGTTGGCTGTGATCAACACGGCCAGTTCGGTGCTGTGCGCGGGATCGGCGGTGGCCGCCCCGAGCGCGGCGAGGGAGCCGCTGGTGAGGGCCAGCCCGATGCCGAACACCACGAGCCCCTGGGCCTGGTGGCGCACGGCCCGGTCCCGGCCGCGCACCCCGAAGGTGAGCCGGCGGTTGGCGGCGGTGTTGGCGAGCGCGGAGAGCAGCAGTGCGGCGCCGTTGGCGAACTGCGGGCCGGTCCCGGCGCGGAAGGCGGAGTAAAGGAGCAGGTAGAGCACGGTGGACAGCGCTCCGACGGCGCAGAAGCCGAGCAGTTGGCGGGCGAGTCCGCCTTCCACTCCGGGCAGTGCGGCGCGGTCGCGCGGATCGTCGCCGAAGGGGCGGGCGAGCCGGTCCAGCGGGAGCGCGCCGACGGCCAGTGCCCGGCCCACGCGCCAGACGCCCTTGAGGTCCTCGGTGGCGGTCCGGACGATGTGGACGGTGGAGTCGGGGTCGTCGACCCAGTCCACCGGCACTTCGTGGATCCGCAGCCCGGCCCGTTCGGCGAGTACGAGCAGTTCGGTGTCGAAGAACCAGCCCGTGTCCTCCACCAACGGCAGCAGCCGCTCGGCGACCTCGCGCCGGATCGCCTTGAATCCGCACTGCGCGTCGCTGAACCGGGCGGCGAGGGAGGACCGCAGGAGGAGGTTGTAGGCGCGCGAGATGAACTCCCGCTTCGCTCCGCGCACCACCCGTGAGGACCGGGCCAGGCGGGTGCCGATGGCGAGGTCGGAGTGGCCGGAGATCAGCGGTGCGACCAGCGGCAGCAGGGCGTTGAGGTCGGTGGAGAGGTCCACGTCCATGTAGGCGAGGACGGGGGCGTCGGAACCGGACCACACCTGGCGCAGGGCCCTGCCCCGGCCCTTCTCCTCCAGGCGTGTGCTGCGTACGCCGTCCAGTGCTGCGGCGAGCCCACGCGCGACCTCAGGGGTACGGTCGGTGCTCGCGTTGTCGGCGACCGTGATCCGGAAGGGATAGGGGAAGGTCCGGCTGAGGTGCTCGTGCAGTCTGCGGACGCACGGGCCGAGGTCCTTCTCCTCGTTGAAGACGGGGATCACCACGTCGAGGACGGGCTCACCGGGCACGGGCGCGAGGGGCGCCCGTGCCGGGAGGGCTCCGAGAGAGGTGTCGGTTCGCATGTTCCGACATTCGCCGGGCGCCCTGTCACCTCTGTGTGCTGAGCCTGTGCCCTGCCTGTGAGTCCGTACCGGCGCCGAACGCCTCCGCCTCTGCGTGCGGCAACAGGACCTCGAAGCAGGTCCGTCCGGGCTCGCTCCGTACGCCGACCCGCCCGCCGTGCGCCGTGACCACGGCCTGGACGATGGCCAGCCCGAGTCCGGTGGAACCCGCCGCGCGGGAACGGGACGCGTCACCGCGGGCGAAGCGCTCGAAGACGTGAGGGAGCAGGTCGGGCGCGATTCCGGGCCCGTCGTCCTCGATCCGCAGCCGGACGGCGGATGTTTCACGTGAAACATGCGCGGTGACGGTGGTCCCCGGTGGGGTGTGGGTACGGGCATTGGCCAGCAGGTTCACCAGGACCTGCTGCATCCGTGCCGGGTCGGCCCGGATCGGTGCCGGCTCGTCGGGCAGGTTCAGGCGCCAGTGGTGTTCGGGCCCCGCGGCCCGGGCGTCACTGACGGCGTCGATCACGAGCGGGGCCAGGTCGGTGTCGGAGTCGCCGGTGGGCAACGGACGGCCCGCGTCGAGCCGGGCCAACAGCAGCAGGTCTTCGACCAGGCCGGTCATCCGGGTGGCCTCGGACTCGATCCGTCCCAGGGCATGCCGGGTATCGGGGCCGGGTTCCTCCCGTCCCCGTCGGGTCAGTTCGGCGTAGCCGCGGATGGAGGCCAGCGGGGTGCGCAGCTCGTGGCTGGCATCGGCGACGAACTGCCGGACCCGCATCTCGCTCTCCTGGCGGGCGGTGAGGGCGGAGGAGACATGGCCCAGCATCCGGTTGAGGGCCGCGCCGACCTGGCCCACTTCCGTACGAGGATCGGCCTCGGCGTCCGGTACCCGCTCGTGGAGGGCGGGCTCGCCCTTGTGCAGGGGCAGTTCGGAGACCCGGGTGGCGGTGGCGGCCACCCGGCGCAGCGGGCGCAGGGCGACCCCGACCAGGGCCTGACCGGCGAGGGAGGCCGCGATCAGCCCGGCGAGCGTGACGCAGAGCTCCACGCCGATCAGGGTGCGCACGGTGGAATCGACGTCGCTCAGCGAGAAGCCGAGGGCGAGGCTCCCGTCGTGGGAGATCAGCACCCGGTAGCTGCCGAGACCGGGGAGCTCCGCGTCCACCGGCCCGGGCGTACCCTGCGCGGACTTCCGCGCGGCCTCGGCGAGGGCTTTGCCCTGGGCCTCGGTCAGCGGCGGCGGCTGGTCGACCGACCATCCCTCGGCGCGGACGTTGCGGGCCGTCCCGAGGACGGTCCCGGCGGGATCGAGCCGGATCCCGGCGGCGTCGAGCGGGCTGCCGGGAGCCATGACGAAGCCGGCGCTGTTCTCCCGGGCCGGCTTCGCGCCGGGCGCCCGGACGGCCATCCGCACGGAAGCCTTCAGCTGGTCGTCGAGCTCGGTGACCAGGTACGAGCGCAGGGCGAAGGTGGTGACGGTCCCGATGGCGGCACCCACCACGGCGATCAGCGCCACCGCCGAGACGACGAGCCGGGTGCGCAGCGACCAGGGCCGGCGGCCACGCGGCCGCCGGTTCCTGCGGAGTGCCACTACTCTCCCGGCTTGATCAGGTAACCGGCGCCGCGGCGCGTGTGGATCATCCTGGGCAGACCGGGGCCGCTCTCCAGCTTCCTGCGCAGGTAGGAGATGTAGAGCTCGACCACGTTGGCCTGGCCGCCGAAGTCGTAGGACCACACCCGGTCCAGGATCTGCGCCTTGCTCAGCACGCGGCGGGGGTTGCGCATCAGGTAGCGCAGCAGCTCGAACTCGGTGGCGGTCAGGTGGATCTCCTGGCCGCCCCGCACCACCTCGTGGCTGTCCTCGTCCAGCCGCAGATCGCCGACGGCCAGCACCGAACCGCCGCGTGCGGCCTGCGCCGCGCCGGAGCGCCGGACCAGGCCGCGCAGCCGGGCCACGACCTCCTCCAGGCTGAAGGGCTTGGTGACGTAGTCGTCGCCGCCCGCCGTGAGGCCCGCGATCCGGTCCTCCAACGAGTCCTTGGCGGTCAGGAACAGCACGGGAACCTGGGGGATCTCCCGGCGCAGGCGCCCGAGGACGGCCAGGCCGTCCATGTCGGGCAGCATGACGTCGAGGATGACCACGTCGGGCCGGAACTCCCGCGCCGCCCGCACCGCGCCCGCACCGTCGCCGGCGGTGCGGACCTCGCAGCCCTCGTAGCGCAGGGCCATGGACAGCAGCTCGGAGAGCGAGGCCTCGTCGTCGACGACGAGTACCCGGCAGGGGCCGCCGTCGGGCCGCACCAGGGCCGTCGGGTGGTTGGTGGACGTGGACGCATGGGAGGTGGTCGTCGCAGTCATACCGGACACGCTGTCCCGTGCCTCTGAGAGCGTTCTTGTGCCAATCTGTGAATTTCCTGAGAAAGGGCTTCCGCGAGGAGGGGCAGGACGCCGGTACTGGACACCGGGGCCGGGCGGAACGGAGCCGGGGCAGGACCGGGGCGAAACGGAGCCGGAGCGGGACCGGAGCGGAACGGGGCCTGGGGGTCAGCCGTCGAGGCGGAACAGCCGGGCGCCGTTGTCGTGGCAGACCGCCCGCAGCCAGTCGTCGCCGAGGCCGAGCCGTTCGAGCGCGACGAGCTGGTGCTCGTACGGGTAGGGGATGTTCGGGAAGTCGGTGCCGAGGAGGATCCGGTCGCCGAGGTCCACGAGACGTCCGAGGTCCCCGGGCGGGAAACCGTACATCTGCTCGGAGAAGTCGGTGAAGGCCATCGTGGTGTCCAGGCGCACCTCGGCGTACCGGTCGGCGAGGTCGAGGAAATCGGTGTACTCGGGCATGCCCATGTGGGCAATGACCAGCGGCAGCCTCGGATGGCGGGCCAGCAGCCGGGCGATCGGCTCGGGTCCGGTGTGCTTGCCCGGGACGGGGCCGGACGCGCAGTGGATCACGATCGGGAGGCCGGCCTCGGCCAGCAGCCCCCAGACGGGGTCGAGCCGGTCGTCGTTCGGGTCGTAGCCGCCGACCTGGAGGTGTGACTTGAAGATCCGGGCTCCGGACTCGACGGCCTGGCGGACGTACGCGCTCACGCCCTCCTCCGGGAAGAAGGTCGCGGTCTGCAGGCAGTCGGGGGTGCGGGCGGCGAAATCGGCGGACCATGCGTTGAGCCAGGCGGCCATCGCCGGTTTGTGCGGGTAGAGCATGGCGGTGAAGGCCCGGACCCCGAACTCCCGCAGGAGCGCGACGCGCTGCTCCTCCTCGTGCCGGTAGGTGATGGGCCACTCGACGCCGGTCAGGGGACCGACCGCGTCGAAGTAGTCCCACACCTTGTCCAGGACCCGCTCGGGCATGAAGTGGGTGTGGACGTCGACCAGTCCGGGCAGCCCGAGCCGCTCACGGAAGGCGCGGACCGCCTCAGCCGTTGCGGACAAAGCCGTGACTCCGCTCGACGGTCGCGACGTGCAGGGTGTAGCTCTCGTACCAGTCGGAGCGGCCCTGCTTCATGGCCGCCTGGTGCTCCAGGTCCTCGCGCCACGCGGTGAGGGACTCGTGGTCGCGGAAGTAGGCGACGGTGATGCCGAGGCCTCCGGGGGTACGCGCGGTCTCGTAGCCGAGGTATCCCGGGTTCGTCCCGACGATCTCCTTCATCCGCGCGAGGGTCTCGGGGTATCCGCTGTCGTCGTCGGTGCGGATGTTGCTGAAAACGGCCATGACGTAAGGCGGTTCGAAGGCCGGTACCGGCTGAATGCTCATGTCGAACACCCTCGGCGGGGCGCCCCCGGCATGTCCACCGGAATCGGCCCCGGAAGGCCAAAGGGATCCAAGTTTTGACCATGGCCGCCATGATCCAAGCCGTGCCTCGCTCCGTGCCCCGCTCCGTGCTCAGCGCCCTGGGCCGCACCTCCTTCCAGCGGTGTCAGAACAGCCCGCCCTGCTCGGCGGGAGCCGCGGAGGCGGACGGGATCGGCGCGGTCGGGACGGAGGTCACGGCCTCGTCCCCCGGGGCGGTGAGCTCCCAGCCCGCCAACAGTCGGGTGTCCACCACGAGTCCGTCCGCGAGGTGCAGATCAGGACCGGCCGCGCCCGCGAGCCGGCCCACGACGGACCCGCCGGACACCATCTCGGTGAGCACCCGCGCCGGCCCGGGCAGGCCCGGCAGGGCGTCCAGCCCGAACGCCCCCGCGTGGTCGACCACTTCGCACTCCACCCGCTCCAGCGACTCCGGCCACCCGGGCAGCGCCGCCGCCCGTGCGTGCAGCTCGACGACCTCCCGGGCCCGCTCGGGCGCGGTCGGCAAATGGGCCCGTACGCCGCGCTTACGGGCGTACGCGATCCGGTCGGGCACCCCGAGCGCCGCCCGCAGCAGCTCCTCGGTGCGCCGGGTGGCCATCAGCGGACCGCGCCCGAGCCAGGCCCAGGCCACCGCCCCCTGCTCCAGCAGCCGGGCCGAGCCGCGCTCCTCGGCCGTGATCCCGACCTTGACCATGCCGGGACCGAACCAGGCCAGGTAGACCCGATAGGTGCGCGGATCAGCGGCGTTGGTGTCGGCCGCCACGGAGAACGACCGGTCGAGGCGGGCGCACTCGGGGCACTGCGCGTTCCCGGCACGGCCCGGCACGGTATCCGCGGTGGGGCAGGGCGTCCGTTTCCCGGCCCGCCGCACACCGAGGCAGTGCCGCTCCCCGCGTGCCGCGAAGGCGATCCGCTGCCCGTACGCGAGCTCGCTCAACCGCTCGCCGCGCCCCTCCCCGTACCACCCGATGGCGGGGCGGCCGTCCTTCCACCGGATCCCGGTGCACCACCAGGTCACAGCGGGAGCGGCCGCTCGAAGAAGGTGTCCAGGACGACGGTGGCGTGCGTACCGCTGACCCCGTCGATGGCGTAGAGGCGGCGCAGCACGTCCTGCAGTTGTTCGGTCGAGGCCGTACGCACCTTGACCAGCAAGGACGCACTGCCCGCGATGATGTGCGCCTCCTGGATCTCGGGGATCGCTGCGAAGTCGGCACCGGACTCGCCCATCCAGGCATTGGAGTCGACCATCACGTAGGCCAGGACTCCGCTGCCGACGGCCGCCGGGTCGACGTCGACGGTGGTCCGCCGGATCACCCCGCGTTCGCGCAGTTTCCGCACCCGCTCGTGGGTGGCCCCCGCCGAGAGCCCGACGGCCGTGCCGAGAGCGGCGTACGACTGGCCGGCGTCCTGCTGCAGGCGCAGGACGAGCGCACGGTCGATGTCGTCCACGCAATCTTCCTCTCATGGGCCTGTCGACCCTTGCGAAGACGGTACCTGATCCTGCAATCTCACCTCCAGGCCGAACAGGATTCGGCGTGACTCTTCCAGGGGGAATCATGTCTGCCATAGCCGACCTCGCCTTGTACGAGATTCTGGACGAGCGCTTCCAGACCGGCCGCTGCGCCAACGGCGACGCCCGGCTGGATCGGCTCCACGACGACTGTCGCTGGGCGGAGGGCCCGCTCTACCTGCCCGCCTGGCGGCAACTGGTGTGGAGCGACATCCCCAACGACCGGATGCTGCGCTGGGACGAGGCGACCGGCGCGGTCTCCGTCTTCCGCTCCCCGGCCGGCCACTCCAACGGCAACACCCTGGACCGCGAAGGCCGCCTGATCACCTGTGAACAAGGCAACCGGCGCGTCACCCGCACCGAACCCGACGGCAGCCTGACCGTGATCGCCGACCGCATCGACGGCAAGCGGCTCAACAGCCCGAACGACGCGGTCGTCCGCTCGGACGGCTCCATCTGGTTCTCCGACCCGGACTTCGGCATCACCAGCGACTACGAGGGCCACCGCGCACCCAGCGAGATCGGCGCCTGCAACCTCTACCGGGCCGACCCCTCGACGGGCGAGGTCCGGACCGTCGCCGACGGCTTCCTCGGCCCCAACGGCCTGGTCTTCTCCCCCGACGAGAGCGAGCTGTACGCCGCGGACAGCCGGGCCGGCCACATCCGCGCCTTCAAAGTTGCCGACGACGGCACCCTCACCGACGACCGCGTCTTTGCCGCCTGCCCCGGGGTCGACAACATCCGCTTCGATGACGAGGGGCGACTGTGGGCGGCCGCCATGGAGAACGGCGTCCAGTGCTACGCCGCGGACGGCACCCTGATCGGCCGCCTCCGCGTCCCCGAACCGGTCTCGAACATCGCCTTCGGCGGCCCCAAGAACAACCGCCTCTTCATCACCGCCACCACATCCCTCTACTCCCTGGTGATGTCGGTGACGGGCCTGCCCCGGGTCCTCTGAGGGCCGGGCCGCCTACCGGGCGACGAACTGGGTCAGGATCGCCTGCACCTCGTAGATGTCGACGCCCTTGGTGAAGGTCTTCTCGATCGGCGCCGAGCTGCCGGATATCCATATCTTGAGCTCGGCGTCGAGATCGAAGTGCCCGGCGGTCTCGACGGAGAAGTGCGTGATGCTCCGGTACGGGATGGAGTGGTACTCCA
Source organism: Streptomyces sp. NBC_00273 (assembly GCF_036178145.1). Lineage (NCBI taxonomy): Bacteria > Bacillati > Actinomycetota > Actinomycetes > Kitasatosporales > Streptomycetaceae > Streptomyces > Streptomyces sp. NBC_00273. The sequence goes on along the minus strand of NZ_CP108067.1, from coordinate 5,284,391 downwards.
CCTTCTTCCCCGTGATCCCCTGCTTGTCGACGAGCACCAGCCGCCGGTCGGTGAACAGGATCGTGTCCCGGATCAGCAGGTACGCGGCGTGGACCTGCTCCCCCTGCCCCAGCAGCCGCGCGTAGTCCCGCTGCGCCGACACGGGGTCGACGGTGTGCGCATTCCCGAACAGTCCCATGAGTGCCCCCGTTTTCCAGCTCCGGATTCCCGGCTTCGAACGATCTCCACAAACCGTACCGAGGCAAGCCCCTCGCCCACGTCCCCCGCCAGAGCCATCCCACCCCTGACATCCTCCGGGGGACCCCGTCCCCATCAAGGAGGAGACGGCGGGCCGTCAGGACATACGACTGAGGCCCCCAGGATTTCTCCTGGGGGCCTCAGCCTTGCTGTGCACTCGGCAGGATTCGAACCTGCAACCTTCTGATCTGTAGGCGCGTGCCGCTCCCACACACACTGGCACCGCCCTCGGCAGATGCACGTCTGGCTGGTCACTGAGATTGCGTGACGTCCGTGGATGTCCGCCGATGTTGATGTCAGCGGCTGATGTCACACAGGCAGGGGCCGGACTGGAAGATCGGTTCTACAGAGCAGGCTGACATCCGACACCGCAACGAAGCACGCTGCGCGGGTCGCAGCACAACAACCCGAACTGCGGCGCAAAGGATTCCCCTCCAAGGGAAGGCACACCCCAGCCTTATTCCCTAGCGCTGGCCTCTTCGTCATCTGAACGCTTGATCTGGCCCCCCTCATAAGCATTTCGGGCCGCGGCCAACACCCGCTTAACTACACCCTCAACCATGTCGTGTTGCTTACTACTCCCCTCCTCAAGCCTGTTTGTCAATCGCTCAGCTTGAAGTACATAGCTGGTCACTAGCGGCTGACGGTAGTAAAGGTTCAACTGATCCATCGCTAGCTTCTGAGCCGCGAAGAATGTCTTGCCAATGTAAGCCGATACACCAGTCCCAATGACCGTCAATGAACCCACAACGACCTGCGCCGCCGGATCGGTTGCGACCCTTAGAGAAATAAAGGCTCCAGTAACCAACATTGCGAATCCGCAGACCGTTGCCGCCCAGCAACTATGCGAGGCAATCTTGGCTTGCCTCGTGGTGAGCTCCTGGTACACCTTCATCTGCGCTCTATTGATCTCGATAAGGTTTTGAAGGTCAAGATCTCTCAGCCATCTGGAGCTCACTTCACCTCCGCGAGCGTGGCCAAGATCTGACGCAGCTCGGGCCGCTTCCCGCGCATGCTCATACCTATAGCGTCCGATCATCAAGCATGCGTAGCAGATGAGCAGGCCAGCACCGAAAATCAGGAGGCCCACGGGCCAGCCAGCCTTGAAGATTAGAGCGAGAGCAGCTCCGCAGAGGCAGACGATGAAAGCGGCCGCGGCCACACTCATAGCCTTGACGTAACCCTTAGAAGCACTTTTCCCGTCCTCGGTGTTCATCCACTGCGCTTGATTTCGCGCCGAAAAATATCGATAAACGTGATCGCTCCTGGTGTCATCTTCAGGAGTCCATCCGCTTACGATATCCTGGGCCGAGCTGGCGTCAAGAATCTCAACACCATCCGGGCTGGCGGCAATAAAATTATCACGCCACTCGGAATTCCCCTCATTCAACATGAGCACCTCCGATCCGCCCAATTCAAGCCTAGGTAGATCCGATCGCTTTCACATTTGGAGCGGCGTCGCCAGCCTGAAGTACACGAGTGATGCAGGCGCCAGGGTGCAGCACTACCATCGCTACTGATCCTTCCTTCATTCTAAAAACAGGATCAGAGCGGCCCGCGCTGCAACGGGCTCCTTTGCGACCTCACCGCCCATCTCCAGGGTGACATTTGGCTAGACGGAAATCAAGCTTCTTACCCACAGATTGAATTAGGAACCAACCGGCGCAGACCTGCGACTTCTCTGTGTGGATAGCGAGGTCTGGCGCTCTGCGCATAACTACTTGCCGGTATCACGCTGACGGTGGGCAGGGCCGACCGTTTTACTCGGGGCAGCCAGTGGCCTGGTGCCCTCCCGCCGGAATCCATGCCGGCGCGGGGGTGCTATCCGTCAGGCCGGGACTCATGTCGAGCCGCGCCGGACGCTGGGCCAGCCAACCCGATACACGCGGCCCGCCGTTCACCGCTCCGCCCTCCGTGACAGTGCGGACGTGCTCAAACCCATAACTCAGGTAGTTGAGCTGTAGCCCCGCGTTCTTCGTCCACGCGTCAAGGCAGAGCAAAATGCGCCGGAACGCTACGCCCGGCCGCGAGCCCAATCGAGCAGCCGCCCACCAAGGTCGAGTCCCGCGTGTGTCCTAGCAACTGTCAGCTTGTTCACGAACATGGATGGATCGGCGAGTTCCTTACTCGACCACAAGCCGTCCTCAGCGTCAGACGTAAGCGTTATCGTCGCGGCGGTGACCTCCCCGTCGCGGACCATGAAACGCCGTGCTCCGCTCGGCGCTCCAGCAGGCAGTCCGTGAAGTACTCGTGGCGCGCAACGTCGCCCGGCTCGTGGAGACACCCACCGTGAAACGCGAAGAAGTGCATCCCCTGGTCGCAACGGAAGTGCGGAGTCCTGAAGTACGCCCGGACTCACCGTCTGTACGCGCTGTGGCAGCTGCTGATCTCGACCAAGCTGCGGCGCGGGGAAGTCCTGGAACTCACCTGGTCGGACGTCGACCTGGTGGACGGGCAGCTCAGGGTCCGGCGCACCCTCCAGCGAATCCGGCAAGAGCTGATCTTCGGCACGCCGAAGACGGCGCGCTCCATCCGTACCGTGTCTCTCCCCAAGCGGTGCGTGGAGGCGTTGCTCGCCCGCCAGCCAAGCGGACTGATCTTCACGACGTCGACCGGTCGTGCCATCGACCCCCGCAGCATGAACCGGATGCTCACGATCTTGTGTGGCAATGCCAAGGTCCGCTGGGTCCGCGTGCACGACTGCGCCACACATGCCGCTCATTGCTGCTTGCACAGGTCGTCGACGCTCACACGATCATGGAGACGCTCGGGCACAGCACGATCACGATGACGCTGGATACGTACGCACACGTCATGCAGACGACACTGCGAGCCGCCGCCGACCGGATGGACGACGCACTCGGCGTTGACGAATCCGGCGAGGAGGAAGGCGACGCTCGGGATGAGTCCCCGGCTGCCTGATCGATCCGGCTTCACACGTTAATGTCACCCGCTGACGCTAGAAGCCCCCTGGAGAATCTCCAGGGGGCTTCTAGCCTGTGTGCACTCGGCAGGATTCGAACCTGCAACCTTCTGATCCGTAGTCAGATGCTCTATCCGTTAAGCTACGAGTGCTTGGGCTTCCCGGGGTTTTTCGCCCCGTTGGCCTTGCGAGAACAACAATACATGGACCTCGCCGGGACGCGAAATCCATTACCCAAACCGCTGCTGACCTGCGGAAACGAGCCGGATGGAGATCATCCGGATGGGTTCACGCAGAGGGCTGAGCGGACCGGATCGCCCCGGAACGCATCGAAGCCCCGGTCCGTCAGGACCGGGGCTTCGATGAGGTGCGGAGGCGGAGGGATTTGAACCCTCGATGGGCGGTAAGACCCAAACCGCATTAGCAGTGCGGCGCCATAGACCGGACTAGGCGACGCCTCCAGCACACCCCCGCGTACGAGGGTGCGTGCAGATGATGACACAGGCGCAGGGCCCCTCACCAATCCGCTCCCACGGTACAAGGCGGGACGGCCGGAGGGCAAAGCCTTAAAGCAGCCGCTGCACGCAACGTCAGCGCGCCCGCGTCGTTGGGCAGGCGTACGACGTGTACGGACGACCTGGAGTGCCCCATGCTGCGTCTCGCCGCCTTCGCCGTCACCTCCGCCCTGGCCGCCTCGGTGGCCGGGCCGTTGCCCCCGCTCCCGCTGGGCCAGCTGCTGGCGACGCCCGACCGCCTCACCATCGCCATGGCAGACACCGGAAACCGCCGTTTGGACCGGGAGTACCGGCTCGAATGCGGCCCCGCCGGCGGCGACCACCCGGAGGCGGAAGGGGCCTGCGCCCGGCTGGATCAGTTCGCCCGCGAGGGGAGGGACCCCTTCGCCCCCATCTCCAAGCGGCAGATCTGCAGCATGCAGTACGGGGGCCCGGCCACCGCCCGAATCACCGGTACCTGGAACGGCTACAAGGTGGACGCCACGTTTCGGCGGACCAACGGATGCGAAATCCGCCGCTGGGACGAGTTGGAACCTCTGCTTCCGAGTGGGCGTTCCTGACCTGGGAGGATGCGCAGGATGGGCGGTATCCACCACACATCGGCCACCCCACCGCGGGCCTGTGGCCTTAGACTCCTCCCGTGACTTGCCGGTAGTTGTTGGTCAGGGAGGAAGCTCGTCGTGAGCAGCAGGCCATCCCGAGGCGCTGCTCGCCTCGCAGCAATACTCGATGCCCTTCCGGACGCGCTGTTGCTCGTCAACGCCAACGGCACGGTCGTCAACGCCAATTCGATCGCGCTCGAGATCATGGAGAGCCCCGGCACCGGGCTCGTCGGCCGGGGCGTGCTCGACCTCCTGCCCGAGTTCGACTCCAAGCTGATCCCCGGCTCCATGCGCCGGCCCGGCGAGGACGACGGCGGCCGCACGAAGCCCAAGCGGATGATCGCGCGCCGTACCGACGGCTCCGAGTTCCCCGTCGAGCTCACCAGCGCCCATCTCGACGGACGCGACGCCTACCGCGAGCCGCAACCCTCGTACACGGGTGACGAGCTGCTGATGCTCGTGGTCCGTGACCTCTCGCAGACCGTGGACACCGAGGCCGAGCTGGCCCGGTCGCAGCGGCAGACCGAGATGATCCTGCGCGCCGCAGCCGAGGGTGTCGTGGGCACCGACACCGACGGACGGGTGGTGCTGGTCAACCCGGCCGCCGCCCAGATCCTCGGCTACCGCGCCACCGACCTCGGCAACCGCGAACTGCACGGCCTCATCCAGCACTCCCGCGCCGACGGCTCTCCCTTCCCCTTCGAGGAGTCCCCGCTCGCCGACACGCTGCGCAGCGGGCGCAAGCACCGCGTCCGCGGGCAGGTGCTGTGGAACAAGGCCGGACAGCCGGTCTCCGTCGACCTGACCACCTCGCCCGTACGGGACGGGGAACAGCTCGTCGGCGCCGTCATGACCTTCACCGACCGGCGGCCCTACGACGCCCTCGCCGCGCGGCACGCACAGCTGATGGCCGTCCTCGGCGAGTCCCTGCGGGGGCCGCTGGACGAGTTGCGCGGTGAGCTGGCGACGCTGGCCGCCGACGACGCCGGACAGCTGTGGCCCGAGGCCAACCAGCTGCTGCACCACCTGGCCGCCGGGTACTCACGGATGACCACGCTGGTGGACAACGTCCTCGGCTACCAGCGCCTGGACACCGGCCGGGACCGGCTCACGAAGAAGAAGGTCCTGATCAACACCGTCGTCACGGCGGGCGTCGACGGGGCCGTCGAGCTGATCGGTCCGGGCCGCGCGCAGTTCGCCGTCCACGCGCCGACCATCGAGGCGGAGGTGGACGCGGACCGGATCTCGACCGCACTCGCCCACCTGGTCGCGGACGTGGCCGGGGTGGACGCGACCGGCAAGACCCGCCAGGGCAGCGGCTACAGCGACTCGACGATCGTGGTGGCCGCCGCGCAGCGCGGCGATGTCGTACGGATCGAGGTGCGCGGGCCGTACGAGGGCGGGAGCCCGGTCCACGAGCCGATCGTGCGGGGGATCGTGGCCGCGCACGGCGGCGTGCTGCAGACGGTGGAGGTTCCGGGCGCGCCCGGCGGGGCGTACGTGCTGGAGCTCCCGCTCGGCTCGGGTGCCGGAACGGTGGTCCTGCCGGAGCCGGCGGAGGAGCCCCCGGCCGGTCCGGCCACGGACGGCGCGGGGACGACCGGGGGCGCGGCTCCCGGCAAGGTCTCCGGCGGCCGGCGTGGCCGGCGCGGCGTGGACGCCTTCCTGGACGACGAGAACACCGGCCCCCAGCCGGCTCAGGCCGCACAGGCCGCACAGGGTGGCGCGCTGGCGCTGCCGTCCGGGCGGCGGCGCGCGGGCGAGGCCGGCGACGCTCCCGAGACGGGCCCCGAACTCGCTCAGTCCCCGGTGAACCCGGCGGGACTCGGCACCGGGCGCAGGCGCGGCCGGGCCGGTGACGGCAGCAACGAGGCCGAAGGCACCGGCGGGCACGACGGCCCCGGGCGGCCCGTGCCCCCGCAGGGCACCGCCATGCCCGCGCTCCCGCCCGTCCCCGCGGTGCCCCCGGTTCCGGTGACCGAGCATCCTGCCGGGCGGCGCCGGGCACTGGGCCCGGCCGGTCCGGCGCAGCCCGGCGGCCCCGTCCCCGCGACCGGGCTCGGGCCTGCCCCCGCTCCCGCTCCCGCGCGGCCCATCGCCCCCGAGGGCGGCTTCGCACTGCCCGCCGGCCCGACACCGGCTCCCGCCGCGGCCGACTCCGACGCCCCGGGCGGGCGGCGCGGTCGCCGGGTGCTGGGCGCCCCGGGCGCCGAGCCCGAGGCCGCCACCGCCGCCGCGGCCGCCGCCGCGCAGCCCGACGAGTCCGCCGAGAACCCGACCGGGCGGCGCCGCGCGCTGGCCGGCGCTCCGGCGTGGCCGGTTCCGGCGGCCCGTACCGCTCCCGAGGACGGCGAGACCTCCGGCCAGGTCGCGGTCCCCGGTGCGCGTCGGCCGCAGGACGCCCCGGCGGAGGGCCAGGCCGCGCAGCCGATCAGCGTGCGCGCTCTCGGCACCCTCGGCCAGGGCATTTCCGTCGACCCGGGCGGCTCCGGCGCGGCCTCCGGGTCTGAGGCCACTTCCGGTTCCGGCCGCCGTCGCCGGCTCGCCGAGCCCGCCCCGCAGGGCCGTGCCTTCGCGATAGGGGCGCCCGAGGCCGGCGCCGACGAGGGCCCCGAGCCGCTGGACGGCCCGGGAGGCGCCGTCGAGGTCGTCAACCGCCCCGCGCCGCGTCCCGTGGACGACGAGCTGCCGCCGGAGCCGCTGGACAACCCGCGTCGGCTCCTGGTGTGGCCCGCGCCCGACGTGCAGACGCAGCAGGCGCTGAGCGACCGCGGCTACCGGCCGGTGATCGTGAACTCCCGCGAGGAGGTGGACGCGCAGATCGCCGCGTTCCCCGCCGCGCTGTTCGTCGACCCGCTGACCGGGCCGATCACCCGGACGGCCTTGCAGTCCCTGCGCCAGGCCGCGGTGGCCGCGGAGGTCCCCGTACTGGTCACGGCCGGGCTGGGGCATGCCACGCGCGAAGCGGCGTACGGCGCCGACCCCGCCGTGCTGCTGAAGGCACTGGCACCGCGCGACAGCGAACAGCACCCCTCCCGGGTGCTGCTGATCGAGGAGCGCGACGAGATCGCGACCGCGCTGACCGCCGCCCTGGAGCGGCGCGGCATGCAGGTCGCACGGGCGGGTGCCGACACCGACGCCGTGGAACTTGCGACGCGGATGCGGCCCAACCTGGTGGTCATGGACCTGATGCAGGTGCGCCGTCGGCGGGCCGGGATCGTGGACTGGCTGCGCGCCAACGGGCAGCTGAACCGCACCCCTCTGGTCGTCTACACCGCGACCGGCATCGACCCGGCCGAACTGCCGCGGCTCGCCTCCGGCGAGAGCGTCCTCTTCCTCGCGGAACGGTCCACCACGGCGGACGTCCAGGGCCGCATCGTGGACCTCCTGGCCAAGATCGGCACCAACTAGTAATCCTGGGCCGATGGCCATCATCAACACGAGCGAGCACACCGTCCCCGCCGACAACGGGGAGGTGAACCTGCTCATCGCACGGCAGGTGGAGCCCGGCCACGAGGAGACCTTCGAGGCTTGGGCCCACGGCATCCTGGAGACGGCCGCGGGCTTCCCGGACCACCTCGGGTACGGGCTCTTCCGGCCGGCGGCGGAGGGCGGGCCGTGGTTCCTGGTCCACCGCTTCCGCAACCAGGCCGCGTTCCAGCGCTGGCAGGACTCCCCTGAGCGGGCGCAGTGGTTCGCCAACTGCCTGGGCCACCACCACACGGAGATAGCCCGTCGGGAACTGCACGGCATGGAGACCTGGTTCGCCAAGCCGGGTACGACCCGGCCCGCGCCGCCGCGGTGGAAGATGGCGATCAGCTCCGGGCTGGCCATCTTCCCGATCTCGCTGGTCGGCAACGCGGTGCTCGGGCCGTACCTGGTGGATCTGCACTTCGTGCTGCGGACGGCCGCCTTCGCCGTCGTGTTCAGCACCCTGATGACCTACCTGGCCATGCCCGCAGTCAGCAGGCTGCTGCGGCCATGGCTCACCCGGGGTTAGGCGCCCGCGGTCGTCAGTCGAGCTTGGTGACGTCCAGCGCGCCGTCCGCGTACTGCTTGCGGATCACCTTCTTGTCGAACTTGCCGACGCTGGTCTTCGGCACCGCCTCGATGAACGTCCAGCGCTCCGGCAGCTGCCATTTGGCGATGGTCTGGGAGAGGAACTCGCGCAGACCCGTGTAGTTCACGCTCGCGCCCTCCTTGAGGACGACCGTGGCCAGCGGGCGCTCTCCCCACTTCTCGTCGGGAACGGCGACGACGGCGGCCTCGGCGACCTCGGGGTGCGCCATCAGCGCGTTCTCCAGGTCCACGCTGGAAATCCACTCGCCGCCGGACTTGATGACGTCCTTGGCCCGGTCGGTGAGGGTGAGGAAGCCGTCGGCGCTGATCACACCGACGTCGCCGGTCTTGAGCCAGCCGTCAGCGCTGAACTTGTCCTCGGGCCGGAAGGATTCGCCGGACGCGCCGCCGTAGTAGGAGCTCGCGATCCAGTTGCCGCGCACCTCCAGCTCGCCCGCCGACTCGCCGTCCCAGGGCAGGAGGTCGCCGGCGGGGCCGATCAGCCGGGCCTCGACGCCCGCCGGGAAGCGGCCCTGGGTGATCCGGTAGGGCCACTCCTCCTCGGCGCTCAGGCCGGCCGGCGGGTGCGCCATCGTGCCCAGCGGCGAGGTCTCGGTCATGCCCCAGGCGTGGCACACACGGACGCCGAGCTTGTCGTACGCCTCCATCAGGGCGGGCGGACAGGCCGAACCGCCGATGGTGACGTGCTTCATCGAGGTCAGGTCGCGCGGGTTGGCGGTGACCTCGGCCAGCAGTCCCTGCCAGATGGTGGGGACGGCTGCGGCGTGCGTGGGCTTCTCCCGCTCGATCATCTCGGCGAGCGGGGCGGGCTGCAGGAAGCGGTCCGGCATCAGCATGTTGATACCGGTCATGAAGGTGGCGTGCGGCAGTCCCCAGGCGTTCACGTGGAACTGCGGGACCACGACGAGAGTGGTGTCCCGGTCCGTCAGGCCCATCGACTCGGCCATGTTCACCTGCATGGAGTGCAGGTAGACCGAGCGGTGGGAGAAGACGACGCCCTTGGGCTCCCCGGTGGTGCCGGAGGTGTAGCACATCGCGGCGGCCTGGCGCTCGTCCAGCTCGGGCCAGTCGAAGCTGTCGGAGGCGCCGTCGAGGAGCTCCTCGTACTCGTGCACGCGCACGTTCAGGCCTTCGAGCGCGGAGCGGTCGCCGATGCCGCTGACCACCACGTGCTCGACGGTCGGCAGGTGCGGCAGCAGCGGCGCGAGCAGGGGCAGCAGCGTGCCGTTGACCAGCACCACCCGATCGGCGGCGTGGTTGACGATGAAGACCAGCTGATCAGGAGGGAGCCGCAGGTTGAGGGTGTGCAGGACCGCGCCCATGGAGGGGATCGCGAAGTACGCCTCGACGTGCTCGGCGTTGTTCCACATCAGCGTGGCGACCCGCTCGTCCTGCTGCACTCCGAGCTCGTCGCGCAGGGCGCCGGCGAGACGGGTGGCACGGTTGCCGATCTCGGCGAAGCTGCGGCGGTGCGGCTCAGCCTCCCCGGTCCAGGTCGTGACCTGGGACTTCCCGTGGATCGTCATCCCGTGTCGGAGTATGCGGGTGACGAGGAGCGGTACGTCCTGCATGGTGCTGAGCAAAGCGTCCTCCCGGTGAGCGCTGCGGCGCTGCGGCGGCTACGGATGCTGCCGATTCTGCGCACGTACCGGTCGGTCTGTCACTACCCGGGAGTAGAAACCAGGGCGTGTTTCACGTGAAACACGCCCGGACGCCCTCGTGTTTCACGTGAAACACCATCCGTCACCGGACCGGCGTGAGCTCAGGGTCCTCGCGGAGCTTGCCCAGCGCGCGGGAGACCGCGCTCTTGACCGTGCCGACCGACACCCCGAGCAGCTCCGCCGTCTGCACCTCGCTCAGGTCCTCGTAGTACCGCAGGACGACCATGGCCCGCTGTCGGTCGGGCAGCCGGGTCACCGCACGCCACATCGCGTCGCGCAGCGCCTGCGCCTCGGCGGGGTCTCCGGCCGAGACCGCCTCGGACTCCGGGAGCTCGTCGCATGCGAACTCGTCGACCTTGCGCTTGCGCCACTGGGAGGTACGGGTGTTGACGAGGGTCCGACGGACGTAGCCGTCCAGAGCGCGGTGGTCCTCGATCCGGTCCCAGGCCACGTACGTCTTCGCGAGGGCGGTCTGGAGCAGGTCCTCCGCATCGCACGGGTTGGCGGTGAGGGAGCGCGCGGTGCGCATCAGGACCGTGCCGCGGGTCCGGACGTACGCCGAGAACGACGGGTACGACGTCGGGTTCGAGGCGAGTGTGCACACAGGCGTGGTCATGTCTCCACGCTAGGAGCGCCCGTCCGCCGTGGGATCGGCCGCAGGTGCCGATGGTGGATCCACCTCAGGTTGTAGGAACAGGGCCGTCCCCACCCCCTGAAGGTGGAGGGGGCGGGGGCCAGGGGGCCTGGATCTCAGCCGTCGGCGCCGAGGATCAGACCGGAGGTCGGGACCCCGGTACCGGCCGTGACGAGCGCGTGCGCCGCCCGCGCGACCTGGTTGACGGAGGTGCCGCGCAGCTGGCGGACGGCCTCGGCGATGCCGTTCATCCCGTGCAGGTACGCCTCTCCGAGCTGGCCGCCGTGGGTGTTGAGCGGCAGCGCGTCCGCAGCCACGAAATCCGCGGCCTCGCCCGGCGCACAGAAGCCGAACTCCTCCAGCTGCATCAGCACGAAGGGGGTGAAGTGGTCGTAGAGGATGCCGACGTCGATGTCCGAGGGCCGCAGCCCACTGGTCCGCCACAGCTGGCGGGCGACCACGTCCATCTCCGGCAGCCCGGTGAGGTCGTCACGGTAGAAGGAGGTCATGCCCTCCTGGCGGCGCCCGGCGCCCTGCGCGGCCGCGGTGATCACGGCGGGCGCGTGTCTCAGGTCCCGGGCGCGCTCGGTCGTGGTGACGACGACGGCCTGGCCGCCGTCCGTCTCCTGGCAGCAGTCCAGCAGCCGCAGCGGCTCCACGATCCAGCGCGAGGCGACGTGGTCGGCGAGGGTGATGGGCTTGCCGTAGAAGTAGGCGGCGGGGTTGTTCGCGGCGTGCCGGCGGTCGGTGACCGCGACGTGCCCGAATGCCTCGGGGGTGAGGTTGTAGGTGTGCAGGTAGCGCTGGGCGGTCATGGCCACCCAGGAGGCGGGGGTCAGCAGCCCCCAGGGCAGCGACCAGCCGAGCGCCGCCCCCTCCGCCGAGGGCTCCCGCTGCTGGACCCCGGAGCCGAAGCGACGCCCGGAGCGCTCGTTGAAGGCGCGGTAGCAGACGACGACCTCCGCGACCCCGGTGGCGACGGCGAGGGCGGCCTGCTGGACGGTGGCGCAGGCCGCGCCGCCGCCGTAGTGGATGCGGGAGAAGAAGGACAGGTCCCCGATGCCCGCCGCCTGGGCGACGGTGATCTCGGGGCTGGTGTCCATGGTGAAGGTGACCATGCCGTCGACATCGGCGGGGGTGAGTCCGGCGTCGTCGAGGGCGGCGTGCACCGCCTCGACCGCGAGCTTGAGCTCACTGCGGCCGGAGTCCTTGGAGAACTCGGTCGCTCCGATGCCGACGATGGCGGCGCGGCCGCCGAGCTCGTCGCGGGTGCGGACGCTCATGCCGGCACCTGCGCGGTGACCGTTCCCGTGACGTGGTGCCCGAGGCCGTTGGCCCCGACGACCCGGATCTCGATGGTGGTCCCGGTCGCGGCCGTGACGGTGCCGGTGAGGGTCATCGTGTCGCCCGGGTAGTTGGGGGCGCCCAGGCGGATGGCCACCTTGCGCAGGACGGCGCGCGGCCCGAGGTGGTCGGTGATGTAGCGGCCGACCAAGCCGTTCGTGGTCAGGATGTTCATGAAGACGTCCGGGGAACCCTTCTCCTGCGCGAGGGCCGCGTCGTGGTGCACGTCCTGGTAGTCGCGGGAGGCGATCGCGCCCGCGACGATCAGCGTGCGGGTGACCGGGATCTCCAGTGGCGGCAGCGTGTCGCCGACGTTCATGTCTGCTCTCCCTCGGCTATCGAAGCTCCGAGCTCGGCCAGCAACTCGCTGCCGCAGCCCAGGTAGGCGTCCAGTTGGCGTCCCCACAGGAAGTGCCGGTGGACGGGGTGGTCCAGGTCGGCGCCCATGCCGCCGTGCAGGTGCTGGCCCGCGTGCACGACCCGCTTGCCCGCCTCCGAGGCCCACCAGGCGGCCGTCAGCGCGTGCTCGTGTGCCGGAAGACCCCGGTCGATGCGCCAGGCCGCCTCGTACGTGGTGACCCGGATCGCCTCGGTGTCCATGTACGCGTCGGCCGCGCGCAGCATGACCCCCTGGTTGGTGGAGAGCGGCCTGCCGAACTGCTCCCGGGTGGAGGTGTGTTCCACCGCGCGGGCGAGAGAGCCCGCGCAGACGCCCGCCTGGAGTCCGGCGAACGCGGTCCGGGCGGCGTCGAGCGTGGCCTCGTACGCGCCGTCCGAACCGAGGCGCTCTCCCTCGGCCGCGGTCAGCACCAGCCGGGCCGCCGACCACGGGGCGGTGGTCTCCACCGGGGAGGTCCGCACACCGGGCGCGTCGGTACGTACGAGCCACAGCGCCCGGTCCCCGTCCGGGACCAGTACGTGCGTGGCGTCGCGCAGCCACGGCACGGCGGGGGCGGTGCCGGTGAGCCGGCCGCCCTCGGCGGTGATCCGACCGCGCGCCGGGAACGCTCCGGTGGCCACGGCCTCGCCCGTGCCAAGGGCGGGCAGCAGGCGGGCGCGCTGTTCGGGGCTGCCGTGCGCGATCACGGGAAGGATCCCGTACGCGCAGGTGGCGGCGTACGGGACCTGTGCGGTGGTGCGGCCCTGTTCCTCCAGCAGCAGGACCAGCCCGAGCAGGCCGATCTCCTCGACTGCGGCGATCAGTCCGGCCGCGGTGACGGCCTTCCACAGCTCGGCGTCGCTGCCGGTGCCCGCTTCGGCGAGGCGCTCGTGGGTGGCGAGATCGGAGAGGATCCGGGCGGCGAGACCGACCGCGGCGGCCTGCTCCTCGGTGGGGTGGAAGTCCATCAGCACTCGCTCCCGCGGAAGACGGGGAGTTCGAGGCCGGCGTCGACGCGCAGGAACTCCAGCTGGACGGGGAGGCCGATGCGCACCTTGTCGTAGGGCACGCCGGTGATGTTGCTGATCATCCGGACTCCTTCGGCGAGCTCGACGAGTGCGACCGCGTAGGGCGGGTCGAAGGCCGGGAAGGGCGGGTGGTGCATGACGACGTAGCTGAACACCGTGCCGGCGCCGGAGGCCTCGACCGTGTCCCAGTCGGGACTCGCGCAGGCGTTGCATCCGGGGAGCCACGGAAAACGGAGGGTGGTGCAGGAAGTGCAGCGCTGGATCAGCAGCTTGTGGTCGCGCACTCCGTCCCAGAAGCCCTGGTTGTCGCGGTTGATCACCGGGCGGGGGCGCTGCGACGGGGGCCGCTGTGCCGGGGGCCGCTTCACCGGTCTGGCAGCGGGCGCGTACTTGAGGATGCGGAAGCGGTGGGTGCCGGCGAGTTCCCCGTCCGCCCGGACGTTCATGCGGGTGGTCACGAAGTGGCCGGTGCCCAGCTTGGTCGTCTTGCGGGGCGACACGGTCTCGATGACGGCGTCGAAGGTGATCGCGGCGCCGGGGCGCAAGGGGTGGTGGTACTCCTGCTCGCAGTCGGTGGCGACCACGGAGGTGAAGCCGGCGCCGTCGAGGAGCGCGAGGAGGTCGTCGTAGGCGGAGGAGCGGTCCGCGTGGCCGGAGAGGCCGCCCATGGTCCAGACCTGGAGCATGGTGGGCGGCGCGATGGCGTCCGGACCGGTGTAGGCGGGGTTGGCATCGCCCATCGCCTCGCACCAGTGGCGGATCATCGGCTCGTTGACCGCGTCCTTGCCCCGGGCCGCGGTGGCGGCCGGCTGCCCCTCGAAGGCCGCCAACAGCGTGTGGAACCGGGCCGCCTCCTCGGCCTCGGCCGTAGCCCCGGTCGCTGCCGTAGCCCCGGTCGCTGCAGCTGCCGTGACCCCGGCCGTGTCCACGTCGTTCACGTCCGCGTCCGCCGTCATCGCTTCCTCCCCTTCATGCCGAGCCGCATCATGGCGACGATCTCCCGCTGGACCTCGCTGACCCCGCCGCCGAACGTGTTGATCTGGGCGGCCCGGTTCATCCGTTCGAGCTCGCCGCCCGCGACCGCCGCGGGCCCGCGGATCAGAGCCTCCTCTCCCACCACCTCCTGGCACATCCGGTACACCTCGACGGTGGATTCGGTGCCGAGGAACTTCACCCCGCTGGCATCGCCGGGGGCCAGTGCGCCGCTGCCCACGTCCTGCACGAGCCGCCAGTTGAGGAGGCGTACGGCGGCCAGGCGCGCGTGCGCCTCGGCGAGCCGGGACCGCACCCAGGGGAGGTCGGCGGGGCGGTCGCCGGTGACCGGGGCAGGAGTGCGGGCGTGGTCGAGCGCGTACGCGTAGAAGTCCTCGGCCTGCATGCCTATGGCGGCGAGGGCGACGCGCTCGTGGTTGAGCTGGTTGGTGATCAGACCCCAGCCGCCGTCCTCGGGGCCGACGAGATGGCCGGCGGGCACGCGGACGCGGTCGTAGTACGTGGCCGTGGTGGTGAGCCCGCCGACGGTGTCGATCGGGGTCCAGGAGAAGCCCGGGGCTTCGGTGGGCACCAGGATGATCGAGATGCCCTTGTGCTTGGGGGCCTCGGGGTCCGTGCGGCAGGCGAGCCAGATCCAGTCCGCGTTCTGGGCGTTGGAGGTGAAGACCTTCTGCCCGTCGATCAGCCAGTCGGAGCCGTCTCGGACGGCGCGCGTGCGCAGGGCGGCGAGGTCGGTGCCGGCCTCGGGTTCGGAGTACCCGATGGCGAAGACGATGTCGCCCGCCAGGATCCGGGGGAGGAAGTAGTCCTTCTGCTCCTCGGTCCCGTACTTCATCAGGGTCGGGCCGACGGTGTTGAGGGTGACCATGGAGACGGGGGCACCGGCCCGGTAGGCCTCGTCGAAGAAGACGAACTGCTCGTCGGCACCCCGTCCCTGGCCGCCGTACTCGACGGGCCAGCCGAGGCCGAGGAGCCCGTCGGCGCCTATGCGGCGCAGGAGTTCGCGCTGGCGGGCCGGATCATCGGGGAGGCCGTCCGGCATCAGGTCCTTGAAGTACGCGTGCAGTTCGGCGCGGAGCCGCAACTGGCCTTCGGTCGGGGCGAGGTGCACGGCGCTGGCCTCCCGGCATCACATCATCGAGGGAACCTGACTGTCCGTCAGATTCACCCGCGATGTCAAGGTCGGGGGACATGCGCGAGGACGCCCGCGCTACCGGACCCCAGCCGGTCCGGTCGCACGGGCGCCCTCAAGGATCGGAGCGGCTCAGGAAGCGGCTACCCACCAGGGGTGGAAGTTGACCGCGACGGTCGTATTGGACTGGTCGATCGCGGTGAGGGCCGAGCCGTTCACCTGAGCGGTATTGCTCTGGTTGGATGCGCCGGAACCGGTGGCCACCTGCTGCGACGTGGACGAGTTGCCGTTGTTGTCGCCGCCCACACCGCTGCCGATGATGCTGGCCACGCTCGCATTCGATCCGTCGTTCGCGAAGGAGCCGTTGTCGGCCGACGCCACCCCGCCGAAGAGGGCGGCGGCGAGGGGGAGTGCGGCGACGGCGGAGATGACGCGGGCGGTACGGATGCTTGCCATGTCTTTAGCCTCCAGAAAACCGAAGTGGGACTTGCTCCAAGGCAGTTGGCCGACCGCCTCGATCGTTCGTTCCGTGTGGTGACGACGTCGCGAGACCAGAGTTGCCCACCGAATCCCCGGCGAACCACCCCGGAGTCCCCGATTCCCCCGCAAGTATGACCAACATCGGATAAACCTGATTCACGCCCCCGAAGCCCCAGGTCAGCACCTTGGAAGCAGTTGAATCCCACGCCGCACAAGGGATGAAGCGTTCCGCCAGATCGCCATGTCCCGGACATGCCGAAAAGGGCCGCGCCGTCCGGGAACCCCACCGTCTCCCGGGCCTGCGGCCCTGCAATGCCAAGCTTCGCGCCCCTTGTGCGCCCCGGCGCAAGCCGGGGTGATCCATCCCGTGCCCAGCCCTCGGGGCACCCACGTAGCGCGATCCACGGTCACGACCGACCGGGCTCTAGCGCCTGTTACCGGGCTTGCTGCTGCTCTGTTCCTGCTGGTCCTCTTGCTGCTGCTTTCGCAGCTGCTCTCACTGCGGCTCTTGCCTCTGCTCTTACTGCTGCTCTCGTCCTTGCTCCTGCCCGGCGGCGGCGCGTACGCCTGCGAGCCGGACCCTGCGACCGCCCTGCGCCCTCGTGGACTGCGCGTACAGGGCTTCGGTACTACGGGACTGCGAGGCTCGCGGGCTACGCGGCGAGCGCGAGGGCGTTCCGGGCTGCACCGGCGGCGGCCGCAGTTCCTGCCGATTCGGCGGTGGGCGCCGCGACGGCGCCTGCAGGGACCGCGGCGTGTCCTGCGGTGTGTGCTGAAGCGGGCACTGCACTCGAGGTCAGCGTCCGGGAGGCAGTCCCGGCACCGGCACCCATGGCCGCGGCGGTGGTGGAACGTCGTACGGAAGGCGTCTTGCCGTGTGCCTCGGCGTGGATCCGCTGCTTGATGGTCGGCGGCAGCGAACCGCCCCGCATCATCGCCCGCCAGGTCCGCCGGGCCGCGACGGCCGGCCGGCGTACGGCGGTGGCCGCGGTGTCCGCAGCGGCGGGGGCGGGGGCCGGGGCGGAGGAGGCGGCCGAAGCCGGCTTCCCCGTGATGCCGAAGCCGGAGAGGATGGCCACCAGAGCGGCGAGGACGGCGGTCCAGATCGACGTGAGGATGCTGCGGTCAGTCATGACGAGGTGCCTCGATTCACGATGTTCGGACGGGCGGATCTGAATACATTCGTCATGATGTGGCCGCAACCGCACCGTCCCCACGCCCCGCGCCGATCTTCCGACAAACACCACTCGGACGGCCCAAGGACGTGCCTCAGACCCCCGCCCGAGCTCCCGGAAACCACCGGACGACGGACCTCCGAACCGGCCCTGACCTGCATGTTCGCTTCAGCACGCCGCCGACCGACCGGCAAGCCGGGAATGCCCTCGCCCGCCTTGCCCCAGTGGATCACGTACCGGACGCGCGGACGCGCGGAGGCGCGGAGGCGCGGAGGCGCGGAGGCGCGGAGGCGCGGAGGCGCGGAGGCGCGGAGGCGCGGAGGCGCGGAGGCGCGGAGGCGCGGAGGCGCGGAGGCGCGGAGGCGCGGAGGCGCGGAGGCGCGGAGGCGCGGAGGCGCGGAGGCGCGGAGGCGCGGAGGCGCGGAGGCGTGAACGCGTGAACGCGGGAGCAGGCCCGGGTCGGCGACCCGGGCCTGCTTCAGGTAAGGGGAGGAAGGTGGAGCGTCAGAAGATCCGGAGACCGATCCGGCCGAGGATGGTGCCGGCGTGCGTACCGTAGACGGCCAGCACCGCGATGCCGGCAAGGAGCACGGCGCCGATCACGGCACGACGGACGAGGCGGGCGTTCATGAGAACTGCCTTTCTTTCACGGGTACGGGGTGTGTGGCGTCACCGACGGTCAGGACCACGTCGCAGCGGTCGCGGACCGCGTCGTCGTGGGTGGCGATGACGACGGCGCAGCCCTCCTCGCACATCGTGCGGAGGATCTCGACGACCATGGAGGTGTTGTCGTGGTCGAGGGCGCCCGTCGGTTCGTCGGCGAGGACGAGGGCGGGCTGCTTGACGATGAGGCGGGCCAGCGCGACGCGCTGCTGCTCCCCGCCGCTGAGCCGGTGGACCTGTTCCTTCTCCCGTCCGGCCAGCCCGACCCGCTCCAGGGCCTCGGCGACGGTCGGAGCGCCCTTCCGCGCTCTTCGCGGCTTCATCGCGACCTCCAGATTGGCCGCGACGCTCGCGTTCTCGATCAGCGCGTAGTTCTGGAAGAGGTACCCGAGCCCGTCACGCCGGTAGTGCCGCGTGGCGCGCGGGCCGAAGCCGGTGATGTCGCGGCCCTCGTGCCGGATCGCCCCGGAGCTCGGTGCGTCGAGCAGGCCGAGGCAGTTGAGCAGCGTCGACTTGCCGGAGCCGCTCGGGCCCGTGAGCGCCAGCATCTGGCGGCGCTCCACGGTGAAGGAGAGATCGGACCAGAGGGTTCGCGGGCCAAAGGACTTGGACAGGCTCTCGATCTCGATCATGTGGACGCTCCTGCAGAAAGGTGGGGGGTCACGACTCGGTCGCCCCTTCCTTGACGATCCGGCGGTGGAAGACGACGAGGGCCACGAGCACGGCCGCGACCTCGACGGCGACGAGCACACCGGTGACACCGAGGTCGAGTCCGATGAATTCGGCGGTCGGGCGGGGGGCGGGGATGCCGAGGGCTTCGTACCGTGCGGCGTCCTGGTTCTGCTGCCACACCTGGAAGGGCACCCATCCGGCGAGCAGTACGGCGAGGACGCCTTCGACCAGCAGGACGGGACGGTGGGTGGCCGCGAAGGTCCAGCCGCTGATGTGGCGGGCGAAGATCGCCTGGGCGTTCTTGCGCGAGTGGACGATGCAGACGCCGACTCCGGTGATGAGCAGCACCGCCACGGCCACCGCCAGGTTGAACAGCTGGAGCCGGAAGTCCCCGACCACCTTGCGCAGTTCCAGCGCGGCGTCCTGCCCCACCGGAGTCATGGCGGTGACGTACGACTCGAGGTGCCGCTTCTCGACGCCGGCCGTGACGTCGTCCGGGTTGTGGAAGACGATGCTCCGCTGCGAGGCGTAGCTGGTGTAGGCCTTGTCGCTCAGGAAGGGAGCTCCGTTGGGGAACACGATGATGACGGGGTCCGTCACCAGGGAATCATCCGCTCCGGGGTTGTCCGCGGCGTGCGACTTGCCTCGCGGGTTATAGGTGAAGACGCGCTGTCCGTCCTTCGACGGCAGGGTCTTCACCTGGGCGGGAGCGATCTTGCCCGGGTCGCTCGGGCTCAGCCAGGTCGGGGTGAGCTCCTTCAGGCGGGCGGTGTGCCGTGCGAGGCCTTCGGGGACCAAGAGCCTGATCTGGTCGGGTGCCGCGGCGGTCGGTTCGATCCTTCGCCCGGCCGGGTCGAGGACGGGCTGCTTGGCGAGGAAGGACTCGTTGACGACGAGCAGGTCGCCCTTGGTCAGGCCCGGTATGCCCGCCGAGAGCCGGAGGTCCCGGTGCCCGGCGACGATGATCTGGCCGTCCCGGTCGGCTTGGCGCAACCAGGGGCCCACGTTCTCGTCCAGGCTGCGCAGGGCGGTGTCGCTCGCCAGGCTGCCGTTGAAGCGGATCGACGTGGCGTCGCCGATCTTCGCGTACGCCTCTCGGCTCTCCTGACGGGCCAGGACGTCCTGGGCGCCCAGCACGACGGCCGTCGCGATGCTGAGGGCGAGCAGGAGCGCGGGTATCCGTACGAGATAGGCGCTCACCGACGCGGCGCGCGGGCAGCTCACCCTTGAGGGCACGCAGTACGTCCGTCTGGAACGTCAGCCAGAGCATCGCGCAGTGGGTGACGAGGGCGATGAGGCTCAGGGCGAGCGTGCAGCCCAGGGCGATCGGGGCGAACCGGCCGATCCACGCCAGCCCGTTGTAGAGGCCGAGGAGCAGCAGCGCCGCGGCGGACACCGCGGCGCAGGCGACGGCCCAGAACGCGCCGAGTTGCCGCATGTCGCGCAGCAGGATCTGCCCGAACGACTTCCCCTGGAGCCGCTGCACTCCGTAGGCCTTGGCGTTGAGCAGGACGCTCGCCCCGGTCATCGTCACGACGGCGAGCGCGACCACGAAGAACGAGCGGTACAGCGCGCTGTCGGCGTAGACGGTGGTCAGCTGCGCCAGGGAGAAGGGTTGATTGACGGAGGCGACGAGGCCGAGATCGTCGAGGGTCCGGGTCAGCGAGGGGGCGGCCGCGTCCGGTCCGAAGACGTAGTAGAAACCGCGCGGGTCACGCTGTCCCAGCTCCGCGACGGGGTGCACGTCGGTGTGGTAGCCGCGGCTGAACGCGGGATAGCCGTCCTTCAGCCAGTCGGAGTGCGGGCCGCACCTACCCCGAGGGCACCGAGTGGCCCGACGGCGACTGGGGTGCCGTGTGGTCGGTCATGAGGACCCTGGCGAGCCTGCACGGCGACGAGGGCGTCCGCCTCGTCGTCTGGTTCGAGGACTGACTCCGCCCGGGGTGCACACGTGCCGAGGCGCGGGACAGCTCGCATGCAGAAGGGGTGCCACCGGATCGGTGGCACCCCTTCTGAGCTGGGCCTCGGCCCGCTTGGCGGTGGGTGTGGGATTTGAACCCACGGTGACTCGCGCCACGACGGTTTTCAAGACCGTTCCCTTAGGCCGCTCGGGCAACCCACCTGGCCGGTACAGAGTACCGGCCAGGTGGGGATGGCGGGAGCGGCTCAAGGGGTCAGGACGTCTGCGCCTTGTCGTATGCCGCCTTCGCCTCGTTGCCGAAGTACGGGCCGTACATCCGGTTCGGGAGGAAGGTGTAACCGAAGCTGTTCACCGAGACCTGGGTGCCCAGGCCCGTGGCCTCGTTGAAGTCCTGGAACCAGGGGCCGCCGCTGGATCCGCCGGTCATGTTGCAGCCCAGGCCGTGGTCCTTGGTCAGCAGGAAGTCCTTGCCGCTGTTGCCGCTGCAGTAGACCAGCTTGGTGCCGTCGTACGGTGCCGCCGCGGGGAAGCCGAAGGCGTACATCTTCTTGTTGTAGCCGCCGTTGAAGGCGATGCCCTGGGCTCCGACGGCCTGGCTGAGGGTCTGCCCGTTCAGCGGGGCGACGACGGCGAGGCCGACGTCCATGTTCATGTCCTCGCTCGCGGCCCACTGGTCGGTGGCGAAGGTCTTGGTGGCCGACCATTGGCCGTAGGGGGCGGAGCCGTTGTTGTAGGCGGGAACGAAGACCCAGTTCGTGTGCCAGGCCCCTTGGTACTTCACGCAGTGACCGGCCGTGATGACCGTGCTGCCGTTGGCGCTGGTGACCGAGTCGCCGGAGCAGGATGCGGTCCGGTCGCCCATCGTGAAGAAGACTCGCCCCGAGGTCTTCACCACGGCGCCGCCGCCCGTCCACGCGCCGCCCGCCTGCGGGAACGCCGTGGGGGACGCCGCCGCCGTCGGGGCGATGGTCGTGGGGGTCGCCGACGTGGCGACCGGGGTGCGGGCCGCGCCGGGGACCGCCGTCACGTCGAGCGGCGCGGCGCCGCGCATCCGCTCGGCGGTCCAGAAGCCGTGGGTGTGCTGTTGCCGGAAGGACGCGGGGGCATCCGCGGCGATCGAGGGGCCGGCCGCCGTCAGGGCGCCCGCGACCAGGGCGCCGGCCGCGAGCAGGACGGACAAGGCCGTGCGATGACGATTCACGCATGACTCCTTCTGCCGTGCCCGGGCCGGGTGGCGAAGCCGGGCAGGGTGGGGGTGAAGAGCGGTCGGTGCGGATCGGCTGTGCGCGGTTCGCGGTTCGCGGTGCATCGTGCGTCGTGCGTCGTTCGGATTACCGGGCAGGGTGGCACGGGTGCGCCGCAATGTCAGCGGGCAGTCGGAACGTTCGGTCGGTTCCGGCCAGGAAATGGCCAACTCCCGGCCGTTACACCGCCGCACGCACGACGCCAGCCGGCGCCTTACGGCGCCATACGGCGTCACACGGTCAGCATCACGCCCGCGTACGAAACCCCCGCCACCACCACCCAGGCCCCGAGCCCCAGTGCTGCGGCCCGCCCGCCGGTCCGGGCCAGCGTCGGCAGGTGCACCGCGCTCCCCAGGCCGAACAGGGCCGCCGCCAGCAGGGCCTCCTGGGCGGTGTGCGCCCACTCCAGCGCTACGTCGGGCAGTACCCCGGTGGCGCGCAGCGCGGCCGTGGCCAGGAACCCGAGAACGAACAGCGGCACCGGCGCCGGCCTGCGGCCCGAGGCGGTACGCACCCCGCGGCGCCGGGCCCGTACCGAGAAGGCCACGGCCGCCACCAGCGGGGCGAGCAGTGCCACGCGCATCAGCTTGACCAGTACCGCCTCGCCCAGGGCTGCGGGGCCCGCGGTCTGCGCGGTGGCCACGACCTGGCCGACGTCGTGGACCCCGGCGCCGACCCACCGCCCGAAGGCGGGGTCGGAGAGCCCCAACGGCCCCTGGAGGAGCGGGAGTATCCCTATGGCGAGCGTCCCGCAGAGGGTGACCAGTGCCACGGAGGCGGCCACGTCCTCCTCGTCGCTGCCGGACACCTCGCTCACCGCGCCGATCGCCGAGGCACCGCAGATCGAGTACCCGGTGGCGATCAACAGCGGCTGATCGCCCGGGAGTCCCAGCCGGCGGCCCAGCCAGAGGGTGCCGAAGAAGGTGGCCGCGACCACGCCGACCACCATGGCCACGGTGGCCCAGCCCAGCCGGAGCACCTGGTCCAGCCCCAGGCCGAGGCCCAGCAGGACGATGCCCATCCGCATGAGCCGACGGCCGGCCAGGGAGAGTCCCGGGCGCGCGGCCGCACGTACGAACGTCCGCAGGCCCGGCAGGTGCGCCACCGCGATGCCCAGCACCACGGATGCGGTCAGCATCGGCACGGCGGGTACGAGGCGGTGGACGCACCAGGCCGTCAGAGCGCCACCCACAGCCATCGCCAACCCGGGCCACGGAGTGGGTGTTTCACGTGAAACATCCCGGGCCGCCGTGCTCTGAGGGCGGTGGAGGAGGGCCATCAGTCGACGGGGAGCGTGTAGACGCGACGGATGCTGGTGCCCAGCCGGGAGACGTCGGCGCCGTACACGTGTACCGATATCGCCTTGGTCGTACAGGAGTTGCGCACCTTGTGGATGTCTCCGGGCGGGGCGAACCCACAGACGTCGCCCTGGGCGTTCACCACGTCCTCGGTGGCCACCAGCCGGGCGGGCCCGGCTCCCGGCGCGAGCCGGAAACGGCGTTCGCTCTCCTCACCCTGGTGCACCCCGGCCACGCACCAGGACACGTGGTCGTGGATGCACGTCTCCTGCCCGGGCAGCCACACCAATGCCACGACGGAGAAGCTGCCGTCGGCCTCGGCGTGCAGGATGTGCTGCCGGTACCGCTCCGGGTCGCCTTCCCGCTGCGCCGGGCTCAGCAGGTCGGGCGCGCCCAGGTGCGGGGCGAGCCGTTCGCCCACCAGGTACGCGGTGAGGTCGGGAGCCAGCCCCCGCTCCACGACGGTTCGGATCTCACTGACGAGGGCGGCCATCCTCGTGGTGGTGCGGGCCGGCGTGGTGGTGGTCATATCGGCAGCGTGCTGCCGGCCTTCCATCACGTCCAACGACAGTTATGACCTGAAATCCCAAGCGCAGCTTATGGATTGGTCAGCAGCCGACCCGGTTCGCCGCCACCTGTTTCAGCGCGTTGAGCACCACGGCCGTCGCCGGGATCCGCAGGTGGTCGCGGTAGACGTACGCGGCGATGTGCCGACGCGCAGCCGGCTGGAGGGCCCGGCCGCAGACCCGGCTCAGTGAGAGGGAGGGCAGCACCAGCGCGGGCATCATCGCCACGCCGAGCCCCTGTGCGACCAGGCTCTGTACGACCAGGTTGTCGTCGGTGGCGAAGCGGATGTCGGGCACGAAGCCCAGCTCCGCGCATTCGTGCAGCAGGTTCGCCCGACAGCGCGGACAGCCCGCGATCCACCGTTCCTCGGCGAGGTCTGCCAGGTTCACGGCGCGGCGGCGGGCCAGCGGATGCCCCGTCGGCAGCAGTACCGTCAGCTGGTCCTCCAGCAGCCTAACCTCGGCGACTTCCTCCGGGATCTCTTCGTGCAGGCCGGGATAGGTGAAGGCCAGGGTGATGTCGCATTCCCCGCGCTCCAGTCGGCGCAGCGACTCGGGGGGCTCACCTTCCAGCAGTTCCACCTGTATGCCCGGATGGTCCTTGGCCAGGCCGCTCAGGGCCTCGGGGACGAGGGTGACATTGGCGCTGGGGAAGCCGCACAGCCTGACCCGGCCGGTGCGCAGCCGGGCGTACGCCCTCAGCTGTGCCTCGGCGGCGGAGAGGTTCCCGAGGATGGTCTCGGCGTGCCGGGACAGGGATTCCCCGGCCTCGGTGAGCTGCATCTTGCGGCCCACGCGGGTGAACAGCGGGGTGCCGACGGCGCGTTCGAGCGCCTTCATCTGCTGGGTGATGGCGGGCTGGGTGTACCCGAGCACGCGGGCGGCAGCCGAGTACGACCCGGAGGCGACCACCGCATGAAAGGTCCGTATGTGCCGAGAATCGAACACCAGCGAAGCATAAGCGGACGTTGGAGGGGCCGTAGGCGGAATCCCGCCTACGGCCCCTCCTCATCGGGCCGCCGCCGCGACCGGTGGTGCTCGAGTGCTGCTACTTGTCGCCGACCCGCGAGCCGAGCGTGATGTCGACCGTGGTCGGCTTGCCGCTGCGCAGGTAGGTCAGCTTCACGGTATCGCCGGGCTTGTACGTCCAGATCATGCTGATCAGGGTCGGGCCGCTGTCGACCGGCTTGCCGCCGAACTCGGTGATGACGTCGCCGGGCTTGAGGCCCGCCTTGCCGGCCGGGCCGTTCGGGTCGACCAGCTCGTTGGCGGCCGCGCCCTGATCGGAGATCTTGGCGCCCTCGGACTTGGCCTGGAGGTCGACCGAGACCGAGATCACCGGGTAGACCGGCTTGCCCGTCTTGATCAGCGACTCGGCGACGTTCTTCGCCTGGTTGATCGGGATGGCGAAGCCGAGGCCGATCGAACCGGCCTGGCCACCGCCGAAGCCGCCGTTGCCCGCCGACTGGATCGCGGAGTTGATGCCGATGACCGCGCCGCGCCCGTCGAGCAGCGGACCGCCCGAGTTGCCCGGGTTGATCGAGGCGTCCGTCTGGAGGGCGCTCATGTACGAGTTCTTGCTGCCGCTGCCGTCTCCGGAGGCGACCGGGCGGTTCTTGGCGCTCACGATGCCGGTGGTGACCGTGTTCGACAGGCCGAAGGGGGCGCCGATCGCGATGGTCGAGTCGCCGACCGCGACCTTGTCGGAGTCGCCGAGGGGCAGCGGCTTGAGGCCGGCCGGCGGGGTCTTCAGCTTGAGGACGGCGACGTCGTAACCCTGAGCACGGCCCACGACCTCGGCGTCGTACCGCTTGCCGTCGGAGAACGTTGCAGAGAGCTTGCCGCCGTTGGCCGCGGAGGCCACGACGTGGTTGTTGGTGAGGATGTGGCCCTGCTGGTCGTAGACGAACCCGGTGCCGGTGCCGCCTTCGCCGTCGCCGGCCGAGGCCTCGATGGTGACCACGCTGGGCAGGGCACCCGCGGCCAGGCCTGCGATGGAGCCGGCCTCGCGCTTGATGTCCTTGGGGGTGTTCGCGGCGCTGATCGTGGTGGAGCCGGTGCCGTTGTTGCTGCGCTCGGCGGCCCAGTAACCGACGCCACCGCCGATGCCGCCCGCAAGGAGGGCCGCCACGAGCACGGCCGCGACCAGGCCGCCCCTGCCCTTCGGCTTGGGCGCGGGGGCGCCGTCGGCGGTCAGGGGAGCGCCCCAGACACCTCCGCCGTGGCCGCCGCCCGCACCGTACGCCGGCACCATGGGCGGCGGGGGCGGCCAGCCCTCGGCTCCGTGCGCGGCCGGGGCAGGAGCCTGGCCGTAGACCGGGGGTACCTGTGCGGGAGCCTGGCCGTAAGCCGGGGGTGCCTGTGCGGGCGGAATCTGCTGGGTGGGCTCGGTGCCGGGCGCCGGGGTCGGCGGGATCTGCTGGGTCACCGGCTCGCCGGCGGCGGGCGCGGGGGCCGCATCCTGCGTCTCGGAGGCCGGAGCAGGGGGTACGGACGGGGCCGCGGGGGGTGTCGGGGCCGCGGTGCCCTCGTTCTCGGTGCTCACAGCGCTCTCTCCTCGTCACACACGGCTTCGGAAAATTCTCTGGCGATATCGGTCCGACTGAACGTTCGACGTGCCGCACAAGTTCCTGGGCAAAGCCTTTCCCATGACCCGTCAGAGCACTGTAAGCCGGACCTGTGCATCTCTCCCCATTCTTTATATCCGACATTTCGGATGCACTCCTGGGGCCGACCCCGACGCCCGGGCACCTCTCGGTGGCACCATGACCCGGTGACCCACGCAATGCCGCGCACCATCCAGGTCGTCGCCCACCGCGGCGCCTCGGAGGATGCCCCCGAGCACACCCTGGCCGCCTACCGCAAGGCCATCGAGGACGGCGCCGACGGCCTCGAATGCGATGTCCGGCTGACCGCGGACGGCCATCTGGTCCTGGTCCACGACCGCCGGGTGAACCGCACCTCGAACGGCCGCGGGGCCGTCTCCGCCCTGGAGCTGGCCGATCTCGCCGCCCTCGACTTCGGTTCCTGGAAGGACCGCGAGGAGTCTCCCGACTGGGACGCGGACCCCGAGCGCACCTCCGTCCTCACCCTCGAGCGCCTGCTGGAGCTGGTTTCCGACGCCGGACGGCCGGTACAGCTCGCGATCGAAACGAAGCACCCGACCCGCTGGGCCGGACAGGTGGAGGAGCGCCTCCTCGTCCTCCTCAAGCGCTTCGGATTGGACGCCCCGCCCGCCGAGGGTCCGCACCCCGTGCGGGTCATGAGCTTCTCCGCGCGCTCCCTGCACCGGATCCGGGCGTCCGCGCCGACGATCCCGACCGTGTACCTGATGCAGTTCATCTCGCCCCGGATGCGGGACGGGCGGTTGCCGGCCGGCGTGACGATCGCCGGTCCCGGGATGCGGATCGTGCGCAATCACCCCGGCTTCATCCACAAGCTCCAAGGCGCGGGCCACTCCGTGCACGTATGGACAGTGAACGAACCCGAAGACGTTCAGCTCTGCGCTGATCTAGGCGTGGAAGCAATCATCACGAACAGACCACGCCAAGTTCTGTCCCAACTCGGCCGCTGAAGTCCCCTTTTGCACACCCGCCACCCCCAACTCGTCCGTTACAGGGTGTGCTCCGGCGCATCCGCTCCGCATTCGGTCGGTATGAATGCGTCAGAGGAGTCCGCTTCGGGCTCCTTCGACGGTTTCCGGTCCAGGCCATTGGGGCATCCAGACCATGCGTGGGGCTAAGGAGGTTCCGGGGGTGGCGTTGGTGGTGGCACAAGAAGTGCCCACGTCGTCGTGCATGGACGTACGCCATGGTCCTGCGGGCGTGGGCGAGGCGAGACACCGGATGCGCGAGCAACTGCGTATCGGTGGGGTGCCCGAATCGGTCGTGGACGATGCCGTACTGATCCTTTCCGAACTGCTCAGCAACGCCTGCCGACACGGCAGGCCGCTCGGCTCTCGGGAAGTCGGGGACGGGGAAATACGTGCCGCGTGGCGCGTGGACAGAGCGGGACGACTGACGGTCGAGGTCACGGACGGAGGCGGGCCCACCCGCCCGGTTCCTGCCACGCCCTCGGTCACCGCACGGGGCGGCCGGGGGCTGAACATCATCAGCGCCTTGGCCCAGGACTGGGGTGTCCGGGACGGAGCGGCGGGTGAGGTCACCGTGTGGGTGATCGTTGCTTGTGGGCCCCGGCACGAGGATTTCGCTACGCGCGTTGCGCCGCCGGCGATCGACTTCAGCACGGCGTTCGACGACCTCGATCCCTGAACCCGGGATCCCCGACCGCACGACCGACACGCCAGCACGACCGACACGACCGAACACGAGAGCAAGGCAGCACGACAGCAGCACAGCAGTACCGGTCATCCGCACAGGCGGCCGTCCGGGAGCGCACGCCGACCGTGCTCCCGGCCGCACCCAACCGGTTCCGGCGGTACGAACGGCTAGGCTCGCGCCCAGACACGACGCCGTACCGCCGCAACCGGGAGACACGCACGATGGCCAAGAAGCGCCCCGCAGCCAAGACTGCAAAGCCGCAGCTCAACAACGGTGAGATCCCCGTCGTGGGCGCCCGCGAGCCCTGTCCCTGCGGATCCGGCCGCCGCTACAAGGCCTGCCACGGCGCAGCCGCCGCGCACGCCGTCACCGAGCACGTGCGGCGACCCTTCGAGGGGCTGCCGGGTGAGTGCGACTGGGTCGCCCTGCGCGAACTGGTGCCCGCCGCCACCGTCCCGCTGTCCCTCAAGGGCGGTCTGCCCGAGGGCGTCCCCTCCGTCACGCTGGTGACCGTACTGCCCATGGCCTGGCCGGCGCTGCGCCGTGAGGACGGGTCCGTCCTCCTCGGCCTGCAGAACGACTCGTCCTCCGGAGACCTCGGCCGCGACATGGCCGACACCCTGGAGCGTGCCCTCGTAGCGGAGCCGGGTACGCCGGTTGCCGCCCGCCGGGTTCCCGCCGAGGGGCCCCGACTTCAGGATCTCCTGGACGCCGACGGCGGTTTCGAGCCGGTTGTGCACACCGGGTTCGAATTCTGGATTCCGGAATCCGAGAACGCCCAGAACGCCTCCCCGGAGATCGCCGCCTCGCTGGAGCGCGCCAACGCGGCTGCCATTCCCACCGTCAAGCTGACCGGCGTTGACGCCGCCTACTGGTGCGAGACGCCGGACAAGAACCACCTGCGCTGGGTCATGCCGCACCCCGAGGAGAAGCTGCTCGACGCCCTCGCGCGGCTGCACGCGGCCGGCACGTCCTCGCTCGGGGAGGGCACGAAGCTCGTCGGCTCCTTCCGCGCCCACGGTCTGATGGTTCCCGTCTGGGACCTGCCCACCGGGGTCACGGCCGACGACGTCGAGAAGCCCGCGGCGGAGTTCGCGGAGCGGCTGGCCGGGGCTCTGGCCACGGACGCCCCGCTGACCACGGAGGAGCGCCGGGCGCGCGGCGGACTCACCAACCGCCAAGTGACGCTCAGCTGACCGAGCGCCCGTGTGGAGTCGGTGACCGGAGTCACAACTCCCGCTAATCGTCTGCAAATCGGTGTCTGAATATCGGAGATCGAATTTGCGAACAGGCGATCTCTTGTTACCGTTCTTGTAGCCCGGTCGCTGGTGCATCCCCCGTCGCCAGCGACCGGGCCCTTGATTTTCAAGGGTGCGGTCAACCGTCACCCGGTGCCGGTGAGTTGCTCCCGGACCTCAAGAGCAGTTCCCCTTCATCATCCGGAACTGCAAATTCCGCTACAGCCGAGTAACTCGCCGGATCGCCCGCCGAGGCCTCCTTCGGCGTCTCGCACAAGCCCGGCTCGTCGCCCGCACCCACCGCACACCGGATCTGAACCGTGCGCCCGGCCGGACCCATTACCGTCAGCGCGGCGTCCAGCGCGCGACCACTTGTGTTCCGGTAGTAACTCCGGCCCCATGTCTTGCCTTCACCGATCAACACACAGGTTTGTGCTTCCACCCCCTGCGGCGAAGACAGTTCGGGTCCGCAGTGGGAATCCGTACGGGGCTGTTCGGCCGGGCCGGGTTGCTGCGGGCCGGCCGTCGGAGCCGAGCGCGCGGGCGCCGCGGGAGACGTGCGGGAGGAGTCCGAAAGCCCGAGCGCCGAGAACAGGCCGCCACCTTTTCCGTCCTCCTGACCTGCAAAATCCGGCTCGGCGATCGCCCCGGCGAGCGGGAGCGACAAGATGATCAACACACCGGTGCCGATACCGATCAGGCGGAGATTCATTCGCCGAAGATAGCGAGGAGGGAATGGGGCGCGGAGATCCCCGCGCCCAATTCCCTTGGAAACTCGCCCCACCGACACCCGTACGAGTGATCCGCACAAGACCGGCAGGTCAGTACGCGAGCCTGCTGCCACCGCCTGGTGCACCACTGCTGGCCTCGACCAGCGCGTCAACGACCGCCTCGATCTCGGGCAGCCAGAGGTTTCCCTCCTGCGCCTGCAGCAACTGCGCGTGCGCCCGCGCCGACCGTGCCCACGGCCGCTGCGCCGCCGCCTGCGCCCGCGGCTCCCGTTCCCAACGCACCTGGCCACCGCTGGAGGCGGCGGACGGCGGCAGCAACAGGTAGCCGCCTTCACCGTGGAAGCGCAGGGAGGAGGGCACGTGGTCCTTCGCGTACAGGAGTTCGCCGAGCCGCTCCAGCGAGTACGGCGCCACCAGCAGCGCCCAGCGGGTGGGCGTGGCCACGACCGGACCGAGCCGCATGCCTTGCGCGTCCAGTCGTACGAGGGCGCGCGCGGCCGCGCCGGCCGGCAGGCTCACCGCGCACGGGGCGGTCCCTCCGGTGGCCATCAGGACGGGGGCGGCGGGCCGGTTGGTCCACCACCAGGTCACCATCCGGGAGTCGGTGGTGGCGGCGAGCAGTCCGGGATCGAAGGGATGCGCGCCGGGGACGGCGCAGTCGGGGTCGGGGCAGGCACATCGCTTGCCGTCCGCGCCGGACCGGCCGACGCCGGGCAGGACGGGCCACTGCCAGGTGGTGGCGCAGACGAGCGCCGCGTCGAGGAGAGCGGACGTACTGCCGCTCCGTCCGGGGTCGGGGCGCAGGGATTGAAAGCGATCGCGGAGCCGCTGGAGACGCCTTCCGAGGATCTCGCGCATGTGCGCTCGTTCCTTTCCGTTGAACGCCGAGGGCCACATCACACCATGTAACCGGTGTCTCACCACACGTACAGGTTTCGCGTCACTGTCCGCCAGAAGCAGGTTCACACGGTTCGTGCAGTCTTCTTACAGGTCCATCAAACGTCCCGCGGGGGTGGAGCGCGACCCGCGCCGGCCACCTAGACCGGCGGCCGCCGCTAAGGACGACGGCCCGCGCCGGGTGGTTCCCGGCAACGCCAACTGGCCGCGCACATCAACGAGTACGTACCCGAGGCCCCTGCGGAGCCCGCTCAGTCGATCGCAAAAACCGACCGCCTCCCGCTTTTTCCGGCCAAGTTCTAGCCTTGGCTCGACAGTGAGTTGCCGTCTCACGGACACCAGGATTCCCACCTGGGCAATGCTGGACATGCATCCATGTGTGCGTGTAGATGTGGATTCCTTGATGGCGGCGCAGCACGATCTGGGGGTTTGCGATGCTATTCGGCGAATCGCACCAGGTGGAAAGGCGGACGCCATGAGCGCTCCGCATCTACCGAAAGTGGCTGGAATCGATCCAGCAGCAACCGCGTCGCCGGACACTACGGCGCCCGCGCCCGCCCGGACCACCCCCGCACCGGCCCCTGCGCCCGGCGGCCCGGGCAGTGTCATCCAGGACCGGCTGGCGGGCATGGTCTCGGACCTCACCACCCTGCACGAGCTCACCGAGCGCCTCGCCCGTGCCCGTGACCTCGACACCTCGCTGCGCGAATTCCTGCGCGCCGGAGCCGCGCTCGTCGGCGCCCGCCGCGGCCTGATCGTCCTGGAGCCCTCCGACGGACTCGGCCCGACCAGCACGATCGGCCTCGGGCTCGGCCACGCGGAGCTCGGCCACATCGAGACCGTGCCGCGCAGCGCCACCTCCT
The DNA here is from genome assembly GCF_036178145.1 of Streptomyces sp. NBC_00273. Taxonomy (NCBI): domain Bacteria; kingdom Bacillati; phylum Actinomycetota; class Actinomycetes; order Kitasatosporales; family Streptomycetaceae; genus Streptomyces; species Streptomyces sp. NBC_00273. The sequence continues at coordinate 5,252,835 of NZ_CP108067.1, read as the reverse complement.
ACGGCCGGATCCTCGATGGTCTGCCGGACGCGCAGGGCGGCTCCGATTTCCTGCCCGAACCGGGCGCGCCCCCCGGATCCGGAGGTTTCGCCGCCCCCGTGGACCCCCGCCACCGCGAGGTCGCCGCTCGGCTCGGCTACGCCGCGAGCTACTCGCTCCCCCTCACCGCCGAAGCCACCGGTCGGCTCGGCGCGGCCGTCTGGCTCTACGACGAACAGGCCGAGCCGAGCGACCGCCAGCGCGACCTCGCCGGGCTGTACGTGCGGCACGCCGCCGAGCACCTGGCCCGGATGCTGGAGGTGGAGCGCTCCCGCTCGCACCTGGCCACCGTCTTCGAGGAGCTGCTGCCGAGCCGGCTCCCCCGGATCCCCGGGGTCCAGCTCGCGGCCCGCCACCACACGGGACCGCTCGGCGGGGGCGACTGGTACGACGCCCTGCCGCTGCCCGAGGGCGCCCTGGGACTGGCCGTCGGCTCGGTCACCGGATCCGGACCGAGCGCCGTCGCCGCGATGGGGCGCCTGCGCGCATCGCTGCGCGCCTACGCCGTCATGGAGGGCGAGGACCCCGTGGCGGTCCTGTCCGACCTGGAACTGCTGCTGCGCCTCACCGAGCCCGCCCGCGCCGCCACCGCGCTCTTCGCCTACTGCGAACCAGTCGGGGGGCCGCAGTCCGAGGGCCGGGGCAGCAAGATCATCCTGGCCGGTGCCGGGCACACCCCGCCGCTCCTGATCGGCGAGCACCGCACCGAGTACGTGGAGACCTCGCTCTCCGCGCCCCTGGGCATGCTGTCCTGCTGGGAAGCGCCGAGCGTGGAGATCGAACCTGCACCCGGAGAAACGGTGCTTCTCTACACTGACGGGCTGCTGCACCACACCGGCGACCCGATGGACCGGGCGTACGCCCGGCTGCACGCCGCTGCTGCGGGGGTCCCCCGCAGCGTCCGCGAGGACCCGGCGGCCCTGTGCGAGCACATCCTGCGGACCGTGCTGCCCGGCGGGGAGCCGACCGATGCCCCCGAGGACATCGTGCTGCTCGCAGCCCGGTTCGAATGAGGCGCGGAGCCCGTTCCGAATCGTGACGGATTCCACGATTCGGAACGGCTCTCTACGCACACGCATACGATGGATGCGGTCCACACCCAGGTCCGTACCGTCGTAGCTGAGGAGAAGACGTGGCTGACGAGCTCACCCCGGAGACCCCGGAAGAAGAGCAGCCCAAGAAGACGCACAAGCAGCGCAAGAACGGTCTGTACCCGGGCGTCAGCGACGAACTCGCAGAGAACATGCGCAGCGGCTGGGCCGACACCGAGCTGCACGGGCTGGAGCCCATCGCCCAGGCCGGGCACACCCTCGCCCGCCGCGACGCGCTGTCCCGGCGCTTCCCGGGCGAGCGCCTCGTCATCCCCGCGGGCCGCCTGAAGACCCGCTCGAACGACACCGAGTACCCCTTCCGGGCCTCGACCGAGTACGCCTACCTCACCGGCGACCAGACCGAGAACGGCGTCCTGGTCCTGGAACCCACCGGGGCGACCGGTCACACCGCGACCGTCTACCTGCTGCCGCGCTCCGACCGGGAGAACGGCGAGTTCTGGCTGTCCGGCCAGGGCGAGCTGTGGGTCGGCCGCCGTCACTCCCTCACCGAGGCCGAGCAGCTCCTGGGCATCCCCGCGCAGGACGTCCGCAAGCTCGCCGAGGCCCTCACCGAGGCCGAGGGCCCGGTTCGCGCCGTGCGCGGCCACGACGCGGTGATCGAGTCCGCCCTCACCGACAAGGTGACCAAGGAACGCGACGAGGAACTGCGCGTCTACCTCTCCGAGGCCCGCGCCGTGAAGGACGCGTTCGAGATCGGCGAGCTGCAGAAGGCCGTCGACTCCACCGTCCGCGGCTTCGAGGACGTCGTGAAGGTCCTGGACAAGGCCGAGGCCACGTCCGAGCGCTACATCGAGGGCACCTTCTTCCTGCGCGCCCGGGTCGAGGGCAACGACGTCGGCTACGGATCCATCTGCGCCGCCGGCCCGCACGCCTGCACCCTGCACTGGGTCCGCAACGACGGCGACGTCCGTTCCGGTGACCTGCTGCTGCTCGACGCCGGTGTGGAGACCCACTCCCTCTACACCGCCGACGTCACGCGGACGCTGCCGATCAACGGCACGTACACCGACATCCAGCGCAAGATCTACGACGCGGTCTACGAGTCCCAGGAAGCCGGCATCGCCGCGGTGAAGCCGGGTGCGAAGTTCCGCGACTTCCACGACGCCTCCCAGCACGTGCTGGCCGAGAAGCTCGTCGAGTGGGGCCTGCTGGACGGCCCGGTCGAGCGCGTGCTGGAGCTGGGCCTGCAGCGTCGCTGGACCCTGCACGGCACCGGCCACATGCTCGGCATGGACGTCCACGACTGTGCCGCCGCGCGCACCGAGGCGTACGTCGAAGGCACGCTGGAGCCGGGCATGTGCCTGACCGTGGAGCCGGGTCTCTACTTCCAGGCCGACGACCTGACCGTGCCCGAGGAGTACCGCGGCATCGGCGTCCGGATCGAGGACGACATCCTCGTCACGGAGGACGGCAACCGGAACCTGTCCGCCGGGCTGCCCCGCGCCTCGTCCGAGGTCGAGGCCTGGATGGCGCGCCTGAAGGGCTGACGCCTGCGCGTTGCGCATCGGTGGGCGGGATTCCTTTTCGGGGTCCCGCCCATCGGCGTTCCCAGGACACCCGACCCATCAGGCTCACGGCGCCTACGACACCTTCAGCAGCGCGTCGTCGCGCCACTTCAGGATCTTGTCGAAACTCACCACCGCGCCACGGCCCGGCCGGTTGCGGAAGCGGACGTGATCGGCGAGTTCGGCGATCAGGTGCAGGCCCCGGCCGTGTTCGGCCAGGGAGGGTCTGCGGCGGGCCACCGTCGTGGGCGGGAACCCCGGCCCGGAATCGGTCACCTCGATGCGGCAGCAATCCCCGTCCAGATAGGCCGTGACGTGGTACGCCTCGGTATCGTCCGGGATTTCACCACCCCCGCCGTGCTCCACCGCGTTCGCACACGCCTCGCCCAGTGCCACCGAGAGATCGAAGGAGATGTCCGGGTCCACCCCCGCGGTCTCCATCGTCCCCAGCAGCAGTCGCCTGGCGAGCGGCACGCTCGCGGCTTCGCGCCTCAAGTGGAGAGACCACCAGATGCTCATACGGTTACCTATTGCCGCCCGCGAGGGGGAGTAAGCGCCCTGCGGCCGTCCGAGACCTCAATACGCCCGTTCGGCCGATGCGGCTCTCCCGAAGAGCGGTGTATGCGGCTGTCCACAGGTGCCCGGCCGGTCCTCGCACAGAGGACTCATGTGGACCTTCCGGACCTGCCGTATGAAGGGCCTATGCGCAGTGCGATGATGGCCCGGCCATGTCTGACCCCCACGCGACGCACGCCGGAGCCGGCCTCCGGCTGATCCGGGCCGCGGTGTTCACCGCGGTCTGTGTCGTGCTGTCCGCGACCGGGCACGCCCTGGCGTCCTGCGCCACCGTGCCCTGGTGGTCACTCTGCCTCGGCTTCCTCGCCGTCTTCGCGGTCGCCGCCCCGCTCGCGGGCCGTCGGCGGTCGCTCCCCGGCATCGCCGCCGGGCTCGCCACCGGCCAACTCGGCCTGCACGCGGTGTTCGGCCTCGGCCAGCACGGCGCCGCGGCCGTGCAGGCACCGGCCGGCTCCGCCGACGCCTCGCTCGCCGAGCTCGCCGCGCGGCTGGTGTGCGGGGGCAACTCCGTACCGCTCAGCCCGGCCGACGCCCGGCAGATCCTGGAAGCCGCGGGCCTGGACCCGGCTGCCCTGGCCGAGCAGGCGGCGCAGGTCGCTCAGGCCGGGCAGGTCGTGGCGCAGGGGCACGGCGCGCACGCGCACGTGGCCGCCGTCACCGCGGCGCCCGCGACGGGCCTGTTCAGCCCGGCCATGCTGGCCGGCCACCTGCTGGCGGCACTCGCCGCGGGCTGGCTGCTCAGCCGCGGTGACGCCGCGCTCTTCCGGCTGGTCGAGCTGTCCCGTCGCTCCGCCGAAGCCGCCCCGATCCGTCCGCTGCGCGCCGCGCTGGCCTTCGTACGCGCCCTCGGCGCCGGGCTCCCCGGCTCGGCCACCCGTACCCCGCAGGACCCGCGGACCGGGTCCGCCCCCGCCCCTTGCACAGGGCGGGAAGCACTCCAGCACACGGTGATCCGGCGCGGCCCACCCGTGGCACTCGCCCTCGCAGCCTGACGCGGCACCCTCCTTCCCGGGACACAGAGCGGGATACCGGTGCCGCGAACTCCGTGCGCGCCCGTGCGCGGAGTCACCGCCACCACTGCTTCCGTGGAGTGTTTCTGCCATGAAGACCTCTCGCGTCTCCATCGCCGCCGCCATCGCCGCCGGTTCCGTTCTCGTCCTTTCCGGCCCTGCCTTCGCCCACGTCGGCGTGCAGCCCGCCGGCGAGGCGGCCAAGGGCGGCTACGCGACGATCAACTTCAAGGTCCCCAACGAGCGGGACAACGCTTCGACCACCCAGCTGGAGGTCAACTTCCCGGTCGACCAGCCGCTCAGCTCCGTGATGCCGCAGGACGTTCCCGGCTGGACCGTGACGGTCGAGAAGAGCAAGCTCGAGAAGCCGCTCACCGTGCACGGCAAGCAGATCAACGAGGCCGTGACCAAGGTGACCTGGTCCGGCGGCAAGATCGAGCCCGGGAAGTTCCAGCAGTTCCCGCTCTCCGTGGGCAAGCTGCCCGAGAGCGCCGACCAGATGGTCTTCAAGTCCATCCAGACGTACGACAACGGTGAGGTCGTCCGCTGGATCGAGGAGGCCAAGGAAGGCGCCGCGGAGCCGCAGAACCCCGCGCCCGTCCTGAAGCTGACCGCCCCCAAGGGCGATGACCACCACGACGGCGGTGCGAAGGCCGACCAGCCGAAGAACGCCGACAAGGACGCCGAGCACGGCCACGACAAGGCCGCCGCCGAACACGGCTCCGACACCACCGCGCGCGTCCTCGGCATCGCCGGCATCGTCGTCGGACTCGGCGGTGTCGCCTTCGGCATCGCCTCGCGCCGCCGCTCCGCCTGACCTGGCGCGCCCGTGGGCGCTGCCCTTCCGACACGTCCGTAGCATCCCCGATCCCAGGGACATTTCTTCATGCGCACCACACGTGTGACGGTCGCCGCGCTGCTCGCGGCGGCCGCACTCACCCTCACCGCCTGCGGCGGTGAGCCCGCCAAGACCGGCGGAGTCACCCAGATCGCCGGCGGTCAGAGCAACGCCAAGGCCGCGACCCTCCTGGACCGCCCCTTCACCAAGCCGGAACTCGTCCTCACGGACACCACCGGCAACCCGTGGAACCTGCGCGAGCAGACCAAGGGCAAGCCGACCCTCATCTACTTCGGCTACACCAACTGCCCCGACGTGTGCCCGCTGACGATGAGCAACATCGCCGTCGCCAAGAAGGCACTCCCCAAGGCCGACCAGGACAACCTCCGGGTCGTCTTCGTCACCACCGACCCTGAGAGGGACACTCCCGAGTCCCTCAGCGCGTGGCTCAAGTCGCAGGACCCGTCCTTCATCGGACTCACCGGGAACTTCGCGAGCATCCAGGCTGCCGCACGCACGCTCGGCATCGGCATCGACCCCGCCGCGACGGGAGCCGACGGCAAGGTCGTCTCCATGCACGGCGCCCAGGTCATCGCGTTCTCGCCCAAGACCGACGAGGGCTACGTCCTCTACGGCGAGAGCACCACCGTGGACGACTACACCAAGGACCTGCCGAAGCTCATCAAGGGGGAGAACCCGTGAAGGCCCGCACCACCCGCACCCTCGCCGCCGCCCTCTCCCTGACGGCAGTGCTCGCCATATCCGGCTGTTCCGGTGAGTCCGAGCCGAAGATGACCGTGAGCGGCGCCTTCATGCCGCAGCCCGTGAACGACAAGATGGCCGGCGGGTTCATGGTCATCAAGAACGGCTCCGAGACCGCCGACAAGCTCACCGGCGTCACCTCCTCGCTCTCCGACGATCTCCAGATCCACGAGACCAAGGACCAGAAGATGCAGCAGGTCCAGTCGATGGACGTGCCGGCGAACGGCGAGCTCCGGCTGGAGCGCGGCGGCAACCACATCATGTTCATGGGGCTCAAGAGCACTCCCAAGATCGGCGACAAGGTCACCGTCGAGCTCCGCTTCGAGAAGGCCGCTCCGGTCAAGGTCGAGCTGGACGTGAAGGACCGGACGTACAACGCTCAGGCTCCGACAGATACGTCCGGCAACGCCCACTGACGGACCGAGGAACTGACACGCCATGACGGCCACCGCCCCCGCTCCCTCCACGGCTCGCGCCCCGGCATTCCTGCCACGGCTCGCGCTGGTCCTCGCAGCCCTGCTGGCAGTCCTGTTCACCGCGGCCTCACCGGCCACGGCGCACGCCGCACTCACCGCGAGCGACCCCAAGGACGGGGCGGTGGTCGCCACGGCCCCCGCCCAGGTCACGCTCTCCTTCTCGGAGCAGGTCGCCATGGGCGACGACTCCATTCGCGTGCTCGACCCCCAGGGCAAGCGCGTGGACACCGGTGAACTGCGCGACATGTGCAGCGGGAACACCATCCGCTACGGCACCGCACTGCACACCGGCCTGCCGAACGGCACCTATACCGTCGCCTGGCAGGCCGTCTCGGCCGACAGTCATCCGATCTCCGGCGCCTTCACCTTCTCCATCGGCGCGCCCTCGGCCACCGATGTCACCCTGCCCACCGCCCAGGCGGGCGGCGGCCCCGTCGGCATCGCGTACGGCATCGCCCGCTACGCCGCCTACGCAGGGTTCACCGTCCTCGTGGGCGGCGCCGCCTTCATCCTGCTGTGCTGGCGCAGGGGCGCCGCCGAACGGCCGCTCCAGAAGCTCGTCGTGCGCGCCTGGGTCACCCTGACCGTCGCCACCCTCGCCATGCTGGTGCTGCGGACCCCGTACACGGGGTCCGGCAACTTCTCCGACCTGTTCGATCTCGACGGGCTCCGAGCCGTCCTGCAGACCAAGACCGGAGCCTCGCTCGTCTCCAGGCTGCTCCTGCTGGGCGCGGCCGCCCTCTTCGTCGCGGTGCTCTTCGGCGTCTACGCGCGCCGCGTGGCGGGCCTCGGCCCCGATGAGGCCGAGCGGGCCCAGAGGGAGGCCGAAGGGGCCGACCAGGCCGACGGCCCTAACGGGTCCGATGAAGCCGGGCACCCGGACGACACCAGCGACCTCACCTTCGGGCTGGCCATCGGCGGCGCCGTCGTGTCCGGAGGTATCGCCGCCACCTGGGCCCTCTCGGAGCACGCCTCCACCGGGATCCAGCCCGGTATCGCCATGCCCGCCGACATCCTGCACCTGATGGCCGTCGCCATGTGGCTCGGTGGTCTCGCCGCGCTGCTCGTCGCCCTCCACAAGGTCCCCGGGATCGAGCGCGCAGCCGTCCGCCGCTTCTCTCGGGTCGCCTTCGTCAGTGTCCTGGTGCTCGCCGTCACCGGCGTCTACCAGTCCTGGCGCCAGCTCGGCAGCTGGTCCGCCCTCACCGGCACCGAATACGGGCAGCTGCTACTCCTGAAGATCGGCCTGGTCGCCGTCCTCCTCGGCATCGCCTACATGTCCCGCACGTGGACCGCGCGGCTCGCCGATGCTCCCGCGGACGCCGCGACCGCCGTCACCACCGTCGGGCAGACCTCGGCGGATGTTTCACGTGAAACGGCCACCGGCGCCGTCTCCGAAGCCACAGATGTTTCACGTGAAACAGAGCCCGTGCCCGTTCCCGTCCCCGCCGGCCCCGAGCGTGCCGCCCAGCTCGCCCGGCAGCGCGCCGCACGCGAGAGCGCGCTGGAGAAGCGGGTGCGGGACGCCGACCCGGACCGCGCCGGCCTGCGCCGCTCGGTCCTCGCCGAGGCGGCCATCGCGGTGATCCTGCTCGCCGTCACCACCGTGCTCACCAGTACCGAGCCCGGGCGGACCGTGGAACAGGAGACGGGCCGCGGTTCCACCGCCACCGCCGTCCCCGACCGGGCCGTCAAGATCACCCTGCCCTTCGACACCGGCGGTCCGAACGGCAAGGGCTCCGTCCGGCTCGAACTCGACCCGGGACGGGTCGGGGCGAACACCCTGCACCTCTGGGCCGACTCCGCCGACGGCGCCCCCTTCGACCTCCCCGAGATCAAGGTCGCCTTCACGCTTCCCGCCAAGGACATCGGCCCCCTGCCGCTCGTCCCCGAGCAGGCGGCCCCCGGACACTGGACCGCCTCCGGGGTCCAGCTGCCGCTCGCCGGTGAATGGCGCATCGACGTGACCGTCCGTACCTCCGACATCGACCAGACCACCATCCAGAAGACCGTGAAGATCGGCTGACCAGCGTGACCGAGAGCAACCCCGACATCGAGATCTCCCGGCGCAGGCTGCTGGGTACCGTCGGCGCCGCAGGCGCCGTCGGGATCGCCCTCGGAGCCACAGGCGGCGCCCTGGCGCACTCCGCGCTGGACGGCTCCGGGAGCGGCTCCGCTCCCGGCTCGGCCGGCAGTCTGGCCTCCCTGGGCGCCACCCAGGTGGCCTTCCACGGAGACCACCAGGCCGGCATCACCACCCCGTTGCAGGCCAAGGGGCACCTCGTCGCCTTCGACCTCGCCGCCGGGGCGGGCCGTACGGAGGCTGCCGCGCTGCTGCGGCGCTGGTCCGACACCGCCCGCCGGCTGATGGCGGGCGAGCCGGCCTCAGCCTCCGACAGCGGGATCGCCCTGGACGCCGGTCCGTCCTCCCTCACCGTCACCTTCGGCTTCGGCCACTCCTTCTTCGAGCGCACCGGGCTCACCGCCCGCCGCCCCGCCGCTCTCGACCCGCTGCCGGACTTCTCCTCGGACCGGCTGGACGCCCAGCGCAGCAACGGTGACCTGTGGGTCCAGATCGGCGCCGATGACGGCCTCGTCGCCTTCCATGCCCTGCGGGCCCTGCAGAAGGACGCCGGGGAGGCCGCCCGCGTCCGCTGGCAGATGAACGGCTTCAACCGGTCTCCCGGCGCCACCGGCACCCCGATGACCGCCCGCAACCTGATGGGCCAGGTCGACGGCACCGGCAACCCGAAGCCCGCGGAGCCCGACTTCGACAAGCGGATCTTCGTTCCCGGCGCGGGCCCCGGCCCCGCCGAGCACGCCTGGATGGCCGGGGGCTCGTACGCCGTCGTCCGGCGCATCCGCATGCTCCTCGACGACTGGGACAAGCAGTCCCTCGCCCAGCAGGAGCAGGTCATCGGCCGCACCAAGGCCACCGGCGCCCCTCTGACCGGTGGCACCGAGACCACCGAAATGGCGCTCGACAAGTTCGGCACCGACGGAAAGCCGGTCATCCCGTCCAACGCCCACGCCCGGATCTCCGCCCCCGAACAGAACGGCGGGGCCGCCATGCTCCGGCGGCCCTTCTCCTTCCACGACGGAATCGGCCCGGACGGCGCCCCCGACGCGGGGCTCCTCTTCGTCTGCTGGCAGGCCGATCCGCTGCGCGGATTCGTGCCCGTACAACGCAAGCTCGACCGCGGCGACGCGCTGTCGGCGTTCATCCGGCACGAGTCCAGCGGGCTGTACGCGGTTCCGCCCGGACCCCGCAGCGGAGAGTACGTGGGGCAGCGGCTGCTCGAAGGATGAACGGCGACCCGGCGGGCGGCACCCCGGCATTAGGCTGATCGCATGTCAGCCACCCGCTTCACGTATCTCGGTCCCGAGGGCACCTTCACCGAGGCCGCCCTGCGCACCCTGCCGGAAGCCGCGACCCGGGAACTCGTCCCGATGGTGTCGGTCCCGGCCGCCCTGGACGCCGTGCGCAACGGTGAGGCGGCCGCTGCCCTCGTCCCGATCGAGAACTCCGTGGAAGGCGGGGTGACCGCCACCCTCGACGAGCTGGCCTCGGGCGAACCACTGATGATCTACCGCGAGGTGCTGCTCCCCATCACCTTCGCACTGCTCGTACGACCCGGAACCGCCCTGTCGGACGTCAAGACCGTCACCGGGCATCCGGTCGCCCAGCCGCAGGTACGCAACTGGCTGCGGGCGAACCTGCCCGACGCGGTGTGGGAGTCGGCCGCCTCGAACGCCGACGGCGCCCGGCTGGTCCAGGAGGGCCGCTTCGACGCCGCCTTCGCGGGCGAGTTCGCCGCCGCCACCTACGGGCTCGTCCCGCTGGTGACCGAGATCCACGATGCGGAGAACGCCGAGACCCGGTTCGTGCTGGTGGGTCGCCCGGCCCGGCCGGCCGCGCCGACCGGCGCGGACAAGACCTCCGTCGTGCTGTGGCTCGGCGACGACCACCCCGGTGCGCTGCTGGAGCTCCTCCAGGAGTTCGCGGTCCGGGGGGTGAACCTGATGCTGATCCAGTCCCGTCCGACCGGACAGGGCATCGGCAACTACTGCTTCGCCGTCGACGCCGAGGGCCACATCTCCGACCGGCGGGTCAGCGAGGCGCTCATGGGCCTCAAGCGGACCTGCCCCCAAGTCCGCTTCCTCGGGTCCTACCCGCGGGCCGGTGTCGCTCAGAGTGATGTCCGGGCTCCTCGGCCCGGGACCTCCGACGGTGACTTCACGGCCGCCTCCGACTGGCTGGGGCGTTGCCTCGACGGGCGTGCGTAGGACGTAGTCCACTGTCCACAGAGTTATCCACAGGCAGAGATGGGGACCTGGGGACAAGTCGACAGAACGGCGCGACAAGGTCGACAAATCGCCCGGGAGGCTCAGGTTTCGCCTTGGGGAGCGGGAGGTGAACGATGTCACCCCTGCATCGCCGATCAACTCTTTGGGGCGAGTCATTCCCACCCGAATGAGTGTGTGAGGGTGGTTTGAACCCTGATTCACCCCGACCGCCCACCGATCAGGAATGATCTATTCCTGTGTCCACAGAGACGGCGCACAGCCTGTGGATAAGATGCGGGCCACGGCAATTCCTGTGGACAAGAAGCCCCTCCAGCCCTGCTCAGAGCCCGCCCGGCCGCCGACATTCTGCCCCTTTTCGGGGAATGGGACCGCTTTTATTGACGCTCCGAGAAGGACCACTTCCGGTCAGCCGTCAAGACTTATCCATTCGTTGCAATTAGGACATAGCGACACGCAGCGTGATATCGGTGTGATCCCAGGAAGCCCAGCCCGGTAGCCTGGAGGGGTGATTGACCTCCGGCTGCTCCGTGAAGACCCTGACCGTGTCCGCGCCTCGCAGCGCGCCCGTGGAGAGGACGTCGAACTCGTCGACGCGCTGCTCTCCGCCGACGAGCGCCGCAGGTCCTCCGGCATGCGCTTCGACGAACTGCGCAATGAGCAAAGGTCCCTCGGCAAGCTCATCCCCAAGGCCTCTCCCGAAGAGCGGGCCGAACTGCTGAAGAAGGCCGAGCACCTCAAGCAGGACGTCAAGGCGGCCGAGGCCGAGCAGAACGAGGCCGACGAAGCCGCCAAGCAGCTTCTCCTCCAGCTCGGCAACATCGTCCACGAGGACGTCCCGGTCGGCGGCGAAGAGGACTTCACCGTCCTGGAAACGCACGGCACCATCCGAGACTTCTCCACCGAGGGCTTCGAGCCCAAGGACCACCTGGAGCTCGGCGAACTGCTGGGCGCCATCGACGTCGAGCGCGGTGCCAAGGTCTCCGGCTCGCGCTTCTACTACCTGACCGGTGTGGGCGCCCTGCTGGAGCTGGCGCTGGTCAACGCGGCCATCGCCCAGGCCACCGAGGCCGGCTTCATCCCGATGCTGACCCCGGCGCTGGTCCGCCCGCGCGCCATGGAGGGCACCGGCTTCCTCGGCCAGGCCGCCGAGAACGTCTACCACCTGGAGAAGGACGACTTCTACCTGGTCGGCACCTCCGAGGTCCCCCTCGCCGCGTACCACATGGACGAGATCATCGACGCCGAGAAGCTGCCGCTGCGGTACGCCGGCTTCTCCCCGTGCTTCCGCCGCGAAGCCGGTACGTACGGCAAGGACACCCGCGGCATCTTCCGCGTCCACCAGTTCGACAAGGTCGAGATGTTCTCGTACGTCGCGCCGGAGGACGCCGAGGCCGAGCACCAGCGGCTCCTGGAATGGGAGAAGCAGTGGCTGACCAGCCTGGAGCTGCCGTTCCAGGTGATCGACGTCGCCACCGGTGACCTGGGATCCTCCGCCTCGCGCAAGTTCGACTGCGAGGCGTGGATCCCCACCCAGGGCAAGTACCGCGAGCTGACCTCCGCCTCGAACTGCGACAGCTTCCAGGCCCGCCGCCTGTCGATCCGCTACCGCGACGGCAAGAAGACGCAGCCGCTGTCGACGCTGAACGGCACGCTGTGCGCCGTACCGCGCACGATCGTCGCGATCCTCGAGAACCACCAGCAGGCCGATGGTTCGGTTCGGGTGCCCCAGGTGCTCCGTCCCTACCTCGGCGGCCGCGAGGTCCTGGAGCCGATCACCAAGTGAGCCCGGCCCCGTTCCCGTACAAGCTCGTCGCGACCGATCTCGACGGCACGCTGCTGCGTGGCGACGACACCGTCTCGGAACGCACCCGTGAAGCGCTCGTCGCGGCCACCGCGGCGGGCGCGGCACACATCATCGTCACCGGTCGCGCCGTGCCCTGGACACGGCACGTACTGGACGATCTCGGCTACAAGGGGATCGCGGTCTGCGGGCAGGGCGCGCAGGTCTACGACGCGGGTGCGCACCGTCTGCTGACCTCGGTGACGCTGGACCGGCAGCTGGCCGGTCTGGCGCTGTCGAAGCTGGAGGCCGAGATCGGCCCGCTGGCCCTGGCGGCCAGCCGGGACGGGGTGGACGGCGAAGTCCTGTTCGGGCCCGGGTACCAGGTGCAGGAAGGCCTCCCGGCCCTCTACCTGGAGGACGCCAAGGCGCTCTGGGCGGCCCCGCTGAACAAGCTCTACATCCAGCACCCGGAGCTGGACGACGACGCGCTCGTCAAGGTGGCCCGGGAAACCGTGGGCAGCCTGGTCGACATCGTCATGGCGGGGCCCGGCATCGTCGAGATCCTGCCGCTGGGTCTGACCAAGGCCACGGGCCTGTCGCTGGCCGCGCGGCGGCTGGGAGTGAAGGCGGCGGAGACGATCGCCTTCGGTGACATGCCCAATGACATCCCGATGTTCGGCTGGGCCGCACACGGGGTGGCGATGGCCAATGCCCACGCCGAGCTCAAGGCCGTGGCCGACGAGGTGACGACCTCCAACGAGGAGGACGGCATCGCGGTGGTGCTGGAGCGTCTGCTGGGCGCCGCGTAGCGCGCATGACGTAGGAGAGGTCCGGGACAGCCCGCGCCGCAAGGCGCGCTCGAAGTGGCTGCCCCGGACCTTTTGTTGCTCCCCGCACGTCCCACTCTGCACCTGGCGCAGGTCCCTTACCAGCGAATTTCCGTGCATCAGCCGTGGATGCGGCGGCGGCGCCAGTAAGCGACTGTGAGGATGCCCAGCAGCGGGCCCCAGAGCAACAGCGGTGCGTAGGAAAGGTCGAAGATCCGGAGGGCGAGTCCGGTGGGCGCATCGGGATTCGCGGCGTTGGTCTCGCTCCAGGTCCAGGCACCCAGGACCGTGATGCCGGTGAGCGCGATCACGCCCAGCGTCGCGGGAACGACCGCCACCAGGGGGTGGATCCGGCGTCCGCCCAGCACGGGAATCCAGCCGGGCAGCTCCTCGCCCCAGCGCTGGACCATACCGAGGCTCAACAGGCCCAGACACTCCTGCAGGACGCAGACGAAGACGAGCACCAGGGACGCGGTACCCGGGTAGTACGAGTGGTGCAGGTCGCTGCCCGGGCCCCAGCCCATGGGAATCCCGACCGCGATCGCCAGCCGCCACAGGCAGCTGGGAAGCACGGTCAGCGAGGTGAGCCGGGCGAGCAGGCGAAGCCGTGGGGAGACTCCGGGAACGATGTGCGAGGCACGAACCACGGTGTGGGAACTCATCTGCCAAGTCCTTTTCAGGGGCTTCTGGTTGATGACCGAAGCCTGGTCGGACGGGGCCTTCGGAACCATCCGCCGATCAGCAGGCCGGTGGGTCCCGCGATGTCGCTGCTGATCTGCCGATCGGCAGATGGCCGCTCTCCGGGGTGCGCTCGTAGGGTCGGGTCATGACCGTCAACCTTCGTACCGCGTATGCCCCGTTACTGGCCCTTGCCGGCGTCGGCTGCCTCCTCGCGGTGTTCCTGGGAGCGCCCCCGGCGTGGTTGCTGATCTGGGTGGGGCTGCTGCTGCCGCTGCTGGCTCTGGTGGCCCGCTGGTCCCCGGTGCGTTCGGGGGCCGTCGCGGCCTCGCTGGGCGTGACGGCCGTCGCGATGTGGCCGGTACCGCTGATGTGGGGGACGGCGTCGTGGCTGGAGGCCTGCGGGGCTGCGGCGTTCTGGGCGGTGCCCGCGCTCGGGGCCCTGACGGCCGGGGGATATCTGCGCCGTCAGGCGAGCCGGATGCGCCAAGCCGTCCGGGACGGCCGGCGCGACCAGCAGCTGGAACTGGCCCGGGATCTGCACGACTTCGTGGCGCACGACGTGAGCGCCATCGTGGTGCAGGCCCAGGCGGCCAGGTTCGTGGCGGACCAGGACCCCGAGCAGGCGGTCCGCGCGCTGGAACGCATCGAGGCGGCGGGGCTCGGTGCGCTCGCCTCGATGGACCGGACGGTGCACGCGTTGCGGGAGGCAGCCGGTGCGCGGTCCACCTCGGTCCCGGGAACCTCGGAACTTCCGGCCCTGGTGGGTCGGTTCGAGGGCGGGGTGCTGGAGGCCGATCCGGCGGCGGCCCGAGAGTTGTCACGGGAAGCGGACACCACCGCCTACCGGGTGGCCGTGGAAGCCTTGACGAACGTACGCCGACACGCGCCCGGGGCGTCGGTCGTACGGGTGCGCCTGCACCGGGCCGCGGAGGGGATCGAGCTGAGCGTGGCCAACTCCGCGCCGGCCCGGGGCGCGGGCGGGCTGCGGGGACTGGGGCTGCGTCGGAGCGGAACCGGGCTGGCGGGTCTGCGCGGCAGGGTGGAGGCGGCGGGCGGGACACTGCGGGCCGGCGCGAGCGCCGACGGAGGGTGGCGGGTTTGCGCCGTCTTCCCGGCGCAGGGACACACCCTCGGGTGATCATGACGGCGTGACCACACGCATCCTGATAGCCGACGACCAAGAGGACATCCGCAGCGGTTTCCGGCTGATCCTCGATTCACAGCCGGACATGACCGTGGTGGGGGAGGCCGCGGACGGGGAGAGCGCGGTGGCGCTGGCGAGAGAACTGCGGCCTGATGTGGTGCTGGCGGACATCCGGATGCCTCGGCTCGACGGGCTGGAGGTGACCCGGCTGCTGGCGCCGCAGACGCGGGTGGTGGTGGTGACCACCTTCGACCTGGACGAGTACGTGCACACCGCGCTGCGCAACGGCGCCTGCGGCTTCCTGCTGAAGCGGTCCGGGCCGGCGCTGCTGATCGAGGGGGTGCGGGCGGCAATGGCGGGGGACACGCTGATCAGTCCGCAGATCACGGTGCGGCTACTGAGCCGGCTGACGCAGGAGGGCCCGGTCGCCCGGCCCGCGGCGCATCCGCTGACGGAGCGGGAGGTGGACATCGTGCGCCTGGTGGCGCGGGGGCTCACCAACGCCGAGATCGGCGCAGAACTGTTCATCAGCGCGGGAACGGCAAAGACCCACATCGCGAACGTTCAGGCCAAGCTGGGGGCCCGCAACCGAGTGGGAATCGCCGCCTGGGCCTGGGAGCACGGCATCGCCAAAGCGGAGCCGGAGGCAGAGGCCGACTAGATCCGCGTCATGTTTCACGTGAAACAACGTTGCGGGTGAGCGGCCAGGCGAGCAGGCCGACGGAGAGCGCGATGGCGTGGCCGAGGTCCGTGAAGGTGCCACCGGTGACCAACGGCATCCCGAAGAAAGTGACCGCTCCGGCCAAGTAGAGCCATCGCCAGGGGCCGGGGAGCCGGTAGGTGAGCACACCGATGGAGGCCGCGAGCCCATAGCTGACGCCGATATCGACAACGTGGGTCATGCTGCGCGGGGCACGATGGTCCTGGATGGCCGTCAGGAGGATCTTCTGGCTGACCAGGGTGGCGACGACGTGGGCGGTCGCGACGATCAGGAGCCAGCGCAGGGTGCCGAGCCAGCGCTCGACGGGGGCGTGGAACAGCTCGAAGAGCACGGCGTAGAGGGCGAGAGAGGTCGGGTTCGCGATCCAGAAGGCACTGCTGACGAGTGCCCGGACCGGGTATTTGACGAGCTGGTTGATGTTGCTGCTGTTGCGGTGGAGGAGGACGCTGTCGACCTGGTCGGGTGCGATCGCGACGATGATGCTGGTGACGGCAATGATCAGCAGCCAGATGTGCGTTCCGGGCGAGGAACGTATCCAGGACCGCAGTGGCCTGGACGGCTCCGGCTCGGTGTGCGCGACCATGCACCGATGATGCCGCGCGAACCTGTGCCCCGCCCGGCCGGTGGGCCGGGCGGGGCACAGGTTCGCATGCGCTGCGGCAGGACCTACTCCTCGCCCGCCAGGGTGAGGCGGCGCAGCTTCTGGCCCGCGTAGACGGTGGCGCAGACGGTGACCGCGCAGAGCAGGATCACGGCGGTGGGAAGGCCGACGGTGGCGTCGACGTACCCGTCCCCGGCGACCTTCTCGGCGACGGACAGCGCCCACTGCTGGACGCTGAGGGTCTTGGCTCCGGAGACCAGGCTGCCGAAGAGCGACTCCCAGATCAGGGCGTAGACCAGGCCGAAGACGACCGCGTGCCGGCTGACGGTACCGAGCAGCAGGAACAGCGCGCTGTAGGCGATCGAGGCCACGAGGGCGGCGATCGTGTAGGCGACGGCGATCTGCTGGCCGTTGCCGTTGAGGATGAATCCGGCGATCAGAGTGGGGATCGCGGAGAAGACCATCGTGACGGCGATCGCCACGATCAGCTTGGTCATGATGATCGTCGGACGCTTCACCGGCTTGGCGAGCAGGTAGACGATGGAGCCGTCGTCGATCTCGGGACCGATGGCTCCGGTGCCGGCGATGACACCGATCAGCGGAACCATGGTGGCGAGGGCGAAACCCCCGAGGAGGTCGGCCGCGACCTTGTCGTCTGCGCCGACGAAGGTACGGACGACGAGGGCGATGACGATCAGCAGGGCCGGCAGGGCGAAGAGGATCAGCGCGCGGCGCCGGCCGAGCAGGGCCCGGTAGGTGAGCCGGGCAACGGTGGGTTCGTACATGGGTGCCAGCTCCTTTCAGGCCGTGACGAGGTAGGAGAAGACCGACTCGAGGGATTCGTCGGAGGGCGAGACCGTCAGCAGCCGGATGCCGTGTTTCCGGGCCACGCGGGGCAGCAGCTCGGTGAAGCGGCCGAAGTCGACGGCCTGGATGCGCAGCGCGCCTTCCTTGAGGTCGACCTCGATGCCGGCGGTGGAGGGGTCGGCGATCAGGGCCGCGGCGAGGACCCGGTCATCGGAGGAACGGATCAGGTAGCGGTGCGGGCGGTCCGTCATCAGGCGGCGGATCTTGCGGAAGTCGCCGGAAGCGGCGTGCCGGCCGGCCACGACCACCTCGATGTGCGAGGCGAGCTGCTCGACCTCCTCCAGGATGTGGGAGGAGAACAGGACGGTGCGTCCTTCGTCGCCCATGCGCCGCAGCAAGTCCATGAGCTGCATGCGCTGGCGCGGGTCCATGCCGTTGAACGGCTCGTCGAGGAGGAGCACGGACGGCTCGTGGACGAGGGCCGAGGCCATCTTCACGCGCTGGCGCATGCCCTTGGAGTACGTGGAGATCTTGCGGTCCTGCGCGTACTCCATCTCGACGGTGGCGAGCGCCCGCTGGGCCGCGGCGTCGTCGAGGCCGTGGAGTTCGGCGTTGGCGACGACGAACTCCCGGCCGGTGAGGAAGTCGTACATGGCCTCGCGCTCGGGCACGACGCCGATCTGCTTGTAGACCTGCTCGTTCTGCCAGATCGGTGCGCCGTCGAGGGTGACGGTGCCCGTGGAGGGAGCGAGGAAGCCGCCCATCATGTTGATGAGGGTGGACTTCCCGGCGCCGTTGGGACCCAGCAGCCCGGTGACGCCGGGGCCGATGCTCATGGTCACGTCGTTGACGGCGACGACGTTCCCGAACCAGCGGGAGGTGTGGTCGATGTCGATGGTGGTCACAGCCCGGCCTTCCGGTAGCGGGCCATCAGGGCGGCGTAGGAGCCGGCGATGAGGCCGAGGGCGACGATCAGGTAGACGACGCCGACGCCGGCCGAGGGGCCCTCGCCGCCGGGGAAGGCGGAGGTCGCGCCCAGGAAGGCGGTCTGTACGCCGTCGATGAGGGTGATCGGGGAGAACAGGCCCATCCACTCGATGGCTCCGGTGTTCCCGGTGCTGGAGGCGATCCCCTGGACCGCGGTCACCGCGCCGAACGGGATCAGGAGCACCGCGATGATCGCGGCGACGCCGAACCCGCGGCGCGGGGTGAGCGCGGCCATGACCAGGCCGAGGCCCGCGAAGAGCAGCGACAGCAGCAGAACCGACACGAGCCCCTGCCCGAATCCCTTGGTCTGGTCGGCGAAGTCGAACTTCGCGAGGAGCGAGCCGATCCACATGATCAGCAGCGGCGTCGCGGTGAGGATGAACAGGGCCGAGGCCATGGCCGCGTACTTGGCCACGACGTAGTCGACGCGTTCGATGGGCCGCGAGAAGTAGAGCGGCACCGTCTTGAAGCGCAGGTCGCGCGAGACCGACTGCGGCGCTTGGGACGCGAGGAAGAGGCCGATGATCACCTGCGTGGTCAGGGCGTACGTCGTGTACTTGATCGGCAGGTCGGTGGAGTTGGGCACCGCGATGGCGACCGCGACGATGATCAGCGCGGGCACGCACATCACCGCGAAGAGGATCATCGGGAGGACCTTGGACTTGGCGGAGCGGCCGAGTCCGTAGGCGCCGCGCAGGGACTGCGAGAACAGCGACTTGCGGGCGTAGGCGCGGCCGAGCCGGGGTCCGTCGTAGGACCGGTAGCCGATGTTGTGGATCTGGGTCGAGGTGTCAGGCGCCATCGGAACCGGCTCCCTTCTGCTGGACGGTGGGCGAGGGCTGCTCGTTGTCGCGGAAGACCTCCGCGATGTGGTGACGGCGCTGCTCCATGCGGACCAGGCCGATGCCCAGGTCGGCGACGGTGTCGCGGACGATGTCGTACGTCTGCTCGCCGGTGGCCTCGACGAGGAGGATGTGGCCGGCTCCGGGCAGGCCCTGCTCCTCTCCGACGTGCAGGGTGACGCCGGCTTCGGTGAGCGCCTTGCGCAGGGCGGCGGTGCCGTCCGGGTGGGCGTCGGAGTCGGTGACCTCGACCGCGAGGGTCGTGGTGATCTGGGTGAAGTCGCTGGTGGAGCTGGAGCGCAACAGCTTGCCGCCGTCGACGACGACCACGTGGTCGCAGGTCCGCTCCAGCTCACCGAGGAGGTGGGAGGTGACCAGGACGGAGATGCCGAAGTCGGTGTAGATCCGGCGGATCAGGCCGAGCATCTCGTCGCGGCCGACCGGGTCCAGGCCGTTGGTCGGCTCGTCGAGGAGGACCAGCTGGGGGTCGTGGACGAGGGCCTGGGCGAGCTTGACGCGCTGCTTCATGCCGGTGGAGTAGCCGCCGATGGGACGGTAGCGCTCCTCGTACAGCCCGACGTGGCGCAGGGTGTCGGCGGTGCGCTCGCGGGCCGCGGTCGGCGGTAGCCCGGACATGCGCGCCATGTGGACGACGAACTCGGTGGCCGAGACGTCGGGTGGCAGGCAGTCGTGCTCGGGCATGTAGCCGACGCGTTCACGGATGGCGCTGCCATGCGTGTGGACGTCGAGGCCGAGCACGGCGGCGCTGCCCTCGGTGGCGGGGGACAGTCCCAGCAAGATCTTGATCAGCGTGGACTTGCCGGCTCCATTGGCACCCACGAGGCCGGTCACACCAGGCCCGATGTCCAGGGAGAGCCGGTCGAGGGCGGTCACTCGGGGGTACCGCTTGCTCAGGCTTTCGGTCGCAATGACAGTCACGGGTTCGACGTTAGTGGCGCAGCTCTCGTGAAACGTCAGACCTGGAGCTGGATCCCGTCTCAGCCTTCAGGCGTACATGCCCGTACTGGAGGCTGACGTGGACCCGACAGCTTTGTCCACAGGTCCGTGCACGACCCTTGACGTGATCTCCGGTCATTGTCACATTCATCAGTGTCAACTTACGGGCGCGTACGGCTACACGGATGGACGGGCTGACATGGCTGGGGACACCAAGCAACGCACCGCGCGACGCTCCGCCGACCTGAGCGGCTTCAGAGAGGTGCAGCGACTCTCGTACGAGTGCGCCGAGGCCGTCGCGGCCCAGCTGCGTCCCGGGGTGACCGAGCGCGAGGCCGCGCGGATGCAACGCGAATGGCTGCGGGAGCGCGGGGTACGGGACTGGTTCCACCTGCCCTTCGCCTGGTTCGGGGACCGCACCGCCTTCGCGAACTTCAGGATCCCGCTGCAGTTCTTCCCCACCAACCGGAAGCTGGAGCCGGGGATGCCTTTCATCCTCGACATGGCGCCGGTCTACAAGGGGTACGCGGCGGACATCGGCTATTCGGGCAGCCTCGGGCTCAATCCGGTGCAGGACCGGCTCATGTCCGATCTCCAGGCGCACCGCGTGCTGATCCTGGAGCAGGTGCGCGAGGGCCGCTCCCTGCGCGAGATCTACGAGAACGTCGAACGGCTGATGACCCGGCAGGGGTACGCCAACCGGCACCGGGCCTATCCCTTCGGGGTGATCGCGCACAAGATCGACCGGGTCAAGGAGCGGCGCTGGTCGCCGACCGCCTTCGGCTTCGGCACCCAGTCCCTCAAGGGGCTGGCGAGTGACGCCCTGCACGGCCACCGTGAGGGCTGGTCCCCGCTGTGGAGTCCGTACCGCTTTTCCGACCATCCGCCGCAGCCCGGCTTGTGGGCGGTGGAACCCCACCTCGGATTCCGGGGTACAGGCGCGAAGTTCGAGGAGATCCTGGTCGTCACCGACTCCCGGGACCCCGAGGAAAGCGCGTTCTGGCTGGACGACGATCTGCCGCACGTGCGGCGCTGGGCCGAGGAGAAGGCAGCATGAGCGACATGGGTGGAGCGGGAGCGGTGGGCCTGGCGGGTGCGCGCGAGCGCCGGGTGAGCACCGGTGGGATCGAGCTGTGCGTCGTCGAGCTCGGTGAGACGGGCCGGCCGACGGTGCTGCTGGTGCACGGTTACCCGGACAGCAAGGAGGTCTGGTCGGAGGTCGCCGAGCGACTCGCGACGCGCTTCCACGTGGTGCTCTACGACGTACGCGGCCATGGGCGCTCCACCGCGCCGCAGCCGCTGCGCGGCGGCTTCACCCTGGAGAAGCTGACCGACGACTTCCTGGCGGTGGCGGACGCGGTCAGTCCGGACCGGCCCGTACACCTGGTCGGCCACGACTGGGGCTCCGTACAGGGCTGGGAGTTCGCCACGGTCGCCCGCACCGAGGGCAGGATCGCCTCCTTCACCTCGATGTCGGGTCCCTCCCTCGACCACTTCGGGCACTGGATCAAGAAGCGGATGGCGCGGCCCACCCCGCGGGCGGCGGCGCAGCTCCTCGGCCAGGGCGCCAAGTCCTGGTACGTCTACATGCTGCACACCCCCGTGCTGCCGGAGCTCGCCTGGCGGGGGCCGCTCGGCAAGCGGTGGCCCGCGATGCTCCAGCGGATCGAGAAGGTTCCGGCCGGCGCCTATCCGACGGCCTCACTGCCTTCGGACGCAGCACACGGAGCCTGGCTCTACCGCGACAACGTGCGGCCTCGAATGCGCCGGCCGCGCCCCGATGCGTACGCCCACGTACCGGTGCAGCTGATCACCCCGACCGGGGACGCCTTCCTGTCCGAGCGGCTCTACGACGGTCTGGAGCGGTGGGCCCCGGACCTGCTGCGGCGGACCCTGCCCGCCAAGCACTGGGTGCCCCGGACCCGCCCCGACCAGCTGGCCGCCTGGATCACCGAGTTCGTCACCGACCGGGAGGAGCCCGCGACACGGGCACCGGAACAGAAGGCCCCGGGCAAGTACGCAGACCGGTTCGCGGGCCAACTGGTCCTGGTGACCGGCGCGGCCAGTGGCATCGGCCGGGCCACCGCCTTCGCCTTCGCCGAGGCCGGGGCCCGAGTGGTCGCCGTCGACCGCGACGCGGAAGGCGCTGCACGCACGGCCGACATGGCCCGGCTCGTCGGTGCCGCCGAGGCCTGGGCCGAGTGCGTGGACGTCAGCGACGAGCAGGCGATGGAGAAGCTCGCGGCGAAGGTCGCCGCCGAGTACGGAATCGTCGACGTCCTGGTCAACAACGCCGGGATCGGCCTGTCCGGCGCCTTCCTCGACACCACCGCCGAGGACTGGAAGAAGGTCCTGGACGTCAATCTGTGGGGGGTCATACACGGCTGCCGGATCTTCGGGAAGCAGATGGCCGAGCGCGGCCAGGGCGGGCACATCGTCAACACCGCCTCCGCCGCCGCCTACCTGCCGTCCAGGACCTTGCCCGCCTACAGCACCTCGAAGGCCGCGGTGCTGATGCTGTCGGAGTGCCTGCGCGCGGAACTGGCGTCGAAGTCGATCGGCGTCTCCGCGATCTGCCCGGGCATCATCAACACCAACATCACCGCCACCTCGCGCTTCGCCGGGGTGGACGAGGCCGAGGAGAAGCGCCGCCAGGAACGCTCCTCACGGCTGTACGGGCTGCGCAACTTCCCGCCGGAGAAGGTCGCCGACGCGATCCTGCGGGCGGTCGTGCGCAACGAGGCCGTCGTGCCCGTGACTCCGGAGTCCAAGGGCGCCCTGTGGATGTCCCGCTTCGCCCCGCGTGCCCTGCGGCGCATCGCAAGGCTGGAGCCAAAGCTGTGAACGGGTCTGCGGACCCGATCGGCCGGCACCCGATCAGCCCGCGCCGGGTGGCCTTCGCATGGAAGACCACCCCCCTGCACTGGATACCGGACGAGCCCACCGCCACGCACGTCATCAACGTGCTCCACCTGCTGCTGCCCGCCGGGGAGCGGTGGTTCGTCAGGGTCCTCAAGGAGGGACTGCCCCTGGTCACCGACCCCGAGCTGCGCAGCGACGTCAAGGGGTTCATGGGTCAGGAGGCCACGCACAGCGTGCAGCACTCCTACGTACTGGACCACCTCGCCGAGCAGCAGCTGCCGACGGAGGCGTACACGCGGCACGTGGACTTCCTCTTCGAGAAACTGCTCGGGGAGGCACCGCCGTTCGGTGTACCGGTCACGGCGCGGGAGTGGCTGCGCTTCCGGCTGGCCGTGGTCGCCGCGATCGAGCAGTTCACGGCGGTCCTCGGGGACTGGGTGCTGCGGGCCGACGGGCTCGACCGGGCCGGGGCCGACGAGATCATGCTGGACCTGCTGCGCTGGCACGGCGCGGAGGAGGTGGAGCACCGCTCCGTCGCCTTCGACATGTACCAGCACTGCGGGGGAGCCGGTCTGCCCCGCTACGCGCGCCGCGTCGAGGGGATGGTCGTGGTCGCGCCCGTGCTGGCGTGGCTGTGGGTGTGGGGGCCTCGTACCTCATGCGCAACGACCCCGAGCTGGGCGGCCGGCTGCGCTACTCGCTCGGCGCGCACAACCGCGCGGTGGCCAAGGGCCTGCTGCCTCCGTGGAGAGAGCTCGGCACGGCCATACCCCGCTACTTCCGGCGGTCGTACCATCCCTCGCAGGAGGGCTCGCTGCGCAGGGCGGTCGAGTACCTTGCGGCTTCACCTGCCGCCCGGGCCGCGGCGGGCGCGGTCGGCCGAGCCGCGATGTCGTAGGGAGCCGGGATTGTCCGATCAGGCGGTAGCCGAGTACCGGATCGAGGATCTGGCACACCACAGCGGGGCGACGGTGCGCACGATCCGGGCGTACCAGGATCGTGGCCTGCTGCCGAAACCGGAGCGGCGGGGCCGTTCCAACGTCTACCGGGACACGCATCTGGCGCGGCTGCGCCAGATCGCGGACCTGCTGGACCGCGGCTACACCCTGGCTTCCATCAAGGAACTGCTGGAGGCCTGGGACGCCGGGCGAGGTCTGGGCGGCGTACTCGGGCTGGTCGCCGAGGTGCACGGGCCGTGGACCGACGAGGAGGCGGCCCGGATCAGCAGGGAGGAGCTGGACGAGCGGTTCGGCGGCCGCCCGGACGACGGCGCCGTGGACGAGGCGTGCGAGCTCGGGGTGCTGGAGCGGATCCCTGGGCGCCCGGACCAGTTCCTGGTGCCCTCACCGCAAGAGCTGGCGGTGGCCGCCGAGCTGCATGCGGCCGGGGTGCCGCTGTCGGCGATCACCGGGCACCTGCGGGAGCTGCGGGGACAGGTGGAGCACATCGCCTCGCGGTTCCTGGAGTTCACCACCGAGCACGTCTTCGCGCGCTACCTCGGGCAGGTGCCGCCCACGGACGCGGACGCGGCGGAGGCGGCGACGATGGTCCGGAGGCTGCGGCCGCTGGCCCAGCAGACCGTGGACGCGGAGCTGGCGCGGGCGATGCGGCTCTTCGCGACCCGGCACCTCCAGCGGCACCTGGGGTCGGCGGGCCCACCGGGGCCGACGGGGCCCTCGCCGGTGGCGCTGCCGGCCGCAACAGTACGGGCCGTGCAGGATCTGGTGGGTGCCGACCATGTGGCGGAGTTCGTCCGGGCCGCGACGGAGCGGGAGCTCCAGGCCCGGACGATGAACGATCTGGCGCGCCGACGAGAGCGGTGACGACGCCGGGGAGGGTGGTCACGGCGGAAGGTCCGGTCGGGGCAGGTCACGCCCGGTCGGGCCCGTCGGGGCCGGTCGGGGCCGGTCCCCTGGTTCCACAGGGTCCACAGGGCGGATCACGCGTTTGCCGTCAAAACCCACCCAAACGGCTGTGGACAAGTCCCCTTTTCCTGTGGGCAACTGAGCCGGCGTCTCACCCGACGGTCTCGTACGCCACCTTGGCCGGGCTCGCTCCGTCCACCGGCGCCGCCTTCGCACTCCGGCCGAACCTGGACCCGTACCGAGCCCTCGTCCCTGTCCCGGCTCCCCTCCCGGTCCCGTACAGGAAGGCGGCCAGGGCCAGGCCGAGGATCCCGCCGACCAGCTGGGCGCCGACGAATCCGGGCAGCGACTGGGGAGCTATGCCAGTGAAGGAGTCACTGAAGCTGCGCCCGATGGTGCCCGCCGGATTGGCGAAGGAACCGGAGGAGGTGAACCAGATCGCGGCCGCGATGTACGCGGCGACCGCCGCCGGGACGAGCCCGGAGCGGCCGATCCGGCCGAGGCCCTGGATCAGGAGGACGAGACCGGCGGTGGCGACCACCTCGCCGATGAGCAGATGACCGCCGTCGCGCACTTGGGTGGCGAAGGTGCCCGGGGTCCGTCCGAACATGACGTCCGCGACGAGGGCGCCGCCGATGGCTCCGGTGCTCTGGGCCACGGTGTAGACGAGGGCCTCGGGGCCGCCCAGACCCTGACCGCCGGTCCGCCGGGACCACCAGGAGGTGAGGGTGACGACCGGGTTGAGGTGGGCGCCGGACAACGGCCCGAAGATCGTGATGATCAGCCCGAGGCCGATGGCCGAGGCGAACGAGTTGGCGATGAGGGCGACACCGGTGTCGCGGCTGAGCTCGGCGGCCTTGAGCCCGGAGCCGATCACGACCACGAGCAGGCCGGCGGTACCGACCAGCTCAGCAGCGGCGCGGCGTGACAGCGAGGGTGAGGGTTGGGCTGTCATGGTTTCTCCCTCTCGACAGAAGCGATAGTGGAAAATATATTCCGCATCTTGGAAGGGCGATAGGGGGTGTCCACCACGTGTCGCCACCGGCCGCCCCCGGAAAATCCCTGCCGCGGGGCCGTCCGACCGGGCACGCTGGGGCCATGGATGAAAGACGCACCGTGAAGGTGTCGAAGTACGTCTCGAAACACCTACGCCACCAGCCGGAACGGATCGGACTGGTGCTCGATCCCCACGGCTGGGTGGAGATCGACGACCTGCTGCGCGCGGCCGCCGCGCACGGTTTCCGCTTCAGCCGGGCCGAGCTCGACCACGTCGTCGCCGCCAACGACAAACAGCGGTTCGCCGTCGACGGCACCCGGATCCGGGCCAACCAGGGGCACACCGTCGCCGTGGACCTGGACCTGCCGGAGGCCGAACCGCCCGCCTACCTCTACCACGGCACCGTCGCCGCCGCCCTGGAGCCGATCCGCGCCGAGGGCCTGCGCCCGATGGCCCGCCACCACGTGCACCTGTCCCCCGATCGGGAGACCGCCACCCGGGTCGGCGCGCGACGCGGCCGGCCCGTCGTGCTCAGCGTGGACGCCGGGGCGATGCGAGCGGCCGGACACGTCTTCCGGATCAGCGCCAACGGGGTGTGGCTGGTGGACGCCGTACCGCCGCAGTTCCTGCGCTTCCAGTAATCCCGGGCCGGGCATCCAGGGCGCCGGAATTCACGCAGAGATTGTCCGACCATCCCCCTAATGTGTGAACCACTCCGGGATCTGTGAGGGGGGGACCTCGCGATCACCGAACCATCCCTGCACGCACGCGAGGTGACGCCCCATGTCCACGTCCCCGGCCCCGTCCACGCCCCCGTCGGCACCCCACAGCTTCCAGGTCGATCTGCGCGGCCTGGTGGACCTCCTCTCCCACCACCTCTACTCCAGCCCGCGCGTCTACGTCCGCGAGCTCCTGCAGAACGCGGTGGACGCGATCACCGCGCGCCACGCCCTCGAACCGTCGGCACAGGTCCGCATCCGGCTCTCGGCGTCCGGCGGCCGCGTGACCATCGAGGACAGCGGCATCGGCCTGACCGCTGCCGAGGCCCACTCCCTGCTCGCCACCATCGGCCGTAGTTCCAAGCGCGGTGGCGACGGCGCCGATCTCAACGAGCAGGGCCTGGAAGCGACCCGCCAGGAGTTCCTCGGTCAGTTCGGCATCGGCCTGCTCGCGTGCTTCGTCGTGGCCCGCCAGATCCGGGTCCTCACCCGCTCCGCCCGCGACCCCCAGGCCGCGCCCGTCGAATGGCTGGCCACGGACGACGGTTCGTACACCGTCCGCGAACTGCCCCACGAGGCACGGCCGGAGCCCGGCACCACCGTCGTGCTGGAGGCCCGCCCGGGCGCCGCGGAATGGGCCGTCCCGGCCAAGGTCGAAGAACTGGCCCGCGACTACGGCTCCCTGCTGCCGTACGAGATCACCTTCGACGACGGCGAGGGCGGCGAGCCGCGCCCCCTCACCGACCGGCCCGCCGTATGGGACCGTCCCTTCCCCACGCCGGCCGCCCGTCGCGTCGCGCTCGCCGGGCACTGCGCGCAGCTCTTCGGTTTCACCCCGCTCGACAGCATCGACCTCGACCTGCCGGTCGCCGGCGTACGGGGAGTGGCCTACGTCCTTCCCGAACCGACCAGCCCCGCCCACCGGGCCGGACACCGCGTCCACCTCAAGGGCATGCTGCTGACCGACCGGGCCGACAACCTG
The DNA here is from genome assembly GCF_036178145.1 of Streptomyces sp. NBC_00273. Classification (NCBI taxonomy): domain Bacteria; kingdom Bacillati; phylum Actinomycetota; class Actinomycetes; order Kitasatosporales; family Streptomycetaceae; genus Streptomyces; species Streptomyces sp. NBC_00273. Next base: position 5,225,434 of record NZ_CP108067.1, on the reverse strand, counting down.
CTGCCCGACTGGGCGTTCTTCGTCCGCGCCGTACTCGACACGGACACGCTGCGCCCCACCGCTTCCCGCGAGAACCTGTACGACGACGAGACCCTCGCCGCCGTACGGGACGCCCTCGGCGCCCGCGTCCGCGGCTGGCTCGCCGAACTCGCGGCCAGCGATCCGGAGCGCCTGGCCGCTTTCCTGCAGGTCCACCACCTCGGCGTGAAGTCCATGGCCCGGCACGACTCCGAGCTGCTCGGGCTGATGCTGCCGTGGCTGCCGTTCGAGACCAGCGACGGCTCGATGAGCCTCCAGGAGTTCGCGGCCGCCCACACGGACATCCACTTCACCCGCACCGTCGAGGAGTTCCGGCAGATCGCACCGATCGCCGCGGCCCACGGGCTCGGCGTCATCAACGCCGGATACACCTACGATGCGGACCTGCTGGCCCTGCTGCCCTCCGTACGGCCGGAACTCAAGGTCACCGAACTCGACGCCGGGGCCGTAACCGAGCGGCTGGACCCGGTGCCGACCGCGGCCGAACTGGCGCTCGCCCCCTTCCTGGCCACCGCGCGCACCCGCTTGGAAGCCCAGGGCTGCGACGTGGTGCTGCGCGCCTTCCAGCCCGTCGCCGTGCCCGCGCTGTACCTCGACGACCGGCAGGCCCGCCAGGAGCGCGACCGCACCGCCGCGCTGGAGAGCGCCGACTCCCTATGGAGCGGCATCCTCGGCGCGCTGCGCGGCTCCGCGCCGCGCGCCCGTCTGGTCCTCAACCACAACAACCCGCTCATCCGCCGGATCTCCGCGCTGCCCGACGAGGCGCTGACCGGCACGGCCGTCGAATCGCTCTACGGGCAGGCCCTGCTGATGTCCCAGCGGCCGCTGCGCCCCGCCGACTCCACCCTGCTCAACCGGGCCTTCCTCGGACTCCTGGAATGGGCGACCCACTCCACCGATTCCCGCGACGCCCAGGAGGAACAGAAATGACGACGCTGACGCGCGAGGAGATCGTGCGGGGTCTGGCGGAGAACCGCGAATCGCCGAACGGCGCCGTACGCAACGCGCACGCCGAAGCCCTGGCCGGCGCGGCGGAGACGAGCGGCGACCGGGCCCTGTTCCGCGAGGCCCTGGACAACCTGATCAACGCCTACCTCTACAGCTCCGAGTCGTCCAACATGCTGGTCCCCTTCGCCCGGCTGCTCCAGGAGTACGACAAGGACCCGGGCGCCTTCTCCCACTGGGAGGCTCATTCGCTGTTCTGGCAGTTCAAGTGGGTGGCCACGGCCATCTCAGACTCTCCCGGGATCCCGCTGGAGTCGGCCACCGGCTGGCTGGACGAGATGGAACGCCGCTACCGGATCGCCGGCTACAGCGAGCGGCCCGTTCGCGAGGCCGAGATGTGGCTGGCCGACGCGATCGGCGAGGACGAGCGCGCCGAGCGGGCCTTCCGGAGTTGGCTGGCCGCCGAGCGCGACGACATGAGCGACTGCCGGGCCTGCGAACTCAACGGGCAGGGTCAATACGCCGCCCTGCACGGCGACGACGCCGAGGCCCTGGAGCTGTGGAAGCCGGTGCTCGACGGCGAACTGACCTGCGCCGAGGAGCCCCACCGGCTGCTCGCCACCTCGCTGCTGCCACTGCTGCGGCTCGGCCGGGCCGACGAGGCGCGCTCCCACCACCTGCGCGGCTACCGCATGGCCCGCGGCAACGAGAGCCTGCTGCCGTCGGTCGGCAAGCACATCGAGTTCTGCGCACTCACCGGCAACGAATCGCGCGGCCTGGAGATCCTGGCCGAACACGCCGCCCATGTGGCTCCGCTCGCCAACCTCGACGACCGGCTGGACTTCCACGGCAGCATCCTCGTGCTGCTGCGCCGCCTGCGGGAGCTGGGGCACGGGCGGACCCCGGCCGTGCCCTACGAAGGAAGCCCTCGAACCATCGACGAGTTGTACGAGGTCCTGTACGCGGGCTGCCTGGACATCGCCCGGCAGTTCGACGCGCGCAACGGCACGACCCGGGTCTCGGACCGGTTCCTCGCACAGATGGGCCGCGAGCCGCTGTTGACCGAGCTGCCGCTGGGGGTGCGCAGTGCGGCGCTGCCGCAGACCGCCTCGGCCCCTGCTCGTCCCGAGCCCGGGACGGCCGGGACGGCCGCCGCCTTCACCGAGCTGGTGGAGCGGGCCCGCCGTGCCCGGGACCTGAGCCATCCGGGTACGGACGCGCTGTGGGCCGAGGTGGCGGTACGACTGGACGCGCACCCGGAGGCCGATCCGCTGCTCCGCGCCGACCTCGCGGACCAGCAGGCCCTGGCCGCCGGACGGAGCGGAGCCGCGGAGGCGCCGGAGCTGCTGAGGGCGGTCCGGGACGACTACCGCGCGCTCGGCCTCGCCGAGCGCGCGGCGCTCGCGGAGCTGCGGCTGGCCGGTGTGGCAGCACAGTCCGCAGCCGCGCCGACGGAGGTCCGGAAGCTGCTGCGTGTCGCCCTGCGGTCCGCCCAGGCACTGGACGCCGCCGAGCCGCTGCGGGCCCGGCGCATCGCGCTCGTGGAACTGTGGACGATCCGGATGGAGTCGTACCTGCGCTCGGTGGAGACGGACGACGACCACGACCACCACGACCATGACCACGACGACCACCACGGGGAGCTGGCCGCCGAGCTGACCGACTTCATCGCCACTCACGAGGGCACCCTGGCGGACCTGGTGGCTGAGGCCGAGGAGATGCTGGGCCGGGTGGCCCTGACACAGGGCGACCCGGAACGGGCCGTGCCCCTGCTCGCGTCGTCCGCCGCGCGGGCCGCCGGGGCCGGCCGGCCGTGGCAGGCCGTGGACCCGCTGGTACTGCGGGCCGGGGTGCTGATGACGCTGGAGCGGCCCGAGGAGGCGGAGGCCGCGGCGCGCTCCGCACTGGAGCACGTCGCCGAGGTGACCGACGCCGAGACGCAGGGCGTCGTACGGCTGACCCTCGCGGACATCCTGCTGCGGCGGGGCGACGCGGCCACGGAGAGCGCGGAGCACGCCTTGGCCGCAGCCCACTGGTTCGACCAGGCCGCACTCACGGCCGACGGCGGTGCGCATGCCCGGCTGCTGCTGGCCCGGGCGTACGCGGAGCACGGCCGGAACGCCGAGGCGGCGGAGGTCCTGCAGTCGGCGCTGGCGGACCTGCTGGAGCACGGCGACCAGCAGGCGGTGTCCGTGCGGGAGCTCCTGGGCGATCTGCTGCGCCGGCTGAACGAACCCCGGCCGGCAGCGGAGCAGTACCTGCTGGCGGCAGAGGTCACCAAGGGCTGGGAGGATCCGCGTCCACAGGCGAGCCTCGCGCATTCGGCCGCCGACACCCTGGACGACGCGGGACTGGCCGTGGAGGCGGTCGCCGCGTACGAGCGGGCCCTGGAGCTGCACCGGCTGACCGGCGAGGTCCCGGTCGCCGAGGTGCGGATCCTGCGCTCCCTGGCCTGGCTGGGACTGCGTGAGGAGGTCACCGTCACGACGGTGTCGCAGGCCCGGAAGCGGATCGAGGAGGCTGCCGAGGTACTGGAGGCGGCCCTGGCGGCGGATCCCGGAGCCGCTGTGCTGCGGTCCGAACTCGCCCAGACCTGGCACCAGCTGGCGCAAGTGCTCGACCGGCACGTCAACACGAACGAGCAGTCCGACGAAGCCGCTGACCAGGAGGACGAGAAGGGCGGGGACGAGGACCAGGGCATCGCCGATGCACGGGCGGAATCGGCGTCCCGGCTGAGCCCCGCGGAGGTCGACGGGCTGCGCCTGAAGGAGATCGAACTGTGGGACCGGGCCGCCCGGGTCTACGCCGAGCTCGGCCCCGACCATCTGCGGGACCGGTTCCAGTGCCTGAACAACGCGGCCTGGACCGAGCAGGAGCGGGGTGACGCGGACGCGGGCGCCGCGCGCGTCTCCGCGCTGATCGACGAGGCGCGGGCGCTGCCCAAGGACGACGTGCCGGACTGGCTCCTGCCGTCCGCGGAGCGCCTGCTCGCGCAGTTGAACGACAGGGATTAGGGGGCGTCTTGTCGGTCGTCGTCGCTGCTCGTGCGAGTGGCGACGACGACCGGTGGATCAGCCGTCGAGCTGGGCCAGGGCCTCGGTGGCGATCTTCTCGAACACGGCCTCGTCGGCGGCGAACTCGGAGTCCGGGATCGGGGCGTGGATCACCACCTCGGTGAACCCCAGATCGCGGTGCCGGCCGGCGAAGTCGACGAACGCGTCCACGGACTGCAGCACGGTGTTGGCTTCCGGCGTGAAGCCGGTCAAGAGGATCTTCTCCACGGGCTCCAGGTCCCGCCCGATCTCCAGGAAGGCCTTGCCGAGCCGCTCGAGCTGCCCGCGCAGGGCCTCGCGCGACTGCTCGGGCGTGCCCTCCTCGAAGAGCTTCGGGTCGCCCGTGGTCACCCAGGCCTGGCCGTGTCGGGCGGCGAGCCGCATGCCGCGCGGTCCGGTCGCGGCGACCGCGAACGGCAGCCGGGGCCGCTGCACACAGCCGGGGATGTTGCGGGCCTCCTCGGCGGAGTAGAAGGTCCCCTCGTGGGTCACCGAGCCCTCGGTCAGCAGGCGGTCCAGCAGCGGCACGAACTCGGCGAAGCGATCGGCGCGCTCACGCGGGGACCATGCCTCCTGGCCCAGCGTGGTCGCGTCGAAGCCGTTGCCGCCCGCGCCGATGCCGAGGGTGATGCGCCCGCCGGAGACGTCGTCCAGGCTCATGAGGTCCTTGGCGAGGGTCACCGGGTGACGGAAGTTCGGCGAGGTGACGAGCGTGCCCAGGCGCAGCCGCTCAGTGGCGGTGGCCGCTGCCGTCAGGGTGGGCACCGCGCCGAACCACGGGCCGTCGCGGAACGTGCGCCAGGACAGGTGGTCGTAGGTGTAGGCCGTGTGGAACCCGAGCTGCTCGGCCCGGAGCCACTGATCGCGTCCTCCCTCGTGCCATCGACGTACCGGAAGGATCACCGTGCTCAGACGCAGACTCATGCTTCGAGCCTACGGTGAGCCGATGTTTCACGTGAAACGGCGCCGTTTCACGTGAAACATCACCCGAGATCAGAGCCCCTGCCCATGGTCAGGACCTCTTCGGCCATGGGCGAAGATGGAGCCGTGACCTCGGCTCCCCAGTGCCCGGACGGGCCAACCCCCACGCCCCGGCTGATCGCCACCGACCTCGACGGCACCCTGCTGCGCGACGACAAGTCCGTCTCGCCCCGCACGGTCGCCGCACTCGCCGCCGCCGAGGAGGCCGGGATCGAGGTCTTCTTCGTCACCGGCCGCCCGGCCCGCTGGATGGATGTGGTCAGCGATCATGTCCACGGCCACGGCCTGGCGATCTGCGCCAATGGCGCGGCGGTGGTCGATCTACATGCCGGACGTGAGTTCGTGCAGGTCAGAGCCCTTCCGCGGGTGGCAGCCCTCGCCGTCGTCGATGCCCTACGGGCCGCGGCACCTGGCACCTCCTTCGCGGTCGAGCTGACCACCGGCATCAATTACGAGCCGGCGTACCCGCCCTTCTTCAAGGACCCGGGTGCCCGGGTCGCCACTGCCGAGAAGCTGCTGCACGAGGACACGGACGAAAGCTCCGCGCCCGTGCTGAAGCTGTTGGCGCACCATGCCGAGCTGGCCCCGGACGAGTTCCTGGCGCTGGCGCGGTCCGCAGCCGGTGGGTACGCGTCGATCACCCGGTCCAGTCCCACCTCGCTGCTCGAGATCAGCGGGCCGGGCGTGTCCAAGGCGAGCACCCTGGCACTGTGCTGCGCCGAGCGGGGCATTTCCCCCGCCGAGGTCGTCGCTTTCGGGGACATGCCGAACGACGTGGAGATGCTCAGCTGGGCGGGCACCTCGTACGCCATGGGCAACGCCCACCCCGATGTGATCGCGGCCGCCTCCGGCCGTACGGTCGCCAACAACGAGGACGGGGTCGCCCTCGTCATCGAGCGCATCTTGGCCGAACGCACCGCGGGACAGCAGGCCTAAGGCCGTCTCTAGACATCGGGTTGGAGCGGGGCCTCCCACACCACGGTGGTCCCGCCTCCGTCCTCGCCGATGCCCGGCCCGTACGAGCTCGCGCCGCCCAACGACTCGGCCCGTCGGCGCAGGTTCCGCAGCCCGCTGCGGCGGCCGCCCTGCGGGATGCCCACCCCGTCGTCGGCTACCTCCAGCCGGACCCCAGGGCGGCCGTCGGCGAGCGTGATGGTGGAGTCGATGACCACGTCGATCCGGGTCGCCTCGGCGTGACGGAAGGCGTTCGACAGGGCCTCACGCAGCGCGGCGATCAGGTTCTTGCCCACCAGCTCACCGACGACCGTGTCGACCGGGCCGAGGAAGCGGTGCGCGGGCTTGAAGCCCAGGGGCACCGCGGCCATGTTGATCTCCCGCAGCACTCGGGTACGCAACCCGGACGGAGCCTCCGCCGGACCCTGTTGGAGGGCGAAGATCGCGGTGCGGATCTCCTGAATCGTCACGTCCAGTTCGTCCACGGCCTTGCCCACGCCGTCGCGCACCTCGGGGACGATGGACCGGCGCTGGGCGCCCTCCAGCATCAACCCGGTGGCGAAGAGCCGTTGGATGACCAGGTCGTGCAGGTCGCGGGCGATCCGGTCGCGGTCCTCGAACACCGCCAGCCGCTCGCGGTCGCGCTGTGCCTCGGCCATCATCAGGGCGAGCGCCGCCTGCGAGGCGAACTGGGTGGCCAGGGTCCGCTCGGCCTCGGTGAACGGACGCCCACCGCGGGCCCGGGGGGTGACCAGCGCGCCCAGCACCCGCCCGCCGCTCTGCAGCGGCAGCAGCATGCACGGGCCGTACCGGCTGGTGAGCTTGCTGGCCATGCGGGGATCGGACGCGGCGTCGTCCACGAAGACCGGCTCGCCCTCCAGCAGCCGGTCCACCACCGGGCTCTCGGCCCCCATCACCACACCGAGCGAGGTGGCCGGGTTCTCGGAGGAGACGGCGACGATCTCCATCCCGCCCTCCTCGGCCGGCAGCATGACGATCCCGGCGGCGGAGTCGGCCAGCCGGCGGGCCTGTTCGGCGACCACAGCGAGCGCATCGTCCGCGTCACCGCCGGACAGGAGAGCGGTGGTGACGGCCACCGAGCCGTCGATCCAGCGCTCGCGCTGCGTGGCGGCCTCGTACAGCCGGGCGTTGCCGATGGCGATGCCCGCCTCGGTGGCCAGTACCCGGACCATGTGGACGTCGTAGTCGTTGAACTCGCCGCCGCCGTTCTTCTCGGCGAGGTAGAGATTGCCGAAGATCTCTCCCTGCACCCGGATCGGCACTCCGAGGAAGGTCTTCATGGGCGGGTGGTGCGGCGGGAACCCCGCCGAGCGCGGGTCCTTCGTCAGATCGGCGAGCCGCACCGTGTCGGAGTGCGAGATCAGCGCTCCGAGCAGGCCCCGTTTCCCGTCGGGGCGGTGTCCGATCTTCCGGGCCTGCGCGGAGCTGATCCCGTGGGTGACGAAGTCCGAGAGTCCGCGGCCCTCCGTGTCGACGACCCCGATCGCCGCGTAGCGGGCGTCTGCGAGCTCGGCCGCGGTCTCGCAGATGCGGTCCAGCGTCGAGTGCAGCTCCAGCCCGGTCCCGACCGACCTCATGGCCTCCAGCAGTTGCGGTACTCGGGCCGTGAGCTCGGTGGACAGTCCCTGCAGACTTCTGGTGGCCTGGGTGGCAGCCATCAGGGGGTCCGAAGCTCCCTCAGTTTCCGCAGCTCCCGGCCTTCCCGGCGTTCCCGGCAACGGACCCGGCAGCGGGTCAAATGATGGACCCGGTGAAGGATCCGGCGATTCCTGCGACTGCTGCGCTGACATGGCCCTGAGCGTAGTTAGTCCCTATTGGCGGGGAAAGTTGGCCAAAGTGCCGTCCGTTGCCCTTTCGCGCGCCAGCAGCTGCTGCAACGGCCCCTCGGCGGCGGCCAGCTCCGCGTACGGGCCGCGCTGCACGACCTCGCCGCGGTCCAGCACGAGCACCTCGTCGACCGCCTCCAGGCCGGCCAGCCGGTGTGTGATCAGCACGGTGGTCCGGCCCTCGGTCGCGGCCAGCAGGTCCGCCGTCAGGGCGTCCGCCGTGGCCAGGTCCAGATGCTCGGCCGGCTCGTCCAGGACCAGCACAGGGAAGTCCGCGAGCAGCGCCCGGGCCAGGGCCAGCCGCTGGCGCTGACCACCCGAGATCCGCTCGCCGTGCTCGCCGACCAACGTGTCCAGCCCGTCCGGAAGGCCGTCGGCCCACTCCAACAGCCGGGCCGCGGCCAGCGCCTGCCGCAGCTGCTCCTCGCTCGCCCCGGTCCGGGCCAGGCGCAGGTTCTCCCGTACCGAGCTGTCGAAGATGTGCGCGTCCTGGGCGCACAGGCCCACGAGGACCCGTACGTCGTCGCCGTCGAGCGTGCGCGCGTCGCTCCCGCCCAGGCTGTACGCGCCTTCGGCCGGGTCCAGGAACCGGAGCAGGACCTGGGCCAGGGTGGTCTTGCCGGACCCCGAGGGACCGACGACGGCGATGCGGCGGCCGGCCTCCAGGGTCAGCTCCACGTCCCGCAGCGCGGCACGCTCCTGGCCGGGGTGGCGGGCGGTGAGCCCCGTCAGCCGCAGCGGGAACGGCGAGGCGGGGGCCGCGGCGGGTTGTTCCGGCTCGGCGACCGGGACCGGCGCGTCGATGACCTCGTAGACCCGCTCGGCACTACGGCGCACCCGCTGGCGGTACTGGACGGCGAGCGGAAGTCCGTTCACCGCCTCGAAGGCGGCCAGCGGCGTCAGGACCGCGACGGCCATGGCAACCCCGGACAGCCGTCCGTCCTGGACTGCGTTCGCGGCAACGGCCGCGGCGGCCACGACGGTGAGCCCGCACACCAGGGCCGACAGGCCGCCACCCAGCCCGGCCGCGGCCGAGCCCCGCGCGGCGATGCGCGTCAGCAAGCCGTCGCTCTCGCGCGTCCGGCCCTTGCGGTCCTCCAGCGCACCGGCCACGGTCAGCTCCGCGGTCCCGGTGAGCAGATCAGCCACCCGGGTGGCGAGTTCGCCCCGGGCCGGCGCGAGCCTTCGCTCCGCACGGCGGGCGCAGGCACCGCTGACCAGCGGTACCGCGACACCGGCGGCGAGCAGTCCGACGGCGAGTACGGCTCCGGCCTCCGGCAGCAGCCATGCGGTGAAGGCGACCGAACCCGATCCGACGAGCACGGCCGTACCGACGGGCAGCAGCCAGCGCAGCCAGTAGTCCTGCAGTGTGTCGGTGTCGGCCACCAGCCGGGCCAGCAGGTCCCCGCGCCGGTGCTCGCGCAGCCCGGCGGGCGCGATGCGCTCCAGTCGGCGGTAGACGGAGACCCGCAGATCGGCGAGCATCCGCAGCACGGCGTCGTGCGAGACGAGCCGCTCGGCGTAACGGAAGACGGCGCGGCCCATTCCAAAGGCGCGGGTGGCCGTGACGGCCACCATCAGGTAGAGCACGGGCGGCTGCTGTGAGGCCCGCGAGATCAGCCAGCCCGACACGGCCATCAGGCCGACGCTGCATCCGACGGCCAGCGCCCCGAGCAACAGCCCGAGCCTGAACCGCCCTTGCCACGCCCGGGCGACCGCCCGCACCCGGCGCAGCGGATCATCGGCCGCGCCCGAACCTGCCAGGCCCGAACCGACCGGGCCCGAACCAGCCGCACCGGACGCGGCCGCACCCGAGCCGGCCGGGCCCGAGCCGCCGCCGGCCTCCGCCCGCTCGCGCGCCGCGCCGAGGATCCACTCCCCGGCATCCGGGACGTGCTCGCCGCGGTCACCGGCTGCGCCGGAGGAGGACAGCAGCTCGGCGCCGACCGGGGAAGCGGCACGGCGGGGGAGCGTCCCCTCGGCGAACGGCTCCTCGGGGTCGTCGCCCGCCTCCATCGCCACCACCCGGTCCGCGACGGCGAGCAGCGCCGGCCGGTGCACCACCAACAGCACGGTCCGCCCGACGGACAGCCGCCGGACCGCGTCCACGATCCCCGCCTCGGTCTCGCCGTCCAGCGCCGCCGTCGGCTCGTCCAGCAGCAGCACGGGCCGGTCCGCGAGGAACGCGCGTGCCAGGGCCAGCCGCTGCCGCTGACCGGCGGACAGTCCCACACCGCCCTCGCCCAGCGGGGTCTCCACCCCGCGCGGCAGCGCGGTCACGAACTCCCAGGCCCCGGCGTCCTTCAACGCCTCGGTCACATCGGCCTCGGAGGCCCCCTTACGGGCCAGCCGCACGTTCTCTGCGATCGTTCCTGCGAACAGGTGCGGCCGCTGTGGCACCCAGGCGATCTGCTGCCGCCACTGCGCCGGCGACAGCTCGGCCAGGTCCACGCCCGCGACCCGGACCCGCCCGGCGGTCGGCGTCACGAATCCCAGCAACACCTGGAGCAGGGTGGACTTCCCCGCTCCGCTCGGCCCGGTGAGGGCCACGCACTCCCCCGGCCCGACCGTGAGCGAGACCGGCCGGGGCGAGTCCTCGCCGCGGCCCTCGTAGCGGACGGCGATCCCCTCGATCTCGATCCGCAGGGGAGCGCCGCCCGGCAGCTCGGCGGTACCGGCCGTACCGGTGGTGGGGGTCTCCAGGACCTCGAAGATCTCCTCGGCGGCCGCCAGCCCTTCGGCGGCAGCGTGGTACTGGGCCCCCACCTGCCGCAGCGGCAGGTAGGCCTCGGGCGCCAGGATGAGGATGACCAGCCCGGTGTAGAGGTCCAGTTCGCCGTGGACCAGCCGCATGCCGATGGTCACGGCCACCAGGGCCACCGACAGCGTCGCCAGCAGTTCCAGGGCGAAGGAAGAGAGGAAGGCGATGCGCAGGGTCCGCATCGTCGCGCGCCGGTAGTCATCGGTGATCTTGCGGATCGACTCGGCCTGCGCCTTGGCCCGGCCGAAGACCTTCAGGGTGGGAAGCCCGGCCACCACGTCGAGGAAGTGCCCGGAGAGCCGGGACAGCAGCCGCCACTGGCGGTCCATCCGGGACTGGGTGGCCATGCCGATGAGGATCATGAACACGGGGATCAGCGGCAGCGTCACCACGATGATGGCCGCCGACACCCAGTCCTCGGTGACGACGCGGGCCAGCACGGCGACCGGCACGACCACCGCGAGCCCCAGCTGGGGCAGGTAGCGGGAGAAGTAGTCGTCGAGCGCGTCCACGCCCCGGGTGGCCAGTGACACCAGCGATCCCGTCCGCTGGCCGGCCAGCCAGCCGGGCCCGAGCTCCGCGGCCCGGTCCAGCAGCCTGCCCCGCAGCTCCGACTTGACCGCCGCGCCCGCCCGGTGCGCGGCCAGTTCCGTGAGCCAGGCGATCAGCCCGCGTCCGAGCGCCACCGCCGCGAGCAGTAGCAGTGGCGTCCGGAGGGCCTGGCCGTCGAGCCCCCGCTCGAAGGCTCCGACCACGATCTCGGCGATCAGCATCGCCTGACCGACGACCAACCCCGCCCTGGCAAGCCCCAGGGCCACCACCGCCCCCAGGAAGAGGCGGGTGGAACGGGCGTACCGCAGCAGGCGCGGGTCGATCGGTTTCACGTGAAACATCCCCTCGGGGAAGTCGTCAGCCGGACGGGCGGGTCATACGTCGCGGGGACTCGGTTCAGGGCTCAGTGCACATCGACGATGTGCTGGGTCCCGATCCTCTTGCGGAACACCCAGTACGTCCAGCCTTGGTAGAGCAGTACGAGCGGGGTGGCCACGGCCGCGCACCAGGTCATGATCTTCAGGGTGTACGCGCTGGACGAGGAGTTGGTGACCGTGAGGTTCCAGGCCTCGTTCAGCGAGGACGGCATGACGTTCGGGAAGAGCGTGAGGAAGAGCATCGCGACGGCCGCCGCGATGGTGACCCCGGACAGTGCGAACGACCAGCCCTCGCGGCCGACCAGGTTGAAGCCGAGGGCCCCGACCAGCGCCAGCACCGCGACGATCATCGCGATCAGGCTCTGGCCGTCGCCGCGCGAGACCTGGGTCCAGATCAGGAAGACCAGGGCCAGCACGGCGGTGACCACGCCCAGCCGGGTCGCCAGCTTCCGCGAGCGGTCGCGGATGTCACCGACGGTCTTGAGCGAGGTGAAGACCGTGCCGTGGAAGGTGAACAGGGTGAGGGTGACCAGTCCGCCGAGGATCGAGTAGACGTTGAGCAGGTCGAGGAAGGTCCCGACGTACTCCTTGTTCTCGTCAATCTTGACGCCGCGCACGATGTTGGCGAAGGCGACGCCCCACAGAAACGCGGGGATCAGCGAGGTCCAGAAGATCGCGTGTTCCCAGTTGGTCTGCCACCGGTCCTCGGGGCGCTTGTGCCGGTACTCGAAGGCGACGCCACGGATGATGAGGCAGATCAGGATGAGCAGCAGCGGCAGGTAGAAGCCCGAGAAGAGGGTGGCGTACCAGTCGGGGAAGGCGGCGAAGGTGGCACCGCCCGCGGTGAGCAGCCAGACCTCGTTCCCGTCCCACACGGGCCCGATCGTGTTGATCAGGACCCGCTTCTCCGTGCGGTCACGGGCGAGCAGCTTGGTCAGTACGCCGACTCCGAAGTCGAAGCCTTCCAGGAAGAAGTAGCCGGTCCACAGGACGGCGATGAGTACGAACCAGACATCGTGGAGTTGCATGGTGTGCGCTCCTCGGCCTCAGTACGAGAAGGCCATCGGCCGGTCGGGGTTCTTGTCGTCCCCACCGATCTTGGTGGGTGGGTTGAGGTCTGCCTCGGTGAGTTCGGGCGGTCCGGCCTTGACGTATTTGACGAGGAGCTTGACCTCGATCACGGCCAGCACCGCGTACAGGAGCGTGAACCCGATCATCGAGGTGAGCACCTCGGCCTGGGACACGTTCGGCGAGACCGCGTCCCTGGTGCGCAGGACTCCGTAGACGACCCAGGGCTGGCGACCCATCTCGGTGAAGATCCAGCCCCAGGAGTTGGCTATGAGCGGGAAGCCCATCGTCCAGAGCGCGACGATCCAGTACAGGTTGGTGAACTTCGGGCTCAGCGGCTTCTTGAAGAGGACCAGGTGCGGGACCTCGTCCTCCCCGGTCCGCAGCTGCGCCGGCAGCATGAACCGCTTGCGGGTCAGCCACAGGCCCAGTGCTCCGATGCCGAGGGAGGCCATGCCGAAGCCGATCATCCAGCGGAAGCCCCAGTAGGCGACGGCGATGTTGGGCCGGTAGTCGCCGGGGCCGTACTTCTCCTGCTCGGCCTTGTTGACGTCGTTGATGCCCGGGACGAATGAGGTGAAGTCGTCGTTGGCCAGGAAGGACAGCAGGCCGGGGATCTCTATCGCGACCTTGTTGTGGCCCTTGTCGACGTCTCCGTAGGCGAAGACGGAGAAGGGCGCGGGCGCCTCGCCGTCCCACAGCGCTTCCGCAGCGGCCATCTTCATGGGCTGCTGCTTGTACATCACCTTGCCGAGCAGGTCACCGCTGATCGCCGTGCCCATACCAGCGATGATCATGACGATCAGGCCGAGGCGCAGCGAGCTCCGCATCACGGGGACGTGCTTCTTGCGTGCCAGGTGGAAGGCGGAGATGCCGGCCATGAACGCGCCGCCGACCAGGAAGGCGGCCGTGATCGTGTGGAAGAACTGGGTGAGCGCGGTGTTCTGGGTCAGTACGAGCCAGAAGTCGGTGAGCTCGGCCCGGCCCCGCTCTTCGTTGATGCGGTACCCGACCGGGTGCTGCATCCAGGAATTGGCCGCCAGGATGAAATAGGCGGACAGGACGGTGCCCATGGACACCATCCAGATGCACGCCAGGTGGATCTTCTTCGGCAGCTTGTCCCAGCCGAAGATCCACAGACCGATGAAGGTCGACTCGAAGAAGAAGGCGATCAGCGCTTCGAAGGCCAGGGGGGCCCCGAAGATGTCGCCGACGAATCGCGAGTAGTCGGACCAGTTCATGCCGAACTGGAACTCCTGGACGATGCCGGTGACGACACCCATCGCGATATTGATCAAGAAGAGCTTCCCCCAGAACTTCGTGGCTCTGAGGTACTTCTCCTTCTCGGTGCGCACCCACGCCGTCTGCAAGCCCGCCGTCAGGGCGGCGAGCGAGATCGTCAGGGGTACGAACAGGAAGTGGTAGACGGTCGTTATACCGAACTGCCATCGCGCCAATGTCTCCGGCGCCAAAGCTAGGTCCACGTCGTCTTCTCCTTGTCGTCGCCGTGGTCACAGCCGCAGTCTGCCTGGCGGGTTCCCTCCATATCGGGAGGAAGCAGGACACGCTTGTGAACGCGTTCACATTCACAAGCATTATGTCGCACCACTCTCGGCCACCTTCGAGCGGGGTACCCCTCTAGCCAATCGATTCAACAGATTGTTGAATTCGGCTCATGCAGATACGAATCTCCTGGCCCGCGGGCCAGCTCACCGCAACCCTCGACGAGACCCCGACCAGCAAGGCGCTGGCCGAGGCCCTTCCGATTTCCGCCTCCGCCAACACCTGGGGCGAGGAGGTCTACTTCGACACCGGGGTCACTGTCGCCCTGGAGGACGACGCCCAGCAGGTCGTCGCCCCCGGCACGGTCGCGTTCTGGACCGAGGGCGACGCCCTCGCGCTGCCCTACGGCCCCACACCCATCTCACGCGGAGGCGAGAGCCGCCTCGCGAGCCCGTGCAACGTGCTCGGCTCGTTCGACGGCGACCCCCGCCTGTTGTCCACCGTCCGCGACGGCGATCCCGTCCGCGTGGAACTCGCCTGACCCTTACCTTCTAGAGCTCCTTGAAGAACGCCTCGGCCGTGTGCAGGAAGAGGTCGTTCGCCTCGGTCTCACCGATCGTGACCCGCAGGCCCTCGCCCGCGAAGGGCCGGACCACCACACCGGCCTTCTCGCAGGCAGCCGCGAACTCGGCGGTCCGCTCACCCAGCCGCATCCACACGAAGTTCGCCTGCGTGTCCGGAACGGTCCAACCCTGGGCGACCAGCGTCTCGTGCACCCGCGTGCGCTCGCTCACCAGCGCCCCGACGCGGCCCATCAGCTCGTCCTCGGCGCGCAGCGAAGCCACCGCCGCGTCCTGCGCGAGCTGGCTGACGCCGAAGGGCACCGCCGTCTTGCGCAGCGCCGCCGCGACCGGCTCGTGCGCGACCGCGAAGCCGACCCGCAGACCGGCCAGGCCGTACGCCTTGGAGAACGTACGCAGCACGGCGACGTTCGGGCGGTCGCGGTAGAGCTCGATGCCGTCCGGTACGTCCGCGTCCCGCACGAACTCGCGGTACGCCTCGTCCAGGACCACCAGGACGTCCGAGGGCACCTGGTCCAGGAAGCGCTCCAGCTCGGCGCGGCGCACGGCCGTGCCGGTGGGGTTGTTCGGGTTGCAAACGAAGATCAGCCGGGTCCGGTCGGTGATCGCCGCGGCCATCGCGTCCAGGTCGTGGACGTCGCCGTCGGTCAGCGGGACCCGCACCGAGGTCGCGCCCGAGATCTGCGTGATGATCGGGTACGCCTCGAAGGAGCGCCAGGCGTAGATCACCTCGTCGCCCGGCCCGGCGGTCGACTGGATCAGCGACTGGGCCACGCCGACCGAGCCGGTGCCCGTGGCGATGTGCTCGACCGGCACGCCGAAGCGCTCGGCGAGCTCGTTCACGAGGCCGGTGCAGGCCATGTCGGGGTACCGGTTGAAGTTCCCGGCCGCGGCGACCGCGGTCTCCAGCACGCCCGACAGCGGCGGGTACGGGTTCTCGTTCGAGGACAGCTTGTACGCGACAGGCCCTCCCGCGGCAGCCGGCTTGCCGGGCTTGTACGTCGGAATGCCGTCCAGCTCGGCGCGCAGCTTCGGGCTCTTCTCGCTCACCGCAGGTCCTCCTCGACCGTCCACTACGACGTCGCCGTCGACTCAATACTGCTCACCTTATGAGGATTCCGCCGTTCCGAGAATGGGGGCGCCAGGAATGCGGGGGAGCGCACGCATATATGCGCGCGCCGGTGGCCTGCGCCGTGGCGCGCATCCCTCGTGCAGGTGAGTTGAGAACGGCCCGAGATCACATCGTTTTGGCATGCCCGGACCCGACGACAAGCTTCACACTCACCCCCAGCGACCAATGACCTTCATTTCCAAGGTCATTGGGGGTGGCGAACCATGCAGAAACGTGCCTGTCCATGCCTGCATATGCACCCAGACCACCCTCCCCACCGAGCCCTACTATCGGCTCGCCATGACAGCAGCAGGGAAGCATCAGGTGAGCCGGACCGAGACCACCCGGCGGGCCGCCGGCCGACAGGGCCGGGCCGGCATCAGGGACGTGGCCGCAGCGGCGGGCGTCTCCATCACGACCGTCTCCGACGCGCTCAATGGCAAGGGACGGCTGCCCGACGCCACCCGCCGCCACGTTCGCGAAGTGGCCGACCGGCTGGGCTACCGCCCCTCGGCCGCCGCCCGCACCCTCCGTACCGGCAAGTCCGGCCTCATCGGCCTGACCGTGACGACGTACGGGGATGAACCTTTCACCTTCACCGAATTCGCCTACTTCGCCGAGATGGCCAGGGCCGCCACCTCCGCCGCGCTCGCCCGCGGCTACGCCCTGGTCATCCTCCCCGCCACCTCCCGACACGACGTGTGGTCCAACGTCGCCCTCGACGGCACCGTCGTCATCGACCCCTCCGACCACGATCCCGTCGTCACCGAACTGGTCCGCCAAGGCCTGCCCGTGGTCTCCGACGGCCGCCCCGCAGGCTCCCTCCCCGTCACCGCCTGGGTCGACAACGACCACGAGGCCGCCGTACTCGGCCTGCTCGACCACCTCGCCGCCGCCGGCGCCCGCCGGATCGGACTGCTGACCGGGACCACCACCGACACCTACACCCGGCTCTCCACCACCGCCTACCTCAGCTGGTGCGAGCGCGTCGGCCAGGACCCCGTCTACGAGTCCTACCCCGCCCACGACCCGTGCGCGGGCGCCGTCGCCGCCGACCGGCTCCTCGCCCGCCCCGACCGGCCCGACGCGGTCTACGGGCTCTTCGACCCCAACGGCACCGATCTGCTCGCCGCCGCCCGCCGCTACGGCCTGCGCGTCCCCGAGGACCTGCTGCTCGTGTGCTGCAGCGAATCCACCGTCTACGCCAACACCGAGCCGCCCATCACCACCCTGTCCCTCAAACCCCGCCGCATCGGCACCGCCGTCGTGCAACTGCTCATCGATGCGATCGAGGGAGTGGACACCGGACGCCCCGTCGAACAGGTCGTCCCGACCGAACTCATCATCCGTACCTCTTCACAGCGCAGGCAGCCCCGCACGACCATCAGCCCGCCCCGTTCGCCGGCCCAGGACTGACCGACAGACCGTCCGGTCGGCCTGCCGACGGGCCGACCTCGGACCGTCCAAGGACCATCCGAGGACCGACTGAGCACCAACCAGGGACCGGTCGAGGATTTCCGCAACGCCGATATCGGGAGAAAACGGCAGGAACGATCGGCTCCGTAAAGGATTCACTACCCCTGGTGCGTCACAGAGCGCGAGCCGCATTCCTATGATGGGCGCACGACATCACGGACCCTCCTCCTTGGAGGTCAGGAGGGTCCGCAGGTGTACGGCAGCGCGACGGTGGTGGAGGGGTCGATGACTCAGGGGGCCGGTCAGGGACCCGCGATGCGGACGGACACGCTGCGGGACTTCCGGGTTCCCGTCACCGAACCCGCCCTGTACGCCGTATCCACGTCCACCGGGCTGCCCGGAGAGCCCCCGGTGTACGGCGAATACCCGGCGTACTACGAGGACGCCACGCCGAACGTGCCGCCGCAGCCCGGCTACCCGCCGCAGCCGCCCGCGCATCAGCCGGCCGCGCCGCAGGCGCCCCTGCAGCAGCCCCCGTACCCCGACACGCGCATCCACGCGCGCCCCGACGCCGAACCGGCGCACACGGCGCCCCGGGGCCCGGACGAGGACGACCTGGAGGGCTACACCCCGACCTACCGGGACCTGCCCGTCATCGGCCGCGGCGCACTCGGCGGCCCCGGCGACACCGTCCAGGTCCAGTACGTGCCCCAGGAACAGGCCGCGGGTCCCGGCCCCCTCTACGTCGTCGGCGACGTCCACGGCTACCTCGACGAGCTCGTCACCGAACTCCACGCCCAGGGTCTGATCGACGCGGAGCGCCGCTGGTCCGCCGGCAACGCCCGGCTCTGGTTCCTCGGCGACTTCACCGACCGCGGCCCCGACGGCATCGGCGTCATCGACCTCGTCATGCGGCTGTCGGCGGAGGCCGCCGCCGCCGGCGGCTACTGCAAGGCCCTGATGGGCAATCACGAGCTCCTGCTCATCGGCGCCAAGCGGTTCGGCGACACCCCGGTCGTCTCCGGCGCCGGCACCGCCACCTTCCAGGCCGCCTGGCTCCTCAACGGCGGCCAGCGCACCGACATGGAGCGCCTGCAGGACGTCCACCTGCAGTGGATGTCCCGCCTGGACGCAGCCGTCCTGGAGGAGGGCCACCTGCTGCTGCACTCCGACACCACGGCCTACCTCGACTACGGCGACTCCATCGAGGACGTCAACGACACCATCCACGAGCTCCTCAACCGCGCCGACGCCGACATCACCTGGGACCTCTTCCGCAAGTTCACCAAGCGGTTCGCCTTCCGCGACGAGGGGACCGGCCCGGCGGCCGTACGCGAACTCCTCGACACCTACGGCGGCAGCCGCGTCGTCCACGGGCACAGCCCCATCCCGTACCTGCTCGGTGAAGTGGGCACCGAGGACGGCGACGGGTCGCGGGGCCCCGAGGCCGTGGACGGCCCGCACGTGTACGCGGAAGGGCTGGCCATCGCGATGGACGGCGGGGTGACGATGGCGGGCAAACTGCTTGTCGTACAACTTCCCCTGAGCGACTGAGAGCTTACGGAGAGGGGTATTTCCGGAAAGCCCCTGTCACGGCGTGGCGTGGGCGCTCTACCATCGCTCTATCCGTAGCAGGCTCTCCTCCGTTTGTGCCGGCGCCCGGGTCTACGCGGGCAAACCGGCTTCTACGGAGCATCGGGGGATGCACATGACCAGCGCTCCGCACCTGCTGACCGAAGACCGACCGGAGTTCGATCGGCTCGTCGACGAGGCGCTGCGCGCCGCGCACGAGCGGCCCGAACTCGCCACCCTCGGCGAACGGCTGAATGCCGAACAGCTGCGCACCATGGCCCAGGGGGCCAGCGCCCTGCTGGCGGCCGCGGCCGCCGCCGAGTACGGGCACTACGTGAAGGTCCGCGAGGAACGACGCGACGAAGTACTGGCCCCGCCCGGCACGACGGGGGACGAGGACGGCGCCCAGGACAGCGGTGGCGGCGCCGGCATCGGCGCCGTGGTCGCGGTCCTCGCGCCCGTCCTGGCGGGCACCGCCATGCTGATCTTCCTGCTCGTGGGCTACATCCTGAAGATGATCGAGCCCGAACCGGCCTTCGCCGAAACCATGCTGACGGCGGGGTGGCTCTTCGGCGGGCTCACCGCGGCCGCCCTGCTCTTCGCCGTGATCGGGCTGCTGGTGACGGCCGTCCGCAACAGCGCGACCGAGGTGGGGGCGGACGAGACGGAGGCGATACCCGACGAGGTCGCCCGGGCCCGCGAGGCCTGGCGGCACGCCCTGCTGGAGCGCGGCATCATGCCCTTCCTGCGGGACGCACTGGCCGATCCGAGCGCCGGCCCCGGCTTCCCCACGCCCCGCACCCCGGCGGCCGGCCGGATCCCCAACTTGGGGTACAGCCGGCCCGACTTCACCAGCCCGGGATCCCCGTCGGAGAGTCCGCGGCCCGGCTACACGCCTCCGGACTTCACCAGTCCGGACTTCGGCGGCCCGGAACACGAACCGGAGTGACCCCGGTGCGGGCGTCAGTGACCCGCACCGGCCACCGGCCGTACGGAGGGCCGCCTGGTCCGCCCTCCGGATACCGCAAGGTCGCCTCGGGATGTCCGGAAACCATCACGATGATCCGTTCATCACTTGAGTGGGCTTTATCTCGCCCATACGGTCATTTACGACCGTAGCGATGAACGACCACAGCAGGGGACGCAGATGGAAGACGGGCGAACGGCCGGGGCGGTCCTGGGGCTTGCGGGCTTCAACGCCGCCCTGACCCTGGCAGCAGCCGCAGCCACGTGGGATGACGGCCCCACTCCGTGGGCGGCCGCTGCCGCGAGTTCCGCGCTCGTCTTCCTCGTGCTCCTTCGCAAGCGCTGATGATCGTGATCCGGCCAGATCATCGGCCGAGGCGAGGGAGCAGCCCTGAGTCGGGTGAGCAGCCCTGAGGCAGGTGGGCAGCCCCGAGGCGGGTGAGCAGCCCCGAGGAGGGAGCGACCGACCGACGGCTCCCCCCACGGTGCCGTCGGGCGGTCGCGTTCGCCCAGGTCAGTCGGCCAGCGGCAGGTAGACGCGGCTGCCCGAGGCCGCGAACTCGGCGGACTTCTCCGCCATGCCCGCCTGGATCTCCTCCGCCTTCAGGTCGCCACCGTGCTCACGGCGGATGTCCTGCGAGATCTTCATCGAGCAGAACTTCGGACCGCACATGGAGCAGAAGTGCGCGGTCTTGGCCGGCTCCGCCGGGAGGGTCTCGTCGTGGAACTCGCGGGCCGTGTCCGGGTCGAGGGCCAGGTTGAACTGGTCCTCCCAGCGGAACTCGAACCGCGCGTCGGACAGGGCGTCGTCCCACTCCTGAGCGCCCGGGTGCCCCTTGGCCAGGTCCGCGGCGTGCGCCGCGATCTTGTACGTGATGACGCCGGTCTTGACGTCGTCGCGGTTGGGCAGGCCCAGGTGCTCCTTGGGCGTGACGTAGCAGAGCATCGCGGTGCCCCACCAGGCGATCATCGCGGCGCCGATGCCCGAGGTGATGTGGTCGTACGCGGGCGCGACGTCCGTGGTCAGCGGGCCGAGCGTGTAGAACGGCGCCTCCTCGCAGATCTCCTGCTGGAGGTCGATGTTCTCCTTGATCTTGTGCATCGGGACGTGGCCCGGGCCCTCGATCATCGTCTGGACGTTGTGTCGCTTGGCGATCGTGTTCAGCTCACCCAGCGTCTTCAGCTCGGCGAACTGGGCCGCGTCGTTGGCGTCCGCGATCGAACCGGGGCGCAGGCCGTCACCGAGGGAGTACGTGACGTCGTACGTCGCGAGGATCTCGCAGAGCTCCTCGAAGTTCGTGTAGAGGAAGTTCTCCTTGTGGTGCGCCAGGCACCACGCGGCCATGATCGAGCCACCGCGCGAGACGATGCCGGTCTTGCGGCGGGCGGTCAGCGGCACGTAGGGCAGCAACACGCCGGCGTGGACCGTCATGTAGTCGACGCCCTGCTCGGCCTGTTCGATGACCGTGTCCTTGTAGATCTCCCAGGTCAGGTCCTCGGCGCGGCCGTCGACCTTCTCCAGCGCCTGGTAGAGCGGGACGGTGCCGATCGGAACGGGGGAGTTGCGCAGCACCCACTCGCGGGTGGTGTGGATGTTGCGGCCGGTCGAGAGGTCCATGACCGTGTCGGCGCCCCACTTGGTCGCCCAGGTCATCTTGTCGACCTCCTCCTCGATGGAGGAGGTGACAGCGGAGTTGCCGATGTTGGCGTTGACCTTCACCAGGAACCGCTTGCCGATGATCATCGGCTCGATCTCGGGGTGGTTCACGTTCGCCGGAAGCACGGCGCGACCTGCGGCGATCTCCTCGCGGACGACCTCGGGGGAGACGTTCTCGCGGATCGCGACGTACTCCATCTCCGGGGTGATCTCGCCGCGGCGGGCGTACGCGAGCTGCGTGACGGCGGCGCCGCCACGGCCTCGGCGGGGCTGGCGGGGTCGGCCCGGGAAGACCGCGTCGAGGTTCTTGAGGCCGCCGCGCGGCGAGGTGTGCTTGATGCCGTCGTCCTCGGGGCGCACGGGGCGGCCCGCGTACTCCTCGGTGTCCCCGCGGCTGATGATCCAGTTCTCGCGCAGCGGCGCGAGGCCGCGGCGCACGTCGGTCTCGATCTGCGGGTCGGTGTACGGACCGGACGTGTCGTAGAGCGTCACGTCCTTGCCGTTGGTGAGGTGGACCTGGCGGACCGGCACCCGGAGGTCGGGGCGGGAGCCCGCCAGGTATCCCTTGTGCCAGCCGGGCTGGCGCTCGGTCTGGCCGTCGGCGTCCTGGCTGACGGCAGGCGTGCGTGCGTCCTGAATGGTCATGAGACCTGATCTCCCTACGCCGGCATTACCCGGTAACAGGTTCGGCGGTCGACGCAGCCTCTTCCCGTACGCATCTGTGATGCCCGTACGGTGATCAGCGTCCTCTCAGCCCGGTGCTCCGAGCTCCCGCGTTGTGCAAAGGTGCCCCCACGCTAGCGTCATCCATGGCGTGCTGAACAGTGGGCCCCCTCATCTCTTGCGATGATCTGCTGGTGACGCCCTCGCCGCAGCCCCCCATCGAGCACACAGAGCCCCATGGCCACAACGGCCACGCGCATGCGGGCCCCGGACCGTCCGACGGGCACCCCGGCGGGCACTCCGACAGACCCTCCGACAGCCACTTCGACGGTGGCTCGAGGGGCGTCTCGGACGGCGGCTCGGACGGTCACCCCCCGGGTCCGTCCCACGGCCACGGCCACGGCCACAGTCATGGCCACGGCCCGGCGGCCCCCGTCTCGAAGCACCTGCGCAAGGTCATCGCCGCCGTACTGATCCCCTTCGCCGTGGCCGTCTTCGTCGGCATGGTGGTGCTCTGGCCGGGCGGCGCCCCCGGCCACGAGCGCACGGGGGTGGGGTTCGACCGGCAGACCCAGCAGGGCGTGGTCGTATCGATCGAACAGGTCGACTGCAAATCCGTGAACGCCGCGCAGGTACCGACGACCGGTACCCCCGCCGCCCCCGGGGGCAGTGGGGGTCAGGCCGCGCCGACCGGTGAGTGCAAGAAGGCCACCGTCGAGGTCACCAGCGGCCCGGACAAGGGCCGCACCTTCGTGGAGGTCGTCCAGCCGGGCGCGCCGCGGCAGTTGGAGGACGGCCAGGAGGTGGTGGTGGCGTACGCACCGGACGCCCCCCGTGACCTGCAGTACTCGGTGATCGACGTGAACCGCAAGCTCCCGATGGCGCTGCTGGCCGGCATCTTCGCCGTCGCGGTCGTCGTCGTCGGGCGGATGCGCGGGCTGTTCGCGCTGGTCGCTCTGGTGGTCAGCTTCGGCGTACTGACCCTCTTCATCCTCCCGGCCATCCTGCAGGGTTCGAATCCGCTGGTCGTCGCGGTGGTCGGGGCGAGCGCCATCATGCTGATCGCGCTCTACATGTGCCACGGGCTGACCGCCCGTACCTCGGTGGCCGTCCTCGGCACCCTGGTGTCGCTGCTGCTGATCGGGCTGCTCGGCTCGGGTTTCATCGACTGGGCGTTCCTCAGCGGCAACACCGACGACAACACCGGGCTGATCCACGGGCTGTACCCGGACATCGACATGAGCGGTTTGCTGCTCGCAGGCGTGATCATCGGATCGCTGGGCGTGCTCGACGACGTGACGGTCACCCAGACGTCGGCGGTGTGGGAGCTGCACCACGCGGACCCCTCGATGGGGCCGCGAGCGCTCTACCGGGCGGCCATCAGGATCGGTCGCGACCACATCGCGTCGGTGGTCAACACTCTGGTGCTGGCCTACGCGGGTGCCGCACTGCCGCTGCTCCTACTGTTCTCGATCGCGAACAGCAGCATGGGTTCGGTGGCCAACAGCGAGCTGGTGGCGGAGGAGATCGTACGGACCCTGGTGGGCTCGATCGGTCTGGTGGCCTCGGTCCCCGTGACAACGGCACTGGCCGCGCTGGTGGTTTCTGCCGACCGACCGGGATCCCCGGCGGGCGCCCCGGCCGCGGGGCCGGTCCGCGGCCGGGGTCGGCGGCGCAAGCGCTGATCGGCCGAGGCGCCGGCAGGTCGTTCGGCCCGACCGGCGGCCGGTCGGCCGGCCGGCCGGACCAACGGCCGGTCGGGCGGCTGGTCGGCCGGACCAACGGCCGGTCGGGCGGCTGGTCGGCCGGACCGACGGCCGGTCGGACGGTCAGCCGGCGTTCTGTTCGTTCTGCTGCGATTCGGTGAGGATCTTGTCGAGGGCCTCGTCGAGGTTCTCCTCGAAGTCGCCCAGATTGCGCTCCTGTCCGAGCGGAACGATCCGGTCGGTGCGGTCGAGGAACGCGACGAGCGGCGCCGCGCTGGCGCGGAACAGGGCCCGGTCACCGCCGACCTGAAGGCGGATGTGAACGTCGGACAGGTCCTCCGGGTGGGTGGGGGCGATGTGCACGTCGCCGTCACCGCACGGCTTGTTGATGCCGTCGAGGAGGAGCTCCCGGCCGAACGCCCAGGTCACGGGCGCGTCTCCGGGGAGGTGGAAGGTCAGGCGGACCGCGTAGGGGTCGCGTGCGTCGTACCGGAGTTCCACCGGAATCCGGAACGAGAGCTCCTCGGAAACGAGGAAGCTCATCATGACCTCTGCCTGTACCGACTCGCGCATTGACTACCCCGCTGTAGTTGAAGTGGCCAGGAATGATCCCCCAGGACCCACTTGACAAGAGTGGTGGAAGCGGTAGCAGATCACAAGGAGTGAGTTTTCAGATACTGATAGAGAACGAGAGGGTGCTCAACAGCGCGCCTACTTCACTCCGTAGCCGATTGACTACATAGAGCAATCGTTCTTCTTGGTGGACGGGTAGAGAAATGGCCATCGTCGCGACCGTATCGCCGGCCGTAAGCGGGATGGCGGCACAGATCGTGCCGAGGGCATATTCCTGACGTTCGACCACCGGCTGCATTCGCCCCAGCGCCCCGATCCGGTTTTCCAGGGACCGGAGATCGCGGACGGTATAGGGGGTGATGGCCTCGACCGGATGACGGTCGTAGTAGTCCTTGCGCGTCTTCTCGTCGAGTTGCCCGAGCAGGCACTGCCCGATGGCGTGCGCATGGCCGGTCTCACGGAAGTCGGCCCACTCCTCGCAGGCCGGGCTGGCCGGAGTGTCCGAGACGCCCACGACCTCGATCTCGCCCTCGCGGTAGACCGCGAAGTAGACCGGGGCCCCGACCGTGTCGCGGAAGTACGCGAGCGAGTCGAGGATCATGCCGCGACGTTTCTGCTGGAGTCCCCCACGGGCGAGCCGCTCCGCGGCCTCCCCCAGCACGAACACGCCGCGCACCCTGCGCAGATAGCCCTCGTGCGTCAGTGTGCGCAGCAGGTGGTACGCGGTGGGAAGCGGGAGCCCGGCCTCGCGGGCCAGCTGTTTTGCCGGGGCTCCCCCGCTATGGGAACCCGCCGCTTCGAGCAGCCTCAGCGCGCGCTGCACCGAACCGATCAGAGTCGGCACACCGGCGTTGTGAACCGGAGACAAAGCTCACCCCCAGGCGTGGCAGCGGGCCTTTGGGGAGGCCCGCCCTGCGGGGGCCGCCCCCGCGCGTGCCGTGGATCCTGGGGGTCGTACTGGGGCGGCTCGTTTGCGTCGCCGCAGGTCAGGGCGGCAGGTCGGAGCGGCGGTACCGGCTTTCGGTGCCCAGGGAACGGCATAGATTGCCACTCTATCCACCGATTCCGGGGATGTGAGCCGTTCAGCGCGTCAGGTTCCCTCGCCTGGCTCAATCCCGGATCCGCCCGGACCGCTGCTCCTGGCTACCACTTGCCGGAGGAGGCCTTCGAGCCGCCGCCGCTGAACTTCTTCACGACGAAGATCAGTCCGCCGACGAGGCCGACGAAGAGGAGCAGCTTGAAGACGAACCCGATCAGCGCGCCCAGGATGCTGGTGATCACACCACCGAAGACGAAGATGGCCAGCAGCGGAACCGCGACCCACTTAACCCACCAGGGCATGCCTGCGAATATCTCTCGGATGCCGTCCATGTCATCGACCTCTTCTTCGTCCGTGGCTTCGTCCGCTACTTCCTGCTCTCGATGCTAGGAGTCCAAGGCCTCGTATCGGGGCCCGCGAGCCCTCGGAGTCCCCTGATCCGCCCCTTAGGGGGATCAGGGCCGCGACCCTCATCCGAGCGGGCCGCTCAGCCCTCCGGCGGGGAGAACACCACCATCACCCTCAGGTCCTCGGTGATGTGGTGGAACTTGTGCGCAACACCCGCCGGGACGTAGACGACGCTGCCGCGCGCCACGGTCGTCGTCTCCTCCCCGACGGTGATCGAGGCCCGGCCGCTGACGACGAAGTACACCTCGTCCTGGCGGTGCGGCAGCTGCGGATCGATCTGTCCGGCATCGAGCGCGTACAGCCCGACCGACATGTTCCGCTCGCGCAGGAACTGCAGATAGGCGCCGTCGTTCGCGGCCCGCTCCGCTTCGAGCTCGTCAAGCCGGAAGGCTTTCATCCTCGTTGTGCCCCTTGTACTCGATCGTTCCCTTGCATCCGCTGATCTGCGGATGTTCCACCGGGATCTTCTCTGCCACGATCAGACACATGACGAATTTCGTAGTCAAGACGCTCGCCAATGCGGCGGCCCTGGCCGTCGCCATCTGGCTGCTTTCCGGCATCACCCTCGACGACGGCAGCAGCACGGGCCGACGGGCGCTCACCCTGATCCTGGTCGCGCTGGTCTTCGGCCTGGTCAACTTGCTCGTCAAGCCATTGGTGAAGCTGCTCTCGCTGCCGCTGTTCATCCTCACCCTCGGCCTGTTCACACTCGTCGTGAACGCCTTGATGCTGCTGCTGACCTCGTGGCTGGCCTCGCAGCTCGACCTCAGCTTCCACGTCGACGGCTTCTGGACCGCTCTGCTCGGCGGCCTGATCATCTCCATCGTCTCCTGGGCCATGAACATGGTCCTGCCCGACAAGAACTGAACGGGCCTGCCATGTACCGCGTCTGCTTCGTCTGCACGGGCAACATATGCCGCTCCCCCATGGCCGAGTCGGTCTTCCGTGCCCACGTGGCGGCCGACGGCCTCGAGACCCTGGTCGAGGTGGACAGCGCCGGCACCGGCGGCTGGCACGAGGGGGACGGTGCCGATCCGCGCACCATCGCCGTCCTCGAGGCGGCCGGCTACGAGCAGGACCACCGGGCCCGCCAGTTCCGCTCCTCCTGGTTCGCCCGCCTGGACCTCGTCATCGCGCTCGACGCCGGGCACCTACGGGACCTCCGGGCACTCGCACCCACTGCGCAGGACGCCGCCAAGGTGCGGCTGCTGCGGTCCTACGACCCGGCGGCACCGGCCGCGGAGACCGACGTACCGGATCCTTACTACGGGCCGCTCGACGGGTTCGAGGAGTGCCTGGAGCTGGTCGAGGCCGCGAGCCCCGGCCTGCTGGACGCCGTACGCGCCGCCGTGAAGGAGCACACCGCGTGAACGAATACGCCCCGCAGGAAGCCGGAGCGGCCGCGCTCGGCGACGGCACCCGAGCCGTCCGGGCCGGACTGCCCGAGGCCGTCAAGAACGAACCGCCCCTGCCCGGACCGGTCTTCGCCGCCCATTTCCACCTCCCCGGTGACGTCGAAGGCCCGTACGCCTACGGGCGCGACACCAACCCCACCTGGACGCTGCTGGAACGGGCGATCGGGGAACTGGAGGCCCCCGGCGAGGACGTGCACACCATCGTCTTCGCCTCCGGCATGGCTGCGGTCTCCGCCGTCCTCCTCTCCCAGGCGCACACCGGCGACACCGTGGTCCTGCCCGACGACGGCTACCAGGCCCTGCCCCTGCTGCGCGAGCAGCTGGAGGCGTACGGGATCCACGTGCGCACCGCTCCGACCGGCGACGACGCCCAGCTCACGGCCCTCGACGGGGCCCGGCTGCTGTGGATCGAGACCCCTTCCAACCCCGGGCTCGACGTGTGCGACGTACGCCGCCTCGTGGACGCGGCGCACGCCGGCCGGACCCTGGTCGCCGTCGACAACACCCTGGCCACCCCGCTCGGGCAGCGACCCCTGGAGCTGGGGGCGGACTTCTCGGTGGCGAGCGGTACCAAGGGCCTCACCGGCCACGGCGACGTACTGCTCGGGTACGTCGTCTGCCGCGATCCGGAGCTCGCCGCCCGCGTCCGGCGGTGGCGCAAGATCGTCGGCGCGATTCCCGGGCCCATGGAAGCCTGGCTCGCCCACCGCTCCCTCGCCACGATCCAGCTGCGCGCGCACCGGCAGTGGGCCAACGCACTGGCCGTCGCCGAGGCACTGAGGCACCGGACGGACGTGAGCGGACTGCGCTACCCGGGGCTTCCCACGGACCGCTCCCACAAGACGGCCGCCCGGCAGATGCGGGGCTTCGGGTCGGTGGTCTCCTTCACCCTGCCCGACCGCGCGCACGCGGAGCGGTTCATGGCCGCCCTGGACCTGGTCGAGGACGCCACGAGTTTCGGCGGGGTACGGTCCACCGCCGAGCGGCGCGGACGCTGGGGCGGCGACGCCGTGCCGGAAGGCTTCATCCGCTTCTCCGCCGGCGCAGAGGACACCGAGGACCTGGTCGCGGACGTGCTGCGCGCCCTCGACCACGCGGGCGCCTAGGTCCTGTCGTCAAAGTGGCGTCGGCCGAGCCCGCGGCGTCCGGTGCCGTGCATCGCAAGGCGGAGGGGCGCCCGTGTACTGGACGTACTCGGGTGCCCCGACAACGCAGCGAGGTGTGGTGCCGGGCGTCGCGGGCCCGACGGGACTTTGACGACAGGGCCTAGGGCTGAACCGGGGACGGCCGTCGCCGTGTGAAGCGGTCCGAGCCTCCCCCCTGGTGGCTCGGACCGCCCCGGGTTCTGCGCGCGAAGAACCACGCGACAAGGCTAGTTGACTCTGCGTCAGAGTCCAATCACGGTAACGACAGGGAGCTATCTGCATATTTATAGTTGAAGGCCCCCACCGAGAGGTGCAGCGATGGACCTGACCCTGCTGCGCACCTTCGTCGCCGTCCACCGGGCCGGCTCCTTCACGCGCGCAGCCACCCTCCTCGGACTGTCCCAGCCCGCCGTGACCTCGCAGATCCGCACCTTGGAGCGTCAGCTGGGACGCCCGCTCTTCCACCGCCGGGCCCGTGGCGTCACCCCCACCGCCGTCGGCGACGAGCTGGCCCACAAGGCCGCCCCGCACCTCGACGCCCTGCTGCGGATCACCGAGGCCGAACGGGAGGCCGCCGGCGCATTGCGCACCCTCCACGTCGCCGGACCTCCCGAGTTCCTGTGCCTGCGCGTGCTTCCCGCGCTCGCCGTCCTCGTCGGTCAGGGCCACACCCTGCGCGCCGCCCCGCAGACCGATGCCGAGGCCACCCTCGACGGACTCGCCGCCGGCCACCACGACCTCGTCGTCACCACCGCCCATCCCCGGGGCGGGCTCTTCACCGCCACCGCGCTGTGCGACGAGGAGCACGTCCTGGTCGCCGCGCCCTACTGGGCCGCCCTCGTCGACACGGACCGGCTGTGCGAAGAGGGCTCCGCCGCACTGGACGGCATCCCGCTGGTCGAGGTCCACGAGAGCCTGCCGCTCGTCACCCGCTACTGGGCCGCCGTTTTCGACACCCTGCCCGATGCCAGGTCCCTGTCCGCCACCGTGGTCGTACCCGACCTGCGGGCCGTACTGGAGTGCGTCCGGGCCGGCGCCGGGCTCGCCGTCCTGCCCCGCTACCTGTGTCAGGACGCCCTCGACAGCGGTCGGATCGTGGCGCTGGCGGAGCCCGCCGTGCCGCCGCTGCGCACCTGGTTCCTGGTCGTACGCACCGGGAGCCTGGCCCTCGCCCACCTCGCTCGGGCGCACGACCGGCTGCTGGATGCCGCAGTGCACTGGTGAGCCCGCTCTTTTCCGGCCCGTGGCGCGTTTCAGAAGCGGAGTGGCGGGCCACTCTTCTCCCATGACCGAACGTCCCGTGGTCAAACGCACCGCCCGCGCGATCCTGCTCGACGGTGACGACCTGATCCTCATCAAACGCACCCGGCCCGGCGTCGACCCGTACTGGCTCACCCCCGGCGGGGGAGTGGAGTCCTCGGACCCCACCGTCGTCGACGCCCTCCACCGGGAGGTCCACGAAGAGCTCGGCGCGAAGATCACCGATGTGGTGCCCTGCTTCGTCGACACCGTCGAGCACATCGCCGACAGGGGGGTGACCGGTGTGAAGGTGCAGCACTTCTTCGTCTGCCGCCTCGAATCGATGGACCCGAACCTCCGGCACGGCCCCGAGGTAGACGAGCCCGAGGGCGAGTACGAGATCGTCCGCGTGCCCTTCAGCCGGGTGGGCATCGCCGCCGTCCATCTCGTCCCGCTGTCCCTGCGGCACTATCTCGACGGCAACATCGAGGGTGTCCGCGCCATGCACGCTCCCGACCTGGGCTGACGCCGGGCTGAGACCGGTGGGCTGCCTCCGGTCTCAATCGGCGATGCCGGCCAGCTCCTCCACGGCGTCGTGCCGGATCCGCTCGCAGGGGATGCCTATCCGCAGGAGCTCGTCCACGCCGTTGCGGATCATCGCGGGCGGGCCGGAGATGAACGCGTCGTACGAGCTCCACGGCCCGTGTTCCCCCACCGCGTGCGGCAACTGTCCGGCCAGCCCGTCGCCGACCACCGGGCGCACCGACAGCCACGGGTGCGAGCGCTGGAGCCCCAGCAGCGTGTCCTTGTCGTAAAGGTCGCTGTCACTGCGGGCCCCGAAGAACACCTCCACCGGCCGTCGCTCGCCGTGTTCGGCCACGTCCTCGATCAGCGCCTTGATCGGAGCGATCCCGGTGCCCCCGCCCAGGCACAGCATGCCGTTGTCCGTGGTGTGGTCCACCACCATCGACCCGGCCGGCGGTCCCAGTCGCAGTACGTCTCCCGGACGGGCGTGGCGCACCAGCGCATTGGAGACCCAGCCCGCGGGGACGGCCTTGACGTGGAAGGACAGCAGCCCGTCGGCGCGCGGCGCCGAGGCGAAGGAGTAGTGCCGCCACACCCGCGGCCACCACGGGGTCTCCAGGCTCGCGTACTGGCCGGCGAGGAAGGC
Organism: Streptomyces sp. NBC_00273; assembly: GCF_036178145.1. Classification (NCBI taxonomy): domain Bacteria; kingdom Bacillati; phylum Actinomycetota; class Actinomycetes; order Kitasatosporales; family Streptomycetaceae; genus Streptomyces; species Streptomyces sp. NBC_00273. The sequence goes on along the minus strand of NZ_CP108067.1, from coordinate 5,194,692 downwards.
GTAGGGCTGGTCGGGGCGGACGGTCAGTACCGCGATGTCGGGGGTGCGCAGATCGTGGGAGACCACCTCGGCGTGCCACCACGCGGGGGCCTTAGCCTCTTCCTCCGCCGCCGCGTCGATCATGATCTGGGAGATCGCGGTGTACGCCCGCACCCAGGCGGCCTGCGTCTCGGGTCCCCAACTGTCCCGCGCGTACCGGGCCAGTGCGCCGACGAGGGCCTCGCCGACCGCCGGGTAATGACCGGCCATCGTGCCGTACTTGCGGTGCCCGGTGCCCAGTCGGCGCAGATAGGGGACGAGGACGGCGGGATTGTCGATGTGCTCGGCTGCGGTCAGCAGTGCCTTCAGGAGCCGGTCCCGCTGTATGTCCATGGCGGCGGGGAACATGCCGCGCACTTCCGGGTGCCCGGTGAACACCAGAGCGTAGAAGTACGAGGTCACCTTGTCGGCGACGGGGGCGATCTCCGCGAGGGTCCGGCGGATGAGTACGGCATCCGGTGAGGGCTCGATCGCACCGTCCTCGCCGGATATCCGGGCCGATTCGCGTCTGTCCGATCTGGTGGGCGGAGCGTCCATGCGGTGCCTCGCTTCGAGCATCTCGGTCGGTCTGCACACGCCACGGCCTGTGAATCCGTGGTTCCGGGTCTCACAGCGTGCCAGCCGGCTCTGAGGCCTGCGGGGAAATGCAGAAATTCCGCGTTTCGAACCCACTTTCCTCCTAAGATGCGTCAACTCCCGGGCGCGTCAGCCCCACGAGCTGGTATGCCTCCCGAAGATCCCGGCCCTCGTAGACATGGGTCGCCCGCTCGGCGAGATAGGGCCTCGCATTCACCGCCACCGAGACCGGCACCGCCTCGAAGAGCATCGCGTCGGTCACCGAATCCCCATAGGCAACGCAGTCGGCCCGGCTCACACCGAACTGTGCGCAGAGCCGGTCCGCCACCATGACCTTGCCCTCGGGCGTCAGGATCCCGGACTCCTCCACGGGACGGGTGAACGGCACCTCCGGGAAGACCGAGCCGTGCGCGGCATGCGCACCCCACTCCAATAGCAGCTCCACGAAGAACGACGGCGACAGGGAAATCACCGCGCAGTAGTCCCCGCGTTCCCTGATCTCCTGCCACACGTCCCGGATCCCCGCGAGCCAGGGAGCCCCGTCGAACGCCGCCCGGACGTGCGCGGGCGTCAGATCGGCCCAGAGGGCGTGGGCGGCCACGGAGAACTGGTGCGGACCCATCTTCTGCGCGCCGAAGGCCCGTTCCAGCTCGGCGATCTCGGCGCTCAGCCCCAGCTGGCGGGAGATCTCGACCGGCGCCGCCGAGCCGTACATCAGCGTTCCGTCGAGGTCGAAGAGGTGCAGGAGGGTCATAGCCAACGAGGCTAGTCGGTCCGTTTCACGTGAAACACCGTGTTTCACGTGAAACACCGTTCGGCCGACCGTGCGGGGGTACCAGGTGTTTCACGTGAAACATTCGACCCCAAATCCTCTGGACGGCCCCCAGTCCATGATCCAGTCTGGGCCAGGTGACACCACCACACCTCACCGATCTACCGATCCGGGCGCTGACCGTGGACGATCTCCACCGTTGCGCCGACCTGTCCGAAGATCGCGGATGGCTCCGCGAGGAACACAAGTGGCGTCTGCTCCTCGCCGCCGGAAACGGCTACGGCGTCGACGCCCCGGACGGCCGGGGACTCGCGGCCGCCTGCGTCGTCACCCGTTACGGCGACACCCATGCCGGACCGGAGCTCGCCGCGATCGGGATGGTTCTCGTGGCCGATCGCTTCGCCCGCATGGGCCTGGGCCGCGGTCTGATGACCCACGTCTGCGACGACGTACTCAAGGGCGTCCCCCTCACCCTGCACGCCACTCCCTCCGGGCGCCCCCTCTACGAAGAACTGGGCTTCGAGACCATCGGCCGCACCGAGATGCTGACGGGCGCCTTCCGGCACGAGGGCGCCCCCGGCACGTACGGCACCTCCCGGGTGCGGCCGGCGACCGCCGAGGACCTCCCCCGCATCCTGCGTCTGGACGCCGAGGTCTTCGGCACCGACCGCACGCACATGATCACCCGGCTGCCCGCCTTCGCCGACCGGCTGGTCGTCGCCGAGGACCGCTCCGGAGACGGCGCACTCACCGGTTACGCGGCAGCCTGGCCCAACATGAACACCCACGTCATCGGCCCGCTGATCGCCCACGACACCGCAACCGCCCAGTCACTGGTCACCGCACTCGCGATCGGCACCGACCGGGCGCTGCGCACCGATGTCGACGTACGGCACGAGGAACTCCTCGCCTGGCTCAAGGACCGGGGCCTGGCCTCCGTGGCCTTCAACGCCGTCATGACCCGGGACATCCCCGGCCTGCCCGGAGACTGGACCCGCCGGTGGGCGCCGCTCACCGTGGCCGCGGGCTGAGAGGAGAACGCATCATGACCGACACCCCCGAGCTGACGATCCGTCCGGCCACCGAGGCCGATGTGCCCGCCATCGTCGCCATGCTGGCCGACGACCCGCTCGGCGCCACCCGCGAGTCCCCGGACGACCTCACCCCGTACCTCGCAGCCCTGAAACGCATCACCGGCGACCCGAACCAACACCTGGTCGTCGCCGTCCGCGCCGACCGTGTCGTGGGCACCCTCCAACTGACGATCGTCCCGGGGCTCTCCCGCAAGGGGGCCACCCGTTCCATCATCGAGGGCGTCCGCGTACACGCCGACGAGCGCGGCGGCGGCCTGGGCACCCGGTTCGTCGAATGGGCCGTCGAGAAGTCCCGTGCCGAGAACTGCACGCTGGTGCAGCTGACTTCGGACGTGACCCGGACCGATGCCCACCGCTTCTACGAACGGCTCGGGTTCACCGCCTCGCACGTCGGGTTCAAGCTCCAGCTCTGACCGGACGTCCCGGCAAGCCGGGTCGCCGTGTCGGCGGCCCGGCCTACGATCGGGAGGATGAGCCTCCCTCTCGTCACCACCGCCGAGCGACGCCGCCGGCTCGGCCGGCGCCACCGTCTGGCTCCGTCGACCCGCGCCGCGACCGTCGCGGAGGCGGCGGACTCCGTCGTCGCCCTGCACGCCACCGACGCCGCGACCGTCTTCCTCTCGGCCCGGGCCCGGCTCGCCGAAGGCGGCCCGGACGCGATCGAGCGGGCGCTCTACGAGGACGTGAGCCTCGTGCGCCTGCTCAGCATGCGCAACACGCTCTTCGCGGTCTCCGCCGAACTCGCCCCGTACGTCGACGCCTCCACGGCCCGCGCGATCGCTGCGAAGGAACGCCGCACCCTCCTCAAGCACCTCGACGAGGACGGACAGGGACTCGACGCCGCGTGGCTCGCCAGCGCGGAGGCCGCCGCGCTCGACGCCCTCGACGCCCACGGCCCCTCCACCGGCAGCCAGCTGTCCGCAGCCGTACCCGCGCTGCGCCAGAAGATCACCATCAGCCGCGGCAAGAAGTACGAGGCCGAGCAGGGGGTCGCCACCCGGGTCATCCGCCTGCTCGCTGCCGACGGCCGTATCCGCCGTGCCCGACCGCGCGGCTCCTGGACCTCCAGCCAGTACCGCTGGGTCCACACCGAACCCTGGCCCGCCGTACCCGCCGCCGAGGCCCGCACCGAGATCGCCCGCAGATGGCTGCGCGCGTACGGTCCCGCCACCGAGGCCGACCTCAAGTGGTGGACCGGATGGACCCTCACGGACGTCCGCAAGGCCCTCGCCGCCGTGGGCCCCGACCAGGTCCGCTTGGAAGACGGCAGCACCGCCATGGTCAGCCCCGGGGACGCCGGGACCGAACCGGCGCCGGAGCCCTGGGCGGCGCTGCTGCCCGCCCTCGACCCCACCGCCATGGGCTGGGCCGACCGGGGTTTCCACCTCGACCCCGCCCATAGGAGCGCCCTGTTCGACTACGCCGGCAACATCGGCCCCACCGTGTGGTGGAACGGCGAGATCGTCGGTGGCTGGGCGCAGCGCTCCGACGGCGAGATCGTCTGGCGGCTGCTGGGCGACCCCGGCCGAGGCGCCAAGCAAGCGATCAACGCCGAGGCCGCGCGGCTCGCCGCATGGGTGGGAGAGGCCCGGATCACCCCGCGCTTCCGTACTCCGCTGGAGCGTGAACTCGTCGCCTGATCAGGACCGGGGCCGGGCCCGCGCGGTCAGCCGATGCCCCGCCAGCCCTGCGGGTCCACCCCGCCGGGCACCGGGGCGTCGGCGTCGTACGGCTCCCGGGTGAACACGAAGGACGCCAGGTCGAGATGGCTCACCGAGCCGTCCGCACGGCGCACCGCCCGCAACGTCTCACCGGCGTAGTAGCCGAAGAGCCCGGTCCAGCTGCCGTCCGGCTCCGCCCGGAAACGGGCCGTGCGCCCGCTCCCACCCACCGGCCCCAGCTCCAGGAGTCCGTCCGCGGTCAGGCGCACCACCTGGGCCGAAGTCCCCCAGTACCAGGGGCCGCACAGTTCGAGCGGCACGTGGTCCGACTCCAGGAACGGCCGCCACGGCCGCGGGAAGCACGGTTCGGCGTCCGCCACGATCCCCACGAGATCCGCGGCCACCGTCGAGGCCGGAAGGCCAGAGGTGCAGTTCGCCAGCACCACCGCCGCCACGTCGTCCGCCTCGCTCAGCCACAGCCCCGCGACGAAGCCCGGCAGCGATCCGCTGTGCCCCGCGAGCCTGCGTGCACCGACGGCCATCAGCTGCATGCCCAGCCCGTAGCCCAGCTCGGCGAGACCGGGCTCCGGGGGCGCGGCCGCCGTGCGCATCTCCCGTACGGACTCGGCGCGCAGGACCCGCTCGTCACCGCGCAGCAGGAAATCGGCGAAGCGCGCCAGGTCCCGAGTCGTGGACCACAGCCGGCCGGCCGCGGCCATCAGTCCCAGGTCCTCCAGCGGTTCGGGCATCATCACGTCCGCCCAGGGATGCACCGCCCAGCCGCCGGCGTGCGGAGCCTGCGGCTGTCCGCTCGTGCGCTCCAGCCCCAGCGGCTCCAGCACCTCGATCCGCAGCGCCTCTTCCCAAGACCTTCCGCGCACCGCCTCCACCAGCGAACCCAGCAGGGTGTAGCCGGGGTTGGAGTAGTGGTGCCTGGTTCCCGGTGCCAGTTTGAAGGGCTCCTCCCCCAGCACGTCGCCGAGCTCGGGCCGCTGCTCGCCGGGGGTGCGCTCCCACCACTCGCCGGGCGTCTCCGCCGCCAACCCGCCGGTGTGGGAGAGCAATTGCGCGATGGTCACCTGCCCGGCTCCGGTCCCCGGCAGGTGCTTCTCCAGCGGATCGGCGAGGGAGATCAGACCCTCGTCCCGCAGCCGCATCACGAGAACCGCCGTGAACGTCTTGGTGATCGAACCGATCCGGTACTGCACGTCGCCGTCCGGACCGTGTCCCTCCACCGAAGTCCGGGAGCCCTCCCAGACCACCTCCCCGCCCCGCAGGACGGCCGCCACCACGGACGGCGCCCGCCCTTCGCTCTGCGCGACGGCGATCCGGTGCCTCAGCGCGCGCCGGGTGGCAGGGAGAAGTTCCAGGTCCTCAGCAAGCTCATCCATGATCGGATGCTACGTGTTGGCCATGTCCACGAAGCGCGAGTAGTGGCCCTGGAAGGCCACCGTGATCGTGGCCGTGGGGCCGTTACGGTGCTTCGCCACGATCAGGTCCGCCTCGCCGGCGCGGGGGGACTCCTTCTCGTACGCGTCCTCGCGGTGCAGCAGGATCACCATGTCCGCGTCCTGCTCGATGGAACCCGACTCACGCAGGTCGGAGACCATCGGCTTCTTGTCGGTGCGCTGTTCCGGACCACGGTTCAGCTGGGAGAGCGCGATCACGGGGACCTCCAGCTCCTTCGCCAGCAGCTTGAGGTTTCGGGACATGTCCGAGACCTCCTGCTGACGGCTCTCGGGACGGCGCGAGCCGCCCGACTGCATCAGCTGGAGGTAGTCGATGACCACGAGCGAGAGGTCGTTGCGCTGCTTGAGCCGGCGGCACTTGGCCCGGATCTCCATCATCGACAGGTTGGGGGAGTCGTCGATGTAGAGCGGGGCCGCGGAGACGTCGGGCATCCGGCGGGCGAGCCGGGTCCAGTCGTCGTCCGTCATCGTGCCCGAGCGCATGTGGTGGAGCGCGACCCGGGCCTCCGCCGAGAGCAGGCGCATGGCGATCTCGTTGCGCCCCATCTCGAGGGAGAAGATCACGCTGGGCAGGTTGCTCTTGATGGAGCAGGCCCGGGCGAAGTCCAGGGCGAGCGTGGACTTACCCATGGCGGGTCGGGCGGCAATGACGATCATCTGGCCCGGGTGCAGGCCGTTGGTCAGCGAGTCCAGGTCCGTGAAGCCGGTGGGAACGCCCGACATCTGGCCGCTGCGGGAGCCGATCGCCTCGATCTCGTCGAGGGCGCCCTCCATGATGTCGCCGAGCGGCAGGTAGTCCTCGGAGGTCCGCTGCTCGGTGACGGCGTAGATCTCGGCCTGGGCGCTGTTGACGATCTCGTCGACGTCGCCGTCGGCCGCGTAGCCCATCTGCGTGATCTTCGTACCGGCGGCGACCAGGCGACGCAGGACGGCCCGCTCGTGGACGATCTCCGCGTAGTACTCGGCATTCGCCGCGGTCGGCACGGACTGGACCAGGGTGTGCAGGTACGAGGCCCCGCCCACCTTGCTGATCTCGCCGCGCCGGGTCAGCTCGGCGCCGACGGTGATCGGGTCGGCCGGCTCGCCCTTGGCGTACAGGTCGAGGATGGCCTGGTAGATCGTCTCGTGCGAGGGCCGGTAGAAGTCGTGGCCCTTGAGGACCTCGACGACATCGGCGATGGCGTCCTTGGAGAGCAGCATGCCGCCGAGCACGGACTGCTCGGCGTCGAGGTCCTGGGGAGGGACGCGCTCGAAGCCGCCACCACCGTCGGAGTCCCAGGAGCCGCCCTCGCGGCCCCGGTCGTGCTGTTCGTCCCCGCGGCCACGGCCTCCGCTGTTACGGCGCGAACGGGCGGGCAGACGGTCTCCCGGACCGCTGTCGGCCCAGGGGTCGTCCATGGGCTCGGGCATGCTCACCGGGCCGCCTCCTCCCGTCCGCAACGCGGACCTCGCCGTGCCACTCTTTCTACGACACGGCTCTGACATTTGGGGCACCCGAATCCGCAGTCGGCGAGTCGGGCAACGAACCACGGTAGGCCCGAGAGCGGCGTCAGCCAATCTTGTTATCCACAGGCTGTGTGGATGACATGTGGATGACGGCGCCAATGCTGTGGGTAACTCGCCGGAAGCTGTGTACGGACCGGGGGACGACGCTGTGGACAAAATCACCCGCACCACCTAGTTACCCCATCTGACCTGGACTTTCTCCTCTCAGAGCCGGCGGTGGAGAAAATTCTTGGACACTGTCTCAAGATCGCCTCCAACGAGGTGTGAGGAACGCCCAAGTCAACGCGTCAGTAAGGATCCAAAGGCAGTTGCATCCATTACCTGTGGAAGATTAGATTGAGCGCATGACACAGGCTGTCGCAGCACCCAAGGCAGGGCCGGGACGGCACGACCGAGAGATCTTCGCACTCGCTCTCCCTGCCTTCGGCGCACTCGTCGCCGAGCCCCTCTTCGTGATGGCCGACAGCGCCATCGTGGGCCACCTCGGCACCCCCCAGCTGGCCGGTCTCGGCATCGCCGCCGCGGTGCTCACCACTGCCGTGAGCGTCTTCGTCTTCCTGGCCTACGCCACCACCGCGGCCGTCTCCCGCCGCGTCGGCGCAGGAGACCTCCAGGCAGCCATCCGGCAGGGGATCGACGGCATCTGGCTCGCCCTCCTGCTGGGCGCGGCCGTCGTCGCCGTCGTGCTTCCCGCGACCCCCTCACTGGTCTCGCTCTTCGGGGCATCCGACGCGGTCGCCCCCTACGCGATCACCTATCTGCGGATCTCCGCCCTCGGCATCCCGGCCATGCTGATGGTCCTGGCCGCCACCGGGGTCATCCGCGGCCTCCAGGACACCCGTACGCCGCTCTACGTCGCCATCGGCGGCTTCGCCCTCAACGCGGGCCTGAACGTCGCCCTGGTCTACGGTGCGGGGCTCGGCATCGCCGGCTCCGCCTGGGGCACGGTCATCGCCCAGTTCGCCATGGCCGTCGCCTACCTCGTCGTGGTCGTCCGCGGCGCCCGGCGCCACGGTGCCTCGCTGCGCCCCGACTTCGCAGGCATCCGGGCCTGTGCCCAGGCGGGCGCTCCGCTGCTGGTCCGCACCTTGTCGCTGCGCGCGATCCTGATGATCGCCACCGCCGTGGCCGCCCGGCTCGGCGACGCCGACATAGCCGCCCACCAGATCCTGCTCTCCCTGTGGAGCCTGCTCGCCTTCGCCCTGGACGCCATTGCGATCGCCGGGCAGGCGATCATCGGGCGCTACCTGGGCGCGGGCGACACCGACGGCGCCAAGGCCGTCTGCCGCCGCATGGTGCATTGGGGGATCACCTCGGGCGTCGTACTCGGCCTGCTGGTCGTTCTGGCCCGCCCGGTGTTCATCCCGCTGTTCACCAGTGATCCGGCCGTCGAGGCGGCTCTCCTGCCGGCCCTCCTGGTCGTGGCCCTCTCCCAGCCCGTCTCCGGCATCGTCTTCGTGCTCGACGGGGTCCTGATGGGCGCCGGAGACGGCCGCTACCTGGCCCGGGCCATGCTCCTGACGTTGGCGGCCTTCGCCCCGGCCGCACTGCTCGTGCCGATCCTCGGAGGCGGCGTCACGGCGCTCTGGTGGGCCATGACGCTGATGATGGTGGTCCGAATGATCACTCTCCGGCTGCGTGCCGGCTCGGGGCGGTGGCTGATCTCGGGAGCCACCCGCTAGCAGGCAGCCGGACCCCCGCGGTGTTTCACGTGAAACATCGTGAGCCGGAGCCGGCATGTTTCACGTGAAACACCGCCGAGCAACGACGAAGGGCCGCACCCCAGGGGGGTGCGGCCCTTCGAGCGCAGCCCTTAGGCGGCGACGACCTCGATGCCCACGTTCGCGGCCACGTCAGCGTGCAGACGCACGGAGACCTGGTACGAACCGAGGGTCTTGATCGGGGAGCCGAGCTCCACGCGGCGCTTGTCGACCTTCGGGCCACCCGAGGACTCGATCGCCGTGGCGATGTCGGCCGGGGTCACGGAACCGAAGAGGCGACCGGCGTCACCCGCGCGGGTGGCCAGACGGACCTTCACGCCCTCGAGCTTGGCCTTGACCTCGTTGGCCTGCTCGATGGTCGCGATCTCGTGGATCTTGCGGGCGCGGCGGATCTGCGCCACGTCCTTCTCGCCACCCTTGGTCCAGCGGATCGCGAAACCACGCGGGACCAGGTAGTTGCGAGCGTAACCGTCCTTGACGTCGACGACATCGCCGGCGGCACCGAGGCCAGAAACCTCGTGGGTCAGGATGATCTTCATTAGTCGGTCACCCTTTCCTTATCGCGCGGTGGACGTGTAGGGCAGCAGCGCCATCTCACGGCTGTTCTTGACGGCCGTGGCGACGTCACGCTGGTGCTGCGTGCAGTTGCCGGTAACGCGGCGGGCACGGATCTTGCCGCGGTCGGAAATGAACTTCCGCAGCATGTTCGTGTCCTTGTAGTCCACGTACGCGGTCTTGTCCTTGCAGAATGCGCAGACCTTCTTCTTAGGCTTGCGCACAGGCGGCTTCGCCATTGTGTCTCTCCTGTGTGATCAAGAAGTGGGGATGCGAGCTGCCCTAGAAGGGCGGCTCGTCCGAGTAGCCACCGCCGGAGCCGCCGGAGCTTCCGCCCCAACCGCCCCCGCCGCCGCCCTGCTGCTGGCCGCCGGCCGGCGCGCTGGACGCCCACGGGTCGTCGGAGGGAGCTCCGCCGCCCTGCTGCTGGCCACCGGGGGCTCCGCCCCAGTTGCCACCGCCGCCGCCCTGCTGCTGACCGCCGCCGCCGTACCCACCCTGGCCACCGCGACCCGTGGTCTTGGCGACCTTGGCCGTGGCGTTCTTCAGGCTGGGGCCGACTTCCTCGACGTCCAGCTCGTAGACCGTGCGCTTAACACCCTCACGGTCCTCGTACGACCGCTGCCTCAGCCGGCCCTGCACGATGACGCGCATGCCTCGCTGGAGGGACTCGGCGACGTTCTCCGCCGCCTGCCGCCACACCGAGCAGGTCAGGAACAGGCTCTCGCCGTCCTTCCACTCATTGGTCTGGCGGTCGAAGGTGCGGGGGGTGGACGCGACACGGAACTTCGCGACCGCCGCACCCGAGGGGGTGAAGCGCAGCTCGGGGTCGTCGACGAGATTGCCGACGACCGTGATGACGGTCTCGCCTGCCATGGATGAACCTCTCGGCGGGGATTGCTGCTGGGCTGCTGTGCTACTCGATCCCGATTACCGCTGAACCGAAGTTCAGTGGGTCTCGGGGCGAAGGACCTTGGTCCGGAGAACCGACTCGTTCAGGTTCATCTGTCGGTCAAGCTCCTTGACGACCGCAGGCTCGGCCTGAAGGTCGATGACCGAGTAGATGCCCTCGGGCTTCTTCTTGATCTCGTAAGCGAGACGACGACGGCCCCAGGTGTCGACCTTCTCGACCTTTCCGTTGCCCTCACGGACGACGGAGAGGAAGTTCTCGATCAGCGGGGAGACAGCGCGCTCCTCGAGATCGGGGTCGAGGATGACCATCACTTCGTAGTGACGCATGTGGAACCCACCTCCTTTGGACTCAGCGGCCACGGTCGTTCCGTGGCAGGAGGGTCGTGATGCGTGAGCACGGCATCCGCAGAGCAGACACCGCGCAGCTGTACAGACTACCTGCTCGCGTCCTTCCGGTTGAAATCCGGCGAGAGAGGGCCACAATCTGTATCCATCGGGTGTGCTCGGTGCTATGCCCTCGGCCCCTTGCCGGAGGCAGCCCGCAGCACCGCCAGCTTCAGCCAGGAGGTGCCCTTCCGATGGCACAGGCAATGCGGCCCCCTCAGATCTCGCTGCTCTCCACCGACGGCAAGCCCCATCCGCTGCAGGACACCCTGATGGCGGTCACTCTGGCCCTTGGCGCCGTGGCGTTCGTCACGGCCTTCTTCCACAACCTTCACCTGATCAGCTCGTGGGCCGGGCTGATCGGAATCCTCACCGGCGCGTACGGACAGTTCGTCTCCGTCACGACACGCGAGCGCTTCGCGCTGATCATCGGCCTTGGCGCGTCTGCCATCGGCTTCTACCTCGGCATGTTCCACGGCGGCCTCTTCGGGGGCTGACCGGGCCGACCGGGACACCTCCGCGGCAGGGCGCCGGCCACGCACCGGCCCGGGCCCACGGCCCGTCCCCCAGAAGGGTGGCGCCCCCGTCGCAGTAGGCTTCGCGCCATAGCAGCGAAGCCGCCGGAGGAGACGCCCCGCATGAGCCTGTCCCTGAGGACCATCAGCCGAGAGCAGCATCTGGGTTACCTCCAGAGCCTGCCCTCGGCTAGCCACTGCCAGGTCCCGGCGTGGGCCGACGTGAAGAACGAGTGGCGTTCCGAGAACCTCGGATGGTTCAACGAGTCCGACGAACTCGTCGGAGCAGCCCTTGTGCTGTACCGGCAGCTGCCCAAGGTGAAGCGGTACCTCGCGTACCTGCCCGAGGGTCCTGTCATCAACTGGTACGCCCCGAACCTGGAGGAATGGCTCCAGCCGATGCTGGCCCACCTCAAGCAGCAGGGCGCCTTCACCGTGAAGATGGGCCCGCCCGTCGTCATCCGCCGCTGGAACTCGACCGCCATCAAGGCCGGTATCCAGGACCCGAACGTGAAGCGCCTGCGCGACGTGGAGGCCTCGGTCATCGAGCCCCGCGCCTTCGAGGTGTCGGACAAGCTGCGCCGCATGGGATGGCAGCAGGCCGAGGACGGCGGCGCCGGCTTCGGTGACGTCCAGCCGCGCTACGTCTTCCAGGTACCGCTGGCCAACCGCTCGCTGGACGACGTCCTCAAGGGCTTCAACCAGCTGTGGCGCCGCAACATCAAGAAGGCCGAGAAGGCCGGTGTCGAGGTCGTCCAGGGCGGCTACGACGACCTGCCGACCTGGCAGCACCTGTACGAGATCACGGCGGAGCGCGACAAGTTCCGCCCGCGTCCGCTCAGCTACTTCCAGCGCCAGTGGACGGCCCTCAACTCCGAGGACCCCAACCGGATGCGCCTCTACATCGCCACGCACGAGGGAGAGCCGCTGGCCGCCGCCACGATGCTCACCGTCGGCCAGCACGTCTGGTACTCGTACGGCGCCTCCGCCAACCACAAGCGCGAGGTCCGCCCCTCGAACGCGATGCAGTGGCGCATGCTGCGCGACTCGTACGCGCTCGGCGCAAGCGTGTATGACCTGCGCGGCATCTCTGACACGCTGGACGAGAACGATCACCTGTTCGGTCTGATCCAGTTCAAGGTCGGTACGGGCGGCGAGGCCGTGGAGTACGTCGGCGAGTGGGACTTCCCGCTCAACAAGATGCTGCACAAGGCCCTCGACATCTACATGTCGCGCCGCTGACCGGCTCCACCCCGCCCCACACGTACACACAGCACCGCTGCACCACGCAGCTTCTCAGGAGAGGTTCCGGACGGGCATGGCGCTCACGCTCTACGTCGACACCGCGCGCTGGCGTGCGCACCAGAAGCAGATCCAGGACCAGTTCCCCGGGCTGATCCCGGTCTGCAAGGGCAACGGCTACGGCTTCGGCCACGAGCGGCTCTGCGAGGAGGCGACCCGCATGGGCGCCGACATCCTGGCCGTGGGAACGACGTACGAGGCCTCCAGCATCAAGGACTGGTTCGGCGGCGACCTGCTCGTCCTCACCCCGTTCCGGCGGGGCGAGGACCCGGTGCCGCTGCCCGACCGGGTCATCCGTTCGGTCGCGTCGCTGGACGGGGTGCGCGGTCTGGTGGGGGCCAGGGTGGTCATCGAGTGCATGAGCTCGATGCGCCGCCACGGCATCTCCGAGCAGGACCTCGGCCAGCTGCACGCCGCCATCGAGGACGTCCGGCTGGAGGGCTTCGCCCTGCACCTGCCCCTGGACCGCCCGGACGGCTCGGACGCCGTCGAGGAGGTCATCGGCTGGATGGACCGGCTGCGCGCGGCCCGGCTGCCGCTGCACACCATGTTCGTCAGCCACCTGCGGGCCGCGGAGCTCGCGCGGTTGCAGCAGCAGTTCCCGCAGACCCGCTTCCGGGCCCGGATCGGCACCCGGCTGTGGCTGGGCGACCACGAGGCCACCGAGTACCGCGGCGCGGTCCTCGACGTCACGCGCGTGGCCAAGGGCGACCGGTTCGGCTACCGGCAGCAGAAGGCGGCGTCCGACGGCTGGCTGGTCGTGGTCGCCGGCGGTACCTCGCACGGGGTGGGCCTGGAAGCCCCGAAGGCGCTCCACGGCGTGATGCCGCGCGCCAAGGGCGTCGCCCGGGCGGGTCTGGCCACGGTCAACCGGAACCTTTCGCCCTTCGTGTGGGCGGGCAAGCAGCGCTGGTTCGCCGAGCCGCCGCACATGCAGGTGTCGATCCTGTTCGTGCCCTCGGACGCGACCGAGCCGAAGGTCGGCGACGAGCTGGTGGCGCACCTGCGCCACACCACCACGCAGTTCGACCGGGTGCTCGACGCCTGAGTCCGACCGGTCAGTCCTGGGAGCTCGCGCCCCAGGCGACCCGCTGTCCATCCGAGGGCGTCGCGTACTGCGGCGCCCTCGCCGCGTCCGACAGCACGAACACGTCCTCCGCGCCGTCCAGGACGCCACCGGAGGGGTCGTCCGAGCCGTCCCGGCGCACGACGTCCCGCTCGGGCATCAGGACGTCCCGGACGATGACCGCGCACAGGTACAGGGTGGTCAGCAGGTGGGCGGTGATCGCCAGCTGGTAGCCCTCCACCGGCAGGCCCTGGTGCTTGTCGGCGCTGGCCGTGTACGCGAGGTAGAACCAGATCCCGAGGAAGTACACGACCTCGCCGGCCTGCCAGATCAGGAAGTCCCGCCAGCGCGGCCGGGCCAGCGTGGCGAGCGGGATGAGCCACAGCACGTACTGCGGCGAGTAGACCTTGTTGCACAGGATGAAGGCGGCGACGACGAGGAAGGCCAGCTGTGCGAAGCGGGGCCGGCGCGGGGCGGTCAGGGTGAGCAGTCCGACGGCACCGCACAGCAGGAGCGTCAGCCCGGTCGCGTAGGTGTTGGCGCCCTCCAGCGAGTTGCCCGTGCGCTGGGAGATCAGCAGCCACACCGAGCCGTAGTCGATGGGCCGTTCCTGGCTGAAGGTGTAGAACTTCGTCCAGCCGTCCCACGCGAAGAGCATGACCGGCAGGTTGACCGCCAGCCAGGCTCCGGCCGCGCCGAGCACGGCGGCGCCGAAGGCACGCCACTTCCCGGCCCGCCAGCAGAGCACGAACAGCGCCCCGAGCAGCAGTACGGGGTAGAGCTTGGCCGCGGTGGCCAGGCCGATGAGGACGCCACAGAGAACCGTCCGGCCGCGGGACCACATCAGCATCCCGGCGGCGGTCAGGGCGATGGCCAGCAGGTCCCAGTTGATCGTCGCCGTCAGGGCGAAGGCCGGCGCCAGGGCGAAGAGCAGGCCGTCCCAGGGGCGGCGGCGGTGGGTGCGTGCGACGCACACGGCGATGACGGCCGCGCAGGCCATCAGCATGCCCGCGTTGACCATCCAGTACATCTGTTCGCGGTGCTGCATGGAGCCGCTGCCGGGGGTCAGCCAGGAGGCGATCTCCATGAAGAGCCCGGTGAGCACCGGATACTCCAGGTACTCCATGTCGCCGGGCAGCCGGTCGAAGTAGGGCGTCAGGTTGTCGGCGAAGCCCCGTACCGCGTACAGGTGCGGGATGTCGGAGTAGCAGGCGTGGGTGTACTGCGAGCCCGCCCCCCGGAACCACGCCCAGTCGTAGCAGGGCAGCTTCTGGACCATGCCGAGCGCGAACATGCCGATGGCGATGAGCGCCACGACCCGGACCGGCCCCAGCCAGTGCCCGCCGAGCCGGGCATAGCGGCCGAGCGGGCCGCCGATGAGCTCACTGCCGGCTGCGGCGACCTCGTCCTGCTGCGTCGGCAGTACGGGGCTGTCCTCGTGCACCTTGGTCATGGGCTCATCCTGCCGTACCGGACCGGACATGGGGGAAGGCCGTCGCACGGGGGGTGCGACGGCCTTCCTCGGCTCACGGAGCGGCGGTTCGGGTCACTCGGGGACGGAGTCGTTCACCCCGCCGGTGATGCCGCCCGGGCGGCCCGGTCTGCCGGTCTGCGTCGGGGACGGTGATCCGGTGGATCCGCCGATCACCCCGGTGCTGGTACCGGACGTGTTGCCGGAGTTGGCGCCGGTGCTGGTGCCGGTGTTGGCGCCGCCGTTGTTGTTCCCGCGCGTGGTGTCCGGGTCGCAGTACAGCTTCCACGGCGGGCAGGTCGGCCGGCCGCCCTTGGACGGGGAGGGAGACGCCGGCGGGGAGCTCGGCGGCTGCGTCGACGGGGAAGGGGACGCCGGGACGACGGCCGAGGGGGTGGGGGAGGGGGCGCCGGCGGAGTCGGCGGTCACGCCGATGTCCTCGGCCTCCGGGAACTGCTTGACCGGGAGACCCTTGAGCGCTTCGCCCATGTACTCGGTCCAGATCTCGGCCGGGATATCACCACCGTGGAGGGAGGGGATGTCACCCACGCCCTTCATGGAGATCAGCTTCTTGTCCGGCGAGTTCGGGTCGGTGCGGAAGAGGACCACCGAGGTGGACAGCTCCGGGGTGTAGCCGACGAACCACGCCGACTTGTTCTCGTCCGTGGTACCGGTCTTGCCTGCAGCGGGCCGGCCCAGCTTCTGGACCTTCTTGCCGGTGCCGTTCTCGACGACGTTCTCCAGCACCTTGGTGATGTTGTCGGCCACGTCGCTGTCCATGGCCCGCTGGGCCTTGGGGGCCTCGAAGCCCGTCAGCTTCTCGCCGTCCTTCTCGACCTCGGTCACGGAGAACGGCTCGCGGTGCGTGCCGGAGGCGGCGAAGGTCGCGTACGAGTCGGCCATGCGGATGGCGCTCGGGGTGGAGGTACCGAGGGCGAAGGAGGCGTCGTTGTTCGGGTTGACCGACTCCTCCAGGATGCCCGTGGCCTTGGCCACAGCCCTGACCTTGTCGTGGCCGACATCGAAGACGAGCTGGGCGAACGGGACGTTGATGGACTTCTCCATCGCCTCGTTGAGGGTCACGTACCCGAAGGAGGTGGGGCTCTCGTTCTTCTGCTTGAACGGCGCGCCCGACGCGTCGCGCAGGGGCTTGCCCTCACGGTTGTTGATCACGGTGAGGTCGTTGGCCATGTACTTGCTGTCGGCCGAGATGCCCTTGCCCTTGGAGTTCTGGGTGCCGTACTCCATCGCCGCCGCCAGCACGTACGGCTTCCAGGTCGAGCCGACCGGCACACCGCTGGAGTTGGCGTTGTTGCTGAAGTACTTGTGGTCCCAGCCCGGGCCGCCGTATAGGGCGACGAGTGCCCCGGTCTTCACGTCCACCGAGGCCGAGCCGAACTGTACGAAGGTGTCCGTCTCGGGGCGGCCCTTCTCGTCGATGAACCCGTTACGGGTGTCCTCGACCGCCTTGACCAGGGCGTCCACCCTCGGCTTCTGGAAGGTGGTCTTGATCCGGTAGCCGCCCATGGCCATCTGCTCGGGGGTGATGCCCTTGGTCTTCATCACGTAGGCCTTGGCCGTGTCGACCAGGTAGCCGATCTGGCCGGTCATGCCGCGGGCCTGCTCCGACTCGACCCGCGGGGGGAAGTCCGCGTCCGTGAACTTCGCCCGCTCGGCCTTGTCCATCCGGCCGACCTCGACCTCACGGTCCAGCACCCAGCTCCAGCGCTCCCGGGCCCGCTTCTCGTTGAGGGCGGGGGTGGCCGCGGCGCCGATGCCGCCGTCCGGGTTGTAGAGGTTGGGACCCTTCAGCACGGCGGCCAGGAAGGCGCACTCGGAGGGGTTCAGGTCCTGGCTGTCCTTGCCGAAGTAGGCGCGGGCCGCGGCCTGGATCCCGTAGGCGTCCCGCCCGTAGTAGGCGGTGTTCAGGTAGCCGGCGAGGACCTTGTCCTTCTCCTCGGTGACACCCAGCCTTATCGCGATGAAGAGCTCGGTGGCCTTCCGCTTGAGCGTCTGGTCGGAGTCCAGGTAGGTGTTCTTCACGTACTGCTGGGTGATGGTCGAGCCGCCCTGGGTGGAGCCGCCCGTGGCCATGTTCCACACGGCGCGGCCGACACCCATCGGGTCCACGCCCTTGTCCGTCTCGAACGACTCGTTCTCCGCCGAGATCACGGCGTCCCTCATCGACCGGGGGATGCTGGAGATGGGCACGATCTGCCGGTTCATCGAACCGCCGGTCGCCACCATCTGGCTGCCGTCGGCCCAGTAGAAGACGTTGTTCTGCGCCTCCGCCGCCTTGTTCGGGTCCGGCGTGCTCACCATGGCGATACCGATGCCGGTACCGGCCGTGATGACCGCGAAGAAGCCCAGCGCCGTGCCGGCGACGAACTTCCAGGACGGCACGAAGCGCTTCCAGCCGTCTCTGTCGGACCGCGGGTAGTTGATGAGCCGCTTGTCGCGCGTGGCGGCGCCGGCTCCTCTCCCGCGGCCGTTGCCTCTCTGGGCGGCCCGGCGGGCATCGGCACGGTTGCCCTGGGCGGGCTGCGGTGCGTACGGGCCGCTGTGTGACGCCGTGGAGACGTCACGGCCGGCCGCGCCTCTTCCAGGGCGCGGCTGGGCGGCGCGGCGGGCTGAGGCGCGCCCACCGCCTTCGGGCTGCGGCAGTTTGCGACGGTGCTCGCTCATCGAACGACTACTCCTCGGGCAGGCGAGTGGCCTGGAAGCGGCAGATTAGTTCCGGTACCCCCCGGTGTCATGGCGCACAGACTACGCACGCTCAAAACGCGCCCAGTGCCGAAGTTCACCCCAAATCAGGCAACCTGCCTGGTGCGAATTGGTGATGTGACACCGGTCACCATGTCTCCCCTTGTCGATCAGAGCGGCCCGTTCTATCGTCTGGATGTATCGAGTCGATACATCAGCTCGACATAAAGACTCAGGGGCGGAGGAGAGGCAGGCGGATGAGCAGACGCTCAGGCATCCTCGAGTTCGCCGTCCTCGGCCTGCTTCGCGAATCCCCCATGCACGGCTATGAGCTGCGCAAGCGGCTCAACACCTCACTGGGGGTGTTCAGAGCCTTCAGCTACGGGACGCTCTACCCCTGCCTCAAGACGCTGGTCGCCAACGGCTGGTTGATCGAAGAGCCGGGCAACGCCCCGGAGGACGCTCTCGCCGCTTCACTCGCAGGGCGCCGCGCCAAGATCGTCTACCGGTTGACGGCCGCGGGTAAGGAGCATTTCGAGGAATTGCTCTCCCACACGGGCCCCGACACCTGGGAGGACGAGTCCTTCGCCGCCCGCTTCGCCTTCTTCGGCCAGACCGAACGAGACGTCCGCATGCGGGTACTGGAGGGCCGCCGCAGCCGGCTGGAGGAGCGCCTGGAGAAGATGCGCGCCTCGATCGCCCGGACGCGGGAGCGCCTCGACGACTACACGCTCGAGCTGCAGCGGCACGGCATGGAATCCGTGGAGCGCGAAGTGCGCTGGCTGAACGAGCTCATCGAGAGTGAGCGGGCGGGACGGGATCGGAGACGAACCGGTCCGTCCGACGAAACTGAAAAATGAGGCCTGCACCTCGCAGGCCTCGTCCGAGAACAAACAGGGAGCAACCGGAATGGGTTCGGTTCGCGTAGCCATCGTCGGCGTAGGCAACTGCGCCGCCTCGCTGGTGCAGGGCGTCGAGTACTACAAGGACGCCGACCCGGCGGCCAAGGTCCCCGGTCTGATGCACGTCCAGTTCGGCGACTACCACGTGCGTGACATCGAGTTCGTCGCCGCGTTCGACGTCGACGCGAAGAAGGTCGGCCTCGACCTCTCGGACGCCATCGGCGCCAGCGAGAACAACACCATCAAGATCTGCGACGTCCCGAACGCCGGTGTGACCGTCCAGCGCGGCCACACCTACGACGGCCTGGGCAAGTACTACCGCATGACGATCGAGGAGTCCGCCGAGGCTCCGGTCGACGTGGTCCAGGTCCTCAAGGACCGCGAGGTCGACGTCCTGATCTGCTACCTGCCCGTCGGTTCCGAGGACGCGGCGAAGTTCTACGCCCAGTGCGCCATCGACGCCAAGGTCGCCTTCGTCAACGCCCTCCCGGTCTTCATCGCCGGCACCAAGGAGTGGGCGGACAAGTTCACCGAGGCCGGTGTCCCGATCGTCGGCGACGACATCAAGTCGCAGGTCGGCGCCACCATCACGCACCGCGTGATGGCGAAGCTGTTCGAGGACCGCGGTGTCCGTCTTGAGCGCACCATGCAGCTCAACGTCGGCGGCAACATGGACTTCAAGAACATGCTGGAGCGCGACCGCCTCGAGTCGAAGAAGATCTCGAAGACGCAGGCCGTCACCTCGCAGATCCCCGACCGTGAGATGGGCGAGAAGAACGTCCACATCGGCCCGTCCGACTACGTCGCGTGGCTCGACGACCGCAAGTGGGCCTACGTCCGCCTCGAGGGTCGCGCCTTCGGCGACGTCCCGCTGAACCTCGAGTACAAGCTCGAAGTGTGGGACTCCCCGAACTCGGCCGGTGTCATCATCGACGCCCTGCGCGCCGCGAAGATCGCCAAGGACCGCGGCATCGGCGGCCCGATCCTGTCGGCGTCCAGCTACTTCATGAAGTCCCCGCCGGTGCAGTACTTCGACGACGAGGCCCTGGCCAACGTCGAGAAGTTCATCAAGGGCGAGGTCGAGCGCTAACCGAACCCAAGGGTCGTCACGACACCTGGACTTCGGCAGTTCTTCCGCGGAGGGTCCCCGGGCAATGTGCCCGGGGACCCTCCGCGTATGTGACCCTTGCCCTCATGCCTGTCGTACGTGATCTGCGCGTACTCCTGCGCCTGAGGGATTTCCGCAACCTGCTCGCCGTTCGGCTGCTCTCCCAGGCCGCGGACGGCGTCTACCAGGTCGCACTCGCCACCTACGTCATCTTCTCCCCGGAGAAGCAGACCTCCCCGGCGGCCATCGCCTCCGCCATGGCGGTACTACTGCTGCCCTATTCGGCGATCGGCCCGTTCGCCGGGGTCCTGCTCGACCGCTGGCGCCGCCGCCAGGTCTTCCTCTACGGCAATCTCCTGCGGGCCTTCCTCGCCTGCGTCACCGGGATGCTGATCGTCGCGCAGGTGCCCGACTGGCTGTTCTACGCCTCCGCCCTGTCCGTGACCGCCGTCAACCGCTTCGTGCTGTCCGGACTCGCCGCCTCGCTGCCCCACGTCGTCGGACCCGATCAGCTGGTCACCGCGAACGCGCTCTCCCCCACCGCCGGAACCCTCGCAGCGGTGGCGGGCGGAGGGCTGGCCTTCCTCGTCCGGCTGCTGGCCTCCGACTCCAACGCCCTCGTCGTGCTCCTGGGCGCCGGGCTCTACCTGTGCGCGGCCCTAGTCTCCCTGCAACTGGCCATCGGCCTCCTCGGGCCGGACCACCCCGCCGGCCGGGCCCATCCCTCGGTCGTCGAGGGGGTCGCCCTCACGGTGCGCGGGATGGCCGAGGGCCTGCGCCACCTCGCCTCCCGGCGCGAGGCGGCCCGGGCGCTCGCCGCAATGACCATGATGCGGTTCTGCTACGGGGCCCTGTTCGTGATGCTGCTGATGCTCTGCCGCTACTCCTGGTCGAACAACGAATCCGACGGACTGGCGCTGCTGGGCATCGCGGTCGGCGCCTCCGGGGCCGGGTTCTTCGCCGCCGCCGTGGTGACCCCCTGGCTGGTGGGCCAGCTGGGCCCGCTCGGCTGGATCACCGCGTGCTCCGCGGGCGCCGCCGTCCTGGTACCGGCCCTCGGCCTGTTCTTCGCCCCGGGACCGATGCTGGCCACCGCTTTCGTACTCGGCCTCGCCACCCAAGGCGCCAAGATCGCCACCGACACCGAAGTGCAGTCCCTGGTGGACGACGACTACCGCGGCCGCGTCTTCTCCGTCTACGACGTGCTGTTCAACGTCGCGTTCGTCGGCGCCGCGGCGGTGGCCTCCCTGATGCTCCCCACCGACGGGCGGTCCGTGGCCTTGATCCTCATCGTGTCCGCGCTCTACGCCGCGACCGCCGTGCTCCTGGCCCGGGGGGAGCGACGTTTCACGTGAAACATCAGCTCTGAAGAACGACGGGGGCGATGTTTCACGTGAAACATCGCCCCCGTCGTTCGTACGTCAGGCCTGTGCGGCCCACCACTCCTTCAGCGCGACGACAGCGGCGTCACGGCCCATCGGGCCGTTCTCCAGCCGCAGCTCCAGCAGGAAGGCGTAGGCCTTGCCGATCACCGGACCGGGGCGCACGTCGAGCACCTGCATGATCTCGTTGCCGTCCAGGTCGGGCCGGATCGCGTCCAGCTCCTCCTGCTCCTGGAGCTGCGCGATGCGCTGCTCCAGCCCGTCGTAGGTCCGGGAGAGGGCATTGGCCTTGCGCTTGTTGCGCGTGGTGCAGTCGGACCGGGTCAGCTTGTGCAGACGCTCCAGCAGGGGACCGGCGTCGCGGACGTAGCGCCTGACCGCGGAGTCGGTCCACTCCCCGTCGCCGTAGCCGTGGAAGCGCAGGTGCAGCTCCACCAGCCGGGACACGTCCTTGATCATGTCGTTGGAGTACTTCAGGGCGGTGAGCCGCTTCTTGGTCATCTTCGCGCCCACCACCTCGTGGTGGTGGAAGGAGACCCGGCCGTCGCTCTCGAACCGGCGGGTGCGGGGCTTGCCGATGTCGTGCAGCAGGGCCGCGAGCCGCAGGACGAGGTCCGGGCCGTCCTCCTCCAGCGCGATCGCCTGCTCCAGCACGATCAGCGAGTGGTCGTAGACGTCCTTGTGCCGGTGGTGCTCATCACTCTCCAGCCTCAGCGCGGGCAGCTCGGGAAGCACCCGGTCGGCCAGCCCCGTGTCCACCAGCAGTCCCAGACCCTTGCGCGGGTGGGCGGACAGGATCAGCTTGTTCAGCTCGCCCTGGACCCGCTCCGCGGAAACGATCTCGATCCGCTCGGACATCGCCTTCATGGCCGCGACGACCTCCGGGGCGACCTCGAAGTCCAGCTGGGCGGCGAACCGCGCCGCCCGCAGCATCCGCAGCGGGTCGTCGGAGAAGGACTCCTCCGGGGTTCCGGGCGTGCGCAGCACACCGGCGGCCAGGTCCTCCAGACCGCCGTGCGGGTCGATGAACTCCTGCTCGGGCAGGGCCAGGGCCATGGCGTTGACCGTGAAGTCACGCCGGACCAGGTCCTCGTCGATCGAGTCGCCGTAGGAGACCTCGGGCTTGCGCGACGTACGGTCGTAGGCCTCCGAGCGGTACGTCGTCACCTCGATCTGGAAATTCCGTACGGCGTCCCCGACGCGAGCGCTCTTCTGAGCCCCGACGGTGCCGAAGGCGATGCCGACGTCCCACACCGAGTCCGCCCACGGCCGGACGATCTTCAGAACGTCCTCGGGGCGGGCATCGGTGGTGAAGTCGAGATCGTTGCCGAGACGCCCCAGCAGCGCGTCGCGGACGGACCCACCGACCAGGGCGAGGCGGAAGCCCGCCTCCTGGAAACGGCGGCCGAGCTCGTCGGCGACAGGAGCGACCCGCAGCAGTTCACTGACCGCGCGGCGCTGCACCTGACTCAGGGCACTGGGGTTGTCTTCGTTGGCGTTCGGCACAACAGAAAAGGGTACGTGCCCGGCCCCCCAGGAGCCGCCCCGTTTTGCGGCCACCCCGGTACGCGGCCCCCGGGGTCCTGAGCCGATCATGTGGAGCAAGGCGCGGCACTCGCACACAGCGGGCCTCGTTACCATGCGTGGACGCACAAAAGACGACCACTGACACTTCGAGGGACGGGCTAGCGCGTGGCCGAGGCGGCTGACAACCAGGGGGCGTCCCCCGCTCCTGCCCAGCGCCGGTGGCTGCGGCGGGCGATCGTCCTGCTCGCCGGGACGCCCGTACTGGCCGCGCTGATCTACTCTCCCGCCCCCCGGGCCGAGGCCGCGCAGGCCTCGGCCGTGGACGTCCAGCTGACCTCCATGGCCCCCTCGGCACCGGTCAAGAACGACACCCTCACCATCCGGGGCACCGTGCTCAACACCGGTGCCGAGACGATCACCGACGCACATGTCGGTCTACGGGTCGGGCCCGCGCTCGCGGACCGCTCGTCCATCGACGAGGCGGCGGAGCGCACCGGCTTCCGGGCCGGCACCGATCCGGGCGAGATCGACCCGGCCTTCGCGGTGAAGATCGCTTCCCTGCCGTCGAAGATCAGCCAGGAGTTCACGCTCACCGTCCCGGTGAACAAGCTGGAGCTGGACAAGGACGGTGTCTACCAGCTCGGCGTCTCCCTGTCCGGGGTGACCGACAGCAGGCCGTCCGAGCAGGTGATGGGCATCAAGCGGACCTTCCTGCCCTGGCAGCCGGAGGCCGCCGCCAAGCGCTCCCAGCTCACCTACGCCTGGCCGCTGATCTCCACCACGCGCGTGACGGCGGAGACCGGCTCCGACGAGCTCCAGACCCCCGTCTTCCTCGACGACTCCCTCGCCGACGAGCTCAGGCCGGGCGGGCGCCTGGAACAGATGGTCACCCTCGGCAAGGACCTGCCGATCACCTGGGTCATCGACCCCGACCTGCTCTACACGGTCGACGCGATGACCAAGGGCTACCGGGTCCGCAGCCCTGGCGGCAAGCCCGTCCAGGGCAAGAGCAAGGCCGTCGCCGAGCAGTGGCTGAGCTCCCTGGAAGCGGCCGTCCAGGGCAAGAAGGTCGTCGCCCTGCCGTTCGCCGACCCCGACCTCGCCTCCCTCGCCCACCACGGCAAGGACGTCTCGGGCACCCTGGGCCAGCTGCGCCCCGCCACGGACAAGGCGAAGCAGGCCGTCGAGACGGTCCTGCACGTTCCCGCGTCCACGGACTTCTCCTGGCCCGTGAACGGCGCCATCGATCCCTCGATCGTCAATGTCGCCACGTCCGCCGGCGCCCACAACGTCCTCACCCGCAGCGACAGCCTCGTGGAGAGCGGCGCCCTCGGCTACACGCCCTCGGCCGCCCGGCCCATCGGCGCCGGCACCACCGCCGTCGTGGCCGACGCCGACCTGTCCACCGCCTTCGAGGGCGACATGCTGGACGCCGGGACCTCCACGCTCGCCGTGCAGCGTTTCCTCGCCCACACCCTCGCCCTGAACCTGCAGAAGACCGACGAGCCGCGCAGCTTCGTCGTCGCCCCGCAGCGGATGCCCAGCGTCAGCCAGGTCCAGTCGATGGCCGAAGCCGTACGCGGCCTCCAGGCGGGCCGCTGGACCCAGCCCGCGGACCTCGAGGCCGCGGCCGCCGCCAAGCCCGACCCCGGAGCCACCACCCAGGTGCCGGGCGCCGGCCAGTACCCCGAGTCCCTGCGCAAGCAGGAGCTACCGGTGTCGGCCTTCGAGAAGATCCGCACCACGCAGAGCACCCTCGACCGCTTCAAGGTGATCCTCGCCGCGCCCGACCGCGTGGAGATCCCCTTCGGCAACACCACCAACCGCGAGATGTCCACCTCCTGGCGCGGCCGTCCCGAAGAGGCCGGCCTCTACCGGGACCAGGTGCAGGACTACCTGATCGGCCTCACCGAGAAGGTCAAGGTCATCCCCAAGTCCGACGCCACCTTGTCCGGACACAGCGCCACCATCCCGGTCAGCGTCCAGAACAGCCTGGTCCAGGATGTTCACGACCTCGTGCTGCGGGTGAAGTCCGCCAACCCGACCCGCCTGATGTTCGGCAAGAGCGGGCAGGCCGAGCAGCAGGTCACCGTCCAGGGCGACCACACCCAGACGGTCAAGTTCACCGCCAACGCCACCGCGAGCGGCCCCGTCGAGGTCACGGCTCAGCTGTTCACCAAGGACGGCGTCCCCTACGGCAAGGAACGCAAGTTCACCGTCGAGGCCACCGAGATCACGCCCACCGTGATGCTCGTCATCGCCGGCGGTGTGCTCCTCCTGGTCCTGGCAGGCATCAAGATGTACGCCAGTCGCAAGCGCGTCGCAGCACGCGCGGCCGCCGAGGAGAGCACGCAGCCGAGTGACGAGTCCCCTGACACCGGAGCGCAAAGCACCGAGGGGTCCGGCGCGAGTGAGACAGTGGACCGTTGATTGACGCCGTGGCCGGTCGGCCTGGGGACGATGAGGTGGGGTTTCGATGAACGCGCCGTACGACGGTGACCGCGCGCAGGGCACTGGTGGGCCTGCGCCCTCCCAGGGCGCTGCCCCGGGCACCCCGGTGCCCGGGCAGGTTCCCGCGCCTGCGCCCGCGCTGGAACGTGACCCGTACGTCCAAGACGCCTACGGCCACGACCCGTACCGGTCCCACGACCTGTCGGCCCAGGATCCGGTCGCCGAGGTGCTCTACGACCGCGCCTCGCACCCGCCGCCGCCGCCCGGGACCTACCAGGAGCCCGGCCCGCTCTACGCCGCGCCGACCGCACCCTCGTACTCCCCCGACCCGCGCGTCTGGGCCCAGACCCCGCCGCCCGAGCCGGACGGCCCCTCGCGCCACCTGCCGTACGGCGACCACGCCACCACCACCCAGTTCGTCGGCGTGGACTCCCTCGTCACCAATGCCTCGGACGCGCAGCCCGAACCGGATGCCTTCGCGCACTTGTACCGGGACCAGGAGGCGGCGCCCCGCACCCCCGTCGAGGAGGCGCCCGTCGCCGCACCGGCGCCGAGCAAGCCCGCCGGACGGGCAGCGACCCTGCTCAAGTCCAGCGCGCTGATGGCCGCGGGCACGATCGTCTCCCGCCTCACCGGCTTCCTGAAGACCCTGGCGATCGCGGGTGCCATCGGCGTCGGCACGTTCAACGACACGTACCAGATCGCCAACACCCTGCCCACGATGATCTACGTGCTGGTCGGCGGTGGCGCCCTGAACGCCGTCTTCATCCCGCAGCTGGTCCGGGCCATGAAGAACGACGACGACGGCGGACAGGCGTACGCCAACCGGCTGCTGACCCTCGTCGTGGTGCTGCTGGCCGCCGTCACCACCATCTGCGTCCTGGCCGCACCGGTGTTCATCACGATGATGTCGCCGAAGATCGCCTCCGACCCGCAGCAGATGGACGTCGCGGTCGCCTTCGCCCGCTACTGCCTGCCCACCATGTTCTTCATGGGCGTGCACGTGGTCCTGGGTCAGATCCTCAACGCCCGCGGCCGCTTCGGCGCGATGATGTGGACCCCGGTCCTCAACAACATCGTGGTCATCGCCACCTTCGGCGCCTTCATCTGGGCCTTCGGCGGCTTCACCACCTCCGGCGTCAACGCCGCCACCGTCACCCCCGAGGGCGTGCGCCTGCTGGGCCTGGGCACCCTGCTCGGCCTGACCGTCCAGGCCCTCGCGATGCTGCCGTACCTGCGCGACGCGGGCTTCAAGCCGCGCCTGCGCTTCGACTGGCGCGGCCACGGCCTCGGCAAGGCCGCCCGCCTGGCCAAGTGGACGTTCTTCTTCGTCCTCGCCAACCAGGTCGGCCTCGTGGTCGTCACCCAGCTCGCCACCTGGGCCGGATCCGTCGCCGAGGGGCAGGGCCACCCGGGCACCGGCATCACCGCCTACAACTACGCGCTGCTGCTGTGGCAGATGCCGCAGGCGATCATCACCGTCTCCGTCATGACGGCCGTCCTGCCCCGCATCTCCCGCTCCGCGCACGACGGCGACGCCGCCGCGGTCCGCGACGACATCTCCTACGGGCTGCGCACCTCGGCCGTCGCGATCGTGCCCTGCGCCTTCGCGTTCCTCGCCCTCGGTGTCCCGATGGCCACCCTGCTGTACGCCGGCTCGGGTTCGGGCGCGCAGAACATCGGCTACATCCTGATGGCGTTCGGCCTCGGCCTGATCCCGTACTCCGTCCAGTACGTGGTCCTGCGCGGCTTCTACGCCTACGAGGACACCCGGACGCCCTTCTACAACACCGTCATCGTCGCCGCCGTCAACGCGGCAGGCTCGGCGGTCTCCTTCTTCGTGCTCCCCGCCCGGTGGGCGGTGGTCGGCATGGCCGCCGCCTACGGGCTCGGCTACGCCGTCGGCGTCGGCGTCGCCTGGCGTCGCCTGCGCACCCGGCTCGGTGGCGACCTCGACGGGGCGCACGTCATGCGCACCTACGCCCGTCTCACCGGCGCCTGCATCCCGGCCGCCGCCGTGGCCGGCGCGGCCGCTTTCGGGGTCACCCAGTGGCTGGGCAGCGGAGTCACCGGCTCCGTCACCGCCCTCCTCACCGGCGGGATCGCCCTGGTCGCGGTGTTCCTCATCGCCGCCAAGCGGATGCGGATCGAAGAGCTCAACGCGATGGTCGGAATGGTCCGCGGACGTTTGGGGCGCTGATGCGCACAACCGTCGCCCCCTTTCGTGTGTCGTGCTTAGCGTCGGACTGTGGGCACAATTGGCATGGCTTCGCAGACTGGCTGACAGCGCGCAACGGATGGGGAGGCAGGAACGACGGTGGCGGAACGTAGCACGGCTGCCGTCGACGTGGCCGACAACAGCGGCGATGAGCCGCTGACCGCTCAGGCGGCACAGGCCACGTCCGACGGGGTGGACACCCAGAACGGACGAGCCGCGGACGGACCCATGCCCGACAAGGACGGCGAACGCACCAACGCGGCCCCTGCGGCCGCACCGGAACTGCACAGCGGACACAAGCTCGCCAGACGCTATCGGCTGGAAGAGTGCGTCACCCGTGTGGACGGATTCAGCAGTTGGCGCGCGATGGACGAGAAGCTGCGCCGTGCTGTAGGCGTGCACCTGATGCCCGCCGACCACGCGCGCGCTCGCTCCGTCCTGGCCGCCGCCCGGTCCTCCGCCCTGCTCGGCGACCCACGGTTCGTCCAGGTCCTGGACGCCGTGGAGGAGAACGACGTCGTCTACGTCGTCCACGAGTGGCTGCCCGACGCCACCGAACTCACCGCGCTCCTCGCCGCGGGCCCGCTGGAGGCCCACGAGGCCTACCAGCTCGTCAGCCAGGTCTCCCAGGCCATGGCAGCCGCGCACCGCGAGGGTCTCGCCCATCTGCGGCTGACGCCCAGCGCGATACTGCGCACCTCCACGGGCCAGTACCGCATCCGCGGCCTCGCCGTGAACGCCGCCCTGCGCGGCATCACCAGCGAGACCCCGCAGCGGGCCGACACCGAGGCCATCGGCGCGCTCCTGTACGCCGCCCTCACCCAGCGCTGGCCGTACGAGAGCGACGCGTACGGCCTCGCCGGCCTGCCCAAGGGCGTGGGCCTGATCGCCCCCGACCAGGTACGCGCCGGCGTCCACCGGGGCCTGGGCGAACTCGCCATGCGCGCGCTCGCCAACGACGGGGCCACCGCCTCGCGACAGGAACCCGCCTGCACCACCCCTGACGAGCTGGCCAAGGCCGTGGCCGCGATGCCCCGCATCCGGCCGCCGGAGCCCGCCTTCACGGCCCCGCCGGAGTACCAGCACACCACCTACCAGCAGGGCAACTACGGCCGTCCCACGCCGCCCGGCGTGAACACCGCCCAGATCCGGCCCGTCGTCCCGCCGCCGCCCCCGCTGCAGAGCCGTACCGGCCGGGCACTGAAGTGGGGTGTCGCCGCCCTGCTCATCGCCGCGCTCGGCCTGGGCAGCTGGCAGTTGGCCGACACCCTCCTGGGCCGCACCAGCCAGCAGGGCAACAGCGGCACCAGCAACAACACCAAGCCCGGCACCGACGACAACCCGAAGCAGCCGGAGCGGACCGAGCTGGCCATCAAGGGGGCGGCGGAGTACTACCCGGACGAGAAGCCCCAAGATCTCGACGGGGTCTCCAAGGCCTACGACAACGACTCGAACTCGTTCTGGCGGACCTACCGGTTCGACGACGGCCCTGACATGGGGGCCTTCAAAGAGGGGCTCGGCCTCGTCTTCGACCTGGGCGAAGAACAAGAGGTGAGTGCGGCCTCGATAGCGCTCAAGTACGAGGGAGACCACACCACCGCGACGCTCTACGCCGCGCCGAGCCTGTCGTCGTCGACTCCGATCAAGAGCATGAAGCAGATCGCCACGGGGACCACGAAGGAGAAGCAGCTGGAGCTCGCCACCGAGACTCCGGTCAAGACGCGCTACGTGGTGCTGTGGCTCACGGCCATGCCTAAGGGACCCGCTTCGGATTTCAGCGGGGCCGGCTTCAAGCAGGGCATCTCGAACGTCGTCTTCTCCCGGATCTCCTAGCGCTTCCCGCGCTGTGCGCGGCCCGGTTCGGGCAAGGGGTCTGCGGGAAGGGTCTTCCCGCAGACCTCCCGGGGTGTCCGGCCGTGCGGGTCCGCTCCGGGACGAACCCGGATCGACACGTGCTCGGCTTCCAACAGGAGGGGAATCATGAGGCCTGCGCCTGACGGCCCCGCCCCCGCCTCGGACCAGGAGCTCCTGGCCCGGCACGTCGCCGGGGATCCCGAGGCCTTCGGGGAGATCGTGCGGCGGCACCGGGACCGGCTGTGGGCCGTGGCGCTGCGGACCCTCGGGGACCGCGAGGAGGCCGCCGACGCCGTGCAGGACGCACTGGTGTCCGCCTACCGGGCCGCGCACACCTTCCGCGGGGAATCCGCCGTCACCACCTGGCTGCACCGCATCACCGTCAATGCCTGCCTCGACCGCGCCCGCAAGGCCGCCTCCCGCCGGACCGCGCCCCTCGACGACACGGACCGTCTGGAGCGCCTCCTGGAGCCCCATGAGTCCGCGGAGGCCCCTGCGGAGCGCCAGGACCTCCATCGCCAGCTCCTGGCCGCTCTGAGCACCCTCCCGGCAGATCAGCGGGCCGCGCTGGTCCTCGTCGACATGCAGGGGTACCCCGTCGCCGAGGCCGCCCGGATCCTCGACGTCCCCACCGGCACCGTGAAGAGCCGGTGCGCACGCGGCCGGGCGAAACTCGTGCCGCTCCTCACTCATCTGCGCACGAATGCCGGGGATAACACCGCCACCGAGCGGGGAAGGAACCGGACGCCGGGCCCACCCGTCCCACCAGCGGCAGAACCCAGGCATCCAGACCCAGACGCTGTGAAGGGCGGAGGTGGACGACCGTGACCCCGCCCACTGGCATGTCCGGCACGACCGGCACGATCCGGCACCCGGACGTCTCGGAGATCTCCGACCTGACCGAGGGTCTCCTCTCCCCGTCCCGTACCGCCGAAATCCGCCGCCATCTCGGCGACTGCGCCCTGTGCGCCGATGTCCGCACCTCCCTGGAGGAGATCCGCTCCCTCCTCGGCACCCTGCCGGGGCCGGCCCGGATGCCCGGCGACATCGCCGGTCGCATCGACGCGGCCCTCGCCGCGGAGGCCCTTCTCGACGCCACCCAACCGCAGGCCCAGGTCGTACCGGCCGACAGGCCCCGCACACCGGACCGCGATGTTTCACGTGGAACGCCCCCAGCTACCGCTGGAAGGTACCCCCGGCCCGCCGGTCACCCGACCGGCCCAACCGGCCCCGGGCGACGCCGCGCGCGCCGCCGGATTGCCGTCCTCGCCGGTCTGGCCGGAGCCGCCGCCTGCGCCCTGGGCATCTTCCTGTTCGGCGACTTCTCGGGCACGCCCCCCCATGGAATCGCCGCCAGTGGCGAGGCATCCGATTCCGCGGCGCGGCCGTCCGCCGCCACGGGCGAGGGCAGCTACACCGCTCAGGGACTCCAAGACAGCGTCAGGCAGCTCATCGCGGGCGGCCAGGGCGCCAAGAACGTTCCCCAGGAGCAGAACAACACCCTCGGGCTGGAGAACACCGCCCCCGCCCCCGGAGACAAGCGGGCAGCGCCTGCCGTCCCCCTCTGCGTCCAGCAAGCCACCGGTCGCCCTGACACCCCGCTCGCCGCCGAACGTGGCAGCTACCAGGGCACCCCCGTCTACCTCCTCGTCCTGCCGCACCCGGCCGACTCCGCCCGCGTCGACGCCTACCTCGTCGACACGGCGTGCGAGCGGACCGGTTCGGCAGACCCCGGAAAGGTCCTTCTGACGAGCACCTATCCGCGGTAGCCGAGGCGTTCGGGGCCGTGGTGGGGCCGGTGGGGAATGCATGCGCCGTAGGATCCGTTGGGTGGGGTGAGAGTCCGCACCGGCCCCCGGTAGGCAGTACGCAGTCCGCAGAGACGAGGAAGAAACCCGTGAGCGACGTCCGAAACGTGATCATCATCGGCTCCGGGCCGGCCGGTTACACCGCCGCCCTGTACACCGCACGCGCTTCGCTCAAGCCGCTGGTCTTCGAAGGTGCCGTCACCGCGGGTGGCGCCCTGATGAACACCACCGAGGTGGAGAACTTCCCGGGCTTCCAGGACGGCATCATGGGCCCCGACCTGATGGACAACATGCGTGCTCAGGCCGAGCGCTTCGGCGCCGAGCTGATCTCGGACGACGTCGTGGCCGTGGACCTCAGCGGTGAGATCAAGACCGTCACCGACACCGCCGGCACCGTGCACCGCGCCAAGGCCGTTATCGTCACCACCGGTTCCCAGCACCGCAAGCTCGGCCTGCCCAACGAGGACGCTCTCTCCGGCCGCGGTGTCTCCTGGTGCGCCACCTGCGACGGGTTCTTCTTCAAGGACCACGACATCGCCGTCGTCGGCGGCGGCGACACCGCGATCGAGGAGGCCACCTTCCTCTCGCGCTTCGCCAAGTCCGTCACGATCGTCCACCGCCGTGACAGCCTGCGCGCCTCGAAGGCCATGCAGGACCGCGCCTTCGCCGACCCGAAGATCAAGTTCGCCTGGGACAGCGAGGTCGCCGAGATCCACGGCGACCAGAAGCTCTCCGGCCTCACCCTGCGCAACACCAAGACCGGTGAGACCTCCGAGCTGCCCGTGACCGGCCTCTTCATCGCCGTCGGCCACGACCCGCGCACCGAGCTCTTCAAGGGCCAGCTCGACCTCGACGAGGAGGGCTACCTCAAGGTCGAGGCCCCCTCCACCCGGACCAGCGCCACCGGCGTGTTCGGCGCCGGTGACGTCGTGGACCACACCTACCGTCAGGCCATCACCGCCGCGGGCACCGGCTGCTCCGCCGCCCTCGACGCCGAGCGCTTCCTCGCCGCGCTCGCGGACGCCGAGAAGGTCCACGCAGCGGTCTGACCGGCCCGACCCCTACACCGCCCCACCCCACACCCCGCAGGAAGAAGAAGGAGGCCGCTGTGGCCGGCACCCTCAAGAACGTGACCGACGCTGACTTCGACGTACAGGTCCTCGAGAGCGACAAGCCCGTACTGGTGGACTTCTGGGCCGCCTGGTGCGGACCCTGCCGCCAGATCGCGCCGTCCCTCGAGGCCATCGCCGCCGAGTACGGCGAGCAGATCGAGATCGTCAAGCTCAACATCGACGAGAACCCGGCCACGGCCGCCAAGTACGGCGTGATGTCCATCCCGACCCTGAACGTCTACAAGGACGGCGAGGTCGCCAAGACCATCGTCGGTGCGAAGCCGAAGGCCGCCATCCTGCGCGACCTCTCCGAGTTCGTCGAGGTCAAGACCGCCTGACGCGCTCGATGTTTCACGTGAAACGGGGCCGCCCCTCCTTGGGGCGGCCCCGTTCCGCGTCTCGCGCTCACAGCGGCCGGAGCGCCGGCTCCTTGCGCGCCGCCCCCAGCAACCGGTCCAGCGCCAGCTCCACGTCTTCCTTCCACGACAGCGTCGAGCGGAGCTCCAGCCGCAGCCGCGGATGCACCGGATGGGGACGGACCGTCTTGAAGCCCACCGCCAGCAGGTGGTCGGCCGGCAGCAGGCACGCCAGGCCCTCCCAGTGCGCGTCCCCGAACGCCTCGATCGCCCGGAACCCCCGCCGCAGCAGGTCCTTGGCCACCGTCTGGACCATGACCCGCCCCAGCCCCTGGCCCTGGTACCCCGGCATGATCCAGGCGGTGATCAGCTGCACGGCATCGGGTGAGACCGGGCTGGTCGGAAAGGCCGTGGCCCGCGGCACGTACGCCGGCGGCGCGTAGAGGACGAAGCCCACCGGGACCTCGTCCACATAGACCACTCGGCCGCAGGACCCCCACTCCAACAGGACGGCGGAGATCCACGCCTCCTTCTCCTGGGCCGGCGTACCCGCCTTCACCGCGGCCTCACCACTGACCGGGTCCAGCTCCCAGAACACACAGGACCGGCAACGACGGGGCAGGTCCTGGAGGTTGTCCAGCGTGAGCGGTACCAGCCGACGACCCATGACCGCATCGTATCCACTGGTCCATCGTTCTTCGACAGCAAAGCGAAGGGGCGGACCGCACCGGTTCACACCGTTGCGGTCCGCCCCCAAGCAGCTCGGGGATCACTCCGCGGCAAGACCCTGATCCAGCACCCGGCCCTCGCCCGGCGCCAACGTTCCCAGAATCCGCTCCAGATCCTCCATCGAGGCGAACTCGACGGTGATCTTGCCCTTCTTCTGACCTAGATCCACCTTCACCCGCGTCTCGAACCGGTCCGACAGCCGCGTCGCCAGCTCGCTGAGCGCCGGAGCCACCCGGGCACCCGCACGCGGACCCTTCGGCTTCACCGCGCTCGACGGCTCCGAGGCCATCAGCGTCACGATCTCCTCGACCGCACGCACGGACAGGCCCTCGGCCACGATCCGGTGCGCCAGCTTGTCCTGCTCCTCGGAGTCCTCCACCGAGAGCAGCGCACGCGCGTGTCCGGCCGACAGCACGCCCGCGGCCACCCGGCGCTGCACCGAAGGGGACAGCTTGAGCAGCCGCAGCGTGTTCGACACCTGGGGACGCGAGCGCCCGATCCGGTCGGCCAGCTGGTCGTGGGTGCAGTTGAAGTCCTTGAGCAGCTGGTCGTAGGCCGCGGCTTCTTCCAGCGGGTTCAGCTGAGCCCGGTGCAGGTTCTCCAGCAGCGCGTCCAGCAGCAGCTTCTCGTCGTCCGTCGCCCGGATGATCGCCGGAATGGCCTCCAGCCCGGCCTCGCGGCAGGCACGCCAGCGCCGCTCACCCATGATCAGCTCATAGCGACCGGGAGCCGCCTGCCGCACCACCACCGGCTGGAGCAGGCCCACCTCCTGGATGGAGGTCACCAGCTCGGCGAGCGCGTCCTCGTCGAACACCTCGCGCGGCTGGCGCGGGTTCGGCGTGATCGCGTCCATCGGGAGCTCGGCGAACGTCGCCCCCGCCACCACATTGCTCTCGGTCTCGGGCTGCGGCTCGAGCTCGGGCTCGGGCTCGGCCACCGGGACGACCGCAAGCGATGTTTCACGTGAAACATCAGCCTGTACGAGCGCAGCGAGCTTCGCCGCCGCGACCCCCCGCTCCGAAGCCATCGTCGGCACCGCCGACGGGGACGCCGAACCGGCGCTGATCACCGGCGGCGTCTTCTCCTGCGGAGCCGCGGGGATCAGCGCACCGAGCCCCCGCCCCAGACCCCTACGTCGCTCACTCACTGGATCCCCTCCGCCACACTCTGCGTGCTGTTGCTGCCCGGGCCCAGATGGGCGTGCCGAGCGTCGTACTGAATGCCGACCCCCCGATACGCGATCTCTCGCGCTGCCTCCAGATAGGAGAGGGAACCACTGGAACCCGGGTCGTACGTGAGCACCGTCTGCCCATAGCTCGGCGCCTCGGAAATGCGCACCGACCGGGGGATGCTCGTCCGCAGCACTTCCTTGCCGAAGTGGCTGCGCACCTCCTCCGCCACCTGCGAGGCCAGCCGTGTCCTGCCGTCGTACATCGTCAGCAGGATGGTGGACACGTGGAGCGTCGGGTTGAGGTGGGCCCGCACCAGATCGACATTGCGCAGCAGCTGACCCAGGCCTTCCAGGGCGTAGTACTCGCACTGGATCGGGATCAGCACCTCCGCGCCGGCCACCAGTGCGTTCACCGTCAGCAGGCCGAGCGAGGGCGGGCAGTCGATCAGGATGTAGTCGAGGGGCTGGTCGTACGCCTGGATCGCCCGCTGGAGGCGGCTCTCCCGCGCCACGAGCGATACCAGCTCGATCTCGGCACCCGCCAGGTCGATCGTGGCCGGGGCACAGAAGAGCCCCTCCACGTCCACCACCGGCTGGACGACCTCCAGCAGCGGCCGGCTGTCCACGAGCACGTCGTAGATGGACGGCACGTCGGCGTGGTGGTCGATGCCCAGCGCCGTGGACGCGTTGCCCTGCGGGTCGAGGTCGACCACCAGGACGCGTGCACCGTGCAGCGCGAGTGACGCCGCCAGGTTCACGGTCGTCGTGGTCTTGCCCACGCCGCCCTTCTGGTTGGCGACCACGATGACCCGGGTCTGATTCGGCCGGGGCAGCCTCTCACCGGCGCGCCCCATTGCCTCGATCGCCTGCTGGGCGGCTCGGCCGATGGGGGTGTCGTTGTCTACAAGAGGCGGAGGCAATGTTTCACGTGAAACATCCTCACCCGCCGGTTCAGAGCGGGGCCCGGGGACCGGATCGGCCATGGGCCCCGCGAGGTTGGCGTCGGACCGCACGGTGTCACTCTCCTCGACATCAGGCTCGCGATGAACAGAGCCTCCCATGTCACCCGGGTCGCGAACCAGCGGGGCCCGTACTCCTGTGGATGAATCCACCGATGTGGACAACTCTGTCCCCCTTGCCTCCTTGCGCTGGAGGGGAGACGCAGCCGCACGACCGCGGCTGATGATTCCGTGCAGCAGAGAGCGACGTTTCACGTGAAACACGATGCCCGGAGGGAGTCTCCCCGCCGCTACGACACTCCGAAATCCATACCTATAGGGCCCAACACGGATGAAATCTCCCGTGCGGGCCCCGGCCGCCAGCGAATCCGCGGTGAACTACCGGCGGCGGCGGGTACGCCCCACCCGGGCCGCCTTAGCCCGCTTGGCCGCGAACCTCACCCCTCCAGGGCTCTCTCCGACCTCAACCCGCACCACCGTCGACAGCGGGTCCACCAGACCCTCGCCCACGTGCAGCACTGAGGTCTTCACCACACCCAGCTTCGCCAGCGCCGTCTTCGCCGACACCAGCTCCTCGTCCGCGGTGTCGCCCTTCAGCGCCAGCATCTCGCCGTACGGCCGCAGCAGGGGCACACCCCAGCCTGCCAGCCGGTCCAGCGGAGCCACCGCCCGCGCCGTCACCACGTGCACCGGCTGCAGCTTGCCCAGGACCTCCTCGGCCCGCCCGCGCACCACCGTGACGTGGTCCAGGCCCAGCAGCTCTACGGCTTCCTGGAGGAAGGTCGTACGCCGCAGCAGCGGTTCGAGCAACGTGATCTTGAGATCCCGTCGCACCAGAGCGAGCGGAATGCCGGGCAGACCCGCACCCGAGCCCACGTCGCACACGGTGACGCTCTGGGGCACCACCTCCGACAGCACAGCGCAGTTCAGCAGGTGCCGCTCCCACAGGCGCGGCACCTCACGCGGCCCGATGAGGCCCCGCTTGACTCCTGCGTCCGCCAGCAGCTCCGCATACCGCACAGCTTCCGGGAAAAACTCACCGAACACCGCACGCGCCTCTTCAGGCGCCGGGGGAAGCTCAGCTGCCTCCGTCACGGGGACCGTCCTTCCGTACCGCATGGTTTCTGAAAACCACGTCTTCAAGATGAGGCGTCGTTCACCTGTCAGGCCAGGCTGACAAACATCGGCCCCGCCTGCGACACAGACGGGGCCGAACAACTCGTGCTGACGATCAGGCCGGGAGCACAACGACGAAGCGCTGCGGCTCCTCGCCCTCGGACTCGCTCCGCAGACCGGCGGCCGCCACGGCGTCGTGGACGACCTTTCGCTCGAACGGGGTCATCGGAGCCAGCTTCAGCGGCTCGCCGGACGCCTTCACGTCCGCCGCGGCCTGGGCGCCCAGCGCCGCCAGCTCCTCGCGCTTCTTCGCGCGGAACCCGGCGATGTCCAGCATCAACCGGCTGCGATCCCCGGTCTCCCGGTGCACGGCGAGTCGGGTCAGCTCCTGCAGAGCCTCCAGAACCTCACCGTCGCGGCCCACGAGCTTCTGCAGATCGCGGCTGGCCGAGTCACTGACGATCGACACCGCGGCCCGGTCGGCCTCGACGTCCATGTCGATGTCGCCGTCCAGGTCGGCGATGTCCAGCAGACCCTCGAGGTAGTCGGCCGCGATCTCACCCTCCTGCTCGAGGCGGGTCAGGGTGTCGCCACTCTCAGCGGCGGCGGTGGTGGTGCCTTCCGTCACGGGAGGGACTCCTTCTTACTTCTTGGGAGCGGGCTTGCTGGGGGTCTGACGCTGCGCCTTCGACTGGCGCTTCGGCTGCTGCCGCTTCGCGGCACCGCCGCTCGCCGCATCGGAGTCCGCCGTGGCCTCAACGCTCTTGATCACGGAGCCGTCGGGCTGCGCGGCCATGCCCTGCTTGGTGAGGGCGGCGATGAACTTGCGCTCGTTGTCATTGCGGTCCGGGCCCTTGGCGACGATCGCCGCGACGACCCGCTTCTTGCCCCGGCCCTTGAGCTCACCGTGCGAGCTGATCTGCTTCAGCAGGCGGGTCAGGTACTGGTCCTGCGCCTTGCTGCCCGGCGTCGGGTTCTGGTTGATCACGTACATCTGCTGGCCCATGGTCCACACGTTCGTGGTCAGCCAGTAGACGAGAACACCGACGGGGAAGTTGATGCCCATGACCGCGAAGATCACCGGGAAGATGTACATCAGCATCTTCTGCTGCTGCATGAACGGCGTCTTGACCGAGAGGTCGACGTTCTTCTGCATCAGCTGACGCTGGGTGTAGAACTGCGACAGCGACATCATGATGATCATGACGGCGGTCACGATCCGGACGTCCGTCAGCGTCGCGCCGAGGGCGGCGACCTTCTCCGGGCTGTCCATGAACTTCGCGGCGATCGGCGCACCGAAGATCTTGGCCGCACGGGCGCTGTCGACCAGCTGCTGGTCCATCGCACCGACCGGCTTGCCATCGGCGATGTTCGACAGCGTGTGGTACAGCGCGAAGAAGAACGGGGACTGCGCCAGGATGGGCAGGCACGAGGAGAGCGGGTTGGTACCCGTCTCCTTGTACAGCTTCATCATCTCTTCGGACTGACGCTGCTTGTCGTTCTTGTAGCGCTCCTGGATCGCCTTCATCTTCGGCTGGAGCGCCTGCATACCCCGCGTCGCCTTGATCTGCTTCACGAAGAGCGGGATCAGGCAGATACGGATCAAGATCACTAGGGACACGATGGACAGGCCCCAGGCCAACCCACTCGACTCACCGAAGATCGCCCCGTACAGCGAGTGGAACTGGACGATGATCCACGAGACGGGGTAAGTGATAAAGCTGAACAGACTGGCAATCGTGTCCACTAATCAGGCTCCTTGAGCATTGCGAGATCTACGCAACGCACTGCGCAGCTGCTCGTGCCAACGCGGGCGTTTACGGGGTGGGACGTGGTCCACGCCACCCGGGGACCACGGATTGCACCGCAGGATCCGCCAGGCGGTCAGGGCCGTCCCCTTCACCGCACCATGCCGGTCGATGGCCGTGTACCCGTAGTGCGAACACGACGGGTAGTAGCGGCACACCGGCCCGAGCAGCGGACTGATCGTCCACTGGTACAGCTTGATCAAAGCGAGCAGCGGGTACTTCATCGAGCCACGCCTCCCAGGAGCCGCACCAGAGCGGCATCCAGGTCCCGGGCCAGCTCGTCGGGGCCGGCATCACCCGCTCCGGGCAACGCGCGTACCACCACCAGGCTACCGGCGGGCAGCTGGGACAGCCGCTCGCGGACCAAATGGCGCAGACGGCGCTTGACCCGGTTACGTATGACGGCGTTGCCGACAGCCTTGCTGACGACGAAACCCGCACGCGACGAGGGATCGATCTCCCCCGACTCGTGCGGGTCCGTTGCACCGCTTGTACGTAGATGGACGACGAGGAGCGGGCGACCAGCCCGGCGACCTCGGCGTACCGCGCTCGCGAAGTCCTCGCGCCGCCTCAGCCGATTTTCGGGAGACAGCACGACGTCACGACCTGCGTTGTTGTTACGCGGAAAGGGCGGCGCGGCCCTTGCCACGACGGTTCGCGAGGATGGCGCGACCGGCACGGGTACGCATCCGCAGGCGGAAGCCGTGGGTCTTGGCGCGACGGCGGTTGTTCGGCTGGAAGGTGCGCTTGCTCACTCGGGGGCTCCAGAGAATGAATCGTTGTGGCGGGACATCGCCTGGCTGTCACCGTGCGCCCACGAGGAAACTCGCGTGTTCGCCCGAGTGGCACCGCTAAATGATCACTATCAGTGACCTTCGCCCATCGGTAGGCAGGCGGCAGCAGCCATCGACAACTCGACCTGGTTACGGTACGCGCGGCTACGCCATCCGGTCAAACCGAGCCGACCTGGCCCCACACTGTGCACAGGCTGTGGACAACGACTTGAACCCTACCCGCTGGCCTGACTACCGTTGCCTGACCCCGGATTTTTTGTCCCGACCGTCCCAAAGAACCACACATTCGTGGGACCCCTGTGAGAGAGCGTGCTCTGTGGCTGACGTACCTGCCGATCTTGCCGCAGTGTGGCCAAGGGTGCTCGAAAAGCTCCTCGGGGAGGGACAGCCGGGGATCGAGCCCAAGGACAAGCAGTGGGTCGAGCGGTGTCAGCCCCTGGCACTCGTCGCCGACACCGCACTGCTGGCCGTCCCCAACGAATGGGGCAAGCGCGTCCTCGAAGGCCGCCTCGCCCCGCTGATCAGCGACGCGCTCAGCCGTGAGTGCGGCCGCCCCATCCGGATCGCCATCACCGTGGACGACTCCGCCGGCGAGCCCGCGCCCCCCGCTCCTCCCGTCCAGCAGCAGGGCGGGTACGAGCCGTACGGCGGCCAGCGCCCCGGCGACGACCAGCTCCCCACCGCGCGCCCGGCCTACCCGGACTACCAGCAGCAGCGCCCCGAGCCCGGCGCCTGGCCCCGCGGCGGCCAACAGGACGACTACGGCTGGCAGCAGCCGCGCCTCGGTGGCTTCCCCGAACGCGACCCGTACGCCTCCCCGCAGCCCGGCTACCTCCAGCAGCCCGAGCCCTCCGGCTACGACCAGGGCTCCTACGAGCAGCAGAAGTACGAGCAGTCCGCGTACGAGGCCCAGCAGAAGCACCAGTCCCATCAATACGAGCAGCAGCCGTACGAGCCCCAGCAGTACGAGCAGCCGGCGCCGCGCCAGGCCCCCGGCCGGCCTGCGGCGCCGCCGTCCCCGTCCGGCGGCTCCACCTCGGGCCCGCTGGAGCCGACCGCGCGGCTGAACCCCAAGTACCTCTTCGACACCTTCGTCATCGGCGCCTCCAACCGCTTCGCGCACGCCGCCGCGGTGGCCGTCGCCGAGGCACCCGCGAAGGCCTACAACCCCCTCTTCGTCTACGGGGAGTCGGGCCTCGGCAAGACGCACCTGCTGCACGCCATCGGGCACTACGCGCGAAGCCTCTACCCGGGCACCCGGGTGCGGTACGTGAGCTCCGAGGAGTTCACGAACGAGTTCATCAACTCCATCCGCGACGGCAAGGGCGACGCGTTCCGCAAGCGCTACCGCGAGATGGACATCCTCCTCGTCGACGACATCCAGTTCCTCGCGAGCAAGGAGTCGACGCAGGAGGAGTTCTTCCACACCTTCAACACGCTCCACAACGCGAACAAGCAGATCGTGCTCTCCTCCGACCGGCCGCCCAAGCAGCTGGTCACCCTGGAGGACCGGCTCCGCAACCGCTTCGAGTGGGGCCTGATCACCGACGTCCAGCCGCCGGAGCTGGAGACCCGCATCGCGATCCTGCGCAAGAAGGCCGTCCAGGAGCAGCTCAACGCCCCTCCGGAGGTACTGGAGTTCATCGCCTCCCGCATCTCGCGCAACATCCGCGAGCTGGAGGGGGCGCTGATCCGGGTCACGGCCTTCGCGAGCCTCAACCGGCAGCCGGTCGACCTGGGCCTCACCGAGGACGTCCTGAAGAACCTGATCCCGGGCGGCGAGGACAGCGCACCGGAGATCACCGCCTCCGACATCATGGCGGCCACCGCGGACTACTTCGGCCTGACCGTGGACGACCTGTGCGGCTCCTCGCGCAGCCGGGTCCTGGTCACCGCCCGGCAGATCGCCATGTACCTGTGCCGGGAGCTCACCGACCTCTCCCTGCCCAAGATCGGGGCGCAGTTCGGCGGCCGCGACCACACGACCGTCATGCACGCGGACCGCAAGATCCGCGCTCTGATGGCCGAGCGCCGCTCCATCTACAACCAGGTCACCGAGCTCACCAACCGCATCAAGAACGCCTGAGCGCGGCCCCCCGACACCCGGTTCGGGGCCGCTCCAGGGCTCCTTCAAACGCATCCAGAGGGCGCTCCCGGTCCACAACGGGGGCGCCCTTCTTCGTTCGCGCGCCCCTGACCTGTTCGAATACGCCCCCCGTGGAGCAACTCATCCACAGATTGGGAGACTTTCTTCCGTCCACACCCTGGGGACGGGCCGCGTCACCCACAATCTGTCCACAGACGTGCGGGGTGAGGCTCCATCAGAGCTGGTCAGACCCCTGTGGAATTGTGCACAAACACTATCCACAGGCTGTGGACAAATATTTCGTCCACAGCCCTGTCCACGGCGTTGTCCACCGTCGGCCCACAGGTTTCCACGTCCTGTGCACAGGATGCGCGGGCTTCTCCACACCCTTGTCCACTGTTCGGCAACACACCACCCCCTCTCACCGCCCGGAGTGAAAGCCGTCACACGGATGTAGACGTTTGGGTTGTGGAGTACCGGGGGAAAGCTGGGGACGCACCTGTGGAGTAATCGGGGTCACCTGGGGACAGCCTGTGCAGAACTTTTCGTTCTCCACAGGGACAGGGGGTTGTCCACCGGTGTCACCCACAGGGTCGGTGGATAAAAAACCGGGGTTGACCTGCGAGAACGGGCTTATCCACCGTTTCCACAGGCCCTACTACTACCCCCATAGAGAGTTAGGCCGGTTTCGGTTTTCAAGCGGGTCCTGTGCACAACTCGTCGATCGCCCGCCCCGACGCCTCGCTCCCGACTTGACCGCCAGCCGCACCGAGTGTCGGCGCCGTACGTCAGACTGGTCCCCGGCATCGGTCGAGGCATCGACGAGCCGACGACGAAGGCCGGCAGACGAGCGAGCAACAGCAGGAGGCGGTTCCGGTGAAGATCCGGGTGGAGCGCGACGTACTCGCGGAGGCGGTGGCTTGGGCCGCCCGTAGCCTCCCGGCCCGGCCGCCGGTGCCCGTTCTCGCGGGCCTGCTGCTGAAGGCCGAGGAGGGCACTTTGAGCCTCTCCGGCTTCGACTACGAGGTCTCGGCCCGGGTCTCCGTCGAGGCGGACGTCGAGGAGGACGGCACCGTCCTGGTCTCCGGCCGGCTGCTCGCCGACATCTGCCGCGCCCTCCCCAACCGGCCGGTGGAGATTTCCACAGACGGTGTACGGGCGACCGTGGTCTGCGGCTCCTCGCGCTTCACCCTCCACACCCTGCCCGTGGAGGAGTACCCGGCACTGCCGCAGATGCCGACCGCGACCGGCACCGTGGCCGGCGAGGTCTTCGCCTCAGCCGCCAAGCAGGTCGCCACTGCCGCCGGCCGTGACGACACGCTGCCGGTGCTGACCGGTGTCCGCATCGAGATCGAGGGCGACCGCGTCACCCTGGCCTCCACCGACCGCTACCGCTTCGCGGTCCGCGAGTTCCTGTGGAAGCCGGAGAACCCGGACGCGTCGGCCGTGGCCCTGGTGCCCGCCAAGACGCTCCAGGAGATCGCCAACTCGCTGACCAGCGGTGACACGGTCACCCTGGCGCTGTCCGGCTCCGGTGCGGGCGAGGGCCTGATCGGTTTCGAGGGCGCCGGCCGCCGCACCACCACCCGGCTGCTCGAAGGCGACCTGCCCAAGTACCGGACGCTGTTCCCGACGGAGTTCAACTCGATCGCGGTGATCGAGACCGCACCCTTCGTCGAGGCCGTCAAGCGCGTGGCCCTGGTGGCCGAGCGCAACACCCCGGTCCGCCTCAGCTTCGAGAAGGGCGTGCTGATCCTGGAGGCCGGCTCCTCCGACGACGCACAGGCTGTGGAAAGGGTCGACGCCCAGCTGGACGGCGACGACATCTCGATCGCCTTCAACCCGACCTTCCTGCTGGACGGCCTGAGCGCGATCGCCTCCCCGGTGGCCCAGCTCAGCTTCACCACGTCGACGAAGCCCGCGCTGCTCAGCGGCCGCCCGGCGATCGACGCGGAGGCCGACGAGGCCTACAAGTACCTGATCATGCCGGTGCGCCTGTCCGGCTGACGTTCCACCTCGTCGACGTCGGGCCCGGTCTCGCACGCAGCGGGACCGGGCCCGACGTCGTCCACAGGCTGGGGAGGGCGCCGGGAAACCCGGTGAAGCCGGACGGGCCGCCATGGAGCGCCCGCAAGGCCCGCCGCCACGGCCCGGCGTAGGCTCGGATCCGGTGGGCGACCCCCTGCGCGTCCGGTGAGGACACGGCCGGGGAAGCCCCGGCAAAGACGGCCACAACGCTTAAGGAACCACCTGATGGAGCTTGGTCTCGTCGGTCTCGGCAAGATGGGCGGCAACATGCGCGAGCGCATCCGCCGCGCAGGCCACACCGTCATCGGATACGACCGCAACCCGGACCTCGCGGATGTCCACAGCCTGCAGGAGCTTGTGGACAGCCTGCAGGCCCCCCGCGTCGTGTGGGTCATGGTCCCGGCCGGTGCGGCCACCCAGTCCACCGTCGACGAGCTCGCCGAGCTGCTGTCGCCCGGTGACATCGTCGTCGACGGCGGGAACTCCCGCTGGACCGACGACGAGAAGCACGCCGAGGAGCTGAAGGCCAAGGGCATCGGCTTCGTCGACTGCGGTGTCTCCGGCGGCGTGTGGGGCCTGGAGAACGGCTACGCGCTCATGTACGGCGGCGCCGCCGAGGACGTGGCCCGCGTACAGCCGGTCTTCGACGCCCTCAAGCCCGAGGGTGAGTTCGGCGCCGTGCACGCGGGCAAGGTCGGCGCGGGCCACTTCGCGAAGATGGTCCACAACGGCATCGAGTACGCCATGATGCAGGCCTACGCCGAGGGCTGGGAGCTCCTGGAGAAGGTGGACTCGGTCACCGACGTCCGCGAGGTCTTCCGCTCCTGGCAGGAGGGCACCGTCATCCGTTCCTGGCTGCTGGACCTCGCCGTGAACGCCCTCGACGAGGACGAGCACCTGGAGCAGCTGCGCGGCTTCGCCCAGGACTCCGGCGAGGGACGCTGGACGGTGGAGGCGGCGATCGACAACGCCGTGCCGCTGCCCGCGATCACCGCGTCGCTCTTCGCGCGCTTCGCCTCGCGGCAGGACGACTCCCCGCAGATGAAGATGATCGCCGCGCTGCGCAACCAGTTCGGCGGCCACGCGGTCGAGAAGAAGTAGCACTCCGCACCAGAGCGGTACAGCGGCACGGCCGCACAGCACCACAGCGAGTAGTTGGAAGCCGGGGGAGGTCGGCGCCGTATGCACGTTTCGCATCTCTCATTGGCCGACTTCCGCTCGTACGCCCGGGCCGAGGTTCCCCTCGACCCGGGCGTCACCGCTTTCGTGGGCCCCAACGGCCAGGGGAAGACCAACCTCGTCGAGGCGATCGGCTACCTCGCGACCCTCGGCAGCCACCGGGTCTCCTCGGACGCCCCGCTCGTGCGGATGGGCGCGGACCGGGCCATCATCCGCGCGGCCGTCACCCAGGGCGAGCGGCAGCAGCTGGTGGAGCTTGAGCTCAATCCCGGCCGGGCGAACCGGGCCCGGATCAACCGTTCCTCGCAGGTCAGGCCGCGGGACGTGCTGGGGATCATACGGACGGTGCTGTTCGCACCGGAGGACCTGGCCCTGGTCAAGGGCGACCCGGGCGAGCGGCGGCGGTTCCTGGACGAGCTGGTCACGGCGCGCTCGCCGCGGATGGCCGCGGTCCGCTCCGACTACGAGCGGGTGCTCAAGCAGCGCAACAC
Organism: Streptomyces sp. NBC_00273; assembly: GCF_036178145.1. Classification (NCBI taxonomy): domain Bacteria; kingdom Bacillati; phylum Actinomycetota; class Actinomycetes; order Kitasatosporales; family Streptomycetaceae; genus Streptomyces; species Streptomyces sp. NBC_00273. The sequence goes on along the minus strand of NZ_CP108067.1, from coordinate 5,149,867 downwards.
CCTGCTGAAGTCGGTGGCGATGGCCCGCCGGCACGGCGGCCGTTCCCTGGACCTCTCCACCCTCGACGTGTGGGACCAGCACCTCGCGCGCGTCGGCGCGGAGCTGCTCGCCCAGCGGCTGGACCTGATCGCGACCCTGCTGCCCCTGGCGGACAAGGCCTACGAGCAGCTCGCGCCCGGCGGCGGCCCGCTGGGGCTGGCGTACAAGTCCTCGGCCGGCGAGCCGGTGGACAGCGGCGCGGCGCGCACCCGCGAGGCCCTCTACGAGGTGCTGCTGGCCGCGCTGGCCGAGGTGCGCAAGCAGGAGATCGAGCGCGGTGTGACCCTGGTGGGACCGCACCGCGACGACGTGGTGCTGCGGCTCGGGGAGCTGCCCGCGAAGGGGTACGCGAGCCACGGGGAGTCGTGGTCGTACGCGCTGGCGCTCCGGCTGGCCTCCTACGAGCTGCTGCGCTCGGAGGGCAGCGAGCCGGTGCTGATCCTGGACGACGTGTTCGCCGAGCTGGACGCGCGGCGCCGGGAGCGGCTGGCGGAGCTGGTGGCCCCGGGCGAGCAGGTACTGGTGACGGCGGCGGTCGACGACGACGTCCCGGGGGTGCTGGTGGGAGCGCGGTTCGGGGTGTCCGGCGGTGAGGTGACCCGGCTGTGAACGAGCACCCCAAGGACCCGCAGGAGGGTCGCAGGACCCCGGAGGCCTCCGGGGTGGACCTCGCGCGCCAGGCCCTCGCGGCGGCGCGCGAGCAGGCGCGGGCCCGGGGCAACGCGGCCGGCGGGAAGAAGCGCCAGCAGCCGGGGCTGCGCTCGGGAGCCCGCGCGGACGGCCGGGACCCGATGCCGCTCATGGCGGCGCTGGACCGGCTGCGCACCGAACGCGGCTGGGAGATGCCGATGGCGGTGGCGGGCGTCATGGAGCGCTGGCCGGAGATCGTCGGCCCGGAGATCGCGGCCCACTGTGAACCGGAACGCTACGAGGACCGTGAGCTCGTCGTGCGGTGCGATTCCTCGGCGTGGGCCGCGCAGCTGAAGCTGCTGGCCCCGCAGCTGGTCGCGCGGCTGAACGCGGATCTGGGGCAGGGCACCGTACGCCTGATCAAGGTCCAGGGGCCCGGCGGACGGCCGAAGGGCTACGGGCCGTGGCGGGCGCCGGGCAGCAAGGGACCGGGCGACACCTACGGGTGAGTAGCCGGTCCGGCGGGTGGTGTCCCTCACGGTAGTCGGAGGTTGACAGCCCGAAGGGCTGGATGCCCGTGTGAGCCTCTTTGAGCCCCTCCCCGGATGTGGGGAGTCGGAGAGAGGAGGTTCAGGGCGGCACATGCGGACTCAGGTACCGGCAAACCCCCATTCATGTCCGTGGTACCGGTAGACTGAAGCGAATCCCGCCGGTTCGCGGGATCACGCAGACAACGCAGATCGACGCGGCCGCTCCCGCTGGCGCACTTGCTGGTCCGGGATACGGGCTGTGCTGTGCCAGAAAGGGCGCTTCGTGGCCGATTCCGGCGACTCCAACGAGAAGAATTACGACGCCAGTGCGATCCAGGTCCTCGAGGGCCTGGACGCGGTCCGCAAGCGGCCGGGTATGTACATCGGCTCGACGGGTGAGCGTGGTCTGCACCACCTCGTCTACGAGGTCGTCGACAACTCGGTCGACGAGGCGCTGGCCGGACACGCGGACACCATCGACGTGACGATCCTCGCCGACGGTGGGGTGCGCGTGATCGACAACGGTCGCGGCATCCCGGTCGGCATCGTTCCGTCCGAGGGCAAGCCGGCCGTCGAGGTCGTCCTGACGGTCCTGCACGCGGGCGGCAAGTTCGGCGGCGGCGGCTACGCCGTCTCCGGTGGTCTGCACGGCGTCGGCGTGTCCGTGGTGAACGCGCTGTCGACCAAGGTCGCGGTCGAGGTCAAGACGGACGGCCACCGCTGGACGCAGGACTACAAGCTGGGCGTGCCGACGGCCCCGCTGGCCAAGAACGAGGAGACGGAGAAGACCGGCACCTCGGTCACCTTCTGGGCCGACGGCGACATCTTCGAGACGACCGAGTACTCCTTCGAGACGCTGTCGCGGCGCTTCCAGGAGATGGCCTTCCTCAACAAGGGCCTGACCCTGTCGCTGACCGACGAGCGCGAGTCGGCGAAGGCCACCGCGGGCGCCGACGACCCGGACGCGGACGCGGCCGAGCCCCAGGCGCGCACGGTGAAGTACTACTACGAGGGCGGCATCGTCGACTTCGTGAAGTACCTCAACTCGCGCAAGGGTGAGCTCATCCACCCGACCGTCATCGACGTCGAGGCCGAGGACAAGGAGCGGATGCTCTCGGTCGAGATCGCGATGCAGTGGAACTCGCAGTACACGGAGGGCGTCTACTCCTTCGCGAACACGATCCACACGCACGAGGGCGGTACGCACGAGGAGGGCTTCCGTGCGGCGCTGACGGGTCTGGTGAACCGTTACGCGCGCGACAAGAAGCTGCTGCGCGAGAAGGACGACAACCTCGCCGGCGAGGACATCCGCGAGGGTCTGACGGCGATCATCTCGGTCAAGCTGGGCGAGCCCCAGTTCGAGGGCCAGACGAAGACCAAGCTGGGCAACACCGAGGCCAAGACCTTCGTGCAGAAGGTCGTCCACGAGCACCTCAACGACTGGTTCGACCGCAACCCGGTCGAGGCGGCCGACATCATCCGCAAGTCGATCCAGGCGGCCACGGCGCGCGTCGCGGCCCGCAAGGCCCGTGACCTCACCCGTCGCAAGGGCCTGCTGGAGAGCGCCTCGCTGCCGGGCAAGCTGTCCGACTGCCAGTCGAACGACCCGACCAAGTGCGAGATCTTCATCGTCGAGGGCGACTCGGCCGGTGGCTCCGCGAAGTCCGGCCGCAACCCGATGTACCAGGCCATCCTGCCCATCCGCGGCAAGATCCTGAACGTCGAGAAGGCCCGTATCGACAAGATCCTCCAGAACACCGAGGTCCAGGCGCTGATCAGCGCCTTCGGTACCGGTGTGCACGAGGACTTCGACATCGAGAAGCTCCGCTATCACAAGATCATCTTGATGGCGGACGCCGACGTCGACGGCCAGCACATCAACACCCTGCTGCTGACCTTCCTCTTCCGCTTCATGCGGCCGCTGGTCGAGGCCGGTCACGTGTACCTGTCGCGCCCGCCCCTCTACAAGATCAAGTGGGGCCGGGACGACTTCGAGTACGCGTACTCGGACCGCGAGCGCGACGCGCTGGTGGAGCTCGGCAAGCAGAACGGCAAGCGGATCAAGGAAGACTCGATCCAGCGCTTCAAGGGTCTGGGCGAGATGAACGCCGAGGAACTGCGCGTCACCACCATGGACGTGGACCACCGTGTCCTCGGCCAGGTCACCCTCGACGACGCGGCGCAGGCCGACGACCTGTTCTCGGTGCTGATGGGTGAGGACGTCGAGGCGCGGCGCTCCTTCATCCAGCGCAACGCCAAGGACGTCCGCTTCCTCGACATCTGAGTCGGCTCCGCTGACCGCCGCCTGAAAGGATTTCTGACCAGCAATGGCCGACGAAACCACCCAACCCGCAAAGAACGCCGAGAACGCTGCGGAGGAGCAGCCCGTGCTGCGCATCGAGCCCGTCGGGCTCGAGACGGAGATGCAGCGCTCCTACCTCGACTACGCGATGTCCGTCATCGTCTCGCGCGCCCTGCCGGACGTGCGCGACGGCCTCAAGCCGGTGCACCGCCGCGTGCTGTACGCGATGTACGACGGCGGCTACCGGCCCGAGAAGGGCTTCTACAAGTGCGCCCGCGTCGTCGGCGACGTCATGGGCACCTACCACCCGCACGGTGACAGCTCGATCTACGACGCCCTGGTCCGCCTGGCCCAGCCGTGGTCGATGCGCATGCCGCTGGTGGACAGCAACGGCAACTTCGGCTCCCCGGGCAACGACCCGGCGGCCGCGATGCGCTACACCGAGTGCAAGCTCATGCCGCTGGCCATGGAGATGCTCCGGGACATCGACGAGGAGACCGTCGACTTCCAGGACAACTACGACGGCCGCAACCAGGAGCCGACGGTCCTTCCGGCGCGCTTCCCGAACCTGCTGGTCAACGGCAGCGCCGGCATCGCGGTCGGCATGGCGACCAACATCCCGCCGCACAACCTCCGCGAGGTCGCGGCCGGTGCCCAGTGGGCGCTGGAGCACCCGGAGGCCACGCACGAGGAGCTCCAGGACGCGCTGATCGAGCGGATCAAGGGCCCGGACTTCCCGTCGGGCGCCCTGGTCGTGGGCCGCAAGGGCATCGAGGAGGCGTACCGGACCGGTCGCGGCTCCATCACGATGCGCGCGGTGGTGGAGGTCGAGGAGATCCAGAACCGCCAGTGCCTGGTGGTCACGGAGCTCCCGTACCAGACCAACCCCGACAACCTCGCGCAGAAGATCGCCGACCTGGTCAAGGACGGCAAGGTCGGCGGCATCGCCGACGTCCGTGACGAGACCTCGTCGCGGACCGGCCAGCGCCTGGTGATCGTCCTCAAGCGCGACGCCGTCGCCAAGGTCGTGCTGAACAACCTCTACAAGCACACCGAGCTGCAGACCAACTTCGGCGCGAACATGCTGGCGCTGGTGGACGGCGTGCCGCGCACGCTGTCGATCGACGCGTTCATCCGCCACTGGGTGACGCACCAGATCGAGGTCATCGTCCGGCGCACGAAGTTCCGCCTGCGCAAGGCGGAGGAGCGCGCCCACATCCTGCGCGGTCTGCTCAAGGCGCTGGACGCGATCGACGAGGTCATCGCCCTCATCCGGCGCAGCAACACGGTCGAGATCGCGCGCGAGGGCCTGATGGGCCTCCTGGAGATCGACGAGATCCAGGCGAACGCGATCCTCGAGATGCAGCTCCGCCGCCTGGCGGCCCTGGAGCGGCAGAAGATCGTCGCCGAGCACGACGAGCTCCAGGCCAAGATCAACGAGTACAACGCCATCCTGGCCTCGGAGGAGCGCCAGCGCTCCATCGTCAGCGAGGAACTGGCGGCGATCGTCGAGAAGTTCGGTGACGACCGGCGTTCCAAGCTGGTGCCCTTCGACGGTGACATGTCCATCGAGGACCTGATCGCCGAAGAGGACATCGTCGTCACGATCACGCACGGCGGCTACGTCAAGCGCACCAAGACCGAGGACTACCGCTCGCAGAAGCGCGGCGGCAAGGGCGTGCGCGGCACCAAGCTGAAGCAGGACGACCTGGTCGACCACTTCTTCGTGTCCACCACGCACCACTGGCTGCTCTTCTTCACGAACAAGGGCCGGGTCTACCGGTCCAAGGCGTACGAGCTGCCGGACGCCGGCCGCGACGCCCGCGGGCAGCACGTGGCGAACCTGCTGGCCTTCCAGCCGGACGAGAAGATCGCCCAGATCCTCGCGATCCGCGACTACGAGGCGGCGCCCTACCTGATCCTGGCCACCAAGGGCGGCCTGGTGAAGAAGACGGCGCTCAAGGACTACGACTCGCCCCGCTCGGGCGGCGTCATCGCCATCAACCTCCGGGAGACCGAGGATGGTAGCGACGACGAGCTGATCGGTGCGGAGCTGGTGTCCGCCGAGGACGACCTGCTGCTGATCAGCAAGAAGGCGCAGTCGATCCGCTTCACGGCGACCGACGACGCGCTGCGCCCGATGGGCCGCGCCACCTCGGGCGTGAAGGGCATGAGTTTCCGTGAAGGTGACGAACTGCTCTCCATGAACGTTGTGAGGCCGGGTACGTTCGTCTTCACCGCGACCGACGGCGGTTACGCCAAGCGGACGCCGGTCGACGAGTACCGCGTCCAGGGCCGTGGCGGTCTGGGCATCAAGGCCGCCAAGATCGTGGAGGACCGCGGATCGCTCGTCGGGGCGCTCGTGGTCGACGAGAGCGACGAGATTCTCGCCATCACGCTCGGCGGTGGTGTGATTCGCACGCGCGTCAACGAAGTCAGGGAGACCGGCCGTGACACCATGGGCGTTCAGCTGATCAACCTGGGCAAGCGCGATGCCGTGGTCGGCATCGCCCGTAACGCCGAGGCCGGTCAGGAAGCTGACGAGGTCGAGGCCGACGAGAACGACACCGAGGTGGCCGACGGACAGGTCGCCGAGGCAGCCGAGGGCACGCAGCCCTCGGCCGGGGAGCACGAGGAGTAAGTCGTGAGTGGAGCCACGGGCGCCGGACCGGCCAAGACTGGAGCGAACGGTGCCCGTGGCCCTGCCGCGGACTCCCAGGGGGGAACCGTGACGGACACTCGAGGTCCGAAGTCGTCGGTCGGCGCGGACGCCGGCCAGGACAAGCCCGCACAGCCGTACCACCCGCCGCAGGCCTACCCGGCGCCCTCGGGCCCCGGGACGGCGCAGGGCGGCGCGGGGGCGGGCGCGCAGCGCAAGCCGCGCACGGGGGTCCGTACGGCCCCCCGCACGCGCAAGGCGCGGCTGCGGGTGGCCAAGGCCGACCCGTGGTCGGTCATGAAGGTCAGCTTCCTGCTGTCGATCGCGCTCGGCATCTGCACGATCGTGGCGGCGGCCGTGCTGTGGATGGTCATGGACGCGATGGGCGTCTTCTCGACCGTCGGCGGCACGATCAGCGAGGCGACCGGTTCGAACGAGGGCAACGGCTTCGACCTCCAGTCGTTCCTGTCGCTGCCGCGCGTTCTGATCTTCACGTCGGTCATCGCGGTGATCGACGTGGTGCTGGCGACGGCACTGGCGACGCTGGGTGCGTTCATCTACAACCTGTCGGCGGGCTTCGTCGGCGGTGTGGAGCTCACCCTCGCCGAGGACGAGTAGGCCCTCTGTTCGGGCGCCTGCGACGGGTCGGATGACCTGCGCAGACGCCCCCGGACAACGGATTTTGGCCTGACCGGGTCTGTGCGCTAATCTTCAGGAGTCAGCGCGCAGCGCGGATGGGGCTATAGCTCAGTTGGTTAGAGCGCATCCCTGATAAGGATGAGGCCACAGGTTCAAATCCTGTTAGCCCCACAGTGTCGAAGACCCCCAGGCCAAGGCCTGGGGGTCTTCTTCGTTGGGCCAGTTGGTGGACCGCCAGGTCACCGATCGGTATCGGTCGGTGTGTATTGTTGGGCGCCAGAAGTCCCCTACGTCAACGAAAGACGAGGTCGCGCGGTGAAGAAGCTGCTCCTGGTCGCACTGGCCGCCATCGGCGGGCTCCTCGTGTACCGCCAGATCCAGGCGGACCGCGCCGAGCAGGACCTGTGGACGGAGGCAACTGACTCCGTGCCCTCTGGTTCCGGTGTGTGAGACCCAAGGCTGATCCCATGAAGCCCCGGCTGCCGCTGCGGTCGGGGCTTTGTGCTGCTCTGTGACGAAAACTTCCGTTATGTAAAGATTTGGCTTGCGCGAGCAAACTCGGGGTGGGCGTGATGGTTCGGGGACGGACGACGGCGTGGGCGGCGGCCCTGGTCACGGTCGTGGCCGCGGGATCGCCGGGGGTCGCGTACGCCGACGGGGCCGCGCCGGGACCCCTCCCGACCTACCGGGCCGCGGACGGCGCCAAGTCGATCGAGGGCAAGCCCTCCACGGCCGACGCCCCGCAGATCGAGGCCGGGAACGTCTACGAGGACACGCTCGGGCCGGGGGAACGCGTGTACCGGCTCGTCCTCGCCGAGGACGGGTCCGACGTCTACGTCTCCGCCGTGGTCCGCCCCGCGGCGGGCGCGAAGGTTTCCGGCGGCGACGGCATCGACGTGGAGATCATGACCACCGCCGGGCGCTCTTGCCCCCGGAGCGGTGGCCGGGCGAACTTCGGATACGACCCCTACCCGATCGGTGCCGCCGGCGTCCGCCGGGGCGCCGAGGACGAGGACTGCGCGCCCGCGGGCGTGTACTACGCCAAGGTCACGCGGACCTCGGCCAAGGGCTACGACCAGAGCCCCTGGCCGCTGGAGCTCAAGGTCCAGCGGGAGCCCGGCCGCGGCACGGGCGCCCCCACCACCGCGCCCAGCGGCTGGCCCTCGGGCGCCCCCGTGCTGCCCGGTACCGAGGCGGTGCCCCGCAGCGGCGGCACCGGTTTCAACGACGCCCGCGCGCTGGCCGCCGGTGTGTGGCGCGACGAGATGCGGCCCGGGCAGACCCGCTTCTACCGGGTCCCGCTGGACTGGGGGCAGCAGCTGGGGCTCGGCGCCGAGCTGGCCGCCGCGAAGATGACGAAGAACTACGGTTCGGCGTCGGGCGGGCTCGCCGTCTCCCTCTACAGCCCCTACCGGGGCCTGATCTCCGACAAGGACACCTCGTACGACGGCAAGCAGGCCGGGATCACCCTGGAGAAGACCCCGCCCGTCACGTACGAGAACCGTTTCGCGGGTGCATCGAGCGTGCAGCCCGTCTCCGTCGCGGGTTGGTACTACGTCGTGGTGACCATGGGCGCGAAGGTCGCCGATTTCACCGAGGACGCGGCGCCCGTGCCGCTGACCCTGCGGCTGGACGTCACCGGTACGCCGGCCAAGGCACCCGCGTACGAAGAGGGTCCGGCCGCGGGAGGCTTCGGGGTGGGCGACGAGGACCGGGCCGCGGCCAAGGAGGGGCTCACCGCACCGGAGGCCGCCGAGGCCGCCGAGCGGCACTCCACGATGCGGATCGTGGCGGGTGCCGGATTCGGCACCGGGACGGTCCTGCTGCTGGTGCTGGGCGGCTGGACGCTGCTCGGGCGGCGGCGGGGGCGCGGTCCTACAGCTGGGTGAGGGCCCAGAGGCCCACCGCGAAGCAGAGCAGCGCCGCGGCGAGCAGGGAGGCCACCGCCTTCGCCGGGGGCGGGGCGATCCCGCCGCCCGCCCGGACCGGCGCCCCGGCGGGGGCCGAGGGGGCCGGCACGGCCGGCGGCGGCAGGTGGAAGCTGCCCGTCTCCGAGGGCCCGTACGCGGGCACCTGGGCCGGGACGGCGGGGGAGCCCGGGGAGACGGGAGCGGCCGGATACGGGGCCGGCGGCGCGGGCAGGGCCACCGGAGCGGTCGGCGCCGTACCGCGCGGGTCGGTCCGGACGGGCTCCGCGGGCACCGTCACGGAGGCGGCGGCCGCCGGCGCCGGGGCATCGGCGGCGGGAGCCTGCGGGGCCCCGGCCGCCGTGCTCGGCGGGCCCTGGGGGCCGAATCCGGGCGGCAGCGGGCCGAGTTGGTCGAACACCTCCACCGGATCCTCGTCCGGGGCGGGCGGCGGCAGCAGCTCCACGGCCTCGACAAGGGCCTTGCGCGCCCCTGTGGCCGTCCGGAAGCGGCTCTGGGGGTCTGGTTGCAGGAGGCCGGCGATGACGTCCCAGAGCGGTGCGGGAACGCCTTCGGGGGCGCCCGGGGTGCCGTGGGCGAGGAAGTGTTCCACCAGCGCCCGGGAATCGGGCTTGCGGCCTTGGAGGAGGTACAGGGCGACCAGCCCCACGGCGAAGAGGTCGGCGGGGAAGTCGGGCTCGGCGCCCAGTAGTTGCTCGGGAGCGAAATAGCCCGGCGTGCCGACCACGAGGTCGGTCTCGGTCAGCCGGGGCTCGCCCTTGCGCACGGAGATGCCGAAGTCGGACAGCCGCAGGTGCGGCCGCCCGGTTCCGGTGGCCTCCATCAGGATGTTGGCCGGTTTGATGTCGCGGTGCACCACGCCCTCGGCGTGCACCGCCGCGAGCCCCGACAGGAGCTGGTCGAGCAGGCCGCACACGAACCGGGGCGGTAGGGGACCGTAGTCCCCGATCACATGGCCGAGCGAGCCGCCGCCGACCAGGTCCATGGTGAACAGGACCTTGTCGTCGTCGGCCGCCCAGCTGGCCGGAGCCAGTACGTGCGGATGGTCGATCCGCAGCGCCTGCTCCCGTACGAACCGCAGGAGCGTGTGGGCGTCGCTCTGCAGGAGGACCTTCGCGGCCACGTAGCGTCGACGGCGGTGGTCCCAGGCCCGCCATACGGCACCCGCGCCACCGCGTCCGATCGGATCGATCAGCTCGTACCGACCGGCGAAGACCTCACCCATCGTTGCGCCCGTCCCCCGTCCCCCGTCGTCCGCCCCGTGCGTGTCAGTTCTGGTGGGCCTCGTAGTGGGCGACCGCGTCGGCGGTGCGGCCCGCGCCGTACACCCGGAGGAACTCTGCCAGTTCCGGATGGCTGGGGGCGAGGGTGTTCGCCGCGTCGATGATGTCGCCGGCCGCGGAGACCGAGCGCAGCAGCGACTGGATCTCGCGGACGACCCGCTTGACCGTGGGCGCGCCGGAACTGGTGGTGGTCTGACCGCTGTTGCTGAGGACGGAGCCCCCCTGGGTCTTCTTGATCTCGTCCATCCGGTCGGTGGCCTCCCCCGCGCTGACGCTTCCGTCGGCCACCTGGCCGGCGAGATCCTGGAGGGCCTGGACGCGCTGGACCACGGCCGGGTTCCCGATCTTGGCGCGCTGGCCGCTCATCAGCTGGGACAGCATGGGCGCCGACAGTCCGAGGACGGCAGCGAGGCGGGCCTGGTTCAAACCGAGGTCATCTATGAGCCGGCGGAAGAGCGCTCCCAGCGGCTCCCCGTACCAACTGCGCTGAAGCTCTCTGGCTCTGGCCGTGGCCTCTTGTTGTACTGCGTCCACTCTTACTACTCCCCTTCGCTGGTGCGAACCTCGCGAGCATCTTACGGAGAGTGGTCGCACGGCGGGAGTCCCTATCATTTTGCGAGATGAGGGGGTACACCCGGTACTCTGTTCTGCGGAACGACCACACCGCCCGCACGGGACGGGTGCGTCCACTTCCATGGGGCCTTAGCTCAGTTGGTAGAGCGCTGCCTTTGCAAGGCAGATGTCAGGAGTTCGAATCTCCTAGGCTCCACTTTATAAATGCCCTCCGACCTGCGGAAACGCAGTCTCGGAGGGCATTTTTCATGCCCGTCGGCGGGGGTCAGGCGGCGCTCCTGGCGGGGCCGCCGCGCAGCAGGGCGGCGATCGCGGCGCACAGTACGGCGCAGATCGCGGCGAGTCCCCACAGGACGCTGTGGAAGGCGGAGTCGTAGGCCCCGGCCAGGAAGTGGGTGAAGCCCTCGGCGTCCGCCGCACCGGACAGTTCGGTGGCCCGGGCGAGGTCGCCGCCCGCCGCCCGGTCGGCGACCCGGTCCGCCCGCGCGGCGCCGGCGTACGTGCCGATGCCGTTCTCGACGCGGGAGCGGAGCACGGTCGCGAGGACCGATCCGTACGCCGCCACGGCGATGGCCTCGCTGCCGAGCCGCAGGGTGTTGAGGAAGCCCGCCGCCATGCCCGCCCTGGCCGGGTCGACCAGTTCCAGCGCCTGGCCGTCGACGAGTTGCTGGGGGAGCCGGCGGGCACGGCGCGCACCTGCGCCTCCTCCAACCTCCCGGTCTCGAAGTCGACGACCACCCACCACTTCCGGATCCTGCGCGAGGCGGGCCTGGTGCGGCAGGTGGACCGGGGCAACAGCCGGGCGGCCACGCTGCGCCGCGCGGACCTGGACCTGCGCTTCCCCGGCCTGCTCGACCTGATCGCCGCCGACCGCTGAGCGCGCGTCGACGGCCCGGACCGGCTCGCCGGCCGGCGGTCAGACGACGGCCGGCCGGCAGCTGAGGCAGCCCCGGAACCCGGCGGCGGACGCCTCGTCGGCCGAGGTGAAGGGCACCTCGTGGCGGGCGGTGATGCGGCGCGCGTGCGCGCACGTCGGGTAGCAGAAGATCCGCGTGGTGCCGCTGCCCAGGAACCGGGCGCCGGCCCGTACGAACCGCTCCACCCGCTCGGCGTCCACCCCCTCCCACTCCCGCAGCCGCCGCTCGAACCCGGCCGGCAGCCCGCAGTCCGCCGGGAGCCCGTCGTCCGTGCACAGCCGGTGGGCGGGCACGAGCACGGGGACGGGATTGGCCCGGACCGCCGCCACGACCGCCTCGGGTGCGAGACCCGGCATTCCGGCCTCGCGGGCCAGCCAGGCCGCCGGACGGAGCTGCCCGAACGGGATGGCCCGGGTCGCCTGCAGGACGGCGCGCGCTTCGTCGGCGAGCGGCCCGAACGCGTAGCGCAGGGTCCGGTCCCGGCCGCGCAGCGCCCGCGCCAGACCCGGCGGGGGCTTGATCCCGGAGAGCGCCGACCGCCCGGTCCGGGCCCGGTAGGCGTCCTCGAACGCCCGGTCGTCGGCGTACCAGTCCGTGGCGGCGGCGCCGGTCACCGCGCCCCGCCCGTGGGCGACGTAGAGGGGGCCGACCGGGGAGTCGGCCCGCACGTAGCAGTCGTAGCGATGTGCCGGAACGCCGACGCGGTCCAGCACGCGCGCCGCGAACCCCGCGGGTGCCGCCTCGCGCAACGTGTCCAACTCGTCCGGCAGTCTCATCCCGTCGCCTCCTTCCTTTCCTTCCGGGCCGCTTCGCGTGCCGTCTTCGCCGTCGTTCCCCCGGCCGCTCCGTACGTCGTGCGGTCGGCGGCCAGGCCGGGCTCCGCGCGCAGGGCGGCGAGCCCCCGCGACACCTGGGCCTTCACCGTGCCGACCGGGCAGTCCAGGATCCCGGCCACCTCCTGGTAGCTCAGCTCGCCGATGTGCCGCAGGACCACGGGCAGTCGGTGGTGGTCCGGCAGCCCGGACAGTGCGGCCACCAGCCGGGCCCGGCGCGCCCCGTCGAGCGCGCGCTGCTCCGGCCCGGGGGAGCCGTCCGGGACCTCGATGGCCGTCACTTCGATGCCGTCGGCGACTCCGGGCCGCCGGCTCAGGGTGCGGACGTGGTTGCGCCACACGTTCGCGGCGATGGTCAGCAGCCAGGCGCGCGGCTGGAGCTGCCCGCGGCGCTCGGGCGGGTAGTCGCGCAGGGCGGAGTAGGCGCGCAGGAACGTTTCCTGGCCCAGGTCGTCGGCGTCCCGCGCGGAGCCGGAGAGGCGCAGCAGGACGGAACGCACGGTGCCGGCCTGGGTGCGCACGAGTTCGGTGAACCCGTCGTCCAGGTCGGTCGCGAGCAGTTCCGTCAGTGGCAGAGTCGTCTCGTCCATCCCCCTTGTGAACACCGGGCCGAGTGAGAACGTTGCACCTCACCCGAAAGTTCTTTTACTTTGCCTGCCATTCGCATTCGGTGCGATATTCGGTTCCCTTTATGTCATCCGCATATCGGACGCGTCCGCGTGATCTTCTCGGGGCCCGATGGAGATCGTGTTCCCGCGCTCCCTGGCCGGACTGGCCATTTCTCGCCAACTGGCCGATATGCGCGGGATTCCGAAAGTCGGAGGTGCAAGGGGTGCGATGTGACCGGTTCGGAACAAAGGGGGCGAGCCCCTTGACCAGTGGTCGCACCGCGAAGCTAGAGTTGCGAGCGAGCTGTGGGTGCTCGGTTGATCGCTCACGGCTCGGATGCTCAAGATCCGGCGAGGTCTCGGGGGAGGCGTGGTGGCGACCGTTCTGCGCACAGCAATGGAAAAACGATTCACAAGACATTTTCTTTTTGCCTTCCTTTCTGTCGCACCCGCATTCCGGACATGATGGGGAACCCCGTCCGCGGCACGGCGACCGCGGACGAAGACTTAAGCGGAGGCAGTTGGTCGTTCGGTGAACGGCTCCTCTCGTTCCGGGGACGGGAGGGACTGACGCAGCGCGAGCTGGCGGAACGCGCCGGGGTGAGCGTGCGGGTCCTGCGGGACATCGAGCACGGCCGGGTGCACCGGCCCCAGACGCGGACCGTGCGGCTGCTGGCCCGCGTGCTGGGCCTCGACGCGGACACCGCACGGCAGTTGGCGCCGCCCGCGCGTGAGGCCGTACGGCCGGGGAGCGAGCGGCTCCACATCGGCATCCTCGGCCCGCTGTCCGTCCGGTACCGCGGCGTCGAGACCCACGTCCACGCGGCGAAGGTGCGGCGCCTGCTGGCCCTGCTCGCCCTGCGGTACCCCGAGGCGGCCGGCCTGGGGGAGATCACCCACGCGCTGTGGCCGAAGGACCCGCCGCGTTCGTACCAGAACCTGGTGCACACCTACGTCAGCCAGGCACGTCGGGTGCTGCTGCTCCCCGGCGGCCCGGCGGGGGCACCGGCCCCCTCGTTCCTGGCGCGCACGCACACGGGCTACGTGCTGGAACTGGAGCGCGACCAGGTCGACCTGACCCAGTTCCAGGACCTGTGGGCACGGGCGCGGCAGGCGCACGGGGCCGGGGACGCGGAAGCCGCCCACGAGCTGGCCGAACGCGCCTACGGCTGCTGGCGCGGCCCGCTGCTGGCCGGCGAGCCGCTGCTGCCGCACCATCCCGCCGCCATGGCGGCCGCCCGGCAGCGGGTCGAGAGCCTGCTGCTCTACACGGACCTCTCCCTCCAGGTGCGGCGGCCCGAGCGGGTGCTGGGGGCCCTGCGCGGTGCCACGGAGGAAGAACCGCTGCACGAGGGGCTCCAGGCGCGGCTGATGCTGGTGCTGGCGAGCTGCGGGGAGCAGCGGGAGGCCTTGAAGATCTATTCCGAGGTGGCCCGCAGGCTCGACCGGGAGCTCGGGGTCCAGCCGGGTGACGAACTGCGCCGCGCCCACCTGCGGATCCTGCACCAACAGCTGCCGTGGCCGCGGACGGGACCGGCGGCCGCGTGGGCCGCGTTCGACGGGCCGGCCGCGCCCCCGGTCCGGCCGGCCGCGCCCCCGCCGAGGCCCCGGCCGTCCCAGACGCCGGCGGCGAGCACGGGCTTCGTCGGCCGTGCCGCCGAGTTGAAACGGCTGGACCGGCTGCTCCTGCCCACCGGCGAGCGGGTCGGGCAGGTCCCGGCCGTGCTGGTCACCGGTTTCCCCGGGGTGGGCAAGACGGCGCTGGCCGTGCGCTGGGCGCACCGGGTGCGCGAACGTTTCCCGGACGGGCAGCTGTACGTCGACCTGCACGGGTACGCCGACCGGCGGCCGCTGCACCCGCAAGAGGCCCTCGCCTCGTTCTTGCGCGCCCTGGGCGTTCCCGACGGGGAGCTCCCCCGGTCCCTCGACGAAGCCGCGAACCTGTACCGCACCCTGCTGTCGGACCGGCGGATGCTGATCGTGCTGGACAACGCCCGCGAGGAGAGCCAGATCCGGCCGCTCGTTCCGGGCGCGGCCGGCTGTGCGGTCCTCGTCACCAGTCGCGACACCCTGCCGGGGCTGGTGGCCCGGGACGGCGTGCCGCGGCTCGACCTCAACGTGCTCGGTGAGGACGAGGCGCTCACCCTGCTGTCCCGGCTGCTGCGCAGCGGGCGGGCGGATGCCGAACCGCTGGCCGCGCGGGCGCTGAACCGGCAGTGCGGAGGCCTGCCCCTGGCGATCCGGCTGCTCGCGGCCCGTCTGGAGGAGCATCCCCGGGTCGGGATCGCCCAGCTCTGTGTGGAGTTGCAGGAGGCCGGGGCGTTCCGGGAACTGCCGGTCGAGACGGACGACCTGTTCACCGCGGTCCACGCGGCGTTCGAACTCTCCTACGTGTCCCTGCCGGAGTCCCTGCGCCGCTGGTTCAGGCTGTTCGCGCGGACCGAGGGGCGGCTCGTCAGCGGCTACGCCATGGCGGACCTGGCGGGAACGACCCCGCTGGAGGCGACGCGCGCACTGCGCCGGCTCGTCGGCGTGAGCCTGCTCCGGGAGTGCGCGCCCAACCGGTTCTCCCTCCCCGCTCCGCTGCTGCGCTATGCGCGCAGACTGGCGCTGGGGGAGGACGCGCAGTGCCCGCTGCGGTCGGTGTGACCGCAGCGGGGCGCAGGCGGGCGGCGGGGTCACCCGCCGAGTGCCAGTCGGACGGCGAAGAGCCCGAACACGACGGCGGTGAGGCCGTCGGTGATCCGTAGCACCCGCGGGGACCGCAAGTGCGGGGCGAGCCGGTGGACCAGCCTCATCCAGGTGAGGAGCCAGAGCAGCCCCAGGGCCAGGTAACAGGCGGCCAGCAGCGGGACGCCGATCTCGGGGGCCATGCCCGCGGGCACGAACTGGGGCAGGAAGGCCATCAGGAAGATGCCCACCTTGGGATTGGACCCGGTGCACAACAGGCCCTGCCCGAAGGCCTGGCGCACCGAGGGACCGGCGTCGCCGGCCGCTGGTCCGGGCGGAGGGGAGCCGGCCGGCGGCTGACCCGTCGCGTGCGCGGGGACCGCGACCGCGGCCCGGGGCGCCGGGGCCTCGGCGCCGGCCCGGCCGGTGGCCCGCCGCAGGGCGAGCACGGCCCAGCCGAGCAGCACGACCGCGCCGGCCCAGCGGAAGGCCGCGAAGAGCCCCGGGCTGGCCGCGAGGAGCGCGGCCAGCCCGGCCGCCCCGAGCCCGGCCTGGACGGCTCCCGCGGTGATCATGCCGAGCGCGGCGGCGGTGGCCACCCGCAGGGAGCCGTTCAGCACCAGGTTGGTGATCATGACGAGGTCGGGCCCGGGCGTCATGATCACCACCAGGGAACTGATCAGGAAAGCGGCGGTGTTGATCGCTGCTCCTCGATGGAGAGCAGGCGCTCCGCGGCCCGGACAGCCTCGTAGTCCCGCTGGATCTGCTCGGCGTCGGGGTGGGCGAGGATCACGAACCCGAAGTTGAGGCTGTCGACCAGGTCCCGGGTGGCGGGGACCTGGTCGCCGTCGGCCAGGTTCTGGATCGAGAAGTGGTGGCTGGGCAGGTCGCGGACGACGTCGAGGGCGGCCGTGCCGCGGACGGTTCCGGAGCGGGGCGCGATGTGGAAGACGCACATCTGGTGGACGAGCAGCTCGTAGCCCTGCGGGAGCTCGCCCCCGGTCAGCCAGCGCACGGTCCGGTCGATCTGGCTGTCGCCGGTGGCGTTGCGGTTGAACCGCGGCTGGCCGCCGCCGTGCGGCCGGGCACCGAGCTCGATGAGCAGCGGTCCCTCCGCCGTGCCCATCACCTCGACGTGGGCCGAGCCGAAGCGCAGCCCCACCGCGTCCAGGACGCCGAAGACGTACTCCGTGAGGCCGGGCAGGGCCGGATCGTCCGGGGGGAGCCAGCGCATGGTGTCGTAGACGGCCATGTGCGGACCGTTGTCGACCTTGCGGTAGGCGCACACGTCGACCACGGCGTGCTTGCCGTCGTGGCTGAAGGTGTCGATCACGTATTCGGTGCCGGTGACGAACTTCTGGACCAGGAGCCGGTCGTCGACCTCGCCGAACTGGTTGACCCGGCCGAGCTGGCGCGCGAACACCGTCCGCCAGTCCTCCCCGCCGGTCAGTTTGATCACGCCGTCGGTGCTGGCGCTCTTGGGCGGCTTGACGACCAGGTCCGCCCCGGTCAGGCCCTCGCGCTCCAGCCAGGCCGCCACCTCGTCGGCGTCGGCGGTGCAGATCTGCGGGATGACCGGCAGGCCCGCCGCCGCGACCGCGGCCGCCATGCTGCTCTTGTCCCGCCGCGCCGCAGCGAGTTCGGGGACGTTGCACCGCTCGGGCGTCACGAGCGGGGCGAGCCGTTCGGCCAGTTCCACCCCGGACTCGCAGCCCGCCACGACGCAGCGCGGGTCCAGCGCCCGCAGCCGCTCCGCGACGGCCTCCAGGTCGCCCTCGTAGACGATGATCTCGGGGAAGTCCTGCGGCTGGTAGGAGGAGGCGTAGGCCTCCGGCGGCCGGGGGCCGGTGACCACCGCCACCACCGGGACGCCGTGGTCGGCCAGCGTCTGTGCGAACAACGCCCCCGAGGAGTACGGGTCGACGATCACGCAGGGGCCCTGCGGTGCGTCCGGGATCCGCTCAGCACTCGTCACGGCCGACCGCCTCTCCGGCTGCCAGGGTGGCCACGGCGTCGCAGTAGCGGGCGAAGAACGCCCCGGCCGGCTCGCTGATCCGGCGGGCGCGCACCGGGGCGTGCACCATCCCCTCCTCCATCACGTACGTCACCGGCGTGCCGTTCTGCCGCAGCCGGGCGGTGTACTTCTCGGCGTCCACGCGCAGCGAGTCCATCTCGCAGCCCACGACGTAGGCGGGCGGCAGGTCGTGGAAGGTGCCGGTGAGCAGCGGCGAGACGTAAGGGAGTTCCGCCTGCCCGGGCTCCGGGCAGTAGCAGGCGGTGTAGAACTCCATTTCCCCGCCGGAGAGCAGGGGAGCGTCCTCGCCGCCGTGCCGCCACCGGGTGAAGTCGAGCACCGGGCTGATCACCGCCTGGCCGCGCAGCCGGGGGCCGCCCCGGTCGCGGGCGATCATCGAGAGGACGACGGCCATGTTGGCGCCGGAACTCTCTCCGCAGAGCACCGCGCCCTCGGGGTCGATGCCGTCGAGCCCGAGGGCGGGCAGGTCGGCCAACGTGCCGCACAGTCCGGCGTAACAGTCCTCCAGCGGGCCGGGGTGCGGGTTCTCCGGGGCCATGCCGAAGTCGAGGGCGATCGCCACCAGGCCGGTGCGGTCGGCGAGTTCGGCGACCAGGCTGTGGTGGCTGTGGAGGGAGCCGATGACGAAGCCGCCGCCGCGTATGTAGAACAGCACGGCGTCGCCCGTGCGCCGGGCCGGCTCGTAGATGCGGATGCGGGCGGTGCGCCCGCCGTGGGTGACGCTCGCGTCCCGGTGGCTGACGCCTTCGGGCACGGGGATCGGGAGGACCTCGGTCAGCCCGTCGTACAGGGCGCGCTGTCGTTCGACGGGGTAGGTGTAGAAGTCCGGCGGCAGTGCGCCGTCGACCGTCTTCACGAAATTCTCGATGCCGTCTGCGTAGGCCATGGGCAGCTTCGCTCACTTCCGGATCACTGCGTGCCGGGCAACCGCGGCACGGGGGAGGGGGCTCAGGGTGTTTCGGCGGGCGTCGGCGCGGCCGCCGGCTCGGCGTCCGCGGGCCGCCGCTGCTCGCCGGCGGAGGGTTCGGCCATGCCGATCAGGGTGACGACGACGGCGACGGCGGTCAGCGCTCCGCACAGCCACCACACGGAGGCGGCCGAGGCCTGCCAGGCCGCGATGCCGATCACCGGGCCCACCGCGTAGCCGATCTGCATCGGGAAGGCGGAGGCCGCGATGTACCGGCCCCGCAGGTGCGCGGGGGCGACCTTGCCGGGCCAGGCGGAGGCGGTCGGGGTGCCGATCATCTCGCCGACCGTCCACACCACCGTCGCGATCACGAACACGGCCATGCCGGGACCGGCCACGTACAGGTTCATGCCGACGCCGACCAGACCGACGCCCAGTGCGACGGCGAACCGACCCGGGAGGTGCTGCACGTACTTGGTGAACAGCAGTTCCAGGCAGATGACCATGGCCGCGTTCAGCGAGAGCAGGGTGGAGTAGAAGGCCGGTCCGTGGCCGTCCGCCTTGAGCTGGAGCGGCAGCGCGGAGGTGTGCTGGATGTAGACGACGGCGTTGAGGAACAGCGCCAGGAGGAACAGCAGGTAGCGACGGTCGCGGAGCACGGCCAGGTACGACCGGCCGTCGGCCTGCGGATCCCGGGCGCCGGGACCGGTGCGCTGGCCGGACTTCACCAGGACCAGGGCGAAGAGGGCGAAGCCGACCGACGTCACCGCGTCGATGTAGAACATCAGGTCGTACGAGTAGCTGATGAGCAGGGCGCCGAGGAGCGGGCCCGCGGTGGTGCCGAGGTTGAACGCCATGCGGTAGACCGCGAACACCATCACGTGGTGTTCCTCTGGGGTGGACTCCACCAGCAGCGCCGAGGAGGCGGGCCGGTAGGCCTGGGCGGCGATGCCGATCACCGCGGCCACCGTGATTACCACCGGCAGGCTGTCGAGGTGGACCAGGCTGAGGGTGAGCAGGCCGGCGAGGGCCATGGAGCCGACGATGGTCCACGCGTAGCCGACCCGGTCCGAGATCGAGCCGCCCGCCAGGACGCCGACGACCGAGCCCACCCCGTACGCACCGAGGGCGAAGGCGGCCGCGGACGTGCTGAAGCCCTTGTCGGTCAGGTAGAGCACCAGGTAGATCTGGAGGAAATTGCCCAGCCGGTTGATCAGCATGCCGACCAGGACCAGCCAGATCGGTCCCGGGATCCCGCGCAGGGTCTGTACGACGGACGGCCGGGCGGCCTTGCGGCCCTCCGGAGAGTCGTGTCCGGTGTTCGTCACGGAGCGGGTACCTCCGCCGGGCGGGAGACGAGCTCCACGATCTCGGGGGCGCTCAGCAGGGCGGCGCGGGCCTGCTCGACCGAGTCGGCGAGGGCGATCACGCGGGCGTAGCGGGAGATGTAGCCGCGCGGCGGCAGGCGCAGCACCGCGCCGGGGCCCGCCATCGCGTCGGCGCTGTGGACACCGGCCGGGAAGCGGTCCTCGTGGACGGTCACGGCATCGATCTCGATGTCCTCGTCCGGGTACAGGAAGGCGATGGCCGCGGCCTTGCGGTGGCGCACCTCGGTGTCCGGACGGACCCCCGCGGCGGTGTCCGCCGCCGCCATCGCCACGTCGACACCGGTGGCCAGCTCCCCGAGGTAGGGGATCATGTCCCCGCCGAGGCGGGCGTTGACCTCCATCAGGCGCAGTCCGCCGGCGGTGATGCGGAATTCGGTGTGGCTGACGCCGGTGTGGAAGTCCAGCGCGGCGTGTGCGGACCGCAGCGCCTCCAGCAGCCCGGGATCGGTCAGGAGCGGGTCGGCCCCGTCGACCTCGTGCCCCGTCTCCTCGAAGAAGGGGGCCAGGCCGACCTGTTTGCGGGCGACGACGAGCGGCACGCACTCCCCGTCGAAGAAGACCGCGTCGACGCTGATCTCGGGGCCGTCGGCGAACTCCTCGACGAGCACCGACACGTCGAAGACGGGAACACCGGGGTAGGAGGCGCCGGAAGCCGCCCGGTAGGCGCTCTCCACGTCATCGGGGCCGTCGGCCTTGCGCACGCCCATCCCGCCGGCCAACCCGCGCGGCTTCAGCACGACGGGGAAGCCGATCTTCTCCGCCGCCGCCCGGGCCTCGGCCAGGGACCGTACGCCGATCGAGGCCGGCTGCGGCACCCGGGCCGTCTCCAGCGCGGCCCGGGTGGCGGCCTTGTCCCGGCAGGCGATGACGGACTCGGGGGAGTTGCCCGGCAGCCCGAGTGCCCGGGCCACGTGCGCGGCGGGGGTCACGAGCCCCTCGTCGTAGCAGAACACGCCGGCCACGGCGTGCTCGGCGGCCACCTGCCGGGCGGCTGCCGTCAGCGCCTTTGGGTCGGTGTTGTCCACGGTCGTGGAGCCCACGACGTACGGCTCTTCCCAGCTCACCGGAGCGGGCTGGAGGAGCCATAACGCGTAACGCGTGCTCACCGTCCGCAGAATGAACTCCCTGCTGCGCTGACCGCTGCTTCCGATCAGCAACAGAAGCGGCTTCTCGCCGTCCCACGCCATGGTCCACACTCCTCGTTCGTCGTGATGCCTTCGGCCGGTGCGCCGCCACCTGTAGAACACCGGGTCGGTGCAGGCCGTTGCACCCGGCGCCGGATGTCCGACGCCGGGTGCAACGGGATGGGATCAGACCGCCGCACCCGGGCGGGCGAGTTCGGCCGACAATGGCCGGTACTCACGGCTCGTGCCGCCGCAGACGCCGGCCGTGGCCGCGGCGGCGCGGGCGGGACGGTCGGGGAAGACCGCCGTGACCCGGCTGCCGGTCCGTACGGCCGGGATCTCGGCCCGCAGCCGCGCCGCGGACGTCTTGCGGTCGTGCCAGGGGCAGATGAGCCGGCCGGCGTCCGGCGTCACACCGGCCAGGTGGAGCGGACCGCCGCGGTGGGGGCACGAGGCGTTCATCACGAAGCCGCGGCCGCCGACCGTGGCGTACACGTAGGCCGTCCCGGCGACGACCACGCAGTTCTCCCGCCCCGCGACGGGGAAGCTCACTACAGGCATTTGCGGTAATCCCCCACCGAGTGGATCTCGTAGACGCACTCCTCGGACAGGATGTCGGCGCCGTGCAGCCGGTTGCGCCGGATGACGACCCCCTCTCCCGCCTCCAGCGTCAGCGAGGAGCCGAGCCCGCTCTCGAAGCGCATGGTGCCGGAGACGATGTGGCAGAGCTCGTCGCCCTCGTGGCAGTGCGTGTTCGACAGCTCGTTGAACGGCTCGACCAGGTGCGCCACCGGCACCTGGACCCGTCCCTCCTTGATCGCCTCGTAGACGGGACCGTGCAGCTTCTTGAGCTCCGGCTGGTCGTCCATCCAGGAGATCTGCGCGACGAAGTCCTTGTCGGCGACCTCCAGGAGCACCCGGTACTCCTCGATGCCGCGGACGATCTCGGGGATGATCCCCTCGCCGTGCGCCTCGATGAGCGGCGCGATGATCTTCTCGCGCGCCATGCGGCCGTGGTGCTGGTCGATGTGGACGTGCTCGGTGAAGTAGGTGGTGTCGACCGAATCGCCGAAGACGCCGTGCAGCAGGCGGTCGGCCCGCCGGCAGAAGTCGACCAGCGAGCTCTCCGTGTAGAACAGGGCGCCGACATAGCGGAAGAACAGTTCGTGGTTCTTGCCCAGGTAGTGGAAGTAGTTGTTCAGCAGCAGGCTGCTGTTGAGGTAGTACTGCCAGTACCGGTGGAGGTCGGACTTCAGGCCGACGGACTCCAGGGTCCGCTCGAAGAGGGTGCTGTGCTTGGTGTCGTGCACGCCGTAGCCGTACTCGTCGATGACGACCTTGAACCACTCGGACTGGACCGGCCCGTAGTAGCCGAGGACGTTGCGCATCATCGGCGACGCCTCGGACAGGAAGTCGGGGGCGAACTGCACCAGCCACATGCGGGCGGCGCGCGCGGGGTCGGTCGAGCCGGTGACGGCCGCTTCGATGGGTGACAGCTCCTCGCCGCCGCCCATGTCGAGCGAGTCGAGGTAGCTGTCCAGGCTCGCCCTGGTCCACTTTCCGGACGTCTCGACCTCGTCGTCGAGGAAACCGAAGGCGTACCGCTCCAGAGCCGGACGTATTCGCTCCCCGAGCGCCCGGTTGGCCGGGCTGTAGAACGCGCGGAAGTCCTCCTCCTTGCCCTCCAGGCCGGACTTGGGGAAGAACACCAGGTCCGCCTCGTAGACGGAGGTGAGCAGGCGCTGCACGGCCAGGCTCGTGTAGTCGAGGATGTTCTCCCGGCCCGGCACCTTGTCGAAGTCGAGGTGCGGCAGGATCTGGGGGCGCAGCTGGCGACGGTAGGGGTTGTCGTCGTTCTGCCAGTCCAGGTTGTCGAGGAAGATCGGGTTCGTGGCGTACTGCACGATCGCGTCGCGCAGTTCGGTGCCGCTGAGTTCGAACGGGACGTGCTGCGGTGCGTGACTCATTGCGTTCTCCTTGGTCCGGATGCGCAGGAGGTACGGCCGGCGGTACGGGGTGGGCCCGCCGGCGGGGTCGGTCAGACGTGCACGCCGAGGGAGAAGTCGCTCCACCGGAGCCGGAGCGGGACGCTCTCGCCGGCCTTCACCTGGACGGACTTCTCCAGCGGGACCCAGCCCTGCATCCAGTGCGACGTGGTGTTCTCCGGGGAGTTGGTCAGCGTGGTGCCGGCCGCCATGTCCAGCTCGAACCAGACGACCAGGGCGTGCGCTTCCCCGTCGGTGCTCGCGGTGAGGTCGACCTGGCGTTCGCCCGGCTCCAGGGGGTCCTCGGCCAGGTCGAACGAGACGACCGTGGTGGTCTCGGACAGGAACCGGTGGGGCCAGGTGCTCAGGCGCACCGGTAGGTGGCCCCGGGTTGAGAGCGTGTTCATCAGCGACACGTCGAAGCCGCCGGCCGTGGTGACCTGGTTGAGCCGCAGGATCTCCTCGCTGCTGACCAGCCGGCCGAGGATCCGGGCCGCGGAGGGGAACATGATCCCGCCGGGCTTCAGCAGATGCCGGCGCGCGTGCCGGATCGACGGCAGCAGCCCCTCGCCGATGAGCCCGCAGTCGACGATTTCCGAGACCAGTACGTCCACCGGGCCGTCGAGGTCACGGCCGATCTCCAGCGCGGTCGACGGCTTTCCGATCACCGTGATGACGTCGCTGAAGCCGTGGGCGTCGATCACCTGCCGGGCCACCTCCGCGAGCAGCGGGTTCATCTCGCAGGTGATGACGCGCGCCGCGCCCGCCCGGGCCGCCGCCATGGCGAGCAGCCCGCTCCCCGAGCCGATGTCCAGCACGGTCGCTCCCGACGGAACGCCACGGGCCAAGGCGCCGGCCAGGGCGTCGTTGCGCTCGGTGTCGTTCAGCATCGCGAAGTGCCAGCGGGGCACGGTTCTGCGGGCGATCCGGGTGAAGACCTCGGAATCGGTGGACGGACCGCCCGCCGGCGTCGTGAGCAGTGCGGACGCCTGCTCGGCTATGTCGTTCATCTCCTGCGCCAGCGATTGCAGGGACGCGGTGATGAGCCGGTGTTGAGAGCTGTTGAGCGACAGGCTCGGACCGTCGGGTCCGGGATCGTGCCCTGATGTCGCGACCTGTGCGCCCTGGACGTGCTGCATGTTCGCCACCGCTCCTCACGTTGGACCGCCCGATCAGCCGTGGTGCACGACGGCTCGTCAAGATCGGCGCTCCGTCGCAAGGCGACCGTACGGAAGCCCGGTGGGGCGGAACTCCAGCGGAACTCCAGCGCGAGCGGCGGTTCTCGCCGGGGGCGGGCGCGCCGTACGCGGCGCTGACCCGCGGGAACCGCGTGTTCCGCCGGTCCGCTGGAACGGGGCGGCAGAAACCGGGTCCTCGGACCGGAGGATTCCGCCGCCTTCGGGCATAGACGTTCCCCAGGACGATTCCTAGCGCGCGTCGTGGAAGATGACGCCCAGCACGTGGCGCTGCCCGCTGAGGACGGCGCTCACGCCGTGCCGCAACGTCACCCGGCTCCAGCCGCGCACCGAGCGCACCGGGCGGTGGTCGACCGTGAAGATCAGGCCCTGGCCCTGGGTCGGCCGCCTGACGAGCGGGCGGGACTGGGCGCGCGGGCGCTGTTCGACGAACACGCTCTCCCCGCCGGTGAAGTCCTCGTCCGGGCGGTCGAGCATGATCGCCACCTGGAGCGGGAAGGTCAGGTCGCCGTAGACGTCCTGGTGCAGGCAGTTGTAGCCGCCCCGCCCGTACCGGAGCAGGAGGGGGGTCGGGCGGTGCTGCCCGGCGGCCGCGCACGCCTCGACCAGTCCTTCGTGGTCGGGGGCGAAGGCCGGCTGCCCCAGACGCCGCGCCCACTCGTTGGCGATCAGGGCGAGCGGTGGGTACAGCCGCTCCCTGAGGTCCTGGACCAGTTCGGGCAGCGGGTAGGCGAAGTAGCGGTAGAGGCCCTCGCCGAAGCGGTGCCGCGCCATGGTCACGGTGCTGCGGAAGGCGGTGGGGTGGTCGAAGAGGTCCCGCAGCTGCGCACACTGCTCGGGCGACAGCAGCGGCGGGGTCACCGCCACCCCCTCGGCGTTCAGTTCCGCGGCCAGCCCCGTCCAGTCGAGGGTCCCTGGCGCGGGTGGGGCGAAGGCCGGGCCGGGCAGTTCGAGGCCGGGGAGCTGGGACGGCTCGTACGCGCTCACATGCTCTGCTTTCTGCAGCGGGGAGGGCGGATTCAGGCGGCCGGCGCGGTCGCGGCTTCGAGGGCGAGCAGATGGCGCTTGGCCTCCAGTCCTCCCGCGTAGCCGCTGAGACTGCCCGTGGAGCCGATGATCCGGTGGCAGGGCAGCACCACGCACAGCGGATTGGATCCCAGCGCCGTGCCGACGGCGCGCGCGGCGCCGGGCCGGTCCAGGGCCCGGGCGAGCTCCGCGTAGGTCGCGGTGCGCCCGTACGGGACGAACTCGGCCAGCATCAGGTTCGTGCGCCGGCTGAACGGGGTGGCGAGCCGCAGGTCCGTCGCGACGGTGAAGTCCCGGCGCGTACCGGCCAGGTACGCGTCGATCTGTTCCCGGGCCTCGTCCAGGACCTTCTGGCCCGGGGCGCCCGCCTCCCCCGGTCCGGCCGGGCGCAGTCCGGCCCGGCCGAGGCGCTCCGCGGCTCCTTCGGTGGTGCCGTAGCAGCACAGCACGAGCGCGTCGTCCGTCGCCGCCAGCACGAGCGGTCCCAAGGGCGTGGGATGGACCGCCACCGTGGCGCTGGCACCGCTGAGCGGACCGGGGGTCGACATGGCGGGACTCCTTCGTTCGTCATGGTCTTCGTTCGCCACGACCCGGCCCACCGCCAGGGCCGTGCGGCGACGGTAGAAACACCGTCGCCGCCGAAAGGGTTGCGCGGTCAGCGATCGCGCAGTTCCAGCGTGCAGCACTTGACGCTGCCGCCGGCCTTGAGCAGCTCGGAGAGCTCGACCCCGATCGGCTCGAAGCCGCGCGCCCGCAGCTTGGCGTGCAGGCCGGTGGCCGCGGCCGGCAGGAGCACGTGGCGGCCGTCGGAGAAGGCGTTGAGGCCGAAGACGGCCGCGTCCTCGGCGGTGGCCAGGATCGCCGTGGGGAACATGGCGCGCAGTACGGCCTGGCTGCCCTGGGAGAAGGCGGCCGGGTAGTACATGACCTCGTCCTCCGACAGCACGGAGAGCGCGGTGTCCAGGTGGTAGTACTCCGGGTTGACCAGCATCAGCGAGGTGACCGGGAGGCCGAAGAACTCCTGCGCCTCCAGGTGGGAGCGCGGGTCCGTACGGAAGCCGGCACCGGCCAGCAGGCGGCGGCCGACGGTGAGGATGTCGCCCTCGCCCTCGTTGACGAACTCGGGCCACAGCGTGTCCGTGTAGCCGCGGCCCTCCAGCCACCGCAGGTACGCGGGCCCCTCGGCGGTGCGCTCCGCGTGCCGGAACCGGGCCCCGTAGACCTTGCCGTCGACGACGGTGGCGCCGTTGGCCGCGAACACCATGTCGGGCAGGCCCTCGATGGGGTCTATCTCCTCGACCACGTGGCCGAGTTCGAGGTACAGGTCGCGCAGGCCCTCCCACTGGCTGACGGCGAGCGCGTTGTCCGTGGCGTGCTGCGGGTTCATCCACGGGTTGATCGAGTACGTGACGTCGTAGTGCCGGGGCCGGCACATCAGCAGACGTCGGCGCGTGGCGACCCGTGTGGGGCTCTCGGAACGGTAGAGCGCGCCGGCAGGGGTGATGGGCTCGGTGAGCGGCACGAGGGCTCCTTCTCATGGGGTTTCGATGGAAGCCCGGCTGCCCGAGGGATGGTTCGGCCAGCCGGATGCGTGTGACGCAACTGATCACGAGAACCCATGGAAATGGCACTCGGAGTTGACCGGAAGTAGTCGGGAACACCGGCCAATCAACCCGCCCGCGAGGGCCGTCGCCGAGTTGATTGTCCGTGGCCGAGACGGCTTCCGGGCAATCTGCCGCTGCCATGGAATGTGGTCATCACCCGGGAGGCAACGCAAGGACGCGAACCGTCCTGCCTGACCGTACGAACCTGTCCACCTGTTCCATCTGGAGGTACTTCCATGGCGCATCGCAATGTCGAACTGCTCGCAGTCGGCGCAGGCCCGGCGAACCTGGCGCTGGCGGTCGCCGTCGAGGAGCTCGCACCCGAGCTGGCCGGTGACACCCTGCTGATCGAGCGCGAGCAGGACATCGTGTGGCAGCGGGGCATGCTGCTGCCCGACGCGCTCAGCCAGGTGTCCTTCCTCAAGGACCTGGTCACCATGCGCAATCCGTGCAGCAGATTCTCCTTCGTCAATTTCCTTCACTCGCAGGCGCGTCTCGACGCCTTCGTCAACCTGGCGAGTTTCGTCCCTTACCGCAGCGAGATATCCGAGTACCTGCAATGGGTCGCCAATGAACTGGAGACGGTGCAGGTCGAATACGGCCGCGAATGCGCCGGCGTCGAGGCGGTGACGGGAGACGACGGCGAGGTCGCCGGCTGGCTGGTCACCCTTGCCAACGGCGACACCATCGGCTGCCGCTACCTCGTGATCGGTGCGGGCCGTGACGCCCACGTCCCCGCCGTGTTCGACGGTCTGCCCGCCGAGCGCGTCATCCACAGCACCCAGTACACGCAGCGCATCGCCGGGGTGCGGGCCGACCTGCCGCACCGCGTCGCGGTGATCGGCGGCGCGCAGAGCGCGGCCGAGCTGTTCGGCGCCGCGCTGCGGGACCTGCCCGAGTGCAAGCCGACGATGATCATGCGCTCCATCGGTCTGAACGGCTACGAGAGCAGCAAGTTCACCAACGAGCTCTACTACACGTCCTTCATCGACGAGTTCTACGGCTCCTCGCCCGAGGCCCGCCAGCAGCTCCTCGGCGAGATGTACCGCTCCAACTACGGCGGTCTCTCCCCCGCCACCCTGGACGGCCTGTACCGGCAGTTCTACCAGGACCGCCGCTCCGGCCAGGAACGCCTGGGCATGCACGCCATGACGGACGTGACCGGTGCCCGCATGGACGGCGACGAGGTCGTCCTGACCCTCGTCGACCGCAAGTCGGGCGCCGAGCGGGAGATGCGCACGGACCTGGTGCTCCTGGGCACCGGCTTCGTCCGCGAGATGCCGTGGGCGGTCAAGGCCCTCGCGGAGTCGATCGGTGTCGAGGAGATCAACGTCAGCCGCAACTACCGGCTCGACCTCGGCCGCCCCGCGACCGCCGCCTGCTACCTGCAGGGCGTCAACGAGGCCACCCACGGCATCGCCGACTCGCTGCTCAGCGTGCTCGCGGGCCGCTCCGCCGAGATCACCGAGGACATCCTGGCGCACCGCCGGACCCGTTCCGTGGAGATCCCGGACGTGCGGGAGCTCGCTCTCGCCGGCGCGGTCTGAGACCCGCGCACCCCACACGCGCCGTACCCGCCTGACGAGGAGAGACCGAAGCACATGCTCACCCAGCCACTCGACCGCGAAGGACTGACGCACGAGAACGGCCTCGACGCGCAGCGGCTGCTGCCCTGGCCCGAGCTCAACGCCCCGTTCGAAGGGTCCTGGTGCGTGATCCGCCCCGGCACCGCATCGACCGCACACGCCCACCACGAGTACGAGATCTTCATCGCCGTCGCCGGCACCGCCGTCCTGGAGTCGCAGGGCGTCCGCAAGCCCTTCACGACCGGGGACATCGTCCACTTCACCCCCGGCTCCGACCACCGGGTGATCAACGAGTCCGACGCGGACTTCGAGATGTACAGCGTCTGGTGGGACCTCGACATGACCCAGCGGTTCGCAGCCCGCCACGAAGGAGTCCAGGCATGACACGCCGTACGGTCATCATCGCGCCGCCGCCCACCCCGAACGGGGACCTGCACACCGGACACCTGGCGGGCCCGTACCTGGCGGGCGACGTGTACGCACGCTACCTGCGGGCCTCGGACCGGCCGGTGATCTTCACCAGCGGTACCGACGACAGCCAGACCTACGTGGTGGCCAGCGCCGCCCGCGCCGGTCTGACCCCGGAGGAGCTGGCCCTGCGCTCCGCCACCCAGATCCGCGCCACCCTGGAGGCGGCCGGCGTCTCCGTCGACGGCTTCGCCCCCTTCGACAAGGGCTACCGCCAGACCGTCATCGACTTCGTCACCGACCTCCACAGCGAGGGGGCCTTCCGGCTCAAGACGGTGCTGCTGCCGTACGTCGAGGCCACCGGCGAGTACCTGATGGAGGGTCTGGTCGCCGGCGACTGCCCGGTGTGCCTCGTGGAGAGCCGCGGCGGACTGTGCGAGTCCTGTGGACACCCCAACAACTTCGACGAACTGCTGCGCCCCCGCTCCACCGTCGACCCGGACGCCGTGGTCACCCACCGCGAGGCGCAGATCCTCGTGCTTCCGATGGAGGAGTACCGCGACCGGCTCGCCGACTACTACGTCCGGCACCGGGACGTGCTGCGCCCGCACACCGCGCAGCTCGTCCGGGAGGCGCTGGACCGCCCGCTGCCGGACTTCCCGATCACCTACCCCACCGCATGGGGCATCCCGGCGCCGTTCACCGAGACGCCGGGCCAGGTCCTCAACGCCTGGGCCGAGGGCATGGCCGCCTCGATGTACTGCACCTGGTACGCGGCCGAGCAGCTCGGTGAGCACACCGACCGCTTCGACGAGCACTGGCTGTCCGAGCACGGCATCGACCTCGTGTACTTCCTCGGATTCGACAACGTCTACTTCTGGGGCATGACGCACCTGGCCCTGCTGATGGCGCACGGCGACCGGTACGTCGAGCCGCACGCCATCGTGTCGAACGAGTTCTACGAGCTGGAGAACCAGAAGTTCTCCACGAGCAAGGGCCACGTGGTCTGGGCCGCCGATCTGGTGGCCGAGGTACCGCGCGACCTGGTGCGCTTCTACCTGGCGCTCACCGCGCCGGAGCACTCCCGGACGAACTTCAGCCGTGAGGCGCTGGACAGCCTGTCGAGCTCCCGGCTGGTCGATCCGTGGAACCACCTCGCGGGTCGGTTGGAGCAGCTACTCGCGGGGGTTCCGGCGGACGCGCTGCTGCCGGTCTCCGAGACCGGTGCGCAGGAGGCGGGGATCGTCGTCGAGCGGTTCCGCTCCCACTACGAACTGGAGAGCTTCAGCCTCCACCGGGCCGCGGACCTGATCGTCGTGCACCTCGACCGGCTGCTGAAGCAGGCGGACCGGGTGGCCCCGGGCATCCCGAGCGACCTCGGCGACCTGGTCCTCGCCGTCCGGACGCTGACCGCGTGCGCCGCGCCGCTGCTCGTCGACCTCGCGGCCCGTGCCGAGCGGGCCGGCGCCGATCTGAGCCTGCCGGCCGGTGCCTTCCCGACCGACCCCGTCGCTCCGCTGCGACTCCCCCTCCTGTCGACCGCGGCCCTGGCCTTCGCGCCCGTGGCCGAGCCGGCCGACATCCGAGCCTGACCTCCGAGGAGCACTGTGTCCACCATCGCCCCGCCCCGTCCCAATCGGGCAGAACGACTGCTCATCCCCGCGACCTTCATCACCAACCTGGGCAACGGCATCCAGCTCACCGCCGCCTCCTACCTGGTCTTCACCGAGTCCAACACCATGCTCGCGGTCAGCTGGCTGATGATCGCCGTCACCATCCCGCAGGTGGCGCTGTCCCTCTTCTTCGGCAAGCTCGCCGACCGCTTCGACCGCCGCACCCTGGCGATGATCTCCGACCTGGCCAGCGCGGCCGCCGCGATCGCCCTGCCGGTCTGGCTGGCCCTCGGCGGCAACCCCTCGACCGTCAGCTACGTCGCCAGCTTCGTCCTGTCGATCTCCGCAGCCCTCTTCTTCCCGGCCAGCAACGCCCTGATCAAGGAGCGCATCCCGGAGTCCCGGCTCGCCCAGTTCAACGGCAACGCCGAGATCGCCATCCAGGCCGGCACGCTCGCCTCGGCGGCCCTCGGCGGCTGGGTGATCGTCTGGGTCGGCACCACGTCGCTCTTCTACTTCAACGCGATCACGTTCTTGCTCTCCGCCGCCCTGCTGTTCTTCATCGGCCGCCGTCCGGCCGGCGCCGGCACCAGCGCCCCGGAGGCCGCGGCCAAGGCCGCTGCTGCCGCCAAGGCAGCCAAGGACGGCTCCCGCCCGCCGCTGGCCCGTCTCGCGCTGCTCTACATCATCGGCAACATCGTCATCATCGTCGGCAACAGCATCATGCTGGTCCTGGTCATCGACGGCTTCAAGTCCAACGCCGGCTACCTCGGCATCGTCGACGCCCTGTTCGGCATCGGCGCGCTGTTCGCGGCCTGGGCCTTCAAGAAGATCAACTCCAAGGCCACGGTGCTGAAGACGGCCCTGATCGGCTACCTCGCCTTCGCGGTGCTGCTGTCCCTGGAGTCCGTCCACCTCTACGCGATGATGGCCGTCATCCCGTTCGCCGCCATCGCCTTCTGCGTGGCCCGCATCTCGGCCCGCACCGCCCTGATGAGCGCGGCGCCCGAGGAGAAGACGGGATTCGTCTTCGGCGCCACCAACGCCTTCGGCCTCGCGGCCGGCACCACCGCCGTCGTCCTGATCTCGCTCCTGGTCGACTCCACCAACGTGAAGAACGGCTTCTACGCCCTCTCCGCCCTGGTCGTCGTCATCGCCTCCCTCACCATCCTCTCGCTGCGCAAGCACGACCGTGAGGTCGCCGCCGCCGAGGCCGCCGAGGCCGCTGCCGCCGCCGAGATCGTGTCCGAGCCCGCCGCCGAGACCGTGTCCGAGGCCGCCGCCGAAGCCGCCGAGCCCGTCCCGGCCAAGGTCTGAGGGGAGGAGCACAGATGAAGCTGCTCGCCATCGAGGCCAGCCAGAACGCCACCTACTACGTCTCGCGCTACCAGCAGATCGAGGCCCTCGGGGCCGAGGTGCACGTACTCAACGGCATGGGCACCGAGGACTTCTGGCCCGCCGAGCGCTACCGGATAGCCGGCTCCAAGCAGATCGAGGACATCGTCACCGCCGCCAAGGTCTGGCACGCGGAGGAGGAGTTCGAGGGGGTCCTGACCTTCTCGGAGTCCGGGGTCGTCACGGTGGCGGTCGTCGCCGAAGCGCTCGGACTGCCGAGCATCGGCTTCGAAGCCGCCCGGACCAGCCGCAACAAGCTGCTGATGCGCCAGGCCCACGAGCGCGGCAGCGCCGCGCACCCCGGCTTCCGCTACGCCCCCGACGTCGAGGCCGCCCTGGCGGCCGGTGAGGACCTCGGCTACCCGCTGATCCTCAAGCCCACCCTGGGTGCCGCCAGCAACTTCGTGTTCAAGGTCGACGACCCCGAGGAGATGCGGGCCCGCTTCGCGGACGCCACCTCGGGCATCGAGACCATGACCTGGGCGCTGATGGAGGCCGACGGACTGGACCTCGGCCCGAACGGGATCATCGTCGAGGGCTACCTCGACGGCCACGAACACCTCATCGAGGCGCTGGCCTGGGACGACGAGGTGTACCTCGGCTCGATCGTGGACCGGATCACCGTCGAGAGCGGGACCTTCGACGACGACGTCCACCACGCCCCGAGCTCCCTGACCCCCGAGCAGATCGCCGCGGTCCACGAGGTGGTCCGGGACGCGGCGCACGCCCAGGGACTGCGCCGGTCGGTGCTGCACGCCGAGGTGAGGTTCCACCAGGGCAAGCCCTTCATCCTGGAGATAGCGATCCGTCCCGGCGGCGGCGGTCTCGACCACATGGCGCGGATCAGCGCCGGCCACGACCCCATCCGGTGCGTGTCCGACGTGGCGCGCGGCATCCGGCCCGACGTCTCGCACTACGCGCCGACCGGTGTGCACACCGCCGCGATGTGCCTGATCAGCGGCGCGGGAACGGTCGAGTCCATCGAGGTGCCGACCGAGGTCGCCGAAGACCCCGCGCTGTTCTTCCTCAAGATCACGGCCACGGCGGGGACCGTCATCAAGCGCCCGCCGGCGGGCAACAACATCCTCGGTTTCATCGGCGCCACCGGCACCTCCCTGACGGAGGCGCTGACCACCGCGCACGTCGCGGCCGGCCGCATCCGCACCGAGATGAGGCCGGAGCATGGCTGAGACCCCGCGGCGCACGGCGACCCGGCGGCACTACCTGATGTGCCGGCCGACCCACTTCGAGGTGACCTACGCGATCAACCCGTGGATGAACCCCGAGAAGCCCATGGACGCCGCACTGGCGCTCGCCCAGTGGGAGCGGATCCGGGACCTCTACCTCGAGTTCGGGCACGAGGTCTCCTCCATCGACCCGGTGCCGGGCCTGCCGGACATGGTGTTCTCCGCCAACGGAGCCACCGTGGTCGACGGCAAGGTGCTGATCGCGAAGTTCCGCCACCAGGAGCGGGCGGCCGAGGCCGACGCCCACCGGGCCTGGTTCGAGGCCCGTGGCTACACCGACATCCGCATCCCGCAGTACGTCAACGAGGGCGAGGGCGACTTCGCCCCCGCCGGCCGGCGGATCCTGGCCGGCGCGGGATTCCGCAGCGACCCCGGCGCGCACGAGGAGCTCGCCGAGTTCTTCGGCCTGCCGGTGGTCGGCCTGACCCTGACCGACCCCCGCTTCTACCACCTGGACACCGCGCTGTTCGTCCTCGACGAGGACCTGGTGGCGTACTACCCCGCCGCCTTCTCCGAAGAGAGCCAGGAGGTGCTGCGGGAGCTGTACCCGGACGCGATCCTCGCCACCCGTGAAGACGCCGACGCCTTCGGCCTGAACGCGGTGAGCGACGGACTGAACGTGGTGGTGACGGAGACCGCCACGCACCTGATCGACGAGCTGCGCGAGCGCGGCTTCGCGGTGCACGCAGTGGACATGTCCGAACTGCTGAAGGCCGGTGGCGCGGTCAAATGCATCACTCAGGAGATACGACGCCCGTGATCGATTACGACGGCAGAAGTTTCCGCAACACCGGATACCCGGCGGGCGAGGACGCACCCGTCGGCCACTACCGCCAGGACGGCGACCTGCTCTGGGCCGACTTCGACGGGGGCGAGGTCCGCAGGGGCTCGCTCAACGGGCGCGTGGAGCCCGACGGGAACCTCGAATTCGCCTACACGATGGTCCTCGCGAACGGCGAGGTGGTCGCAGGACGGTGCTGGAGCACCCCCGAATTCCTGGACGACGGACGGATCCGGCTCAACGAGCGCTGGGAGCGCTACGGAGCCCACTCGGACAGCGGTGAATCCGCACTGGAGGAGGTAAGGACATGACCCCGCCCACCACCCCGCTCCGCGGGGGCAGCGTGACCTGGGCCTGCACCAGCGGCTTCAGCCCGGTCTTCATCTTCCCCTTCACCCCGGGCGAGTACTACGGGGTGGCCAACCTGCACGAGTTCCAGACCCTGATGTACCGGCCGCTGTACTGGTACGGCACCGGCGGCCAGCCGACCGTCGACTACGAGCGCAGCCTCGCCGAGCCGCCCGTGTGGAGCGAGGACGGCCGCACGGCGACGATCACGATCAAGCCCTACGCCTGGTCGAACGGCGAGGGCGTCAACGCCGACAACGTGATGCTGTGGATGCACCTCCTGGAGGCCGAGAAGGACAGCTTCGGCGGGTACACGCCGGGCTTCTTCCCCGACAACCTGACCGGCTACGAGAAGGTCGCCGAGGACAAGGTCAGCTTCACCTTCGACCGTGCCTACTCGCACAACTGGGTGCTGATGAACCAGTTCAGCACCATCACCCCGCTGCCGAAGGCCTGGGACCGCACCGCCGACGACCGGCCGGCCGACGCCACCCACGACCCGGCGCAGGCCTCCGCGGTCTACGCCTACCTGCGGGCCTGCAACGACGAGCGCAAGAGCTGGGACACCAGCCCCGTCTGGAGCGTGGTCAACGGACCCTGGAAGCTGAGCAGTTACACGATCGACGGTGTCTCGGGCGAGGCCGTCCTGGTGCCGAACGAGACCTATTCCGGCCCCAACAAGCCCTACCTGGACGAGTTCCGGCTGGTGCCCACCGGCTCGGACACCGAGCAGTACGAGATGCTCCGCCGCGGCCCCGGCGCCCAGGACGGCGTGCAGATCGGCTTCCTGCCCTTCGACGAGGTCGCCGAGCCGGCCGACGACCCGCTGGTCGGCGGGCCCAACCCGCTCGGCGAGCACTACGACCTCGTCCCCCAACTCACTTACAAAATCCATTACTTCCCGATCAACTTCAACAACCCCACCGTTTCCGGAAAGATCTTCAAGCAGCTCTACTTCCGCCAGGCCCTGCAGTCCTGCCTCGATTCCCGGGGCGCCATCCGCGACGTCTACAAGGGCTACGGCTACCCGACCACCGGGCCCATCCCGGCCCTGCCCGACAGCCCGCTGCTCTCGCCCGCCGCGCACGAAGACCCGTACCCCT
This sequence comes from Streptomyces sp. NBC_00273, assembly GCF_036178145.1. NCBI lineage: Bacteria > Bacillati > Actinomycetota > Actinomycetes > Kitasatosporales > Streptomycetaceae > Streptomyces > Streptomyces sp. NBC_00273. The sequence goes on along the minus strand of NZ_CP108067.1, from coordinate 5,114,509 downwards.
TCGACGTCGATGCGGCCCGCGCCTTCCTGACCGAGAACGGCTGGGACACCAGCACCACCCCGGCGCTCTGCATCCGCGAGGGCACCGGAGCGGGAGAGGCGGGCGAGGGCATCCCGGCCGGCACCCCGCTGCGGTTCTCGATGCGGTACGCCCAGGGGCACGAGACGCTGACCGCGGTCATGCGAAAGTTCGCCGCCGACGCCGCCGGGGCGGGCATCGAGATCGTGCTGACCGAGGTCGAGGCGAGCGTCCTGGTCCTGGAGGACACCACCTGCACCCCGGGCCCCGACAGCCCCTGCCTGTGGGAGTTCAGCGACTGGAACGGCGGCTGGGGCTACGGACCCGGCTTCTACCCGACCGGTGAGGCGCTCTACTCGACCGGCTCCTCGGTGAACTTCGGCAGCTACAGCGACCCGACGGCGGACGAGCTGATCGCCCGCACCGTGGTCAGCGACGACCTCGAGGACCTCTACGCCTACCAGGACTACATCGCGCAGCAGGTCCCGGTCATCTGGATGCCCAACTTCCCCTTCCGCCTGCTGGAAGTGGCCAACGACCTGAAGGGCGTGGCTCCGATCAACCCCTTCGGACTGATCAACCCCGAGGACTGGCACTACGTCGGCGAGGTGCTCTGATGTACCAGCGACTGATCGGCCTCCTCGACAGCAATCAGGCCCGCTACCGGCTGATCGACCACGTGGCCGAGGGCCGGACCGACCTGGCGAGCGTCCTGCGCGGCCACCCGCTGGAGCAAGCCGCCAAGTGCATCGTCGTCCGCGTGAGCATCACCAAGCGGGTCGGCAAGTACGTGCTCGCGGTGGTTCCCGGTGACCGGCAGGTCGACCTGGAGGCGGTCGGCGCACTGTTCGGCGGCGGGCGGACGGCGTTCGCCACGCCCGAGATCGCCGAACGCCTGGCCGGCAGCGTCTGCGGCACGGTGATGCCGCTCAGCTTCCACCCCGATCTGCACCTCGTCGTCGACGAGGGCCTGATCCTCACCGAAGAGATCTATTTCAACGCGGCCCGCCTGGACCGTTCCGTGGCCCTGTCCACCCCCGACTACCTGGCCATCGCCCAGCCGCAGCTCGCGGCGATCGCGACGGCCGGCGACCGGGTCCTGACCCACTCCGCGAGGTGACGAAGATGACGGATGACGCCAAGACGACCGAAGACGGCGTGGTGATCCTGGTCGGCAGCGGACAGCGCGCCTACCGCGAGTACCTGCTCGCCGGCGCCGCCCGGCGCCGCCCGATCTGGATCCTGGACGCGGTGGACCCCACCTGGCAGGAGGGTCACGTACTCGGCTCCACCACGGTGGAACTGCTCGACCGGGAACGCCTCGTGCCCGATACGGAAGGGCTGATCAGGGCCGCCGAGGCGGTGGCCGCCGAGCACCGCGTGGTCGGCGTGTTCAGCTACGACGAGACGCTCGTGGTGACGTGCGCCCTGATAGCCGAGCGGCTCGGACTGCCGGGCCTGACCTCCCGCGGCGCCGACAACTGCCGCAACAAGCACCGCACCCGGCAGCTGCTGACCGCCGCCGGACTGCCCCAACCGCACTTCGCCTACGTGACCGACGCCGGGGCGGCCCTCGCCACGGCCGACTCCTTCGGTTACCCGGTCGTCCTCAAGCCCCGCGGCATGGGCGCGAGCATCGGCGTCATCCGGGTCGACGGCCCGGAAGGGGTGCGGGCGGCCTTCGAGGTCGCCGACGCCGCCAGCCGCGGCGGGAACAGCGACTACGAGGGCGGGGTGCTGGTCGAGGAGTGCGTCATGGGCCCCGAGATCAGCATCGACGGAGTGGTCTTCGACGGTGCCTGGACCCCGCTCTTCCTCGCGCACAAGGAAGTGGGCCTCGCGCCCTACTTCGAGGAGACCGGCCACGTGGTCAGCGCCACCGACCCGCTGCTCGCCGACGAGGAACTGCTCGGCGTCCTCCGGGACGCCCACCGGGAACTGGGCATCGGCTACGGGATCACGCACACGGAGGTGAAGCTCACCACCCGCGGCCCGGTGATCATCGAGGTGAACGCCCGCCTCGGCGGCGACCTCATCCCCTACCTCGGCAGCCTCGCCACCGGCGTGGAGCCCGGGGAGCTGGCCGCGGACGTGGCCGCCGGCGTCCGCCCCGAGTGGACCCCGACCGAGTCCCGCACCGTAGGGATCCGCTTCCTGTACCCGCCGGAGAACGGCACGGTCCGCTCGGTCGACGTACCGGCCCCCTCGGACGTACCGGGGCTGCTGGAGACGAACGTGATGGTGGCGCCCGGGGTGACGCTGCTGCTGCCGCCCGAGGGCTACCTCAGCCGCTACGCCAACCTGATCTGCGCCGGAGACGACTTCCTGAGCTGCGAGGAGTCCCTCGCCAAGGCGGCCGCACTGACCACGATCGTCCTCGACAGCTGATCCGTCGGCCCAACGAAAACTGAAGGGAGGTGTGTGATGTCGACGAGGGTGACGGTAGTGGGCGGCGGAGTGATCGCCCTGCTCACGGCGGTCGAGTGCGTGCTCGACGGACACAAGGTCACGGTCGTGGACCAAGGCCCCATCCCGCACAGCAGAGCCACCTCTTTCGACCAGCACCGGATCCTGCGGGCCCTGCACCCGGCGGATCCGCGGACCACGGCGGCCGCGCTGCGTGCGCACCGCCGCTGGGTCGAACTGGAAGAACTGTTCCTGACGCGGTTCTACGAGCAGGTCGGCTCGCTGACCGTGCTGCCGCCCGCGGCCGCGACGGACGCGGCGGCGATGCTCGCCGACGCAGGCGGCCACGCCCGGGAACTGACGGCGGCCGGCCTGGCCGACCGCTATCCGCACCTGCACGTGGGCGGCGGCCTCGGCGCGGTACTGGAGGACGAGGCGGGCGTGCTGCTCGCCGAACGGGTCCTCGCCGCCTGCGTCGGCTGGCTGAAGTGGCAGCGGGGCATCGAGCTGATCGAGCACCGGGCCGTGACCGCCGTCGACGGCGAGAGCGGCAGCGTACGGCTGGTGGACGGGCGGGTGCTGCGCAGCGACGCGGTGCTCGTGGCCGTGGGCCCCTGGTCCCGGGACCTGCTGCCGCCGAGCCTCTCCGAGCAACTGACCCTGTACCGGCAGTCCCTCCTGTACTGCCGGGTGCCCCGGCAACAGTCGCAGGCCTGGGCGGCCACTCCGGCCATACCGGCCCTGGGCACCGAGGGCGGAGCCTGGCTGATCCCCCCGGTGGCGGGCACGGCACTCAAACTGACCTCGGCCACCGCCTGCCGGGTGGTGGACGCGATCACCGACTACGCCACCGACCCGTACTGGCAGCGCAAGCTGGAGAAGGAGTTCGGCGACATCCTCCCCGGCTTCGGACCGGCCTGGGTCACCGCGGCCAAGGACGCCTACTACTCGGCCTTCTCTCCGACGGGCGGCCCGCTGCTGGTCGCCCTGGGCGGCGCGGGATTCGCGTACGCGGCCTGCGGTGGCACATCCTTCAAGTTCGCGCCGCTCATCGCGCGGTCGCTGGCCGACCGGCTGATCGGCAGGACTCCGTCGCTGATCGGCCTCGGTGCGCTCGACGGGCCGCCGCTGGACGTCCACACCCCGCAGCTCGCGGGGCTGTGAGCGGCGGCCGGATGCGCAAGGAGCGTGCCGTGGCAACGGTGGACGACGTACGGCGGCTCGCGATGGGTCTGCCGAGGACCGAGGAGCACCTGATCCGGGACCGGGTGAAGTTCCGGATCGGCAAGATCGTCTATCTCGCCCTGTCCCCGGACGAGAGCGAACTCGGCTTCGCCTTCCCCAAGGAGGAGCGGGCGGCGCTCGTCGCCGCCGAGCCGCAGAAGTTCTTCCTGCCCCGCACGTCCGATCTGCGCTTCCACTGGGTCGAGGCCCGCCTCGCGGCCCTGGACGAAGGAGAGTTGACGGAGCTGGTCACCGAGGCCTGGCGGATGGTGGTGCCCGCCAAGGTCGCCCGAGCCCACCTGGACCCGCCGGCCGCGCCGCCGCTCCCGCCCGCGCCCTCCCTGGCCGAACTGCGGGCCTCGGCGGAGGTGTTCAACGGCTTCGCGGGCGTGGACCGGAGCTGGCAGGCGCTGCGCGAGGAGACCGGCGGCGCCCTCGACCTCTCGCTCGCCGCGCACCGCAGCGCCCTGCACCGCTGGCTGAACTCCTGGGGCTGCCGCATCCGTTACCCGCGCGAGGGCGAGCCCGACGCCTTCGGCGCGGGGCTCGCCGCATGGTGGGGGCGGCACGCGCTGGCGCACGCACCGCTGGCCCGGCTCACCCCGCGGGAGATCTCCCGGTTCGCCGCCGCCTACGAGGAACTGGCGGCGCTGCCGATCGGCCGCCGCAGCCTCGGCCCGACCGCCGCGGCCAAGGCGCTGTACGCACTGCGGCCCGACTCGGTCATGCCGTGGGACGCGGCCATCGCCGTGCGGCTGCACGGGGTCCGGGACGGGGCCGCCTTCGCCCGCCACCTGGAGCTCGGCCGGAGCTGGGCGCGTACGGCGCTGGAGGAGGGCGGCGGTCTGGACGAGGCGGCCCTGTGCGCCGAGATCGGCCGGCCCGGGGTGTCCCTCGCCAAGATCCTCGACGAGCACCTCTACGTGACGATCACCCACGCTGCCTGATCCGGCCCGACCGACAGGACCCCCTACCTGGGCTGCCGCACGTGCGCCTGGCCCCGCGCCGCCGCGGGCGCGGACACGGGCGCCGGGTCCTCCTCCGTCGGGTCCGGCTGGGTCAGCGCGTACGCCCGGGCCATCGGCGTCAGTCCGTACTGCCCCGGCAGGTCGGAGTGGTCGAGCAGCCCCGCGTCGAGGAGCCGTTCGAGGAGGTCCTCCACCGGCTGCGCGGACCGTTCGACCAGCACGGCGAGCGCGTCCGCGGACTCGTACACCACGTTGTCCACGGAGGGCGGGTTGTCGGACCCGGCGAACTGGCGCAGCATCAGCCGCGCCCACGGGGTCAGCAGCCGGTAGGCGCTGTCGAGGCGGTTGCTCAACGCGTCGTCCCCGATCTGCAGCCGGCCCAGGAAGCGGCCGGGTGCCAGCTGCGTGCCCGGTCCGTCCGGCCCGCCCGGCCCGTCCCCGAGCAGCTCGGACACGGAGTCCTGGAGCATCCACTCGGGTCGGGCCGCGATGCGCCGGCCGGCCAGGTTGAGCGCCAGCGGCAGGTCCCCGCAGGCGTCGGCGAGGCGCAGGCAGGCGCGCGGCTCGCTGCCGACCCGGTCGCCGCCGAGGAGCTGGGCGAGCAGCTCCATCGACTCGTCGCGGTCCAGTGCGGGGAGCCGGATCCGGCCAATTCCGTCGAGGCCCAGTAGCCGCGATCGGCTAGTGATGATGATGCGGCTCTCGGGCGCCGCGACGAGGAGTTCCCGGATCTGCCGCTCGTGCTGGACGCCGTCCAGCACCACGAGCAGCCGCCGCCGGTTCAGGAGCGACCGGTACAGGCCAATTCTTTGACCGGGATCGTTCGGGATCCGGTCGGTGGGGATGCCGAGCGCCTCCAGGAAACCGCCCGCGATTCCGGCGGCGTCCTTGCGTCCGTCCGCGGCCGGGTCGAGGTTCGCGTAGAGCTGCCCGTCGGGCAGGTTCACGGCGAGTTCGTGGGCGAGCCGCAGGGCGAAGGCCGTCTTGCCCACGCCCACCTGACCGCTGATCACCAAGGGGGTCGCGGGGCGCTGCTCGCCGTACGAGGGGGCGGTCAGGGCCCGGGCCCGCTGGAGCAGCTCACGCCGTCCCACCAGGGGACGAGCCTCCATCGGAAGCTGTGACGGGGGCGGCAGCACGGCGCGTACGTCGGCCGCGCGCAGCTCGTTCTCCTGGTGCTGCTGCACGGCTTTGACCGCCGGACGGGCCGTTCCGTCGTCCCCGTCGGCGCGTGCCGCCTCGTGCCAGCGGCGCTCCCAGCTGGCGCGGTCACCGCCGCAGGCCTCGGCGAAGGCGAGGGCCACCTGAAGCGTCGGGAGGCGGTATCCGGCGGCCGCGTCGGAGAGCACGGACGCGGAGAACATGGCACGAGTGGCCATGTCGCGGTAGCCGGGACTGCCGGCCGCGGTCCGCAGCCTGCGCAACTCCCGGGCGAACGCGGTGACTGGTCCGGCATCGGGGGCCAGCGGTCTCTCCAGTCTTCCCACAGCCTGCTCCTTCGGTACTCGCTCCGTGTGCTGCCTGCTCCGGGCCGCCCATGAACTGTCCGTGTCGCCCTTCCTGATCTGCTACCGGATGCTTACCGCGTGCGAGGGGTAACCCCTATGATCCGGCTGACATGACCTGGCCAGGGGTCTTGTTCATTTGGGGGTGGATGTCCGATGCCGGGGGCGGATGCGGAGTCCGGGGAGAGACGAAGCGCGGAACCTGCGGGGGGCAGGCTGCGCTTCAACGTGCTCGGATCGCTTGAGGGATGGTTCGGAGAGGTCCGGCTGAGGCTGGGGGGAGCGATCCAGGAACGGGTCCTGTGCGTGCTGCTGCTCGAAGCCGGCCGGGTGGTGCCCGTGGCCCGACTCGTCGAGGCGACGTGGGAGAAGGACCCGCCGGTGACCGCCGCGCACCAGGTCCGCAAGGCCGTCGCCGACCTGCGGCGGCGCATACCCACCGGCACCGAGGTGATCGCCACCGACGGGCCGGGGTACCGCGTGGTGGTGGCGGACGACCAGGTCGACCTCCTGGAGTTCGACGCCCTGACCAGGGCGGCGGGCCAGGCGCTGCGGGAAGGCGCCCGGTCCGAGGCCGCCGAGGCACTGCGGGCCGCCCTCGCGCTGTGGCGGGGATCGGTCCTGTCCGGCACCGGCGGACCGGTGATCGAGGCCGCGGCGACCGCACTGGAGGAGCGCCGGCTGGCCGCCGCCGAGCAGTTCTTCGACGTGTGCCTCGCACTGGGCGAGAGCGGTGAGCTCATCTCGGGCCTGCGCGCCCTGATCACCCAGCACCCGCTGCGGGAGACGCTGCGCGGCCAGCTGATGCTCGCGCTGTACCGCTCCGGGCGGCAGGCCGAGGCGCTCAAGGAGTACGGGGAGGTCCGCGAGCTGCTCGTGGACGAGCTCGGGATCGACCCCGGCCCCCGGCTGGCCAGGCTGTACGAGGCGATCCTGCGGGACAGCCCCGAGCTGGCCGCGCCCGAGCGGCCGGCGCCGGTGGCGGCGGCGCCCGTACGGCCGGTGCCCGAGCCGGCGGCCCCCGCGGAGCCGCTGCCCGAACCGGCCGTTGCCGCGACCGCGGTGTCCGAGGGTGCGGCCCCCGGGGTCCCGGCCCGCACGGAAGCGGACCGGGAGGGGGAGCCGGGAACGCGCACCGGGCCGGCGGACGCCCCGTGCACCCTGCCGTACGACCTGCCCGACTTCACCGGCCGTGCCAAGGAGCTGGCCGAGCTCTTCGACTACGTGCAGGACGAGGGCCGGGGCGGCGAGCGGTACGCCCGGATCGTGGCCATCGACGGCATGGGCGGCATGGGCAAGACCACCCTGGCCGTGCGCGCCGCGCACCGGCTGGCCGGCCGGTATCCCGACGGGCAGCTCCACATCGACCTGCACGGATTCACCCCGGGCCGCGAGCCCGTGACGCCCACCGCCGCGCTCGACGGCCTGCTGCGGACCCTCGGTACTCCGGGCGACCGGATTCCCGAGGACCTGGAGGGGCGCACCGCCCTGTGGCGGTCGAAGCTGGACGGCCGGCGGATGTTGCTCCTGTTCGACAACGCGGTCGACGCGGCGCAGATCAGGCCCCTGCTGCCGGCTTCGCCCGGCTCTCTCGCCCTGATCACCAGCCGTGGGCGGCTGCTGGACCTCGACGGCGTCGAGTGGGTGTCGATCGGGATGATGGAGCCCGAGGACAGCACCAGCCTGATGGCGGAGACCCTCGGTACCACCCGGGTGGCCGCCGAGCCGGCGGCCTCCGCCGAACTGGCCGAGCTGTGCGGGCACCTGCCGCTGGCGCTGCGGATCGCGACGGCCCGGCTGCGCAACAGGCCGCGCTGGACGGTGCGTTATCTGGTCGAGCGGCTGCGCGACGAGAAACGCCGGATGGACGAGCTGAGTTCGGGTGAGCGCAGCGTCGCGGCGACCCTTCGGCTGTCGTACCTGGCGATGGACGAGGAGTACCGGACCGCGTTCCGCATCCTCAGCCTGTACCCGTGCGCCGGGACGGACGTCCATTCGGCGGCGGCGCTCCTCGGCACGACCGTCCGCGACGCCGAGGACGCCCTGGAGTTCCTGCTCGACGTCCATCTGGTCCAGCAGCCCGACATCGGCCTCTACACCTTCCACGACCTGGTGCGCAGTTTCGCCCAGAGCCTGCGGGGACCGGCGACGGCGGACGACGACGCGGCGGCGGTCGAGCGGCTGCTCGGCTACTACCTGACGGCGTCGAACACGGCGTGCGAGGTGCTCTTCCCGGGACGGGAACGCCGGCCCACCGGCATCGCGCCCTACCGGGGCGAGCTGCCGTCCCTCAGGGACGCCGAGCAGGCCGTGCGCTGGTTCCACCGCGAGCAGGCGGGACTGCTCGCGGCCGTGTCGCTCGCCGAGCGGTCCGGCCACGACCGGTACGCGGCCTGCCTGAGCCGCAACGTGGGCTTCCACCTGCACACGCACGGACAGCTCGACGAGTTCTGGAGCGTCGGGCACCTCGCGGTGGCCGCCGCCCGCCGGCTCGACGATCCGGCGCTCCTCGGCATCAGCCTGGCCAACCTGGGCGCGGCCTGCTGGAAGCTGGGCCGCTTCGAGGAAGGGCTGGAGGTGGCCGCGGAAGCCCGCGACACGGCGATCCGTGCCGGGGACCGGCACACCGAGGCGCACAGCGAATCGACCCTCGGGCTGCTGATGTCGATGCTCGGGAGGTACGCGGAGGCCCTCCCGCTCCTGGAGCGGTCGGTGGCCGTGGCCCGGGAACTGGGCAATCTGCGGGCGGAGTCGGAGAGCCTGACCACCCTCAGCACGCTGTACGAGCGGTGGGGCCGCTATCCGGAGGCGGCCGCCGCCGCCCGCCGGGCGATCGAGATCGACCGCGGCCTCGGTTACCGCGGCAACGAGATCGTGGCCCTGACCGATCTGGCCTTCGCGCAGGTGGGCCTCGGCGAGTTCCCGGACGCGGACGCCAGTCTCAAGCGCGCCCGCGACCTGTGCGACGAGACCAGGTCGCCCGGGGACGTCGCCCTGCTGCTCGCGCTGTCCGCCCAGGTCGCGCACGAGCGGGGCGACGGCCCGCAGGCGCGCGCGTTCGCCGAGCGCTCCCTGGTCCTCGGCCGCACCAGCGGCGCGCCGATCCGGCTCGCGAAGGTCGAGAACGTCCTCGGCCGGCTCCACCTGCTCTGGGGGGAGCACGAGGTGGCCCTGGCCCTGCACGCACACGCCCACAAGATCGCGGAGCCGATGAGCTTCCGTGCCGAGGAGGCGTCGGCGCTGGTGGGCATGGCCCGTGCGGCGGAGGCGCTCGGGGACGCTCCGGCCGCGGCCGGACACCGCGCTGCCGCCGAGGAGTTATTCGATTTCATGAGTTTGCCGGCGTCCCGCCGGACGTATTGACGGCGCACGGGGAGTGCCCCGCACCGGATACCGGTGCGGGGCACTTCGCTGTCGTACGGGGCGGGCGGCGGGCCTACCGGGAGGACGGGACCGAGGTCGGGGTCGGGGTCGGGGCCGGGGGAGCGACACCCGGACCCTTGTCGTCCGCCAGTACCTGGTAGCCGGAGGGCTGACCGGCGTCCACCGGGCTGCTGACCGTCACACCGACTCCGATCGCCAGAGCCGCCGCGATGATCCCGATCAGTCCAGCCAGCTTGCTGCGCATGTGTGGAACCCCCTGGTGTGTACCCGGTGCGGCTCCCGTGTGCTGCGGTGGCCGCTCTCGACAGGACACAGACTGGCCGCAGCTCTTACCGGTCCGTTCCCCTCTCGATACCGCCCGCGGTCGCGGTGCGGGAACGGCCGTTACCGCCCTGTTCCCGGTCCGGTTCCCTGGCCGCGGCGATCCGTGATCCCCGGGCGCTGACCAGCACGTCCGTCCGCGTGGTGCCCGATTCGTACCCGGCCAGATCCAGCAGGGCCCGTACCGTCGCGCGGATCCCGGCCTGCTCCGCGTCGTGGAGCGGCGGCGCCGTTCCCTCGGGGGCGATGTCGGCGACCAGGTGCATGCCGTCGACGGTCAGCGTCTCCACCCTGAACTTGGCTCCGGTCAAGAGCTCTTCGACGAGATAGGGGGCCGAGTGCCGCGCGGTGACGGCCTGTTCGGCCCACCGGTCCAGTGCGGGCCGGTCGTGTACCGGAACGGTCCACCAACAGCCGGACTTGTCGGCCGACTTGATGACCACGGGCAGGGGGAAGTCCTCCGCCAGCGAGCATGCTTCGGTGATGGACCGGGCCTCCTCGGCACGCACGGCGGAGGTCCGGCTCTCATTGAGGATCCGCCGGATCGCCACCGCGTCCGGCAGCCCGCGGGCCGGCCTCCCGTGGCTGTCGGACAGATCCCGCAGCACCTCCTCGGCGGCGGCCGCGGCCCCGCTGCCGAGACCCCTTTCGAGATCGCTCGCGAGGTAGAGGACCTGCCCGATCCCGTGTTCGACGACGGTGTCCGTCAGCAGGGCGCGCAGCGCGGCCGGGTCGTCGAAGTCCACCCGGAGGAGCCGTTGCGGGGGCAGCTCCGCGGGAAGCGGCGCGTCCGTCGGGCGGGGTCCGGGATCGGACACCACCCATACGTCCAGGCCCGCCACGATCGCGGCGCTCACGAGCCCGGGTCCGGGCCTGACCAGCACTACCCGCTCCGCGGCCTGTCTGATGTTCACAGAAATCTCCTCCATCGTGTCCCACGAGGGTGGCGCCGGTCCTTCCCGGTCCCTTCCCGCCGCGTTCCCGCCCGGCCGTGACCTGGTCCGGGCGTCCCCCGGACGGCCCCGTCGCAGGGCCGCTCGGCGCCCGGTGCAGGACAGTGGAAGGAGGTACCGATCCCGGGGGGAGCATCACGCCGGAGGCGTACAGACATGGGACTCTTCGACTTCCTGAAGTCCGACAAGAAGAAGGCGCACGACGCCGCCGAGAAGGCGGAGGAGCAGGTGCAGCAGCAGGCCGGCGAGGGCAGGAGGCCCCCCTCGGGTTCGGCGGCCGCCGCTGCCTCGGCCACCCGGGCCACCGCCGAGCGCATGGCGGCGGCCGCGCCGCCGAGGCCCCTCCCCGCGACCCCGACCCCCACCCCCACGTCCGCCGCGCACAAGGCCGTTCCCGCAGCCCCCAAGCCGACCGTGATGCCGAAGCCCGCGGCCTCCTCCGCCGCCGCGCCGGGCGCCATGCACACGCCCACCCCGCACTCGGCCGCGCACAAGGCGGTACCGGCGGCCCCGATGCGGGGGCCCGGGTCCACCGCCAAGAAGCGCACGTACACCGTCAAGCCCGGCGACTCGCTCACCGCGATCGCCCGCCACGAGCTCGGCAACGAGGCCCGCTGGCGCGAGCTCTACGCGATGAACCGGGGTGCCGTCGGCCCCAACCCCGACCTCGTCCGCCCGGGCACGGTCCTCACCCTCCCCGGCTGACGCCCCGCGGACGCGGAAGGGGCCCGGACCCTGGTGACAGGATCCGGGCCCCTTCGCGCGCGCCGCTCAGAGCTGCTTGTCGTCGGGGCCGGACTCGGCCTCGCGCTCCTTCTCCGCCAGCTCCTCGTCGAAGCCGGACGGCGCCGCGTCGCGCGAGGACAGCTCGGTGGCCGCCGGCGGTTCGACGAGCCAGTCCGGATTCGACTGCTGGTCCCACCAACGCCACACCGCGTAGGCGGCGCACGCCAGTACGCCGACCAGTGCGACACCGCGCAGGATCTTCCCGTTGCGCGCGTGCCGCTCGCGGCGCCGTACGAGCTTCTGTACTTCCTTGGCCGTCACCTGGCCGCGCAGCGCCGCGAGCGCCGCCGTCGACCGGGACGCGGCCTCCTCGGCCACCGGAGTGGCGGCCGCGATCGCGCTCTCGATCTTCGGCTGGGTGTACTCGGCGGCCTGCCGCGCCGCCTGGCGCGCCTGCGTCGCCGCCCGGTCGACGGGCGGCGGCACATGGGCCCGCGCGGCCTTGAGCCGGGGTTGCAGATGGCAGTCGTAGGTCGTACGGGCGTGCTGGGCGGCGCTGGTCGCCGCGTACGACATCTTGGGTGCCAGCCGTTCGTTCGCTTCCTGGGCGTAGTGCACTGCGGCTTCCCTGGCGGATTCCGCGTACGGTGCCACCACTTCCGTCGCGTGCCGCACACTCTCCCTGGCGCTCTCGGCTGCCAGGCGCATGCTCTCCTTGCCGGTCACGGGATCCTCCTCCTCGGTGGCGGACACAGTTCACCTTTCCACCCTTTGTCGGATCATGCCTGCCATATCGCTGACAGGCATGCGTGACAGGGCATACGGGTGGAGGATTTCAGTGCCGCGGAGCGCTCCGTGCGACCATCTGGACCGACAGTGATGACTATGGAAGGCAGATCCGTGGCCGAGAAGCTCTACGCCACCCTGAAGACGACCCACGGCGACATCGAGATCGAGCTGCTGGAGAACCTCGCTCCGAAGACCGTGCGGAACTTCGTCGAGCTCGCCACGGGCGCCCGGGAATGGACCCGTCCCACCGACGGCCAGAAGACCACGGACCCGCTGTACGACGGCACCGTCTTCCACCGCGTCATCAGCGGCTTCATGATCCAGGGCGGCGACCCGCTCGGCAACGGCACCGGCGGCCCCGGCTACCGCTTCGCGGACGAGTTCCACCCCGACCTGGCCTTCACCAAGCCCTTCCTGCTCGCCATGGCCAACGCCGGCCCGGGCACCAACGGCTCGCAGTTCTTCATCACCGTCGCGCCCACCGCCTGGCTGACGCGCAAGCACACCATCTTCGGCGAGGTCACCGACCCCGCCAGCCAGAAGGTCGTGGAGGCCATCGCCGCCGGCGCCACCAACCCGCGCACCAAGCGCCCCCTGGACGACGTGATCATCCAGTCCGTGGTCGTCGAGAGGCGCTGACGCCGGGAACCTTTCGGCCCCGCCCGTCCGTACTGGATACGTACGGGACCGGCGGGGCGCCCCGGCCCGGTCGACGAGACACCCTAGGGAACCGATGGACACCGACCGTCTACCGGGCTGCTACCGCCACCCGGACCGCGACACGGGGATCAGCTGTACCCGCTGCGAGCGCCCCATCTGCCCCGAGTGCATGATCAGCGCCTCGGTCGGCTTCCAGTGTCCCGAGTGCGTCCGCGCGGGTTCCGGCACCGGGCACCACCCGACCGCGAACGCGCCGCGCACCGTCGCGGGCGGGGTGGTCGCCGCCGACCCCCACCTGGTCACCAAGATCCTCATCGGGATCAACGTCCTGGTGTTCATCGCGGCGCTCTCCGACCAGGCGCTGGCGGTCCAGCTGGAGCTGATCGGCGGCCGGTACTTCGAGTACCCCGGCGGCCCGCTCCACGGGGTGGCCACGGGCGAGTACTACCGGCTGCTGACCTCGGTCTTCCTGCACGTCGAGTGGTGGCACATCATCGGCAACATGATCGGGCTGTGGGTCATCGGCGGGCCGCTGGAAGCGGCGCTTGGCCGGGTCCGCTATCTCGCGGTCTTCTTGCTCTCCGGCCTGGGCGGCAGCGCGCTGGTCTACCTGCTGAGCGAGCCGTACGTGCAGACCCTCGGCGCCTCCGGCGCCGTCTTCGGCCTGCTCGGCGCCACCGTCGTCCTGGCGAAGCGGCTGCGCTACGAGATGCGGCCGGTGATCGTCATGGTCGTGCTGATGCTGGTGCTGACCTTCGTACCGCTCGGCGGCGCGCTCACGGTGTCCTGGCAGGCCCATGTGGGTGGCCTGGTCACCGGAGCGCTGGTGGGCTTGGGCATGCTCATGCCCACCGCCGGTCGCCATCGCGCCCTCGTCCAGTGGGGCACCTGCGCGGTGGCCTTCCTGCTGGTCGCGATGGTGATTCTGCTCCGCACCGCGGAACTCACCTGATCACACCGGCGTCAACTCTCCACAGAGTTATCCACAGATCTTCTGTCTTTTCCTCAGGTGTGGATGACGCTGTGGATAACTCCTGGGGAGAGCTTCCATCAGGGGCTGTCGGGTGCTATTTCCACTGCGTGGAGACGCCGAATCCGGCAGCGATGAAGCCGAAACCGACTACAATGTTCCAATTGCCCAGAGCCTCGATCGGCAGCTGGGTCTCGGTCACGTAGAAAACGACGATCCACGCGAGTCCGATCAGGAAGAACGCCAGCATGACCGGGGCGACCCAGCTGCGATTCGTGAGCCGGATGCTCTGCGGCTGCCGCGAGGGCGGCGGCGTGTAGTCGTCCTTCTTGCGGATACGTGACTTCGGCACGAGGGGCTCTCCTGTCGATGCGCTGGGGACCTTGCCTGCCCCGGGCGTCCGTTAGCGTAGTGGACCTGTGGCGTTGAAGGAGAAGGGTACGTTGAGCAATTCCGACGACTCCTCCGTGGGTCCCCGTCGCCGGGCCAGGCCGGTCCGGCTCCTGACGGCCGCCGTCTTCGCCCTGGCCGGGCTGCTCTTCGTCACCAGTTTCAACACCTCCAAGGGTACGAACATCCGGACGGACGCATCCCTCCTGAAGCTGTCGGACCTCATCAAGGAGCGCAGCCAGGACAACGCGGCGCTGGAGCAGAGCACCGCGGCCGTACGCGGCCGCGTGGACACCCTCGCCGAGCGTGACGACGGCAGCACCAAGGCACAGGACGCCAAGCTGGCCGCCCTGCGCGCCGCCTCCGGCACCGAGGAGCTGACCGGCAAGGGCCTGACGGTCACCCTCAACGACGCCCCGCCGAACGCCACCGCCCGCATCCCCAACGTGCCCGAGCCACAGCCCAACGACCTGGTGATCCACCAGCAGGACCTCCAGGCCGTGGTCAACGCCCTCTGGCAGGGCGGCGCCCAGGGCATCCAGGTCATGGACCAGCGGCTGATCTCCACCAGCGCGGTCCGCTGCGTGGGCAACACCCTGATCCTCCAGGGCCGGGTCTACTCGCCGCCGTACAAGATTTCGGCGGTCGGCGACCCGGGCGCGTTGAAGAAGGCCCTCGCCGCCTCCCCGGCCCTGCAGAACTACCAGCTGTACGTGAACGCCTACGGGCTCGGCTGGAAAGTGGACGAGCACAAGGCGCTGACACTTCCCGGCTACTCCGGCACAGTGGACCTCCACTATGCGAAGCCGGTGGCGCCCACCCCGTGATCGGGTCCGTCCTGACGTCGTACTGCGCCTGGTGGTACGGACGTTCAGCGAGGTGTGCCTGACGGCGGGCACCCTGATCGTGCTCTTCGTCGCCTACGTCCTGCTGTGGACCGGGGTCAAGGCCGACCGGGCCATGGACGGGGAGATGGACCGGATGCGCGACCGCTGGGCGGCCGCCCCGGCCGCGGCCCCCGCGCCCGCCCCGGCGCCGCAGCCGACACCGTCGCGGGCCCCGTCGGTGCCCCCGGCACCCCCGGCGCAGCCCGAGCGCCATCCCGCCGGCCGGGCCTTCGCCGAGATGTACGTCCCGCGCTTCGGCCCGGACTGGGTCAAGCCCGTCCTGGAGGGAACCGACCCCGAACTGCTGAAGAAGGGGCTCGGCCACTACGCCGCCACCGCGCCCCTCGGCGCCGTCGGGAACTTCTCGGTGGCCGGCCACCGGCGCACCTACGGGGACCCCTTCAAGGACTTCCCGCGCTTGCGCCCGGGCGACGAGGTGATCGTCAAGGACGCGAGCACCTGGTACACGTACACGCTTCGGTCAGCACCCCTGCGCACCCTGCCCACCGACGTCGCCGTGGTCGACCCGGTCCCGGAGAAATCACCGTTCCGGGCGCCCGGCCGCTATCTGACGCTGACGACCTGCGATCCGGAATGGGGGCACAGCCATCGGCTGGTCGTCTGGGCGGAACTGACCGGGACCCTCCCCGCGTCCCAGGGGCGACCGGAGGGTTTGTCCGGGTGACCCACCCTTTCGGGCCGCTGCCTTTAGTCTGTTCGCGTACCGCCCCCCGCGGTGCGTTGAACGAACGTGGACGAAAAGGAATCAGGCGGCATGTACGGCTGGATCTGGCGGCACCTGCCGGGAAACGCGTGGGTACGCGCGCTGATCTCACTCGTACTGGTCCTCGCGGTGGTCTTCGTGCTCTTCCAGTACGTCTTCCCGTGGGCCGAGCCGCTTCTTCCGTTCAACGATGTGACGGTGGACGAGGGATCGGGAGCCACTCCGTGAGCGCGCGCATTCTGGTTGTGGACAACTACGACAGCTTTGTCTTCAACCTGGTCCAGTACCTCTACCAGCTCGGTGCCGAATGCGAGGTGCTGCGCAACGACGAGGTCGAGCTCTCGCACGCGCAGGACGGCTTCGACGGCGTACTGCTGTCCCCCGGCCCCGGTACGCCGGAGGAGGCGGGCGTCTGCATCGACATGGTCCGCCACTGCGCCCGCACGGCCGTCCCCGTCTTCGGCGTGTGCCTCGGCATGCAGTCGATGGCGGTCGCCTACGGAGGCGTCGTGGGCCGGGCCCCCGAGCTGCTGCACGGCAAGACCTCCCCCGTGATCCACGAGGGGCTCGGGGTGTTCGAAGGACTGCCGTCGCCGTTCATCGCGACCCGCTACCACTCCCTCGCCGCCGAGCCCGGGACCCTGCCGGACGCGCTGGAGGTCACGGCGCGGACCGAGGACGGGATCATCATGGGCCTGCGCCACCGGGAGCACGACGTCGAGGGCGTGCAGTTCCACCCCGAGTCGGTGCTGACCGAATGGGGTCACCGGATGCTCGCCAACTGGCTGGTGCGGTGCGGTGACACGGGTGCCGTGGAGCGCTCGGTGGGGCTCGCCCCGGTGGTGGGCAAGGCCGTCGCGTGACCGCGGTCGCGCCGTCCGCGCCCACGGAGGGCCGGGCCGCGCGACGCAGGGCCGCTCAGCAGGCCGCGAAACAGGCCGCCCGACGCACCCGCAGGCGGGGCGGCCGGCGGCGCAGGCGGCCGGCCTCGGGCGGCCCGGTGGTCATCGCGAGCCGGCTGGGCGGAGAACTGTTCATCACGCTGGGCCTGGTGATGCTGCTGTTCGTCGCCTACCAGCTCTGGTACACGAACCTGCTGGCGGAGCGGGTGGCGAACGGCGCCGCCGGCTCCCTGCGCCAGACCTGGGAACGGGACCCGGGCGCCGCCGGGGCTGCCGCACCGCCCGTGACGGCCTTCGAGCCCGGCCAGGGCTTCGCGATCCTCCACATTCCGAAGCTGGACGTGAAGGTCCCGGTCGCGGAGGGCATCAGCAAGCCGAAGGTGCTGGACAAGGGCATGGTCGGGCACTACGGCGAGGGCGCGCTGAAGACGGCGATGCCGGCCGACAAGCAGGGCAACTTCGCGGTGGCCGGACACCGCAACACCCACGGCGAGCCGTTCCGCTACATCAACCGGCTGGTGCCCGGGGATCCCGTCGTGGTCGAGACCCGGGACGCCTACTACACGTACGAGATGACCTCGTCGCTCGCGCAGACACCGCCGACGAACGTGGCGGTGATCAAGCCCGTTCCGGAGGGATCGGGATTCACATCCGAGGGCCGGTACATCACGCTGACCACCTGCACCCCGGAGTTCACCAGCACCTACCGGATGATCGTATGGGGCAGGATGACCGAGGAACGCCCCCGCAGCCAGGGCCCGCCGCCCGCGCTGACCAGCTAAGGACGAATCAGCAGTGTCTCGTGCCCGCCGCCGCGCCGCGGCCCCGCCCGCCGGCAACCGCAGTGTGCTCGCCGGATTCCTGAGCCTGCTGGGCGAGGTCCTGATCACCGTGGGCCTGGTGCTGGGCCTGTTCGTGGCCTACTCGCTGTGGTGGACGAACGTGCTCGCCGACCGGCAGGCGTCGGCGCGCGGCGACGAGATCCGCCAGCAGTGGCAGACCCCCTCCCCGCAGGCCGCCGCACCCGGGGCGCTGGACACCCAGGACGGCGTCGGCTTCCTGCACGTACCGGCGATGAAGAACGGCGAGGTGCTCGTCAAGCCGGGGACCGACCCGGACACCCTCGACGACGGCGTGGCCGGGTACTACACGGAGCCGGTGAAGTCCGCGCTGCCGTGGGACGAGAAGGGCAACTTCGCGCTGGCCGCGCACCGGGACGGCCACGGGGCGAAGTTCCACAACATCGACAAGGTGAAGAACGGCGACGCGATCGTCTTCGAGACCCGCGACACCTGGTACGTCTACAAGGTCTTCGCGGAGCTGCGCCAGACCTCGAAGTACAACACCGACGTGATCAACGCGGTCCCCAAGGACTCCGGGAAGACCGCCCCCGGCCGGTACGTCACGCTCACCACCTGCACGCCGGTCTACACCTCGAAGTACCGGTACATCGTGTGGGGCGAGCTGGTCCGGACGGAGAAGGTGGACGCGAAGCGGACCCCGCCGGCCGAACTGCGCTGAGCGCGTGCGGTGACCGGATGGGGTCCTGACGCCGCCAGGCCCTCAGAAGGCCCCTGTGGGAGGCGTTGACGCCTCCTGGGTCCCACGAGGCCCATGTGTCCCGGATGGGGGCGCAGGCGGCCGCACAGCGACGCGACGCACAAAGGTCCGGCCTCCCTCCCCGTTCCCGGGAGGGAGGCCGGACCCCTTCGCTGCGTCGTGGTCGTGACCACGACGCAGGGCGCGCTAGCCGCCCAGGCCGCCGAAGCCGCCGCCGTTGTTGTTGCCGCCCTGCTGCTGGCCGCCGCCGCCGATGGCGATCAGGTTCACGGTCTGGCCCGTGTTGACCTGGGTCCCCGGCTGCGGGTCGGAGCGTACGACGACCGCGTTGCCGTCCGTCGAGCCGGTGACGACACCGAGCCGGAGGTTGGCGCGCCGCAGCTCGTCCTTGTACTGGTCCACGGTGAGGCCGGCGAAGTTGGGCACCGCCGTCTGCGTCGAGGCCTTGGCGATGGTGACGTTCACCGTCTTGCCCACCTCGAGCTGCTGGCCCGCCGCGAACTGCTGATCGATGATCGTGCCCGGTACGGCTCCGGGCTGCTCGCTCTCCGTCACGCTGCCGAGCCTGAGGTTGGCGTCCGTGAGCGCCTTGATCGCCTCGTCCTTCTTCTTGCCCCTGAGCTCCGGCACGTCGGCCTTGGAGATCTCCTTGGCGACGGTCAGCGTGACGACGCTGTTGCGCTCCGCCTCGCCGCCGTTCGGGCTCTGCTCGAGGACGGTTCCGGCGGCGCGCGCGGACTCCTGGGGCTTGCGGTCGACCTGCAGCCCCTTCTCCTTGAGCAGCTTCTCCGCGTCCTCGAACTTCAGGTTGACCACGCTGGGGACCGCCACCTTGGGCGCGCCCGTGGAGACCGTCACCGTGATGGTGGCGCCGTCGTCGACCTTGGTGTCGGCCGCGGGGTCCTGCTTGCAGACGTTGCCCTTGGGCTGGTCCTCGCAGGGTGCGTCAGGGCCCTTGACCACCTTGAGGCCGACGCTGTCGCCGCTCTTCTGCGCCCGTTCGAGGGTCTGGCCGATGAGCTTGGGCACGGTGGGCCGGTTGTCGGCGGTCTCGTTGAAGAGGGAATGGCCGATGAGGATCGCGCCGACCAGGACGAGGACGCCCGCCGCGACGAGCAGGACGGTGGACGCCTTGCTCTTCTTCTGGCGGCGGTTCGCGCCCTGGTCGTAGCCGCCGTGGCCCTGGTCGCCGTAGCCGTATCCGCCGTCGCCCGGGGGCATGGGCGGCATCATCGACGTCTGGGCGCCGGGGTCGGCGGTGCGCAGGGCGGCGGTGGGCTGGTCGTAGCCCTGGGGTCCGTAGCCGTGCCCCTGGTCGGGATAGCCGTAGCCGCCGGTCGCGCCCATGGCCGCGGCGGCGGCCACCGGCTGGCCGTCGAGGCAGGCCTCGATGTCGGCGCGCATCTCGTCGGCCGACTGGTAGCGGTAATCGGGGTCCTTGACCAGTGCCTTGAGGACGATGGCGTCCATCTCGGGCGTGATCTCGGGATCGAAGTTCGACGGCGGCTGCGGCTCTTCCCGTACGTGCTGGTAGGCGACGGCCACCGGCGAGTCACCGACGAACGGGGGCCGGACGCAGAGCAGCTCGTAGAGCAGGCAGCCCGCGGAGTAGAGGTCGGAGCGCGCGTCGACCTGCTCGCCCTTGGCCTGCTCGGGAGAGAGGTACTGGGCGGTGCCGATGACGGCGGCCGTCTGCGTCATGGTCATGCCGGAGTCGCCCATGGCGCGGGCGATGCCGAAGTCCATGACCTTGACCTGGCCGGTGCGGGTCAGCATCACGTTGGCGGGCTTGATGTCGCGGTGCACGATGCCGGCGCGGTGCGAGTACTCCAGGGCCTGGAGGATGCCGATGCACATCTCCAGGGTGCGCTCGGGCAGCAGCTTGCGGCCCGAGTGCAGCAGCTCGCGCAGCGTGGAACCGTCGACGTACTCCATCACGATGTACGGGATGGAGATGTTGTCGACGTAGTCCTCGCCGGTGTCGTAGACCGCGACGATCGCCGGATGGTTCAGCGACGCGGCCGACTGGGCCTCGCGCCGGAACCGGGCCTGGAAGGACGGGTCACGGGCGAGGTCGGCGCGCAGGGTCTTGACGGCGACGGTACGGCCGAGCCGGGTGTCGTGAGCGAGGTAGACCTCGGCCATGCCACCACGGCCGAGCACGTGGCTCAGCTCGTACCGGCCGCCGAGGCGACGCGGCTCTTCCATAACGTTGCAGCCCTCTCCGTCAGTCCCGACCGCACCTGTGTGTGGTCCGGCGGTGTGCTGTTCGCGCAAAGGCTACCGGCCGATCGTCGGTGATCGGTTCGTGGCCACAGGCTGATACTGGACCGGTACCGTACGCGCGGACGCGGCGGAATTCTGTGATGTGAGTCACTGAACTCCGGCCCGTCGTCCCTCGATCACCCCTGGCTGTTCAGGACCGCCTCCATGACCGCCTTGGCGACGGGAGCGGCCAGACCGCCACCGCTGATGTCCTCGCGCTCCGCCTCGCTGTCCTCGATCACGACGGCGACGGCGACCGGCGAGGTCTTGTCCTGGTTTTCGGCGTAGGAGATGAACCAGGCGTAGGGGCGCTTCTTGTTGCCCTCGCCGTGCTGCGCCGTACCGGTCTTGCCGCCGACCGTGATGCCCTTCACCTTGGCCTTGCTGCCGGTGCCGTGCTCGACGACGTTGACCATCATCTGCTGCAGCTTCTCCGCGTTGGCGGCGGAGAGCGGCCGGCTCATCTCCTGCGGCTCGTGCTTCTCGATGATGTCCAGGTTGGGGGCCGTGAGATTGTCCACCATGTACGGCTTCATCAGCTTGCCGTCGTTGGCGATCGCGGCGGTGACCATGGCCATCTGGAGCGGGGTGGCGGCGGTGTTGAACTGCCCGATGGAGCTCTGGGCGTTGCCGTCCTTGCCCATCTTCTTGTCGTAGATGCTGGCGAACGCGCGGACCGGGATGTCGATCTTGTCGTTGTTGAAGCCGAACTTCTCCGAGGTCTCCACCATCTTGTCGCGGGTGACCTTGTCGCCCATGTTCGCGAAGACGGAGTTGCAGGAGATCTCGAGGGCCTTGTTCAGGCTGGCCTTCTCGCAGCCCTGGGCGTGGTTGACCATCACGGTCTTGGTGCCCGGCAGGAAGTACGGCTCGGGGGTGTCCGTGGCGGCGTTGATGTCCTGGACGACGCCGTGTTCGAGGGCGGCGGCCGCGGTGACCACCTTGAAGGTGGAGCCCGGCGGGTACGTCTCGCGCAGGGCGCGGTTGACGAGGTTCTTGTCCTCGCTGTCCTTCAGCTCGACCCAGGCCTTCTCGTCGTCCTTGGAGTTGCCCGCGAAGCGCGAGGGGTCGTACGAGGGCGTGGAGACCAGGGCCAGGATGGCGCCGGTGCGCGGGTCGATGGCCGCGACGGCGCCCTTCTTCGTGCCCAGCGCCTCGAAGGCGGCCTTCTGGGCATCGGGGTTCAGCGTGGTGACGACGTTGCCGCCCTGCTTCTTCTCCCCGGTGAACATGCCGATGGTGCGGTCGAAGAACAGCCGGTCGTCGTTGCCGGTGAGGATGCCGTCCTCGAGGGATTCCAGCTGGGTGGAGCCGAACGCCTGCGAGGCGTACCCGGTGACGGGAGCCCAGAGCTCGCCGTTCGTGTAGGTCCGCTTGTACTTGTAGTCGCTGCCGTCGGTCACCTTGGAACCGGTGATCGGCTCGCCGCCCTTGACGATGATGTTGCCGCGCTCGGTCGCGTACTGGGCGATCTGGACCCGGCGGTTCTCCTTGCGGGTGCTGAGCTCCTCGGCCTGCACGTACTGCAGCCAGTTGGTGCGGATCAGCAGGGCGAGGACGAGCAGTCCGCAGAACAGCGAGATGCGGCGCAGGGGCTTGTTCATGACGGACGGACCACCTGGGTCATCTCGGAGTCGGGGGACGGGGCGGGGGCCGGTGCGGGGCGGCGTGCGGTGTCGCTGATCCGGATGAGGATGGCGATGAGGATCCAGTTCGCGAGGACGGAGGAACCGCCGGACGCGAGGAAGGGCATCGTCATGCCGGTGAGGGGGATGAGGCCCATGACTCCGCCGGCGACCACGAAGATCTGGAGCGCGAAGGCGCCGGAGAGGCCGATGGCGAAGAGCTTGCCGAAGGGGTCGCGGGCGGCGAGCGCGGTGCGCACGCCCCGCTCGATGATGAGCCCGTAGAGCAGCAGGAAGGCCATCACGCCGGCGAGGCCGAGTTCTTCACCGACGGTGGAGAAGATGAAGTCGGAGTTGGCGGCGAAGCCGATCAGGTCGGAGTTGCCCTGGCCCCAGCCGGCGCCGAGGACGCCGCCGGAACCGAAGCTCATGATCGACTGGCCGACCTGCTCACAGGCGCCCGAGGTGGCGTAGCAGCCGAAGGGGTCGAGCCAAGCGTTGACACGGGCCTGGACGTGGCTGGCGAAGGTGCCGACGACCACGGCGCCGCCCACCGACATCAGCAGGCCGATGACGATCCAGCTGGTGCGCTCGGTGGCCACGTACAGCATGATCACGAACATGCCGAAGAAGAGCAGCGAGGTGCCGAGGTCGTTCTCGAAGACGAGGACGAGCAGGCTCATCGCCCAGATCATCAGGATCGGGCCGAGGTCGCGGCCGCGCGGCAGGTAGAGGCCCATGAAGCGGCGGCTGGCCAGGGCGAGCGCGTCGCGCTTCACCATCAGGTAGCCGGCGAAGAAGATCGCGATGACGATCTTCGCGAACTCACCGGGCTGGATGGAGAAGCCGCCCACGCTGATCCAGATCTTCGCGCCGAAGACGTCGGCGCCCAGACCCGGGACGACGGGCAGGATCAGCAGGACCAGGGCGCCCGCCATCGAGATGTACGTGAATCTCTGCAGGACGCGGTGGTCTTTCAGGACCAGCAGGACGGCGGCGAACAGGGCGATGGCGAGGGCCGTGTACATCATCTGGCGCGGCGCGGAGGGGGAGAACGTGCCGAAGGACCGCTTGGCGAGGTTCTGCAGGCGCTCGGACTGGTCCAGGCGCCAGATCAGGACGAGGCCCAGCCCGTTGAGCAGGGTCGCCAGCGGCAGCAGCAGCGGGTCGGCGTACTTGGCGTACCGGCGCACGACGAGGTGCGCGATCCCGGCGAGGGCGCCGAGGCCGAGGCCGTAGAGCACCATGCCGGGGGGCAGGGTGCCGTTGATCGCGAGGCCCACGTTGGCGTAGGCGAACATCGGGATGAGCACGGCGAAGCCGAGCAGCAGGAGCTCGGTGTTGCGCCTGCTCGGCAGCTCGATGGCGCCGATGGTGGTCGTATTGGTGACAACGCTCATGGTGTGGCAGGCCCCCTGCGCCCGCGTATGTCTACTACTTCCCGCACAGCCCGACCAGTTGCTGCTCCTCGGGAGTCAGGCTGGGGGCGGGCGTCTGGCTGTTCTGCGCCTCGACGTTGCGGCGCTCCTCGTCCTTCTTGCAGGCGGACACCTGGACGCCGAGGTCGTCGAGCTTCTTGCGCGCGGCGTCGAAGCTGTTCTCGCTGATGGTGGCCTCGACCAGCTTCTGCTTGAAGGGCGGCAGGTACTTCAGTTCGATGTCGGGGCGGTCGGTCTCCACCTTGGAGAGCTCCAGCGGCCCCAGCTTCGGGCTGATGCCGCGGAAGAGCGCGACGTGCTCGCCCTTCACGCCCACGTAGAACTGGGTCTGGGTCCAGCGCCAGCCCGCGTAGAGGCCACCGCCGACGACGCCGGCGACGATGAGCAGGGTCAGCGTACGGGTGGTCCACTTGCGCCCTTTGCTGCGGCGCCTGCGGGGGTGGTTGTACGTGTCCTCGTAGGCGGGGTCGGCGGTGTAGGCGTCGGCTTCGCCGAAGGTGCCGTAGCCGTTGCCGCCCTGGCCCTGCCCCTGGTCGGAGTAGCCGTAGCCGGGGGCGTCGCCGCTGCCGGGGGGGCCGAAGGCGCCGGCCGGGGGCTGGCCGCGGCGGCCGAGGCCCGAGGCCCGGCCGGCCGGGGTCTGCATGGCGTTGCCGCTGTCGAAGAGCTGGTGCTGGTTCTCGGCGACCGCGCCGACGACCACCGGGGTGTCGCTGACCTGGGCGGCGAGGGTGTCGCCGCTGTCGGTGTCGAGGACGTCGGCGACGATGCAGGTGATGTTGTCGGGTCCGCCGCCGCGCAGGGCGAGCTGGATCAGCGACTGCACGGTCTCGCGGGGACCGTGGTAGTCGGCGAGGGTCTCTTCCAGGGTCTGGTGGGAGACGACGCCGGACAGCCCGTCGGAGCAGATCAGGTAGCGGTCACCGGCCCGGACCTCACGGATGGAGAGGTCGGGCTCGACGATGTCGCCGCTGCCGAGCGCGCGCATCAGGAGCGAGCGCTGCGGGTGGGTGGTGGCTTCTTCCTCCGTGATGCGCCCCTCGTCGACGAGGCGCTGCACCCAGGTGTGGTCCTGGGTGATCTGGGTGAGGACGCCGTCGCGGAGCAGATAGGCGCGGGAGTCGCCGACGTGGACGAGGCCGAGGCGCTGGCCGGTCCACAGCAGGGCGGTCAGCGTGGTGCCCATGCCTTCGAGCTGCGGGTCCTCCTCGACCATCACGCGCAGCTGGTCGTTGGCGCGCTGTACGGCCGTGGCCAGCGAGGTGAGGATGTCGGAGCCCGGGACGTCGTCGTCGAGCTGCACGAGGGTGGAGATCACCTCGGAGCTCGCGACCTCGCCGGCGGCCTGGCCTCCCATGCCGTCGGCGATCGCGAGGAGCCGGGGACCGGCGTAACCGGAATCCTCGTTGCCCTCGCGGATCATGCCCTTGTGTGATCCGGCGGCGAACCGCAGGGACAGACTCATGCGCACCTGCCCTGTCGACGAAGCTGCCTCCGGGTACAACCGGTCTCGAGCCACACTGCCCACCCTCCGGTCGGGAGCGCGCTCGGGTCCGTGTCCTCGGTGGCACGGATCACCGCCGCGCGCTCGCTCCGCTCGCTCATTCTCGTACTACTTCCGCAGCTCGATGACGGTCTTGCCGATGCGGATCGGTGCGCCCGGCGGAATGGGCGTCGGGGTGGTCAGCCGGGTCCGGTCGAGATACGTGCCGTTGGTGGACCCGAGATCCTCGACGATCCACTGGCCGTCACGGTCGGGATAGATCCTGGCATGGCGGCTGGACGCGTAGTCGTCGTCCAGCACGATCGTGGAGTCGTGCGCGCGGCCCAGCGTGATCGTCTGGCCGGCGAGGGCCACCGTGGTTCCCGTGAGGATGCCCTCGGAGACGACGAGCTTGGTGGGTGCGCCGCGCCGCTGGCGCTGCTGCGGAGGCGTGGCTTGGCGGCCCGCCTGCTGCGGGGCGCCGCCGGCGCCTCCGCCGCCACGACGGGACCCGCGTTGGGTCACGCGCGTCCCGAAGAGATCGCTGCGGATGACCTGTACGGCCACGATGACGAACAGCCACAGAACGGCCAGGAAACCCAACCGCATGACCGTCAGGGTCAGCTCTGACATTGCCCCCGCTTCACCCTTCGGCTTGCCGGTAAATGATGGTGGTGCTGCCCACGACGATCCGCGAGCCGTCGCGGAGCGTAGCGCGGGTGGTGTGCTGCCCGTCCACCACGATGCCGTTGGTGGACCCGAGATCCTGGATCGTCGAGGGCGTTCCGGTCCGGATCTCACAGTGCCGGCGGGATACGCCGGGGTCGTCGATCCGCACGTCGGCTTCCGTGCTTCGGCCGAGTACGAGCGTGGGGCGCGAGATCTGGTGGCGGGTGCCGTTGATCTCGATCCAGTGGCGCCGGGCGCCGCCCGGGCCGGCCGCGGGGGCCGGTCCGCCGGGCCCGCCCGGAGCGGGCCGCCGGGCGCCTGGTCCGCCCGGGGGCGGAGCACTGGGCATGGGCGGGGCCGCGACCGGGGGATATCCGTAGCCGCCCTGTGGCTGGTTCTCCGGCGGGTAGCCGTAGCCGCCCTGTGGTGAGGGTGGTCCGGCCTGCGGCTGGGAGGTGCTGGAGGCGAGGGTGCGGCTGCGGACCCGGTAGAGCCCGGTGTCGAGGTCGTCGGCCTTCTCCAGGTGGACCTTGATGGGGCCCATGAAGCTGTAGCGCTGCTGCTTGGCGTAGTCGCGGACGAGGCCCGCGAGCTCGTCGCCGAGCTGCCCGGAGTAGGGACTCAGACGGTCGTAGTCGCCGGCGCTGAGCTCGACGATGAAGTCGTTGGGGACGACGGTCCGCTCGCGGTTCCAGATGGTGGCGTTGTTGTCGCACTCCCGCTGGAGGGCTCCGGCGATCTCCACCGGCTGGACCTCGGACTTGAACACCTTGGCGAAGGTGCCGTTCACCAGACCTTCGAGTCGCTGCTCGAACCGCTTCAGAACTCCCATGGGGCACCTCCTCCGTCGCTGTCGCCCTGTACTGCTTACTGATCGTATCCACGCGTGGCGGATTCGGGTGGTTCCCCATCGTTCCTGTGAGGACGAGTGTTGGTCCTCACAAGCGATCGTAGGGGCGCTCCAGGGACAGTGTCCCGCACCGGGAGCGGAGTGCGGGAGGGGCCGTCCGCGGCGGGCCGAGGGGGTGCCGGGAAAGCGATGTGAATCCTCCCCGTTCTCCGTGCTAATGTTTCGACGTCGCCAGGGGAAAGGCCCGAAAGGGAAGATCCACTGGGGCGCTACTCGGGCGAGTGGCGGAACGGCAGACGCGCTGGCTTCAGGTGCCAGTGTCCTTCGGGACGTGGGGGTTCAAATCCCCCCTCGCCCACATCGACGAGACGGTCGTCACTGCGAAAGCGGTGGCGGCCGTTTCGTGTTTCCCCCGGGTGCGTGTGTGACGTACGTCCCTCCTCGGGGCCCCTGAGCTGTGGTCTTTTCGCAGGACCTGGTTAGGGTGATCCAACTGTCCGCATCACGGGACGAGTTGTGGCCGCCGGACGTGCGGGACCGCTCGTGTCCCCTCCGGCCGACACCGTCAGGATTCAGACATGCTCACGTCGAACGAGGCCGTCGAAGCGGCCCGGGCCCGTCTTGAGCAGGCGTTCGCCTCGGAGCCGTGGACCATCGTGCTGCGGCCGGAGCTCACCCAGGAGCACGAGGCGGCCTGGATCGTCCGGTACGACACCCAGGAGGGCATCGACGCCGGGGATCCCCCGGTGGGTCCGTTCCACAAAGTGGTGATCGTGCCCAAGGACGGGTCCCGGGCGGACTTCCCGCCGACGCACCTGCCCCTCGACGAGTACCTCGCCTACGTGCGCCACGGCGGCTGGGAGCGGGCCGGAACGGCGAAGACCTCGAAGGCCGCACCGTGGCAGACCGCGCTGGAGTGGCTGCTGGCCACGTACGGCGGGCTCGTCGAGCTGGTGGGCATCGAGCCCGTCGCCGAGGACGCCGGGACCTGGCTGTTCGCCTGTCGGAGCACCGAGCGGCCCGGCCGTCCGCGCACGCCGATGCTGGCGGCGTCGCTCGTGGTGCCCAAGGACCACGGGGAGCCCTTCCACCCCGCTTCGAACGATCCGTGGGGCGACGCCTCGGCCTACGCGCACGATCCGGTCGAGCGCGACCCGCAGGCGCAGGCGTGGCGGCTGAACGCGCGCGGCCGCGTGGTCACGACGGCCGCCGCGCTCGCGGGCAGTCCCTCGTCGCCGCTGCCGTGGCAGCCCGCGCACGAGGCGCCCGGCTGGTGGGAACTGCTGCTGCGCCACCACTTCCCGGCCGCGCGCCAGCTGCGGTGCGCGAGCTGGGACGAGGTGATCGCGCGGGCCGAGGAGACCGGGCCGGACACCCGGGGCGTGGTGTGGGTGCGGCGGGTCATCGGCGCCGCCGAGGTCAGCGGGCACCTGCTGTACGTGCACCACGACGGCCGTCGGGTGGTGTTCCTGGACGGGATGACCGGCGGGCCGGCCCGGCTGGACCGGGTCGCCGTGCTGGAGCTGGTCTTCGCCCGCGTCGCGGGCCCGACGGGACGGTGAAGCCAGGCCCCGGCAGGCGGGGGACGGGACACCGGTCGACTTTCGTCGTGCGGGGTGAGACGAAAGAGGGCGGTCGGGCCGGGGTGCGGGTGTTTAGGGTCGGGCGCGTGGATGCGAAGGCGAAGACGCGGGCCGGCTGGGACTGGCTGAGGGGCCCGGAGCCGTGGACCCGGCGGATGCTGGCGGGGGACCTGGCGCTCGGCGGCGTACTGGCCATACTCGGCCTGGGCATCGAGGAGGTCAGCAACGCCTCCGGGCAGCGCATGCTGCTCGGCGCCGCGGCCGCGGTGGTACTGACGCTGATGCGCCGCAGGCTGCCCGCCAGCACGCTCGTGATCGCCTCGGGCTTGGCCAACTTCCTGCCCGGGTCCTTCTTCGTCCTGCCCCTCCTGGGGTGGTCGGCCGGGCGGCGGATCATCGGGGTGGGCCGGGCCCTGGCCGCCTTCACGCTCGCCTTCGTGGCGGCGATCGGCTGCGGCGTGGTGGACCAGTGGTCGCAGATGCAGCCGCTGCTGGTGATCGTGTTCTCCACGCTGATGTTCCTGGCGACGACCGTGATGCCGGGTCTGGCCAGCCGGTACTGGTCGCAGCGCCGCACGCTGCTGCGCGCACTCCAGGAGCGCAACGGTCAATTGCTGCGCGAGCGGGCCATGGTCGCCGGGCAGGCGAGGCTGCGCGAGCGCCAGCGCATCGCCCAGGACATGCACGACAGCCTGGGTCACCAACTGGCCCTGATCTCCGTGCACACCGGGGCACTGGAGGTGGATCCGCAGCTCACCGACCGCCAGCGCGAGGCGGTGGGGGTGCTGCGGCAGGCCTCGGTGGCCGCGATGCACGAGCTGCGCGAGGTCGTCGGCATCTTGCGCGACGGGGTCGAGTCCCCCGCGCCCGTGGAGGAGGCCCAACCCGCGGCGCGCGGGGTGGCCGGTATCGCCGGGGTCGTGGAGGCGGCGCGGGGCTCGGGCACCGACGTACGGCTGACCACGTCGGGGCAGCCGAGGCAGCTGGTCGCGGCGTGCGACCACGCCGCGTACCGGATCGTGCAGGAGGCCCTGACGAACGCGTACAAGCACGCGCCGGGGGCCTCGATCACGGTGGAGCTGCGGTTCGAGGACGACTCGCTGGTGGTGGAGATCGCCAACGGGCCGTCGGCCGGTCCGGCCGCCGACGAGGTGGTCTCGGGCGGGCAGGGCCTGACGGGGCTGCGCGAGCGGGCCCGGCTGGTCGGCGGGATGGTGCACGCGGGCCCCGTCGAGGGCGGCGGGTTCCGGGTGGCCGGGGTCCTTCCGTACGGGGCGGAGCCGGCCGGCGTGGTGGACGTGGCCGACGACTTCGGGCAGCAGGCCCACGCGCACGGTCCGCTGCCGGGGCGCGGGGACGAGCAGCCGATGGACTGGGGGGCGGTGGACCGGGAGCTGGCCGTGCGCGTGCCCAGCCGGTCCGGTGGCGTCGCGGTGGGCTGCGGGATCGCGTTCGCGGCGGTGGTGCTGCTGGTGATCGTGTTCGGCGCCGGAGTGGTACTGCTGTTGGACTCGGCGAGTGACGCGATGATCGACCGGGACGAGTTCGACGCCGTGCACGTGGGCGAGTCGGAGCAGTCCGTCCGCGACCGGCTGCCGACCGGGGAGAACTTCATGACCGCCGGGGCCGCCCGCAAGGGGCCGACGAGGCCGGCGGGCTCGGAATGTCTGGCCCTGCTGGCCGAGAACCAGCCGAGCGCCGTGGGAACGGACCGGATCTTCCGGTTCTGCTTCAAGGACGGCAAGCTCGTGGAAAAGCAGGAGTACGAGGTCAAGCAGTAGGAGCGCGGGGTGACAGCCGAAGTGATCAGAGTGGTGATCGCCGACGACGAGCCACTGATCCGGGCCGGGATCAGGATGATCCTGACCTCGGCGCCGGACATCGAGGTCGTCGCGGAGGCGGCCAACGGCAGGGAGGCGGTGGACCTGGCCCGCTCGCACGCGCCGGACGTGATGCTGCTGGACATCCAGATGCCGGTGATGGACGGGCTGACGGCGCTCGGGGAGCTGAGGCGGGCCGTGCCGGAGGTGCGGGCGCTGATCCTGACCACCTTCGGGGAGAAGGAGAACGTGTTGCGGGCGCTGGGCGAGGGCGGCGCGGGGTTCCTGCTGAAGGACTCGGCTCCGGGCGAGCTGATCGGGGCGGTCCGGGCGGCCGCGGCCGGGGACGCCTACCTCTCGCCGGGGGCCACCCGGCACGTGGTGGACCAGTTGGCGTCCGGGAAGGCCGCCGTGCGCGGTGAGGTGGCCCGGCGTCAGGTGGCGGAGCTCAGCCAGCGCGAGCGCGGTGTGCTCGCGCTGCTGGGCGAGGGGCTGTCCAACGCGGAGGCGGGCCGGCGGCTGCACATGAGCGAGGCGACCGTGAAGACGTACGTGAGCCGGATCCTGGCGAAGCTGGACTGCGAGAACCGGGTGCAGGCGGCGCTGCTGGCCAGGGACGCCGGGCTGTAGATACGGTCAGCCCGTTCGATAAGCGATCAATGAAGTGAACGGGTGGGGGCGGCGTCGATGGCGGCGATGACGGGTCAGCGGATTCCGGACGTGGCGGGCTTCGCGCCGAGGGCGGCGGCCGGCTCGCCGAAGGAGGAGGGCAAGGCGCTGCGCGCCCGCCTGCCGAGGTCGGCGCACGCCGCCTTCGTGGCGCCGGCCGGGCGGCCGGACGCCGTGCGTGCGGTGGAGGAGTCCAACGCCGGGCGGGTCGCCGAGCTGACTCCGATAAGGGTCGGCCGGATGGCCGCGAACCCCTTCGCGTTCCTGCGCGGGGCGGCCGGGCTGATGGCCCACGACCTGTCCGGTGGTCCGGTGACCGGGGTCGGCGCGCAGATCTGCGGAGACGCGCACGCCGCGAACTTCGGTCTGTACGGGGATGCCCGCGGGCGGCTCGTCATCGACCTCAACGACTTCGACGAGACCGTGTTCGGCCCCTGGGAATGGGACGTGAAGCGGCTGGCGGCCTCGCTGGTGCTGGCGGGCCGGGTGGCCGGCGCGGACGAGGACACCTGCAGGGCGGCCGCGCTCGACGCGGTCGGCGCCTACCGGCGCACCATGCGGCTCCTGTCCAAGCTGCCCGCGCTCGACGCGTGGAACGCCATCGCCGACGAGGAACTGGTCTCGCACGCCGACGCCCGCGATCTGCTGGGCACGCTGGAGCGGGTCTCGGAGAAGGCCCGCAACAACACCTCTGCGCGGTTCGCCGCCAAGTCCACGGAGATAGGCCCGGACGGCGGCCGCCGCTTCGTCGACGCGCTGCCCGTACTGCGCCGGGTCGGGGACGCGGAAGCGGCGGCCGTGGCGACCTCGCTCGGTCCCTACCTGCAGACGCTCCAGGGCGACCGGCTGCCGCTGCTGGCCCGGTACGCGATCCAGGACGTGGCCTTCCGCGTGGTGGGCACCGGGAGCGTCGGCACCCGCTCGTACGTGGTCCTGTTGCTGGACCACCGGGGCGAGCCGCTGGTGCTCCAGGTCAAGGAGGCGCGGCCCTCGGTGCTGCTGCCGCACCTGCCCGGGCTCGGCTTCGTCTCGGCGCCGGAGGAGCACGAGGGCCACCGGGTGGTGGCCGGGCAGAAGCGGATGCAGGTGGTCTCCGACATCATGCTGGGCTGGACCACGGTGGAGGGCCGCCCCTTCCAGGTGCGACAGTTCCGCAACCGCAAGGGCAGCGTGGATCCGGCGGCGCTGGCCGTCGAGCAGATCGACGACTACGGGCGGATGACCGGCGCCCTGCTGGCCCGGGCGCACGCGCACAGCGTCGACCCGCGGCTGCTGGCCGGGTACTGCGGGAAGAACGACGAGCTGGACGAGGCGATGGCGACCTTCGCCGTGGCCTACGCCGACCGTACCGAGGCCGATCACGCCGACCTGGTGGCGGCGGTGCGGGCCGGCCGGATCGCGGCGGAGACCGGGGTCTGAGGGCCCTGTCGCCGGGGGCGGTGTTTCACGTGAAACACCGCCCGTGCGGACGGGCCGTAGGCTGGCCGGGTGAGCGAGCAGACCGAGCAGCCTGAGCAGACAGTCCCCGGTGATTCCGGTGACTCCTCCGTCACCGGTGAGGAGCGCCCGGAGGCGCGCCTGGAGCGGGCCGTGCGGGCCGCCGAGCAGGCGCTGATCGAGTTCGAGATCGCGGTGGAGACCTTCCGGGTGGAGGTGGAGAACTTCTCCCGCCTGCACCACCAGAAGCTGGGCCCCATGTACACGCGGCTCGACGAGCTGGACGCCCTGATCGCCGAGGCGAAGGCGTCCCGCAGCGGCGATCCCGAGGACCTGCGACGGGCGCAGGAAGCGCGCTCGCTGGTCATGCCGATGCCCGGGGTGGACGAGCTGTTCCACGACTGGCTGGGCTCGGACGGGATCTCCGACGACGCCTCCGCGATGCTGACCGACCGGCCCGTGCGGCCGCCGGAGCGGGTGCGGCCCTCGGAGGAGGTGCGCCGCCTCTACCGCGAGCTGGTCCGTCAGGCCCACCCCGACCTCGCCCAGGAGGACGGCGAGCGGGAGCGGCGCGACGCGTTCATCGCGCGGGTCAACGCGGCCTACGGGCGCGGCGACGAGGGGCTGCTGCGCGAGCTGGCCGAGGAGTGGGCGGCCGGACCGGCGCCCGAGGCGGCGGTACCGGGCGAGAGCGAGGAGCTGTACGCCCGGCTGGAGTGGCTGGCGCGCCGCAAGGAGCTGCTGTCGCTCGTCGCCAAGGAGCTGGAGGAGAGCGCGATCGGGTCGATGCTGCGGATGGCGCCCGAGGACCCCGACCGGCTGCTGGATGAGATCGCGGAGCAGTTGCTCGCGCAGGTCTCCGAGCGCGAGGCGGAGCTGGCGGCGGAGCTCGCCGCCGAGTGAGCCCGGTCCGCCCGTACCGGGTGGTCGGATAGGTTGGCAGCAGATTCGTGAAGAGAGAAGGCGACAGCTATGAACTTCGGACCGCTCCCCTCGGTGGACGCCACCGCGGTGCCCTCCGAAGGCTTTGTCCTCGACGTCCGTGAGGACGACGAATGGGCGGCCGGCCACGTCGAGGGTGCTCTGCACATCCCGATGAGCGACTTCGTGGCCCGCTTCGGTGAGCTGACCGAAGCCGTCGAGGACGGCCGCCGGGTGTACGTGATGTGCCGGGTCGGCGGGCGTTCCGCGCAGGTCACCCAGTACCTGGTGCGCCAGGAGATCGACGCGGTGAACGTCGACGGCGGGATGCAGGCCTGGGACGGTGCCGGGCGCCCGATGGTGACGGACAACGGGAACCCGGCCTTCGTGCTCTAGACCGACAGCGCCCGGCGCGGAGCCGGCTCAGGCGAGGGGGTGGGCGGCCAGCAGGTCGCCCAGGGCCTCCTCGTGGGCGGCAGCCGGGCCGAGCTGGAGCTCCAACTGCTTGGCCCAGGCGTGGTAGCGGTGCAGCGGGTAGTCGGTGTCGGCGCCGAAGCCGCCGTGCAGGTGCTGGGCGGTCTGTACGACGCGGCGCACGCCCTCCGAGGCCCAGATCTTGGCGACCGCGACATCACCGGAGGCGGGCAGCGGACCACCGGCGCCGCCGGTCGCGGCGTCCAGCCGCCAGGCGGCCTGCCACAGGGTGACCTCCATGGCGCGCAGGTCGATGTACCGGTCGGCCGCCTGGACGGCGACGGCCTGGAAGGTGGCCACCGGAAAGCCGAACTGTTCGCGCTTGGCGGTGTACCCGCTGGTCATGGTGAGGACGTTCTCGCCGAGTCCGAGCGCCATCGCGCAGGTCCCGGTGGCGAGGAGCTGGCGCAGCCGTTCCCAGGCTCCCGGGGTTTCGATGAGGTGCGTCCCGGCCACCCGCACGCCGTCGAGGGCGAGTTCGGCGAGCCGCTCCCCACTGGTGGAGACCTGCTCGGCGAGGGCCAGCCCTTCGGCGGCCCGCGGGACGAGCGCGAGGACTGCCTCGCCCTCGCCGGTGTGCGCGGGTACGGCGATCCAGTCCGCGCCGTGCGCCCAGGGGACCGCGGTCTGCGTGCCCTCCAGGATCCACGCCTCGCCCTCGCGGCGGGCGGTGACGGCGAGTTCGGCCGGGTCGTGGCCGGAGCGTCCGTGGGCGGCGGCGGTGAGCACGAGCGTGCCGCGCCCCGCGCCGGGCAGCAGGGCGGCGGCCAGTTCGGGACTGCCGTGGGCCTGCACGGCCATGGCGGTGGCGCAGTGTTCCAGCAGCGGGACCCGTGCCAGCACCTTCGCGGCTTCGCGCAGCACCAGGCACAGGGCGACGGCGTCCAGGCCCGCTCCCCCGTGCTCTTCGGCGAGGACCAGGCTCAGCAGGTCCGATGAGGCGAGCTTGGCCCACAACGGGCGGTCGAAGTCGTCGGCGACGGCCCCCGGGGTCAGTGCGGGGCTGGGCACCCCGTCGGGCGCGACATCCGCGAAGACGGCCCGGGCCGCCTCGACGGCGGCCTGCTGCTCCTCGGTGAAGGTGAAGTCCACTGCCTGTCCTCCCGCACGTTCGGGTCTGACGGTGTCGCGTCTGACGGTGCGTCAAGATAGAACAGGTTCTTGAAAATGGACAGGCCCCTGTCGTGGGACAGGGGCCGGACCCGAGGGACGTCGTCCCGCTCAGCGGTCGAAGTCGATCTCCACTTCCTCCGTGACCGGGTGCGACTGGCAGGCCAGGACGAATCCGGCCTCCGTCTCCTCGGCCTCCAGCGCGAAGTTGCGCTCCATCCGGACCTCGCCCGAGACCACGAACGCCCGGCAGGTGCCGCAGACGCCGCCCTTGCAGGCGTACGGGGCGTCCGCGCGGTTGCGGAGCACCGCGTCCAGCAGGGACTCGCCGTCCTGGACCGGCCAGGTGCCGGAACGGCCGTCGAGGCGGGCGGTGACCCGCCCGTGCGCGGGGGCCGGGGAACCCGCGGGGCGGGCCGTCGGCGTGGTGTCCTCGACGTGGAAGATCTCCTCGTGCACCCGGGTCCGTGCGACGCCGAGCGCGCCCAGGGCCCGCTCCGCGCCCTGCACCAGGCCGTACGGGCCGCACAGGAACCAGCCGGTCACCTCCGTCACCGGCAACAGCGCGGGCAGCAGGGACGCCAGCCGCTCCTCGTCCAGCCGCCCGGAGGGCAGCCCGGACTCCTGCTCCTCCCGGGAGAGGACCGTCACCAGCTGGAACCGCGCCGGATACCGGTCCTTGAGGTCGGCGACCTCCTCCAGGAACATCGTCGAGGCCGCCGTACGGTCGCTGCGCACGAGGCAGAAACGGGCGTCGGGCCGGGCGGCCAGCAGGCTCGCCGCGATCGACAGCACGGGCGTGATGCCGCTGCCGCCGACGATCGCCGCGTAGTGCCCCGAGGCCGGGGCGGCGGTGGGCTCCAGCACGAAGCGCCCGGCCGGGACCATGACCTCCAGCACGTCCCCGGCGGCGATCTCCTTGTGGGCGAAGGTGGAGAACTCGCCGCCCTCCACCAGCCGCACCCCGACCCGCAGCCGCTCCGGGCCCGGGCCGTCCGCGGACGGTGCCGGGGAGCAGATCGAGTAGGTGCGGCGGACCTCGGCGCCGCCCTCGGGGGCGGCGCGGCGCAGCGTCAGGTGCTGGCCCGGGGCGTGCCGGTAGTCCTCGCGCAGCTCCTCGGGAACCCGCAGGGTCAGTGCCACCGAATCGTCGGTGAGCCGGTCGACAGCCGCCACCGTCAGCGGGTGGAACGCGCCGTGGCGGGGGGCGGCCATCTAGAGCTCCTTGAAGTGGTCGAACGGTTCGCGGCAGGAGGTGCAGCGACGCAGCGCCTTGCACGCGGTGGAGGAGAAGCGGCTGAGCAGCTCGGTGTCGGTCGATCCGCAGTTCGGGCACCGCACCGACAGGGTCAGCGGGACCGGTCCCCCGGCCGCGTGCGGCCGGGGCGGGGCGATGCCGAACTCGGCGAGCTTGCGGCGGCCCTCGGCGCTGATGTCGTCGGTCGACCAGGCGGGGGCCAGCACGGTGGTCACCCGCACCTCGGGGATGCCGTGGCCGGTCAAGGCCCGCTCGATGTCGGCGGACATGGCTTCGATGGCCGGGCAGCCGGTGTAGGTCGGGGTCAGGGTGACCTCGGCGTGGCCGTCCTCGTGCATCCGCACCCCGCGCACCACACCGAGCTCACCGAGGGTGAGCACGGGCAGCTCCGGGTCCGGGACGGAGCCGGCCAGCGCGGCCAGTTCCGCCTCCAGGCGGGTCGTTCCGGCGTCGGTGGTCACCATGAGGCCCCCGGGTGGCTGCGGTGCAGGTGCTGCATCTCGGCGAGCATCCGGCCGAAGGACTCGGTGTGCAGGCCCTGGCGTCCGGCCCCGGCCGCCCAGGCGCCGGTGCGCGGCCCCTGGGGCAGGTCGAGGCCGGCCTGGTCCAGTACGCCGGTCAGCGCGGCCAGCCAGCGCTGCTCCAGGGCGGTCAGGTCCAGGCCGTCGAGGCCCTCCACCGGCTGGAACATCTCGCCGGTGTACTTCCACAGCGCGTCGAGGGCCGCCCGCATCCGGCTGCGGCTCTCCTCGGTGCCGTCCCCGAGCCGCAGGGTCCACTGCTCGGCGTGGTCGCGGTGGTACGCGGTCTCCTTGACGGCCTTGGCCGCCAGCGGCGCGAACGGGCCGTCCCCGCGGGCGAGCTCCCCGTAGACCTCGTGCTGGTAGAAGGAGAAGTAGAGCTGGCGGGCGATGGTGTGGGCGAAGTCACCGTTCGGCTGCTCGACCAGCTGGAGGTTGCGGAAGGACCGCTCCTCGCGCAGGTACGCCAGCTCGTCCTCGTCGCCGACCATGGACAGCAGGATCCGGGCCTGGCCGAGCAGGTCGAGGGCGATGTTGGCGAGGGCGACCTCCTCCTCCAGGACGGGGGCGTGTCCGGCCCATTCGCCGAGGCGGTGGGAGAGGATCAGCGCGTCGTCGCCGAGAGCGAGTGCCGCCGCGGCGCCGGCGCCGGTGAGGCGCGTGGTGTCGGTGCTGGTCACAGGTGGCTCACCCCCTCCGGGATGTCGTAGAAGGTGGGGTGCCGGTACGGCTTGTCGGCGGACGGCGCGAAGAACGGGTCCCGCTCGTCCGGCGAGGAGGCGGTGATCTCGGTGGAGGGCACCACCCAGATCGAGATGCCCTCGCCGCGCCGGGTGTAGAGATCGCGGGCGTTGCGCAGGGCCATCTCCGCGTCGGGGGCGTGCAGGCTGCCCGCGTGCGTGTGCGAGAGGCCGCGGCGCGAGCGCACGAAGACCTCCCACAGGGGCCAGTTCTGCGTCATACCCGTGCCTCCTCGTTCTGTCCGGCGTGCTTCGCCGCTTGCTGTGCCACCTGCTGTGCCGTCTGCTTGCGCGCATACGCGGCGGCCGCGTCGCGCACCCAGGCGCCTTCCTCGTGGGCCTTGCGCCGCTGGCCGATCCGCTCCTCGTTGCAGGGGCCGTTGCCCTTGAGCACGTTCCAGAACTCGGCCCAGTCGATGGCGCCGAAGTCGTGGTGGCCGCGCTCCTCGTTCCACTTCAGGTCCGGGTCGGGCAGGGTCAGACCGAGGGACTCGGCCTGCGGGACGGCGATGTCCACGAACCGCTGGCGCAGCTCGTCGTTCGAGTGCCGCTTGATGCGCCAGGCCATCGACTGGGCCGAGTGCGCCGACTCGTCGTCCGGCGGGCCGAACATCATCAGCGACGGCCACCACCACCGGTCCACCGCGTCCTGGGCCATCGCGTGCTGTGCCTCGGTGCCCTGCGAGAGGGCGAGGAGCAGCTCGTACCCCTGGCGCTGGTGGAAGGACTCCTCCTTGCAGATCCGGACCATGGCGCGGGCGTAGGGCCCGTAGGAGCAGCGGCAGATCGGCACCTGGTTGGTGATCGCCGCGCCGTCCACGAGCCAGCCGATGGCGCCGACGTCCGCCCAGGTCAGGGTGGGGTAGTTGAAGATCGAGGAGTACTTCTGCTTGCCCGAGTGGAGCTTGTCGAGCAGCTCGTCGCGGCTGGTGCCGAGGGTCTCGGCCGCGCTGTAGAGGTACAGCCCGTGGCCGGCCTCGTCCTGGACCTTGGCCATCAGGATCGCCTTGCGGCGCAGCGAGGGCGCGCGGGTGATCCAGTTGGCTTCGGGCTGCATGCCGATGATCTCGGAATGGGCGTGCTGCGCCATCTGGCGCACCAGGGAGGCGCGGTACTCGTCCGGCATCCAGTCGCGCGGCTCCACGCGCTCGTCGGCCGCCACGGCCGCGTCGAATGCCGCCGCGAGCTGTGCGCCCAGGTCAGCAGTCATGCCTGTCCCGTCCGTCCCGTCTGTCCCGAGGGCCGTGTCCGGCCCCGTCTCCGGGGTCACTGCCACCATTCCGGCCCCCTGCCAGAGTCCGCTGTCCGCCCGACCGACCGATCGTTCGGTTCATTCGCTTCAATGGTGAGCGGGCGGCCCGTAGGGTGTCAACCTCTGAGGTCAACCCTGTGGATGCCGGACGATCGGGTGGGGATGGATTCGAACGAGCACGAGCCCTCTGAAGGGGCCGCTCCGCCACTCCCGCGGACGCCCGGAATCGCCGGTCTGTCCGCCCCGTTCCGGGTCATGACCGCACTGGCCCTGGGGGTGATCGCGGTCGGCGCCTGCGCGCACCTCGCGCTCGTCTTCCTGCACGTGGCCCCGAGCAACACCCTCAGCACGCAGCACGCGAAGACGATCGACGCCTGGGTCTACCCCGAGTTCGAGCAGAACTGGAAGCTGTTCGCCCCCAACCCGCTGCAGCAGAACATCGCGGTGGAGGCGCGTGCGGAGGTCAGGGCCGCCGGCGGCGAGGTGGTCACCACCCCCTGGCACGACCTGAGCGCCGAGGACGGCGAGGCCATCCGGCACAGCCTGCTGCCGAGCCACACCCGGCAGAACGAGCTCCGCCGCGCCTGGGACTTCTTCACCGGCTCCCACGACGAGGACAACAGGCCGAACGGCGAGCGCGGGCAACTGTCCGAGGAGTACCTCCGGCGGATCGCGCTGAACAGGTTCCCCCCGCAACCGCGGGACGGGACCGTCCTGCGGATCCAGTTGCGCTCGGCGACCACGGCGGTGCCCGCGCCGAAGTGGAGCACCGAGACCACCGACACCCAGACCTACTACCGGGAGCTGCCGTGGTGGACGGTGTGAGGCGCGCCCGCGAGGCGGCGGGCCGGGCGGTCGCGCAGATCACCGGGCAGGCGCTGGGTCCGTACCAGAGCGCCGTGGTCCGCATCGGCTTCGCCGCGACCTGGCTCTTCTTCCTGCTGCGCGAGTTCCCCAACCGCGCCGAGCTGTACGGGCCGGACGGGCCGTGGAGCTGGGACCTCGCGGAGCGGCTGATCGATTCCAACCACGCCTTCACGGTGCTGATGTGGTCGGACTCGACGCTGTGGTTCGAGCTCGTCTACGCGGTGTCCGTGCTGGCGAGCGCGGGGCTGCTGCTGGGCTGGCGGACGCGGGCGACGTCCGTGGTCTTCATGGTCGGCGTGCTGTCGCTGCAGAACCGCAGCGTGTTCATGGGCGACGGCGGGGACAACGTCATCCACCTGATGGCGATCTACCTGGTGCTGACCCGGTGCGCGCAGGTCTGGTCGCTGGACGCGCGCAGGGCCCGTACGCACGGCTCGGCGACGGCCGGGGCGGCCGGGCCGGTGCTGTGGGGCGTGCTGGGCGCGGTGTTCGTCTTCGGAGGGGGCACCGGCCGGTTCGGCTACGGCTGGCTGGCGGCGTTCGCGGCGGTGTGGGTGGTCTGCGGGCTGTGGTGGTTGGTCGACCGCCACGAGCCGGAGGGCGAGGCGCGGGCGTTCCTGGACGTCCTGGCCAACCTGCTGCACAACGCGGGCATGCTGGTGATCATGGCGGAGGTCTGTCTGATCTACGCGACGGCGGGCTGGTACAAGATCCAGGGGTCCCGGTGGCAGGACGGGACCGCCCTGTACTACCCGCTGGGGCTGGACTACTTCACCCCGTGGCCGGCGCTGTCGGCGCTGGTGGCGGGGAGCGGGACGCTGGTCATGCTGCTGTCGTACGGGACGGTGGTGGTGCAGGTCGCGTTCCCGTTCACGCTGTTCAACCGGCGGATCAAGAACGTGCTGCTGGCGTTGATGATGCTGGAGCACGTGGGGATCGCGGTGCTGCTGGGGCTGCCGTTCTTCTCGTTGGCGATGATCGCCGCGGACGCGGTGTTCCTGCCGACCGGGTTCCTGGTGTGGCTGGGAGCGCGGGCCGTCACGCGACGGCGGCGTGCGGTGGAGCCGGTGGCGGATCCCGCCGACCCGGTGCCGGCGCAGGTGCCCGCACAGCGCTGACGGCGCCCTGCGGCGCCGCTCCCGGGGCTCCGCACCGGACCCCGCGCCTCAAACGCCGGCGAGGCCGGATCGTCCGGTCCGCGAGCCCTGCGGCGGAGCTTAGGGTCGGGGTATGGACGACACGGTGCGGGAATGGCGGGAGGCCGAGCAGGCGGGGGATCTCGTGCTGCTCGACGGGTTTCACGCACTGAAGCACGCCCTGCGGTTCGGGGCCGACGTGCGGATGGTCATCGCCGAGGACCCCGGCGCCGTACGGGCGCTGGCCCGTGAGCTGGCTCCGGACGTCGAGGCCGCCGTGGTGCGGCTGGTGCGGCGGGCCGCGCTCAAGGAGGTGCTGCCGCGCGTGCACCCCACCGGGGTCGCGGCCCTCGCGGTACGGCCCGACCGGGCCGCCGGCCTCGCGGGGCTGGGGCGGATGCCACGGCCGGCGCCGGTCGTCGTCCTCGACAACCCCCGCAATCTGGGCAACGTCGGAGCCGTCGTCCGGCTCGCCGCCGGCTTCGGCGCCACCGGTGTCGTCACCCGCGGCGACCTCGACCCCTGGCACCCGAACGTGGTCCGGGCCGGGGCCGGGCTGCACTACGCCACCACCGTCGAGCGCCTCGCACTGGACGAGCTGCCGCCCGGGCCGCTCTACGCGCTCGACCCGGAGGGCGTGGACATCCGCGCCCTCACCCTCCCGGACGACGCCCTGCTCGCCTTCGGCTCGGAGCGGCACGGGATCTCACCGGAGCTGCGCGCCCGGGCGGACCACCTCGTCTCCCTGCCGATGCGCCCCCAGGTCTCCAGCTACAACCTCGCCACCAGCGTGGCCATGACCCTCTTCCACTGGGGCGGCCCCCCGGCCCACGAACAGGGCGGCGAGGACTCCTAGGATTCCCCCGGCCACGATCGCCGCGGCCGCGCCGAGCGTCGCCCCGTCCGGGTGGACCAGCGCCTGGCCGCGCAGTGCCTGCCAGGTCACCAGCGCGAACACCGCCGCGTAGACCCCGGCCGCGACCAGGGTCAGCCGCAGCCGCACCCGCTCCCGGCGCAGCAGGGCGAAGCGGCCGGCGAGGGCGGCCAGCACGAGCACGAACAGCGGCAGCAACTGGAGCGCGTGCATGCCGAAGAAGTGCGGGATGCGCAGGTCACCGCCCGTGGTCGACCAGCCGGTCAGCGGCATGGCGGGTCCGCCGTCCGGCACTCCCACGCTGTGGGCGCCCGCCACCGGTACGTCGTCGACCGCGAGCTGGGCCTCGGTGGGGGTGGTCATCAGGAAGCCGAGCCCCGCGCCCGCGAGGGCGAGGACGGCGGCGATCCGGATCGACCAGGTGGTGGCCCGGTCGACCACGCGGGACCGGAAGAGCAGGACGGCGATGACGAGCGTGGCCGTCCACAGCACGACGACGGTGACGGCCATGGCGCCGTAGATCTGCGCGTCGAGGGGGGTCTGCCGGTTGAAGTGGCTCTGCCGGCCGCGGACCACCTGACCCGTCATGATCAGCATTTCCACCGTGCTCGCCGCGACGACGACGGTACCGGCCCACCAGGCGGGCCTGCGCAGGCGAGGGCGGGCGGCGACGGCCAGGGAGAGCATCCAGGCCAGGCTGAGCGCGTAGCCGACGAAGGAGACGGCGAACTTGAAGGGCTTGGCCCAGATCGGGGCGCCGACCAGCATGCGGCCGTCGACGGCGAGACCCACGGCCGAGCCGGCGGCCCACACCACCATCACGGCGGCGAACACGGTCAGTGGACGGTGCCAGGTACGTAACGCAGGCATGGGACCCCCAAGAGAATGGATAGTGACGCTCGCCGCTATCTGATAGCCCCACTATCTATGATGGGCGGGGACGGGGCAAGAAGAAGAAGCGAGTGAAAACGCCATGCGCATCGGAGAGTTGAGCCGCCGGACCGGGGTCCCGGTACCGACGATCAAGTACTACGTCCGGGAGGGCCTGCTTCCGC
Organism: Streptomyces sp. NBC_00273; assembly: GCF_036178145.1. Classification (NCBI taxonomy): domain Bacteria; kingdom Bacillati; phylum Actinomycetota; class Actinomycetes; order Kitasatosporales; family Streptomycetaceae; genus Streptomyces; species Streptomyces sp. NBC_00273. The sequence goes on along the minus strand of NZ_CP108067.1, from coordinate 5,072,077 downwards.
CGGGCGAGCTGAGCAGCCCCAACCAGGCCAGCTACGACGACGGGCACGAGCGGCGGCTGCGGCTGATCCGCGCCCTGCTGGAGGTCGGCGGGCTGTCGGTGGCGGCCATCGGGGACGTCCTCGTGGCCATCGACGACAAGGAGCAGCCGGTGCACAAGCTCCTCGGCGCCGCGGCCCAGCGGCTGGTGCCCGAGTACGGCGACGTCGGGGGCCATGACGACGCCGAGGCGGTGCTGGCCCGGGAGCGGGTGGCGCGGCTGATCGAGGCGCGCGGCTGGTGCATCCAGCCCGGGAACAAGGCGGCCGACGCGCTGGCGGCCGCCCTCGCCTCACTCGCGCGGGTGGGCCACGGCTCCTTCGCCGAACTGCTCGACGACTACGCCGACGCGGCCGAGCGGGTGGCCCGGGTGGACCTGGAGTACACGGCCCGCCACGCGGACCGCGAGGACCTGGTCGAGTCGGTGGTCGTGGGCACGGTGGTGGGCGACGCGGTGTTCGCGGCCCTGCGCAGGATGGCCCAGGTGGACGCGTCCTCCCGCCTCTTCGCCGAGGAGCGGCAGGAGTAGGAGGAGGGCGCGGTCCACCCGGGCCGGGGTGTTGCGGTGACGCGGTTACGCCTGGCGGCGGACCTCCACCACCCGGAAGCGGTTCGCGACGAAGGCGCCGTCGCACAGGGCCGCGTTGGCGGCCGGGTTGCCGCCGGAGCCGTGGAAGTCCGAGAACGCGGCGGTCTGGTTGACGAACACCCCGCCGGTCAGGTTCAGGGAGAGCTGCGCGGACTCCTCCAGGCAGACCTCCTCGATGGCCCGCTCGGTGTCGGAGGACGTGGTGTACGCGCCCACCGTCATGGCGCCCTTCTCCCGCACCGTGCGGCGCAGCAGGTCGAGGGCGTCGGCGGTGGTGTCCACGGCCACCGCGAAGGAGACCGGGCCGAAGCACTCGGAGAGGTACGGCGCCTCCGGGTCCGCCACATCCCAATATTTGCGTGCGGCGTCCAGCTTGACCATGACGGGGGTGCGGACCACCGCGTCCGGGAACTCGGGGTTCACGACCTCACGGGAGGCCAGCGCGACCTCGCCCAGGGCGGCCGCGGCCTCGAGCCGCGTCTTGACGTCCGGGTTGACCAGTGCGCCGAGCAGCGCGTTGGCCCGGGCGTCGTCGCCCAGCAGGCCGCCGACCGAAGCCGCGAGGTCGGCGACGACCTCGTCGTAGCTCTTGTGGCCGGCGTCCGTCGCGATGCCGTCGCGCGGGATCAGCAGGTTCTGCGGGGTGGTGCACATCTGGCCGCTGTACAGGGACAGCGAGAACGCCAGGTTGGACAGCATGCCCTTGTAGTTGTCGGTGGAGTCCAGGACGACGGTGTTGACGCCGGCCTTCTCCGTGTAGACCTGCGCCTGGCGGGCGTTGGTCTCCAGCCAGTCGCCGAACTCCGTGGACCCGGTGTAGTCGATCAGCTTGATCTCGGGGCGGACCGCGAGGGCCTTGGCGATGCCCTCGCCCGGGCGCTCGACCGCGAGCGCCACCAGGTTCGGGTCGAAGCCCGCCTCGGCCAGGACCTCCCGGGCGACCTGGACGGTCAGCGCGAGCGGCAGCACGGCCCGCGGGTGCGGCTTGACCAGCACCGCGTTGCCGGTGGCGAGGGAGGCGAACAGGCCGGGGTAGCCGTTCCAGGTCGGGAAGGTGTTGCAGCCGATCATGAGGGCGATACCGCGCGGGACGGCGGTGAAGGTCTTGCCGAGCTCCAGCGGGTCCTTCTTGCCCTGCGGCTTCGACCAGTCGGCCTGGCCCGGGACCCGGGTCTGCTCCTCGTACGCGTAGGCCACGGCCTCCAGGCCACGGTCCTGCGCGTGCGGGCCGCCGGCCTGGAACGCCATCATGAAGGCCTGGCCGCTGGTGTGCATGACCGCGTGCGCGAACTCGTGGGTCCGGGCGGAGATGCGGGACAGGATCTCGATGCAGACCAGGGCGCGCGCCTCGGGTCCCGCGTCGCGCCAGGCACCCATGCCGGCCTTCATCGCGGGCAGCAGCACGTCCGGGTCCACGTGGGGGTACTCGACGCCCAGCTCCGGGCCGAACGGAGACACCTCGGCGCCCGTCCAGCCGTCGGTGCCGGGCTGGCCCAGGTCCAGCCGCGTGCCGCGCACGGCCTCGAAGGCGGCGAGACCGTCGGCGGGCGCGGTCTCGCCGTACGCCTTGGGGTGTTCGGGATGCGGGGACCAGTAGGCGCGGCTGCGGATCGCCGACAGGGCCTGGTCCAGGGTGGGCCGGTGCTTGGCGGACAGCTGGGGGACGGTGAGCTCGGCGGCCATCAGGGACCAACTCCTCGTTGAGCCGGGCGAAGGAGAGCAGACTGGAGTTAGAGTAACCGAACGATCGGTCGGGACAAGAGGGCCCGGCGGACCTGTGGACAAGTGTGTGCGGGAGGATCAGGGCATGACAGCAATCGAGCGGTCCCGCACTGTGGCGGTCGTCGGCGCCGGCACCATGGGACAGGGCATCGCCCAGGTCGCCCTTCTCGCAGGTCACCGCGTGCTGATCTACGACATCAACGCCGCGCTCGCCGCCGACGGCGTCGGTTTCGTCCAGGACCGGGTCGACCGGATGGCCGCCAAGGGCCGCCTCGACCGTGCCGAGGCCGAGGAGGCGATCGGCCGGATCGCATCGGCCGGCGACCTCGCGGACCTCGCCGGGGCCGCCCTCGTCATCGAGGCCGTGGTCGAGAACGTCACCGTGAAGCAGACGCTCTTCGCCGCCCTCGAAGAGGTGGTCGCGCCGGACGCGCTGCTGGCCACCAACACCTCCTCCCTCTCGGTCACCGAGCTCGCCGCAGGGCTCGCGCACCCCGGCCGCTTCCTCGGCCTGCACTTCTTCAACCCGGCCCCGCTGCTCCCGCTCGTCGAGGTGGTCAGCGGTTTCGCCACCGACCCGGCCGCCGCCGAGCGCGTGTACCGCACCGTCCTCGGCTGGGGGAAGACGCCGGTCCGCTGCGCCGACACCCCCGGGTTCATCGTCAACCGGATCGCCCGCCCCTTCTACGCCGAGGCCTTCGCGGTGTACGAGGAGCGGGGCGCCGACCCGGCCACCATCGACGCAGTGCTCCGCGAGAGCGGCGGCTTCAAGATGGGCCCCTTCCAGCTGACCGACCTGATCGGCCAGGACGTCAACGAGGCCGTGACCCGCTCGGTGTGGGAGTCCTTCTTCCGCAGCCCGAAGTTCACCCCCTCCCTCGCCCAGCGCCGCCTCGTCCAGTCGGGCCGGCTCGGCCGCAAGTCCGGACACGGCTGGTACCCGTACGGTCCGGACGCCGAGCCCGCGCTCCCGCACACCGCCGCGCCCGAGGAGGCCCCGGCGAAGGTCACCGTCGTCGGTGACCTCGGCCCCGCCGCCGACCTGGTGGACCTGCTGGAGGAGGCCGGGATCGCGGTCGCGGCCACCGGGCAGGGCGGCCCGTACATCCAGCTCCCCGGGGAGGGCCAGCTGGTCCTCGCGGACGGCAAGACCTCGGTGGAGTTCGCGGACGTCGTCTACTTCGACCTCGCCCTCGACTACCGGGGCGCCACCCGGATCGCGCTCTCCGCGAGCGCGGACACCAGCGAGCGGACCCTCGCCGAGGCGATCGGCCTCTTCCAGAAGCTGGGCAAGCAGGTCTCCGTGATCGGCGACGTCCCGGGCATGATCGTCGCGCGGACCGTCGCGATGCTGATCGACCTGACGGCCGACGCGGTCGCCCGGGGCGTCGCTTCCGCCGAGGACATCGACACGGCGATGCGACTGGGCGTCAACTACCCGCTGGGCCCGTCCGAATGGCACGACCGGATCGGCCGCGACTGGGCCTACGACCTGCTGCACCACCTCGACGAACGCGTCCCCGGCGGCCGCTACGCACCCTCCCTCGCCCTGTTCAAACTGGGCTACGAGGACGGCGACGGGGCCGGCGACGGCGACCAGGACGACACGGGGGAGAACGAGTGACGACGGCCAAGCGGGACACCTACACGCCCGAGACGCTGCTGTCGGTCGCCGTCCAGGTCTTCAACGAGCGCGGCTACGACGGCACCTCGATGGAGCACCTCTCCAAGGCCGCGGGCATCTCGAAGTCCTCGATCTACCACCACGTCGCGGGCAAGGAGGAGCTGCTGCGGCGGGCCGTGAGCCGCGCCCTGGACGGGCTCTTCGGGATCCTGGAGGAGCCGGGCGCGGTACGCGGCCGGGCGGTCGAACGCGTTGAGTACGTCACGCGCCGCACGGTCGAGGTGCTGGTCGGCGAGCTGCCGTACGTGACGCTGCTGCTGCGCGTCCGCGGCAACACCCGCACCGAGCGCTGGGCGCTGGAACGCCGCCGCGAGTTCGACCACCAGGTCGCTGACCTGCTGGGGGCCGCCGCGGCGGAGGGCGACCTGCGGGCCGACGTGGACATACGCCTCGCCACCAGGCTCCTCTTCGGCATGGTCAACTCCCTGGTCGAGTGGTACCGACCGCACCCGGGCGCCGGTCACGCCCAGCTCGCCGACGCGGTGGTCCACCTCGCCTTCGACGGCCTCCGCACCGCCCCCCACCCGCCGACCGCCTGAGCCGCGCCCCGGCCGGCCGGGGCGCGGGCCGGACTTCCTCGCCGCCGGTCGGGGGCCTACTCCTCCGAGATCGTCGGTCCGGGGGCCGGGCCCGGTCCGGTGTCCAGAAGATCCGTTTCTTCGAACACCAGCAGGGTGCGCGTCGAGAGGACCTCGGGGATGGCCTGGAGCCGGGTCAGGACCAGCTCGCGCAGGGTCCGGTTGTCCGGGGTGTGCACCAGCAGCAGGACGTCGAAGTCCCCGCTGACCAGGGCGATGTGCGCGGCGCCCGGGAGCTCGCGCAGCTGCTCGCGGACCGTGCGCCAGGAGTTCTGGACGATCTTCAAGGTGATGTAGGCGGACGCGCCCTGGCCCGCGCGTTCGTGGTTGACGCGGGCCGTGAACCCGCGGATCACCCCGTCGTCGATGAGCCGGTTGATCCGGGCGTAGGCGTTCGCCCGCGAGACGTGCACCTGCTCGGCCACCGACCGTATCGACGCGCGGCCGTCCGCCTGGAGCAGCCGCATGATCGACCGGTCGATCGGATCCAGGGGGCGGGGTGCGACGGGCGGGCCCGAAGTGGCTCCCGGGGCGCCCCCCGGCGCAGCCGGTGCGGAACCAGTTCCGGCCATTTGTTCATCCGGCATTGCCCGATGCCTCCCTCTCCTGGACGTCCTGCATCCATCCCAGGGCCCCGGCGCCCGTTTGTCCACAGCCTGGAGCCGCCTGTAGCCAAATTGCGCAGACAACCGAACAATCGGTAGGTGAGGGGCCTCACATCCGGGGCACCCCCTGCCCGCTTCCCACGAGGAGGTGTACGCCGCCATGACGGTCCAAGAGCTGCCCGGTGCCGGTGCGTCCCACCGTTCCACCCAGCCGCCCGCCTGGAGCCCCCGCACGGACGCCGCGCCGCTGCTTCCGGACCCCGAGCCCTACCGGGTACTGGGCACCGAGGCGGCGGACGGGCTCGACCCGGAGCTGATGCGCCGCTGCTACGCCGAGCTGGTGCGCGGCCGGCGCTACAACGCCCAGGCCACGGCGCTCACCAAGCAGGGCCGGCTCGCCGTCTACCCCTCCACCGTCGGCCAGGAGGCCTGCGAGATCGCGGCCGCACTGGTGCTGGAGGAGCAGGACTGGCTGTTCCCGAGCTACCGGGACACCCTGGCGGCCGTGGCGCGCGGACTGGACCCCGTACAGGCCCTGACCCTGCTGCGCGGCGACTGGCACACCGGGTACGACCCGCGCGAGCACCGCATAGCCCCCCTCTCGACCCCGCTCGCCACCCAGCTGCCGCACGCGGTGGGCCTGGCGCACGCGGCCCGGCTGCGCGGCGACGACGTCGTCGCCCTCGCCATGGTCGGCGACGGCGGCACCAGCGAGGGCGACTTCCACGAGGCACTGAACTTCGCCGCCGTCTGGCAGGCCCCGGTGGTCTTCCTCGTGCAGAACAACGGCTTCGCGATATCCGTCCCGCTCGCCAAGCAGACCGCCGCCCCGACGCTGGCCCACAAGGCCGTGGGATACGGGATGCCCGGCCGGCTGGTCGACGGCAACGACATCGCCGCCATGCACGAGGTGCTGTCCGAGGCGGTCCGGCGGGCCCGGGCCGGTGGTGGTCCGACCCTGATCGAGGCCGTCACGTACCGGATGGAGGCCCACACCAACGCCGACGACGCGACCCGCTACCGCGGTGACGCCGAGGTCGAGGCCTGGAAGGCGCACGACCCGGTCGACCTGCTGGAGCGCGAGCTGACCGCCCGCGGGATCATCGACGAAGCGGCGATCCAGGCGGTGCGCGACGACGCCGAGGCGATGGCCGCGGCGCTCCGCGAGGGGATGAACGCGGACCCGGTGGTGGACCCGATGGACCTGTTCGCGCACGTGTACGCGGAGCAGACGGACCGGCTGCGGGAGCAGGCGGCCATGCTGCGCGCAGAGCTGGAAGCAGAGGACCAGTCGTGACGACGGTGGCGGCGAAGTCCGCGAAGTCGGGGGCCAAGCCCGCGACGATGGCGCAGGCCCTGACCCGGGCGATGCGCGACGCGATGGCCGAGGACCCGACGGTCCACGTGATGGGCGAGGACGTCGGGACGCTGGGCGGGGTCTTCCGGATCACGGACGGGCTCGCGAAGGAGTTCGGCGAGGAGCGCTGCACGGACACTCCGCTCGCGGAGGCGGGAATCCTGGGCGCGGCGGTCGGCATGGCCATGTACGGGCTGCGCCCGGTGGTGGAGATGCAGTTCGACGCCTTCGCCTACCCGGCGTTCGAGCAGCTGATCTCGCACGTGGCGAAGATGCGCAACCGCACCCGCGGCGCGATGCCGCTGCCGATCACCATCCGCGTGCCGTACGGCGGCGGGATCGGCGGCGTGGAGCACCACTGCGACTCCTCCGAGGCGTACTACGTGGCCACGCCCGGCCTGCACGTGGTGACCCCGGCCACGGTCGAGGACGCGTACGGGCTGCTGCGCGCGTCGATCGCCAGCGACGACCCGGTGGTCTTCCTGGAGCCGAAGAGGCTCTACTGGTCGAAGGCCGACTGGCGGCCCGAGGCGCCGGCGGCCGTGCCGGGCATCGGGAAGGCACTGGTCCGGCGGACCGGCACGAGCGCGACCCTGATCACCTACGGGCCCTCGCTGCCGGTGTGCCTGGAGGCGGCCGAGGCGGCGCGCGAGGAGGGTTGGGACCTGGAGGTCGTCGACCTGCGCTCGCTGGTCCCCTTCGACGAGGACACGGTCGTGGAGTCCGTACGCCGCACCGGGCGTGCGGTGGTCGTGCACGAGGCGAACGGCTTCGGCGGCCCGGGCGCGGAGATCGCCGCCCGCGTCACGGAGCGCTGCTTCCACCACCTGGAGGCGCCGGTGCTGCGGGTGACGGGCTTCGACATCCCCTACCCGCCGCCGATGCTGGAGAAGCACCACCTGCCGGGCGTGGACCGGATCCTGGACACCGTGGCCCGCCTGCAGTGGGAGAACTGATGCCGCAGGTAATGGAATTCAAGCTTCCCGATCTCGGGGAGGGCCTGACCGAGGCCGAGATCGTCCGCTGGCTGGTCGCGGTGGGCGATGTCGTCGCCATCGACCAGCCGGTGGTCGAGGTCGAGACGGCCAAGGCGATGGTGGAGGTTCCGTGCCCCTACGGCGGTGTGGTCACCGCCCGTTTCGGGGAGGAGGGCACGGAACTGCCCGTCGGAGCACCGTTGATCACCGTGGCGGTGGGGGCGGCGTCGCTCCCGCAGGCCCCGGCCGCGCAGGCGGCCGAGGCCGAGGGCGCCGGCAACGTGCCCCGGCCCCTGATCGGTTACGGCGAGGACCACTCGCGCCCGGCGCGTCGGCGACGGGTGCGACCCGTCACCGCCGCGGTGTCGGCGCCGGTCGTCGCCGCTCCGGTCGCTCCGGTCGCTCCGGCGGTTCCTGTTGCTCCGGCGGTTGTCGCCGGCCCGGTGCCGGTGATCTCGCCGCTGGTGCGCAAGCTGGCCAAGGACGGCGGGGTCGACCTGCGTGCGCTGACGGGGTCGGGGCCCGAGGGTCTGATCCTGCGGGCCGACGTCGAGGCGGCGCTGGCCGCGCTGCGGGCGCCCGAACCGGCCCCGGTCGCCGCGGCACCTGCGGTGGCGGCACGGGGCGAGCGGATCCCGCTCAAGGGAGTGCGCGGGGCGGTCGCCGAGAAGCTCTCGCGCAGCCGCCGGGAGATCCCGGACGCCACGTGCTGGGTCGACGCGGACGCCACCGAGCTGATGGCCGCCCGAGCCGCGATGAACGCGGTCGGCGGTCCCAAGATCTCGGTGCTCGCGCTGCTGGCCCGGATCTGCACGGCCGCCCTGGCCCGGTACCCGGAGCTCAACTCCACCGTGGACCTCGCGGCCAAGGAGATCGTCCGGCTCCCGTCGGTGCACCTGGGCTTCGCCGCGCAGACCGAGCGGGGCCTGGTGGTCCCGGTGGTCCGGGACGCGCAGCACCGCAACCCGGAGTCCCTGTCGGCGGAGTTCGCCCGACTGACCGAGCTCGCCCGGGCCGGGAAGCTGGCCCCGGCCGATCTGACCGGCGGCACCTTCACCCTGAACAACTACGGGGTGTTCGGGGTCGACGGCTCCACGCCGATCATCAACCACCCCGAGGCGGCGATGCTGGGCGTGGGCCGGATCATCGACAAGCCGTGGGTCCACGAGGGTCAGCTGGCGGTCCGCAAGGTCGTCCAGCTGTCGCTGACCTTCGACCACCGGGTGTGCGACGGCGGCACGGCGGGCGGCTTCCTGCGCTACGTCGCCGACTGCGTGGAATCCCCGGCGGTGCTGCTGCGCAGCCTGTAGCCGGGCGGCGCCGTTGCCGGGGCTCCGCCCCGGACCCCGAGCCTCAAATGCCGGCGGGGCTGGATTTTCCAGCCCGTCCAGGGGGCACCTCCCAGCGGTAGCTGGGGGAGATTGAGGACCGGGTCCGGGCAGAGCCCGGGAAACGGCGAAAGGGCGGGGCGGGGAGAGGCTCCGCGCAGCGCCGTCACACCGTGAGCAGCAGCTTGCCCACGTGGGCGCTGGACTCCAGGACCCGGTGGGCCTCGGCGGCGTCCCGCATCGGGAACGCCGCGTGGACCACCGGGCGGACCCGCCCCGCGGCCACCAGCGGCCACACGTGCTCGCGCACGGCGGCGACGATGGCCGCCTTCTCCTCCAGCGGGCGGGCGCGCAGCGAGGTGGCGGTGATCGCCGCCCGCTTGGCCAGCAACGCGCCGAGGTTCAGCTCGGCCTTCACCCCGCCCTGGAGCCCGATCACCGCGAGCCGCCCGTTCACGGCCAGGGCGTCCACGTTCCGGGCGAGGTACTTCGCGCCCATGATGTCCAGGATCACGTCCGCCCCGGCTCCGCCCGTCGCCTCGCGCAGCGCGGCCACGAAGTCCTGCTCGCGGTAGTCGATCAGGATGTCCGCACCCAGCTCCTTGCAGCGCGCCAGCTTCTCCGGGCCGCCCGCCGTCACGGCGACCGTCGCGCCCACCGCCTTCGCCAGCTGGATCGCCATGGTCCCGATCCCGCTGGATCCGCCGTGCACCAGCAGGGTCTCGCCGGGGCGGAGCCCCGCCACCATGAACACGTTGGACCACACGGTCGTGACGACCTCGGGCAGCGCGGCCGCCGTCACCAGGTCCACGCCCGCAGGGACCGGCAGTAGCTGCCCCGCCGGCACGGCCACCCGCTCCGCGTACCCGCCGCCCGCCAGCAGGGCGCACACCTCGTCGCCCACGGACCAGCCGGACACCCCCGGCCCCATCGCGGCGATCCGCCCGGAGCACTCCAGCCCCGGATGGCGCGGGGCGCCGGGCGGCGGATCGTAGAACCCCTGTCGCTGGAGAACGTCGGCGCGGTTCACGGCGCTCGCCGCGACCTCGACGAGGACCTCGCCCTCGCCCGGCACCGGATCGGGTACGTCGGCCCAGACGAGGGCCTCGGGGCCGCCGGGCTGCTCGATGGTGATCGCATGCATGGCCCGGAGGCTACGCCAGAGACGGCCTAATCGGCAGGTCCGAACCTCACCTGCGGCGAGGCCGGCGGCGTCGCCCGCACGATGGTGATGAGACGGTCCGTCAGCTGGATCGGGCTCGCGTGCGGATCGTCGTACGGGAGCAGCCGGTGGCCGCGCACCACGCTCACGACCAGGTCCTCGGTGTCCCGTACTGACTTGCCGGCCTCGGACTTGCGGGCGGGGCGTTCGATGAGGTCGAGACCGCTGCCCTGCTGGATCAGGTCCTCCATCACGGTGCCCGCACTCGGGCTGAGCACCGAGAGGCCCAGCAGCCGGCCGGCCGCGCTCGCGCTCGTGATGACCGCGTCCGCGCCGGACTGGCGCAGCAGCGGGGCGTTCTCCTCCTCGCGCACTGCCGCGACGATCTTCGCCCCGCGGTTGAGCTGTCGGGCGGTCAGGGTGACCAGGACCGCCGTGTCGTCCCGCTGGGTGGCGATGACGATCTGACGGGCCTTCTGTAGCTCGGCGCGGAGCAGGACGTCGGAGCGGGTGGCGTCGCCGACCACGCCCGTGAAGCCCTCCGCGTTGGCCGTGTCGATCACCTTGGCGCTGGGGTCGACGATGACGACCTGTTCCTTGGAGAGGCCGGTGGCCAGCAGCGTCTGGAGGGCCGAGCGGCCCTTCGTGCCGAAGCCGATGACGACCGTGTGCTCACGCAAGTTCTTCCTCCAGCTCTTCAGCCGCCACTCTTCCCTCGTCCGTTCCGTCAGGACTTCCAGGGTGGTACCGACCAGGATGATCAGGAACAGCACGCGCAGCGGGGTGATCAGCAGGATGTTGATCAGTCGTGCGCTGTCGCTGTACGGCACGATGTCGCCGTAGCCCGTCGTGGACAGCGTCACCGTGGCGTAGTAGAAGCAGTCGAGGAGATCGACCTGCTCGTTGGCGTTGTCGTGGTAGCCACCACGGTCCAGCCACACGATGAAGACCGTCAGGAAGAGTACGAACAACGCCATCAGCAGGCGCTTGGTGACCTGCCTCAGCGGGTTCTCGACGACGCGCTTGGGCAGCTTGATGCGCCGGGAGACGAGTTTCTCGTCGGCGCCGCGGGCCATGGAGTCCTGGCCGTGCAGTTTCACGTGAAACATCCTCCAGAAGCCCAGGGCAGATCGAGGATCTCCAGTTCCTGCCCGGACCGCGCGCCCTTGGGCGGTACGACGGCCAGCGCGTCGGCGGCGGCCACACCGCGCAGCATCGCAGGTCCGTGGTAGCGCAGCGGCACCGCGTGTTCGTCGCTCAGCAGGACCGGGACCAGCCGGGTGTCGTACGGGTGGCCCGGTACGTCGCCCTGCACCGGCGCCGTGTAGCGGGGGCGCCTGCGGCGGCCGGCGAGGGCGCGCAGCAGGGGTTCGGCGAGGGTCAGCAGCCCGGAGACGGCGGCCAGCGGGTTTCCGGGCAGCCCGACGACATGGCGCACCGTGTTCCCGTCGTTCTCGTCGTTCTCGGCGGCGGCCCTGGACCCGATGCGGGCCAGCAGCATGGGGTGCCCGGGGCGCACCGCCACCCCGTCGACCAGCAGTTCGGCGCCGGCCTTCCGCAGTACGGGATGGACGTGGTCGACGGGGCCGGAGGCGGTGCCGCCCGTGGTGACGAGGACATCGGCGGTGCTCGTGGTGACGGCCTCCAGGAGCGCCGCGGCCCCCGCCGGGTCGTCGCCGAGCCGCCGCGTGCCGATGACCTCGGCGCCGAGGCGGTCCATCCAGGGCCCGAGCATGGGGCTGAGGGCGTCGCGGACCAGCCCCTCGTGCGGGCGGCCCTCGGTGAGCAGCTCGTCGCCGAGCACCAGGATCTCCACGCGGGGGCGGGGCCGGGTGGTCAGCTCGTCGTACCCGGCGGCTGCGGCGAGCCCCAACACGGCCGGGGTGACCAGGGAGCCGGCGGGCAGCAGCAGGTCGCCGGAGCGGCACTCCTGGCCCCGCGGGCGGATGTCCTGGCCGGTGAGGACGGGCCGGTCGGCGAAGAGCTGGGTGCCGGCCTCGCGGCAGTGCTCGGTGCGGATGACGGCGGTGGCGTCGCCGGGGATCCGGGCGCCGGTGGCGATCCGTACGGCCTCGCCGTCGGTGAGGGGCTCCGGCCGTTCGGAGCCGGCCAGCACGCCGCCGCCGGCGCGCACGCTCCAGGGGCCGGGGCCCGCGACGGCCCAGCCGTCCATGGCGGAGGTGTCGAAGGACGGCAGGTCGGTCAGTGCGTCCAGGGGGGTGGCCAGGACTTCGCCGAGGGCGTCCGCGAGGGGCACGCGGTGGGTACGGGGCCGCACCCTGCTCCCGGCTTGTGCGGCGGTGTCCCGGGCCCGCTGCCAGCCGGAGGCGCGGTGGCCGCCCGTGCCGCCTCCCGCGCCGCCCGTACCGCCGCCCTCGGGGGTGCGGCTGACCAGTGCGAGGGCCTCGTCGAGAGCCTGCTCCGCGGAGTTCGTGGGGGTCATCCGGAGCCGTTCCGTTCGGAGGTGTCGGATGCCGCCTCGTCGGCCCACCGCAGCGCCAGGTCGGCCGCCTTGCGGGAGGCCTCGGCGACGGCCTGGGCGGGGTCGGCGCCGGTGGCGGCGGCATGCGCCGCCGCGTAGCCGACCAGGAAGGTGGTCAGCGGGGCGGCGGGTCGGGCGACGCCGTGGGCGGCGTCCCGGGCGAGGTCGAGCAGGGTCTTGGTGTCGACGGGGAGGTCGATGCCCAGCTCACTCTTGACGGCGGTGATCCATTGCTCCAGCACGCTTCCATGCTCCCTGATCCGGGCGCGGGCGGCGGCGAGATCGTCCCAGGTGTCGCAGTCGAAGGAGGCGAGCGGCCGGGACGTGACGCGGGCGAGGTCCAGTGCGGCGGTGAGCGCACGGAGCGGGAGCCCGGTGAGCGTGCCGTGCTCGGCGGCGAGCAGGGCGATCTCGCGGCGCAGCGGCTCGGCCCGGTAGGCGGCGACCAGCGGCTGGTCCCGGCCGTCGGGGTCCCGCAGCATCGCCCCGTCCCCGCCGGCGGCGTCCAGCAGGGTCCCTACGGTCTCCCGGTCGAGGAAGGGCAGGTCGGCGGAGAGTACGAGGACCAGCTCGGCGGAGGTGAGGCGCAGACCGGCGTCCAGCGCGGCCACGGGGCCGCCGCCGGGCGGGTCCTCACGGGTCCAGCGGACCGGGCGCGCGGTGGCGCGGCGACCGCCGACGACGACGGTGGTCCGGGCGTCCGGGCAGGCGTCGAGGACGCGGTCGAGGAGTGCGCGGCCGCCGACGCTCAGCGCGGGCTTGTCGGCCCCACCGAGTCGCTGCGCGGCGCCGCCGGCCAGCACGATCGCGTCGTAGCTCATGCCCTTGAGTATGCGGCGGCCATGTCCCTGGCGGGGAGCCGTATTTATCGGGGGCTTACCCGCGTCGGGCTGGCCGTCCGGATGCCGGGTGCGGCGCCGTTGCGGGGGCGCTGCCCCCGGACCCCCGCGCCTCAAACGCCGGCGGGGCTGAAAGGTCGCCTCAAGCGCCGGCGGGGCTGGGAGGTTGCCTCAAGCGCCGGCGGGGCTGAAAGGTCGCCTCAAGCGCCGGCGGGGCTGGGAGGTCGCCTCAAGTGCCGGCGGGGCTGGGAGGTCGCCTCAAGTGCCGGCGGGGCTGGGAGGTTGCCTCAAGTGCCGGCGGGGCTGGGAGGTCGCCTCAAGCGCCGGCGGGGCTGGAAGGTCGGTGGGGTTGGAAGGGGGCGGGGCCGGGCCGCGCCGGGGGCGTGGGCCGGACCCGCCTCTTTCGCTGTCCGCCGGAGGCTAGAGGTACGGGCCCGAGCGGATCGCGCCGTGGCCGCCGTCCTCGTCGTCGTCGTGCGGTCCGCCCGGCGGGAGGGCGCGGCGCATCTGCTCCAACTGGGCCCGCGCCGCCATCTGCTGTGCGAACAGGGCCGTCTGGATGCCGTGGAAGAGGCCCTCCAGCCAGCCCACCAACTGGGCCTGGGCGATCCGAAGTTCGGCCTCGGAAGGAATGGCCTCCTCGGTGAACGGGAGCGACAGGCGCTCCAGTTCCTCCACGAGCTCCGGGGCCAGGCCGTCCTCCAGCTCCTTGACCGAGGCGGCGTGGATGTCCTTGAGCCGGACCCGGCTCGCCTCGTCGAGAGGCGCGGCACGTACCTCTTCCAGGAGTTGCTTGATCATGCTGCCGATCCGCATGACCTTGGCGGGCTGTTCGACCATTTCCGTCACCGGGACCTCGCGCGACTCGTCATCGGCGTCGCCGACCGCCGTCCCGTCCTGTCCCACGATCAGGACGTGCGGGGGGCTGTCCTGCGACCGTTCACTCCTCGGCATCTCCATGCCGTCATTCTCTCGCACACCTCCGTACTCACACGGTGTGCCCCCGTACAGTCGTGATCCACCCTGTACGGGGGCACCAGCCGGAACCGGTTCCGGGCCGCGGCTACCCCGCGGCCCGGCGGGCCAGCGCGCCGCTGGAGCGGGTGACGAGGGCCGCCAGCAGGGCCGCGCCCAGCGGAACCACGACGACCAGCCCGCCGAGGGTCTCCCACGGCACGGAGATCGGCACGAACGGCACCGCTTCCGTGATCGCCGAGTAGCCCCGATCGATCGACTCCTGGTAGAGCGCGTCCGCTTCCCGCTGCTCCGTCAGGCGCAGGCCGACGGCGGGCAGGATCCCGGCCGCCGAGCCCAGGACGACGCCCATGAGGGCGACCACCCCGCACTGGAAGCCGCTCAGCGTCCGCCGCACCCGCGGCGCCGCGCCCACCGCGGCCAGCGTCTTCAGGTCGGCCTCGGCGTCGGCCTGGGCGAGCCCCGTGGCGATGCCGGCCGCGCCGATGGTGACGAGTCCCGCGAAGACGGCGAGGGCCAGCATGACGAGGCTGTTGTCGCCCTCGTAGCCCGCCTCGATGCGCAGGGCGACCTCCACGCCCATCCGCTCGATCTCCCCGTCCATCCGCTGGCGCTGCTCGCTGGACGCCGTCCCGTCGAGGCGGAAGTACGAGCCCACGGGCGCGGTGACCAGCCCGGCGGCCTTGGCCGCCGCGGGCGGCAGGATCAGATCGACGCCCCAGCTCTCGACCGAGTCGGGTGCCTGGTGGACGGTGAGGACCTTGTCCTCGCCGGGCGTCTCGTCGTAGCGCCCGCGCATGATGTCGTCCTTGCCCTGTTCGGTGATGATCCGCAGGGTGAGCTTGCCGTCCTTGACCTGGCGCTTGTCGAAGGAGACGGCCTGGCCGGCCTTGAGCGCGGCCACGGAGCCCGGGTCGGTGACCGCGAGCACGCCCAGCACCTTCTCGTCGCCGACGACGACGGGGTGCTGCGTGCCGTGCCGGGGTTCCTGGCAGCGCCAGTCCTGGCGCAGTTCCTTGCGCTGCGCGTCGGAGAAGGCCTCGCTGCCCTTGACGTCCTCGTAGAGCGGGCAGCGCTGGTCCTTGGGCGTGATGACCTCGGCGCGGCCGCAGCCGGGGTCCGAGGAGAACGATTCACAGCTCGGTTTGCCGACGACCAGCCGGTCGACGTCCGCCCGCTGGGCCAGCGGCAGTTGCTTGGCAAGGGCCTCGCGCAGGGCGGGCACCTCCTTGTACGCACTGTTCTCGGTGGCGTCCAGCAGCCCGGTTCCGTGGGGCAGTTCAGCCCGGTACTCCTGGCGCATCTGCACGTCGTAGCTGTGCTGGTACGTCGCCACGGCGACGGTTCCGGCGACGGCGGCCAGTACGGCGGCCACGGCGGGGGCCGTACGCCCGCGATTGCGGACGGCGTCGCGCAGCGCGAGCCGCGGCGACAGCGGCAGCCACCGCCCGAGCCGGCCGAACAGGCCGACCAGGACCGGGGTGAGGGCGACGATGCCGAGTTCGGCGAGGGCGCTGCCGCCCGCGACGACGGGGCTGCCCAGGTCCGAGGTGGTGCCGTAGAGGGCGATCGCCGCGCCGGCGCCGACGGCGATCAGGCCGATGACGGGCAGCACCCGATTGGCGCGGCGGATGCCGCGGCGGCCGGTCAGCGAGGCCAGCACGGTCTGCCGGGAGGCGGTGACGGCCGGGACGATCGCGGCCAGCAGGCCGGTGATCACGGCGAGCAGGGCGATGCCGGCCAGTTCCAGCGGGCGGAAGTCGAAGCCGCCGAAGCGGTTGCCGAGCGACTCCTCCAGCACCGGTCGCAGCACGACGGTGAGCACGACGCCGACGACGGTACCGATGACGGCGGCGACGGCGCCGAGGACCAGGCCGCCGGAGAGCACGATGGAGCGGATGTGGCGCCGGTCGCCGCCGTTGGCGCCGACCAGGCCCAGCTGGCGGCGCGAGCGGCGGGCGCCGACCGCGAAGGCCGGTCCGGCGAGCAGGCAGATCTCCAGCATGGCCAGGCCCACGACGGTGGCCAGGATGGCCGTCTGGACGGTCTTGTTGCCGTCCCGCTCGGACTTCGAACTCGGCTCGTCCTGGTAGAGCGGGACCTCGGAGTCGGCGGGCGGGTCGAGGACGACGGCGCGGGAGACGACGACCAGGCCCTTGGTGTTGGCCGCCTTGACCGCGTCCCAGGTGACGCCCGCGCCGCTGACCTTGACCAGGTACTTGTCGTCGGCGTTCACCGTGCGCCCGCCGGACGCCACCAGCGCCTTGTTCAGCGGGTCGATCAACGTCCCGGGCGGGGCGATGATCTCGGGGCGTGAGAGTTCGTCCGGCAGCTCGTAGGCGCCGACGACCTTGTACGGGGAGGTGGCGCCGCGCGGGGTGACCGAGGAACCGACGGAGTAGCCGGAGTCCTTCAGGAAGGCCTGGGTGGCGATGACCTCGCCCGGGGCCTCGGGCAGCCGGCCGCGATTGAGCGTGATCATGCCCTTCACCAGGGGGCTGTGCGTGTCGAGTTCGCGCAGCTGGGTGTCGAGCAGCCCGTGCGTGGTGCGGACCTTGGTGTAGCCGCTGCTGTCCTTGAGGACCTGGGTCCCGGGCGGGAGCAGGGACTCCACCGGTTCCGGCTTCTCCCGCGAGGACTTCGAGGGGTCGTAGTCCTTGTAGCCGCCGACGGGCGAGGATCTCGTGCCGTCGGGGTTCTGGTAGACGGGCCCGGACAGGTACGAGTGGCTCACCCGGGCGTCGGCGGCGCCGATCATCCGGGTGAGGCTCTGCTCGGGGGAGAGTTCGGCGCTGCGCAGCGTGAGGTCGGCGGCGCTCACCCCGACGATCGGCAGGGCGAGCATCGCGAGGACGAGGGAGCTGCGGCCCTTGGCGCGCCAGGCGTCGCGGCGGGCTATGCGCAGGGCCGCGACCCAGGAGTGGTACCAGCCTTGGAGCGGAGTGGTCACTGGCCGGCCGCCTGCCCCGAGAGGAGGGAGTCGGCGTGGCTGCGCAGGGTCTCGTCGACCACGCTGCCGTCGCGCAGGAAGACCACGCGGTCGGCCCAGGCGGCGAACCGCGGCTCGTGGGTGACGAGGATCCCGGCGGCGCCCGCGTCGCAGCGGGCGCGCAGCAGGGCGAGGACGGACTCGCCGGTCTCGGAGTCCAGGGCGCCGGTCGGCTCGTCGGCGAGGACCAGGCGGCGGTCGCCCACGAGGGCGCGGGCGATGGCCACGCGCTGCTGCTGGCCGCCGGACATCTCGTCGGGGAAGCGCTCGGCGAGCTGGCCCAGGCCCATCTCCTCCAGCGCGGCGAGCGCGGAGACGCGGGCCTTGCGGGCGGATATCCCGTCGAGTTCCCGGGGCAGCGCCACGTTCTCGGCGGCGGTGAGGGCCGGTATCAGGTTGTAGTCCTGGAAGACGTACCCGATGCTGCGGCGGCGCAGGGCGGCCAGCTGCTTGCGGCTCGCTGCGGTGATGTCGGTGCCCTCGACGATCACCCGGCCGCTGCTCGGGGTGTCGAGTCCGCCCGCGAGGGTGAGCAGCGTGGACTTGCCGGAGCCGGAGGGGCCCATCACGGCGACGAGTTCGCCGGGGAAGACCGAGAGGTCGATCCCGCGCAGGGCGTGCACCTCGGTGGCGCCGCTGCCGTGCGTGCGCACGAGTCGGTCCAACTGCAGTACGGGCTGCTGGGACTGGGATTGGGGCTGGGGCTGGTCAGGCATGGAGTGTCCCCCCTGGAACGGTGGTTCAGCCACGGCGCGTACGAGCGGTACGGGGCGGGGTGGTGGTGGTCGGGGCCGGGGTCTCGGCTGGGGCGGCCTGGGGCGGTTCGGGTTCCGCGGCTCTCCGGTCGGCCGGCAGGGAGAGCCGGACGAGCCGGGCTTCGCAGTGGTCGAGCCAGCGGGCCTCGGCCTCGGTCTGGAAGATCAATTGCTCCAGGACGAGCAGCCAGGCCACGTCGTCGCGTTCGCGGGACCGGCCGCTCTCGACCGCGGCGAGCGCCGTGGCCTTGAGCCGGGTGTAGTCCTGCATCGCCTTGATCGTGGCGTGCCGTTGGGACTGGATGACGGCGCGGATGTCCACGCCGGGGGCGCCGACGGCCATGGCGAGCTTGATGGACAGCTCGTCGCGGGGCGGGTTGGCCCGGTCGACGGGGCGCCCGTACCACTGGAGCAGCTCGGTGCGCCCGGCGTCGGTGATGGCGTAGAGGGTGTGGCCGGCGGCGTCCTCGCCGTCGGGGGCGACGAGGCCGTCCCGTTCGAGACGGGCGAGGGTCGTGTACACCTGCCCGACGTTGAGCGGCCAGGTGGAGCCGGTGCGGGATTCGAACTCGGTGCGCAGCTGGGAGCCGTACCGAGGACCCCGTTCCAGCAGGGCGAGTAGCCCGTGACGGATCGACATACTCGGTATGTATACCGAGTATGTTCACTCCCGGCAACCGTCCTGAGGCGTACGCCGCGCGGGGGACGCCCGTCCGGAGGGGGAGGTTCGGGCCGCTCAGATCCCCCGGCGCAGACGCATCCCGAGATAGCCGAGACCGAGGCCCATCAGGGCGAATCCGGTGCCGAGCGGCAGTATGTGCGCGGCCAGGTCGGCAGCCCGGTCGTTGGGCGCGTTGCCGAGGGCGGTGACCACCGACGGCGGCGGGCTCGGGGCGGCGACGGCGGCGGTCGGCGGTGGTGACAGTGGTGGCGATGGTGGTGACGGCCGGGTGGGCTGAGTGGGCCGGGCGGGTCGGGTGTGCTCGGTGTGCTCGGTGCGTGGGGGGCGCACCGGCAGCAGCGGCCGGGAGGCCACCGTCAGCTCCGGGTTGGCAGGCTCGCCGACCGGCCGCCCGGGGCGCTCGCGCCCGACCCCGGCGACGCTGCCGGCCAGTTCCTCGTAGGGGTCGTCGGGCGAGGCGGGTGCGGCGGGTGCGTTGACCTGTCGGGCCGGGCCGAGGAAGGGGCCGGCGTACGCGGAAGCGGTGGGCGCGAGGGCGGCGGCGGCGAGGGCTGCGCAGGCCAGCCAGTGCGGCGGGCCGAAGCCTTGGATCACGGGGAGCCCCTCCCGTCCCGAGCCACGAGCTGCTCGCTGCGCGTCAGAGATATGCGCCCAGATTTACATAGTGGGGCAAAGCCGGCATCCCGGACGCCCCATCGGGGTGCCCGGGATGCCGGTGTGTCGGTCTGCGCTGCGCACCGCGCCGCCGGGCGCCGCCGTGTGGCGGCGCCCGCCGCGCTATTCGGGGTTTCCGGTCGACACGGTCAGCGTGTACTCCGTGCCTTCCTTGTCGATCTTCTCGCCGGCGGCCGGGGACTGGAACAGCACCGTGTCCTTGCCGTACACGGCCTCGTCCTTCTCCACGATCTTGTACTTGCCGCGCGAGGCCTGGATGCACTCCTTCACGGAGAGCAGGTTCTTGTACTTGAGGTCCGGCGCCGAGTACTTGCCGGCCTCGCTGTAGTGCTTCACCGGCTCCGAGCACTTCTTCGGGTCGATCGTGCGCGTCAGGTCGGGCCCCTTGTACCCGGCCTTCGCGGAGGCCGACGCGGAGCTCCCCGGGTCCGCCGTGGTGCCGCCCTTGTCCTTGTCGTCCCCGTTCATCGAGATCGCCGCGATCAGCCCGCCGACGGCCAGCAGGGTCACCGCGATCGCGCCGATGACCACCGGCCTGTTCCGCTTGCCGTCACCGGACGCCGCGGACTGCGTGCTCGTCGGGGAGATCGTGTACGGCGGCGGGGTCTGCGGCGCGTACTGCTGCTGCGGCGGGGGCGTGTGCGGGTAGGCGTAGCCGCCCTGCGCGTGCTGGGGGGCCGGCGTCGGTGCGTACGGGGCCGGCGGCGGGGTCTGCGGCGCCTGGTACGGCTGCTGCACCGACTGCGGGGGCGCCTGGTACCCGGACTCCACCGGCGGGAACACGGCCGAGGCCACGCCCGCGCCGCTGCTCAGGGGCCCGTGGCCCTGGACGATGACCGGCGCCCCGGTCTGCCCCGAGCCCAGCACCCGCGCGACCTCGTCCCCCATGGCCGCGGCCGTGGGGAAACGCTCGTTCGGGTTCTTCTTCAGGGCCCGTGCCACCAGCGCGTCCATCGCCGGGGTCAGCGACCGGTTGATGGAGGACGGGGCGACCGGCTCCTCCTGCACGTGGGCGTAGGCGATGGCCAGCGGCGAGTCCGCGTCGAACGGGATCCGCCCGGTCAGCAGCTGGAACAGCATGATGCCGACCGAGTAGAGGTCGGAACGGGCGTCGACCCCGCGCCCCAGCGCCTGTTCGGGCGAGAGGTACTGGGGGGTGCCGACGACCATGCCGGTCTGCGTCATCGAGGTGACCCCCGACTGCATGGCGCGGGCGATGCCGAAGTCCATCACCTTGACCACGCCGCGCTTGTTCACCATGACGTTGCCGGGCTTGATGTCGCGGTGGACGAGCCCCATCTCGTGGCTGGTCTCCAGGGCGGCCAGCACGTCGGCCGTCACCTTCAGCGCCTTGTCCGCCGGCATGGCTCCGTGCCGGCGGATGTCCTCCTCCAGCACCGAGCCCAGCGGCTGGCCCTCCACGTACTCCATGACGATGTACGGCATCACCGCGCCGTCGCCCGCGGCGGCGCCGCCGAACGTCACTTCGCCTTCGCCGGTGTCGAACACCGAGACGATGTTCGTGTGCGACAGTTTCGCTACAGCCTGGGCCTCGCGGCGGAATCGTTCGCGGAAGGACTGCTCGCGGCCGAGGTCGCTGTGCAGCGTCTTGATGGCGACCTGCCGGTCGAGGGCCGAGTCGTACGCCAGGTACACGGACGCCATGCCGCCCGCACCCAGCAAGTCCCTTAGCTGGTAACGGCCACCGGCCAAAGAGCCGCCCGCGTACTGGCCCTGAGTGCCGTCCTGGCTCATGACTGTTGCTCCCCCTCGGGATGTCTTCCCACGCCGCTGGCCGGGCGCACATGGCGCCCAGTCTGCCCGAGGGCAAGCACACGTCAAGCCAGGTACCCGTTCCGTGACCACACGGGCACAGGCGGCCTTGTCCGAACGGTGACCGGTTCCGAGGCTGTAGCGTTCACCGGAGCACCGACGAAGAGGACGACCGCTGAGCGGCGACCGAGAGATACGACGGCGAGGACTGATGGCACCCGAACCCGATGGAAACGGCGCCGGGATGACCGATGGTCCTGAGCAATGGGGCGCCGGCGGCCTGGTGGGAGACGGCCGTTACCGGATGACGCACCGGCTGGGGCGCGGCGGCATGGCCGAGGTGTTCGCGGCCGAGGACGTCCGACTGGGCCGCACCGTCGCCGTGAAGCTGCTGCGCGCGGACCTCGCCGAGGACCCGGTGTCCAAGGCCCGCTTCACGCGCGAGGCGCAGTCCGTCGCCGGACTCAACCACCACGCCGTCGTCGCCGTGTACGACTCGGGCGAGGACCGGGTCGGCCCGAACACCGTCCCGTACATCGTCATGGAGCTCGTCGAGGGCCGCACCATCCGTGACCTCCTGCTCAGCGCGGAGGCCCCGGGACCCGAGCAGGCGCTCATCATCACCTCGGGCGTGCTCGAAGCCCTCGCCTACTCGCACCAGCACGGCATCGTGCACCGCGACATCAAGCCCGCGAACGTCATCATCACCGAGACCGGCGCGGTCAAGGTGATGGACTTCGGCATCGCCCGCGCCCTGCACGGCGCCCAGTCGACGATGACCCAGACCGGCATGGTCATGGGCACCCCGCAGTACCTGTCGCCCGAGCAGGCCCTCGGCAAGGCCGTCGACCACCGCTCCGACCTGTACGCGACCGGCTGCCTGCTCTACGAACTGCTCGCGCTGCGTCCCCCGTTCACCGGCGAGACCCCGCTGTCGGTGGTCTACCAGCACGTCCAGGACGCGCCGGTGCCGCCCTCCCAGCTGCCGGAGGGGCGTCACCTCCCGCAGGAGCTCGACGGCCTGGTCATGCGTTCCCTCGCCAAGGATCCGGACGACCGGTTCCAGAGCGCCGAGGAGATGCGCGGGCTGGTCCAGTACGCGCTCCAGATGCTGCACGACCAGGGGCCGAACACCGGCACCTGGGGCACCGGCCCGGTCACCATGTCCCTGCCGCACGGGCGGGGCGGTGCCGCGCCCACCACGGCGATGCCGGTGAGCGGGACCGGCGGGCAGCAGTACGGGGCGCACGCCTCGACCTCGCAGTTCCAGGCGCCGATGGTGCCGTCGCTGAACCCGGACGACGGTTCGGCCTTCCCCGGCGGTCACGGCCAGGCCGGCAACGGCGGGTACGACGGCTATGACGGCTACGACGACCGCAGTGGCGGCGGCCGCTGGAAGGTGTGGCTGTTCGCGGTCCTCGCGGTCGTCGCGGTCATGGGCGGCGTGGCCTACGCCGTCAACAGCATGGGCAAGGTCGACAACAAGAAGCCCGAGACCACCCAGAGCACCCCGAGCGGCGAGCCGAGCAAGTCCGCCTCCCCGAGCCTCACCCAGCCGCCGCAGACCCAGGACAACCCTCCGGCCACCACCGACAATTCGCCGCCGCCCACCCGCGGCCGGACGCAGAGCTTCAGCCCGACGCCGACGGCCACCGCGACGCACACGCCGACGGGTACGGCCTCGCCGAGCAGCTCGGCGGTGACGAAGTCCCCGACGGCCCCGCCGACGACGCCGTCGACGAAGCCGTCGACGAAGCCCACGGAGACGACTGGCGGTGCCGGCGGCCCTGGTGGCGGCGCCGGTGGTGGCGGCGGCGGTACCAACTCGGAGGAGTGAGACGGACGCACGGACGGGCCCGACGGAATCAATTCCGCCGGGCCCGTTCCCGTATCCGCGTGAGCGCGGGTCAGAGTGCGTGTTGGTACTGCCGGTCCGGAATCCGGGCGAGCGAGTGCACGGTGACGAACTGGGGTTCGATCCGCATGTAGACGGGGTCGAAGACCTGGCCGTCGATGAAATGCGGAACCGGACCAAAGAGCTCCAGCTCGGCGTTGGTGGGCTCGACGACCTGCGCCGTTCCGGTGAACTGGACCGACCAGAGCTCGGCGTCCGGCGAATTGGAATTGTCGGCCCCGTAGGCCACCACACTGCCGTTGCAGGCCTGGTGGTAGCCGAAACCGGAATGCATTCTCAAGAGCACCCCGCCGTCCACCACGATGTGCCGGGCGAGCGCGAGGAAGGGCAGCGCGCGCATGCTGGTGGCCACGCGGCCGTACGGCACCCGGCGCAGCAGTTCGACGGCGTGGAGTTCCTCGGGGGACATGCCGTCCACTCTCGGTCACCGACACCCCGCCGGGGAAGAGCAGCCCGCCCCCAGGACCGGGGACGTTGGTCCCGAATGGAACGCCGGGCCCCGTGGAACCCGGACCGCCGCGGCGCGTGCGGCGGGGTCAGCGCCGTTCGGCCTGCAGGCGGGCCACGTAGGCCGCGGCCTGGGAGCGGCGCTCCATGCCCAGCTTGGAGAGCAGGCTGGAGACGTAGTTCTTGATGGTCTTCTCGGCCAGGTGCAGCCGCTCGCCGATGACGCGGTTGGTCAGGCCCTCGCCGATCAGGTCGAGGATCTTCCGCTCCTGCTCGGTGAGGTGGGCGAGGCGGTCGTCGCCCCGGCCGTTCCTGCCGCCGTCGCGCAGCCGCTCCAGCACGCGGGCGGTGGCGACCGGGTCCAGCAGCGACCTGCCGGCGGCGACGTCGCGTACGGCGCTCAGCAGCTCATTGCCGCGGATCGCCTTGAGCACGTAACCGGAGGCGCCGGCCATGATCGCGTCGAACAGTGCCTCGTCGTCGGCGAAGGAGGTCAGCATCAGGCATTTGACGTCCTCGTCCTGCGAGCGCACCTCGCGGCAGACCTCCACGCCGCTGCCGTCGGGGAGCCGGACGTCGAGGACGGCCACGTCGGGACGGGTGGCGGGGATGCGGACCAGTGCGTCGGTGGCGGTGCCGGCCTCGCCGACGATCTCGATGTCCTCTTCGACCGACAAGAGCTCGTGGACGCCCCGACGCACCACTTCGTGGTCGTCCAGGAGGAATACCTTGATTTTTCCGTCTTCGCGCACGAAGTCAGTTTCACACACTCACCCCTTCCCTGTCGGAGTTACCCGGGATAACGTGCCGTTGTTCCCGGCCCCTGCAAGGCTGTGACCAGTGGTTGTTCCCGTTGCTACGTTTTTACTAGGAAATCCAAGCAAAAACGCAGGTCAAACGGGGTTTCGCAGTTATGCGGCGCACTGGGTAACGTGCATTGCGCAGGGCACTCGCCGGGACACCTGTCACGCCTGAATCCCCGTACGCGAAGCGCACCCACCCCGTGTGCTCGTTACGGATACAGGTGAGCCGCACTGGACCCCGGAGAACCCGGGTGCCGGACCGACGGAGGAGCACACGTGACCGTGGAGAGCACTGCCGCGCGCAAGCCGCGACGCAGCAGCGGCACCAAGCGGGCGGCAGGCGCGGCGAACGCCGCCGCCAAGCCCGCCGCTGCCACCGCGCAGACGCAGGACGCCGTACCTCAGCTCGTACAGCTGCTGACGCCCGAAGGGGACCGCGTCGACAACGCGGAGAACGCCGAGTTCGCCCCCTTCGTCGCCGACATCACCACCGAGGACCTGCGCGGGCTGTACCGCGACATGGTCATGACCCGTCGGTTCGACGGCGAGGCGACCGCCCTGCAGCGTCAGGGCGAGCTGGGCCTGTGGGCCTCGCTCCTGGGCCAGGAGGCCGCGCAGATCGGCTCCGGCCGGGCGCTCAACGACGAGGACTACGTCTTCCCGACGTACCGCGAGCACGGCGTGGCCTGGTGCCGCGGGGTCGACCCGACCAACCTGCTCGGCATGTTCCGCGGCGTGAACCACGGTGGCTGGGACCCGAACACCAACAACTTCCACCTCTACACGATCGTCATCGGCTCGCAGACGCTGCACGCGACCGGTTACGCGATGGGTGTGGCCAAGGACGGCGCGGACTCCGCGGTCATCGCCTACTTCGGTGACGGTGCGTCCAGCCAGGGTGACGTCGCGGAGGCGTTCACCTTCTCCGCCGTCTACAACTCCCCCGTGGTGTTCTTCTGCCAGAACAACCAGTGGGCGATCTCCGAGCCGACCGAGCGCCAGATGCGCGTGCCGCTCTACCAGCGCGCGCAGGGCTTCGGCTTCCCCGGCGTGCGCGTCGACGGCAACGACGTGCTGGCCTGCCTGGCCGTGACCCGCTGGGCCCTGGACCGGGCCCGCCGCGGCGAGGGCCCGACCCTGGTCGAGGCGTTCACGTACCGCATGGGCGCGCACACCACCTCCGACGACCCGACGAAGTACCGGCGGGACGAGGAGACGGCGGCCTGGGAGGCCAAGGACCCGATCCTGCGCCTGAAGGCCCACCTGCTGGCCACCGGGGGCGCCGACGAGGCGTTCTTCACGGAGCTGGAGGCGGAGAGCGAGGCGATGGGCAAGCGCGTGCGCGAGGCCGTGCGCGCCATGCCCGACCCGGACACCATGGCGATCTTCGAGAACGTCTACGCGGACGGGCACGCGCTCGTCGACGAGGAGCGCGCCCAGTTCGCCGCCTACCTCGCGTCCTTCGAGGAGGGTCACTGATGGCTGTCGAGAAGATGTCGATCGCTAAGGCGCTCAACGAGTCGCTGCGCAAGGCCCTGGAGCAGGACCCCAAGGTCCTGATCATGGGTGAGGACGTCGGCAAGCTGGGCGGTGTCTTCCGGATCACCGACGGCCTGCAGAAGGACTTCGGCGAGGAGCGGGTCATCGACACGCCGCTCGCCGAGTCGGGCATCGTCGGCACCGCCATCGGCCTGGCCCTGCGCGGGTACCGGCCGGTCGTGGAGATCCAGTTCGACGGTTTCGTCTTCCCCGCGTACGACCAGATCGTCACGCAGCTCGCGAAGATGCACGCGCGCGCCCTGGGCAAGGTCAAGATGCCCGTCGTCGTGCGCATCCCGTACGCGGGCGGCATCGGCGCGGTCGAGCACCACAGCGAGTCCCCCGAGGCGCTCTTCGCGCACGTGCCGGGCCTCAAGGTGGTCTCCCCCTCGAACGCGAGCGACGCCTACTGGATGCTCCAGCAGGCGATCCTCAGCGACGACCCGGTGATCTTCTTCGAGCCGAAGCGCCGCTACTGGGACAAGGGCGAGGTCGACTTCGACGCCATCCCCGGTGAGCTGCACAAGGCGCGCGTGAGCCGCGAGGGCTCGGACGTCACCCTGGCCGCCTACGGCCCGATGGTGAAGGTCTGCCTGGAGGCCGCGGCCGCTGCCGCCGAGGAGGGCAAGTCGGTGGAGGTCCTCGACCTGCGCTCGATGTCGCCGGTCGACTTCGACGGGATCCAGGCCTCGGTCGAGAAGACCCGTCGGCTCGTGGTCGTCCACGAGGCGCCGGTGTTCCTCGGCGTGGGCGCGGAGGTCGCCGCCCGCATCACGGAGCGGTGCTTCTACCACCTGGAGGCGCCGGTCCTGCGCGTGGGCGGTTTCCACGCCCCGTACCCGCCGGCCCGCCTGGAGGACGAGTACCTGCCCGGCCTGGACAGGGTGCTCGACGCCGTCGACCGCTCGCTGGCGTACTAGGAGACCCGCGTCATGACCATCCGCGAATTCAAGATGCCCGATGTGGGCGAGGGCCTCACCGAGGCCGAGATCCTCAAGTGGTACGTCCAGCCGGGCGACACGGTCACCGACGGCCAGGTCGTCTGCGAGGTCGAGACCGCCAAGGCCGCCGTGGAACTGCCGATCCCGTTCGACGGCGTCGTGCACGCGCTCCTCTTCGAGGAGGGCACCACGGTCGACGTCGGCCAGGTGATCATCTCGGTGCAGACCGGCGAGGCGGAGGCCCCGGCCCCCGCTGCCGCGGCGGCAGAGGCTCCGGCCGCCGCCGAGCCGGCCCCGGCCGCCCGCCAGCCCGTCCTGGTCGGCTACGGAGTCTCCGAGTCCTCCACCAAGCGCCGCCCGCGCAAGGCCGCTCCGGCGCCCGCCGTGGCCGCGCAGAACGGCACGACGGCCCCGGTGGCCGCCCCGGAGGCCCCGGCCGCCCCGGCGCCGCTCCCCGCCGTTCCGGCACAGCCGACCGGCGAGCGGCCGCTGGCCAAGCCGCCGGTGCGCAAGCTCGCCAAGGACCTCGGCATCGACCTGGCCTCGGTGGTCCCCACCGGTGACGGCGGGGTCGTGACCCGGGAGGACGTGCACGCTGCGGCCGCCGCGGCGATCACCCCGCAGGCCGCCGCGCCCGCGGCGGCTCCGGCCGTCGCCCCGGCCGCAGCGGCCGCGCCCGTCGCGGTGGCCGCGGCCCCCGCGGCCGACGCCTCGGCGCGGGAGACCCGCATCCCGGTCAAGGGCGTCCGCAAGGTCACCGCGCAGGCCATGGTCGGCTCGGCCTTCACCGCGCCGCACGTCACCGAGTTCATCACCTTCGACGTGACGCGCACGATGAAGCTGGTCCAGGAGCTCAAGGCCGACCCGGACCTCGCAGGGCTGCGGATCAACCCGCTGCTGCTCATCGCCAAGGCCGTGCTGGTGGCCATCCGCCGCAACCCGGACGTCAACGCGTCCTGGGACGAGGCGGCCCAGGAGATCGTGCTCAAGCACTACGTCAACCTGGGCATCGCGGCGGCCACTCCGCGCGGGCTGATCGTCCCGAACATCAAGGACGCGCACGCCAAGACCCTCGGCGAGCTGTCGGAGTCCCTGTCCTCGCTGGTCGCCACGGCCCGCGACGGCAAGACCTCCCCGGCGGA
Source organism: Streptomyces sp. NBC_00273 (assembly GCF_036178145.1). Lineage (NCBI taxonomy): Bacteria > Bacillati > Actinomycetota > Actinomycetes > Kitasatosporales > Streptomycetaceae > Streptomyces > Streptomyces sp. NBC_00273. Next base: position 5,044,081 of record NZ_CP108067.1, on the reverse strand, counting down.
CATGCAGAACGGCACGATCACCATCACCAACGTCGGCGTCTTCGGCGTCGACACCGGTACGCCGATCCTGAACCCCGGCGAGTCCGCGATCCTCGCGGTCGGCGCGATCAAGCTCCAGCCGTGGGTCCACAAGGGCAAGGTGAAGCCCCGCCACGTCACCACCCTGGCGCTGTCGTTCGACCACCGTCTCATCGACGGCGAGCTCGGCTCCAAGTTCCTCGCCGACATCGCGGCGGTCCTGGAACACCCCCGCCGCCTGGTCACCTGGTCGTAGCGGCACGTACGACGCCCCACCCGATGGCCGGTCTCCCCTGCGGAGGCCGGCCATCGGCCGTGCGCAACGAAGGAACGTCCCGCAGGAGCGGTGCGAAGGAGCGGTGCGGTGGAAGAGCACGTCCCGGCGGCACCCGTGGCGTCGGAGACGACGCTCGTACGGGAGGTCTTCGGACCGCTCGGCGGCCTCGTCGAGTGCGGCGCGGCGCTGGAATCGGCGTCGGTGGGCGAGTTCGTCGCGCGTCACCGCGGCGAACTGGACCGGCTGCTGGACGTGGTGCGGCGGCTGGGCGCCTTCCACGACGCGTCGATGGAGATCATGGACGGGCTCGGGTACCTGCGCGAGCACGAGGTTGCGCCGGCCGTCCTGCTGATGTGGTCGGGGGGCATCGAGGAGCTGACCCCGGACCTCGGCGCGCCGGAAACCGTTCGCCGCATGGCTCGGGCGGGCGCCGACCGCCAGTTGGCGCACTTCCTCCAGGCGCTGGTGGGGGTGGCGGCCCTGCGCGGCGGCGACGACGTGCAGGGCCGGGCCCGGGAGATCGCGGAGGTGATCGGCGCGGCGTGCACGTGGGGCGGGGCCGGCCGTGGACGGTCGCTCCACGAGGTGTTCCTGATGTGGAGGGTCGCGTTCTTGCCCGGGCTCCTGATGCCCCCGTCGGGCTCGGCGGAGCCCTTCAAGCGGCGCCTGCGGGAGTACGCCCACGTCCTGGAAGGGATCGTGGAACAGGGGGAGCGCCCGGGCTGTGGGGGAAACCCCTGGTCAGCGGGGTGAACCCCGTGTGATCATCGCCAGATGATCTTTCGTGCTGCCACCGCGGACCCCGCGGACCTGGACCGTGCCGTTGCCCATCCGGCCGACGGGCCCGTGCCCGCCCTGACCGCCGAGCGGATCCGTGAGGAGCTCGCGGAGAACCAGATCCGGCCCGAGTGGATCTGGTTCGCCGAGGACGAGGACGGGCGGATCCTCGCCCGCGCCCTGTGGTGGGGTCGCGCCGACAGCGAGCGGCCCGTCGCGCTCGACTGCCTCCAGGTGCGCGAGGACGTGGCAGACCCGGCCGGGGTCGCCGCCGGGCTGCTGGAGGCCGGGCACGCCGCCTTCGGCACGCGGCCGGGCTACAACATCTCCCTGCCGCGCGGCTGGCGGGAGCAGCCGGAGCTGGCCGCGGCGGTCGCCTGGCGCCAGGAGGCCGCGGCCGAGGCGGGCCTGACGCGCGAGATCGAGCGCCTGCGCTACGAGTGGACCCCGGCCGCCGGGACGGCCGGGCCCACCGGCCGGCTCGTCTTCCGCGAGGGAACGGACGAGGAGATGCTGGACGCCTTCGTCCGGCTCTCCCAGGGCAGCCTCGACCTGGCCACGCAGCACGAGCTGGAGCTGATGGACGCCGAGCAGTTGGCCCGCGAGGACTTCGACTTCTACCTCGACTGCCCCGGCGAGCGCTCCTGGTGGCGCCTGGCCCACCTCCCGGACGGCCGCCTCGCGGGCCTGGCCGTCCCGTCGGCGACCCCGTACCACCGCAACGTCGGCTACCTGGGCGTCGTACCGGAGCAGCGCGGCCAGGGCCTGATCGACGAGATCCTGGGCGAGATCACCCGCTTCCACGCCGCCGCGGGCGCCGGGCGCATCACCGCGACCACCGACACCGTCAACGCGCCGATGGCCGCCGCCTTCGACCGCGCCGGCTACGAGGTCACCGAGATCCGCCTCGTCCTGGAGGCACCGTCCGGGTGAAACCTCCACGGCTGGAACCTCCACGGCTCCCGTGAGCGCGTGCGGCCGCCCCGGGAGGTAACCTCCGCCCGGGGAAGGGGGCGCGGGTGTCCATCGCCGAATTGCAGGTGTACTCCGTCGAGGAGGCCGACGTCACGGGCGGCGTGTGCGTGGTCCGGTGCGTCGGCGGGGTGGCGCGGGCCGGACAGGTCTACGCCGTCGGGGAATCCAGGATCGGCCTGCGCCGCATCGAACGCCACGGGCGGGCCGTCGGCTCCTTCGACGCCGGGCACGTCGCGAAGGTCCACCTCGCCGGCGCCATGGTCGCGCTGCTCACCCGGGGGCAGGTGCTGACCTCGGTGCCGCCCGACGGGCACGCGCTGGAGGAGCTGGAGGCCTGGCTGGCCACCGACCCGCCGCTGCGCGACGAACCGCACCCGCGGACCCTGCGCGTCCTGGCCGGGGTGCGGATGCGGGACGAGCGGCTGCCGGACGGGATCCGGCTGCGCTGGGGCCGGATCGCGCTGGCCGCCACCCACCGCTGCGCGCGGGCCGAAGGCGGGCCCGATCTGCTCCGGGCGCCAGAACTGGCCTGCGTACAGGTCTACTTGATCCAGCAGTTCGGTCCGGACCGGGGCGGTGACCCGGCCGCCCTGTGCCGGGAGCTGCTGGCGTTGATCGACCTGACCCCGGAGCAGGCCGCGGCCCAGGGCCGGGCCTGGCGGGACCTCCCGTACCACCGGATCCGGCACCTGCGCCGGATCAAGAGCCTGGTCCCGTGGCTGGTGCTCGTACGGCCCCACCTCGCGGACGCCGACCCCGCGGCGCGGGCGGTCGACGCCTGGGCGACGGTCCGGCCCGACCTTCCCTAGGTCGGACCGCACGCCGTCGGGTCTACCGGGCCGCGTTGCCGAGGACCTTGGTCGGGGTGATGCGGACGACCACGCGGACGTCCTCGGCCGGGGCCTGCGCGTACTCCTTGCCGGCGCCCGGGCCCATGTACTCCTCGGCGATCCGGACGGCCACCGCCCGGCCGATGTCCTCGGTGACGGTGGCCGTGCCGCGGATCTCCGCGTAGAGGAAGGGATTGGCCAGGTCGAAGACGGTGAGCCCGACCCGCCCGTCCCGGACGATGTTGCGCTCCTTGCGGCGGCCCTGCTCGGTGGAGACCAGCAGGTCGCCGCCGTCGCGGGTCACCCAGATCACCGAACTCTGCGGACTTCCGTCGGGGTTGATGGTCGACAGGACGGCGGGGTGCGGCGCGTCGAGCAGCCCACGCACGGTCTCGTTCAGCTCAACAGTCATGGCGGCGAGGCTAGTCGGGGAGCCGGTGGCCCGCCGCCGGTTTCCGGCCGCGGCCGCCGACTACCCGAGGTCGGACACCGTCCGGACGGCCGGGGGGAACGGCCTAGTTCCAGGGGATGTTGAGCCAGGGACTGGCCGGGTCCGTCGTCAGTGCGAGGTGGGCGGCGAGGGCGGTCGTGTACCAGGTGCCGAACTCCTCCTCGTCGAAGTGCAGGCACCGGCCGAGGACGTACCCGGCGGAGAACTCCGCCCACGAGCGGTACGTGTCGCGTGCGGACTCCCCGGCGCGCAGTACGGCCTTCTCGGCCTCGGCGACGGTCCCGTAGCGGCAGCCGACGCCCCAGCGGGCCATCTGCGAGGCCCGGCCGATGTCCCAGCCCTCCACGGAGCGGACCCAGCCGTCCTCGGGGAGTAGTCCGTCGGCCCGGAAGCGCTGCTCGTAGCGGGTGATCCGGCCGATCAGGCGTTTGACGCCGGCTATTTCCCCCTCGACCTCGGCGACCGGCCGCGGCTGGGCGACGGTGACCCCGTCGGGGGTGAGCTGCGGTTCGGCGGCGCGTTCGGCGCCGCGGCGCAGGGCGGCCTCGGCGGCGTGCCGCCAGTGCTCGATGTCCACCGGCCCGGCGAAGTCGGAGGCGAGGGCCCGGCGGACGCGGAGCGCGTACTCCCAGACGGGGCTGACCATCCCGCACTCCAACAGCGCCTCCAGGGTGGAGAGCCAGTCGGGCCGGTCGGTGATGCTCCAGCTCTTCGCGACGCGGCGGCGCTCGTACTGGTAGCCGCTGCCGTGGTAGGCGAGGGAGTTCCAGAACTCGCCGTTCGTGACGGCGAGATGGCCGCCGACGGCGAGACCGTGGGCGACGGGCCCGTGCAGCGGGCCGCCGGTGAACAGGGCGTGGACCTTGCCCTCGGGCAGGCCGTAGTGGGGGGCGGCCTCCGCGTGGGTGCGCCAGCGGGCCAGGTCGGCGGGGGTGGTGGTGAGGTAGGCCTCGGCGGGGGAGCCCGGGTTGACGGCGAGGAAGGCGGGGTCGTCGGCGGCCCAGACCTTGGCGAACCAGCGCAGGCTGCGCGATTCGTAGACCGTCTCGGGGGTGGGGGCGGGCAGCATGCCGGCGGTGTGGACGACGAGCATCCGGTCCGGGGTGGCGTGGAAGAACACCGAGTCGGGGTGCGCGTCGGACTGTGCGCGGGACTGCGCCACGTACAGCGGCGTACGGGCCAGCACGTCGAAGTACGCGGCCCAGTTGCCGGCGGTCTTGGCCTCGTACAGCTCTCTCTCGATGGCGCTCGGTGCGCTCCACGTCCCCATACGGCCCGACCCTATACGGGCCTCCGCCGGGCTCCCGGCGGGGCCCGAGGGAGCCCGAGGGGGCGTCCTCAGCCCTCGACGACGGGGGTCAGGCCGTCCAGGAGGGTCCCCAGGCCGAGGTCGAAGAGCGCGTCGAGCCGCAGGTCGTAGCCGTCCTCGAAGGATCCGACCACCTTGGCGAAGGTCGGGAAGCGGCCGGAGTCCACCAGCTCCTGGAGGACGGGGGCGCGGCTGTCCATCCACTGGTCCTCCGACTGGCCCGTGGCGGCTTCGGCGTTGGCCTCCATCTCCATGTGCACGGCCAGGCCCTGCACATGGCTGTAGAGCAGGACGTGGATGTCGAAGAGGGTGGTGGGGTCGAGTCCGTGGCCGTCGAGGGCGGCCAGCATCCACTCGCCGTGGACCAGCAGGTTGGGCAGGAGCAACGGGCGGGTGAGGGAGCTGATCTGGGCCAGCCAGGGGTGCTTGCGGTACAGGCCCCACAGGGTGCGGGCGCCCACCTCGATGCGCGCCCGCCAGTGGGCGGGGGCTTCGGCGGGGTAGGACTCCTCCCCGAAGGCGGCGTCGGCCATGAGGAGGATCAGGTCCTCCTTGCTCGGGACGTACCGGTAGGTCGACATGGCGGCGACGCCGAGCCGGGCCGCGACACCGCGCATGGAGAGCCCCGCGAGTCCTTCGGCGTCGGCGATGTCGATGGCGGCGCGGACGATCCGGTCGAGGGTCAGCTCCGGCTCGGTGTCCGGGGCGGGCGAGGGGCGCCTGCGGGCCGGTGCGGCGGCAGGGGCGGGGGCGCTCCCGGCGACGACCGTGCCGATCCGGGGGCGGGCCTCGACCAGGCCCTCCAGGCGCAGGGTGGTCAGCGCCTTGGTGGCGGTGGCGAGCGCGACGCCCCAGTGCGCGGCGATCTGCCGGGTGGAGGGGACCCGGTCCCCGGGGGCCAGTTCCCCGTCCGCGATGCGCCGCCGGATCGCGGCGACGATGCGCAGGTAGGGCGGATCGCCCGCCGTGCCTGTGGTCTGCGTCACGTTCTTCCGCCTTTCTGTCCTGTACTAGTGCAGAGGGTAGCAGCGGGGATCTCTTCCGGAGCTGGTCTGCGCTAGTACAGATGCGTTGTCATGCCAGTTGAGAGGCCTGTGTGTACGTCGTACATTCAGTCTGCGTACAGCGTACAAACCACTGAAGGAGCTTCTCATGCGGACCGTACTCATCTCCGGCGGCGGCATCGCGGGTCCCGTCCTCGCCCACCTCCTGCACGGCCACGGCTTCGAGGCCACCGTCGTCGAACGCGCCCCGGGCGTGCGGGGCGGCGGGCAGGCCGTGGACATCCGCGGCGTCGCGCTCGACGTGGTGGAGCGCGTGGGGCTGCTGGAGCGGGCGAGCCGCGTCCGCACCCGGATGCGCGGCATGTCGATCCTCGGCCCCGACGGCAGCGAGGTCGGCCGCTCCACCGAGGCGACCTTCAGCAGCGGCCGGCTCGACGGCGAAGACATCGAGGTGCTGCGCGAGGACCTGGTGCGGATGGTCCACGAGCACACCCGCGCGGACGTCGAGTACCTCTTCGGCGACACCGTCACGGGGCTGCAGGAGGACGAGAGCGGAGTGCGGGTGGAGTTCGCGCACGCGGCGCCGCGCACCTTCGACCTCGTCGTCGGCGCGGACGGTCTGCACTCCACCGTGCGGCGCCTGGCCTTCGGCCCCGAAGAGGACTACACCCACCACCTGGGCAGCTACCTCTCGGTGTTCGGCGCGGACAACTTCCTCGGCCTGCAGGACTGGCAGATGTGGCTGCGGGACGGGGACATGGGCTTCGGCATCATGCCCGTGCGCGACAACACCGAACTGCGCATCGCCTTCGGCTTCGAGTCCGCCCCCCTCGCCCCGGAACTGCGTACCGGCGAGGCCCTGCGGCGCACCGTCGTCGACCGGCTGGAGACCGTCCGGTGGGAAGGGGCCCGCCTGGCCGGGGCCGCCCGCAAGGCGCCCGACTTCTACTGCGACGCCATGGCGCAGATCCGCATGGACCAGTGGTCGCGGGGCCGGGTCGCCCTGCTCGGGGACGCCGGCTACTGCCCCTCCCCCCTCTCGGGACAGGGCACCAGCCTGGCCCTGGTGGGCGCCCACGTGCTGGCCGACTCCCTCGCCCAGGCGCCCGGCGACCACCTCGCCGCGTACGCCCGCTACGAGGAGCGGATGCGGCCCTTCGTCGACCTCAACCAGGCACTGGCGACGGAGAACCCGGGTGGACCCGCGTCCGAGGAATCCGTGGAGCGCGCCAAGAACGCGATCTCCCTGGACGGTTGAACCCCGGCACGCCGCCCTCACGGCTGCGGGCGACCCGGCGCCCGGCATCCGGCATCCGGCGACCCGGCTCCCGGTGCCGTCCCGGCCGAGCCCGCGGGCCCCGCGGCACGGCACGCCCCCTCGTGCCCCCGCGCGACCGTGCGGACCCCCTTGACGCCCCCGGGCGCGGGGGAGACGCTCCCGGGTCTTGGATCCGAACGGTTGCAGCTGGGGGGCCGCTATGCCGGAGGAGTCTGTCCAGTCGGTGGGCGAGCTGCGTGCGCAGCTCATCGCGCAGGGGGCGCGCTGGTCGGTCTTGGAGCACCTCGCCGACGAGGAGCCCGTGCCGCGGCCCTCGCTCGGTCTGGAGCCCGGGGCGAACCTGACCACCGCAGAGGACGCAGGGGTGATCGACCTCCCGGGGACGATCGGCCGCGCGAGCGGCAATCCGCATCTGACCCGGCGCCGCGCCGCCCACGGGCTGCTGCCCGGGGTCCGGGGGACGGCCGCTTCGGCCCGGCCCGCCGCCGTGGACTGGCGCAGCCGCTGGGGCTGGCCGTGGATCACCAAGGTGAAGGACCAGAACCCGTGCGGTTCCTGTTGGGCCTTCGGTGCCACCGGCCTGGTGGAGTCCATGGCCCGGATCGAGCACGACGTATGGGCGGAGCGCTCGGAGGGGGACGTCCACGACGGCCTGCGCTTCACCTGCGGCCAGGGCAGCAATCCGGAGACCGCCCTCGACTGGATCAGGGCGAACGGCGGGCTCGCGGACCCGGACTGCTGGCCGTACAGCACCCCGCCCGCAGGTCTGCCGGCCGCCCGCCGCGACGCCTGGCGCGCCGAGTACACGCCCAGCTGGGACCGGTCCGGCCGGACCGTCCGGATCACGGACTACGTCCGGCTCGGCGACGTGGAGCAGCAGAAGGTCTGGCTGGACACGGTCGGCCCGCTGACGGCCTGCTTCGACGTGTACGACGACTTCTTCGGCCTCGGCTCCGGCGTGTACCACCGTACGAGCGACCATCTCGCGGGCGGCCACTGCGTGTTGATCGTCGGCTACGACGACGCGGCCGGGTGCTGGCTGTTCAAGAACTCCTGGGGGACGGGCTACCACGTCGGCGGCTACGGCCGGATCGCCTACGGCGAGGTCAACATCGACTACTGGGCCAAGTGCGGCCTGCGCGGTACCAACCCCGACCCGTGGACCAAGCGCCGCCTGCACACCGGCAACGTCTACGAGAGCGGCAACGGCCGCGCCCACCGCAACTTCGAGCTGCTCGCCACCGCCCCCGGAGACCGCCTCCAGCACTGGTGGCGCGAGGGCGATTCCCCGTTCGCCTGGGCCCGCGCGGGCACCTTCGCCGCCGACGCCTCCGGACAGCCCGCCTTCACCGGCACCACCTACAACCGCAACATGGAGTCCCTGCACGTGACCACCGGCGGCCGGCTGCGCCACTGGTACTACGAGCAGTCCGGCGGGGCCTGGCGCGACGGCGGCGTCTTCGGGCCGGGCGACGCGGCCGTCGGTTCGACCCCGGCGTTCATCCAGAGCGACTACGGCAAGCCGGGCAACTTCGAGGTCGTCGTCCGGACCGCCGACGGCCGCCTCAACCACTGGTGGCGGATCAACGGCGCCCCCTGGAACTGGAACGACGGCGGCCGGTTCGCCTCCGGCATCGCCCACTACGGGCCCGCCCTCGTCCAGACCCGCGGCCGCCACCTCGACCTCGTCGCCACCCGCACCGACGGCCGCATGCAGCTGTGGTGGCGCGACGATCCGAACGGCTTCGCCTGGCGGGCCGGGGAGATCTTCGGCAGCGGTACGGCGGCCGTCTCCGCGCCCTGCCTGATCGAGGGGCAGTTCGGGGCCGCGGACGAGGACACCGCCGGGAACTACGAGCTGTGCGTGGCCGTCGCCGGCGGCGGCGTGGAGCACTGGTGGCGCGGCAACGCGGTCGGCTCGCCCTGGCGGCGCAGCGCGGTCTTCGGGCACGACGTCGCCTCCGTCACCGGGATGCTCCAGGGCAGTTTCGGGTTCAACCTGGAAGTCATCGTCCTGCGCACCGACCGCCGGCTCCAGCACTACTGGCGCGACGGCGCGGGCTGGCACGAGGGGTCGGTGATCGGCCCCGTCTGAGAGGACCGGGCGGGCGTGGAGGTACGGAGCATCGTGCTGGGCCCGGACGAGTCGTACGAGCTGCGGCTCACCGGGCGCGGCGCGCGCGGGTACGTGTGGACCTGGCAGGTCACCGGGGACGCGGACGCGGTGACGGTGGCGGAGGCTCCCGGGTCCGGGGCCGGCGCCGGGGCCGGTGGGGCGGCCCCGCTGCCGGGGGCCCCGGTGGAGCGGACCTACGTGGTCCGAGCCCGGCCCCCGGGCGGGAGCCGGGCCCGGATCCGCTTCGCGCAGGTCCGGCCGCCCTACCCGGACGAGGCGCCCTACGACGAGTTCGTCCTGGACGTGGAGGTGGCGGCGCTCACCGGCGGCTCTTGAGGACCGTGCGCTGTACGGCTTCCAGGGGGCCGTGGTCGAAGCGGCGCAACCACAGCCACGATCCGGCGGCCAGGGCCAGGCTCACGCCGGCCCACAGGCCCATCACCCACCAGGGGCCGCTGCCGCCGAGCCGTTCGGCGAGGCCCAGCCCGATGCCGTAGCAGAGCAGCATGCAGAGCAGGTTCTGGGCGACGTAGCAGGACAGGGCGGTGCGGCCGACGGAGCCGAGGGCACGGCTCACCGGGGTCGGGATCCACCGCCGGTCGAGGGCGATGCCGATCAGGCCGATGTAGCCGAGGGCGAGCAGCGGCGCGGCGCCGTAGCGGCCCAGGATGTAGAAGTCGGAGCCGCCGAGGGTGGTCGCGGCGTTCAGCGGCAGCCCGAGGCCCAGGCCCCAGGCGGCCATCCGGGTCCGGATGCGGCGGCCTTCGGCGGTGGCGGTGAAGGCGCCCGCGCGGTGCAGCCGTACGCCGAGGAGGAAGAGGAACACGAGCAGCCCGAAGGAGAAGACCGGTTCGATGCGCAGCGCGAGGAAGTGTTCCAGGCGGAGGGCGATCTGGGCCGGATAGCCGCCGTGGGCGTACAGCTCGACGGCGGCCGGGTCCGGGCTCTTCGGGGCGCCGGCGGGCCGGGCCAGTGCGTCGAGGGTCGCCAGGGAGACCAGTGCCAGGTGCAGCCCGCCGGCCGTCCACATGGCCACCTTGCGCACCTTCTCGGAGCGGGCCAGCAGCCAGGCGACGAGGAGGGCGGTCACGGCGTACCCCATGAGCACGTCCCAGGCGAAGACGAGCACGAAGTGGACGGTGCCCTCGACGAAGAGGAACGCGGCGCGGCGCGGGTAGCGGCCGGGCCAGGGGTCGCCGCGGCGGGCTGCGGAGTCGAACTGGATGGCCAGGCCCACCCCGAACAGGACCGTCAGCAGCGCCAGGAACTTGCCGTCCGCGAGGAAGCGGAAGACGCTCTCGGCGAGGTGGGCGGCGGAGGGGTCGGCGATCGGGTCGGGCAGCTTCAGACCGCCCTGGAGCACCCCCCACTCCGAGCCGGGCGAGGTGAAGATCCAGACGTTGGTCATGAGCGTGCCGAGGATCGCGGCGCCGCGCAGGACGTCCAGGAGGGGGAGCCGGGCGGTCTTGCGTACCACCGGGGCGAGCAGGGTGTGGGCCATGACTTCAGCGTCTCGGCGCGCGCGGCCCCGTACGTCCTGCGGGCGGACGAAGGCGCGCTACATCCTTCGATGCAGCGGAGGGCCCGCGGACCACACCCGGGGTTCCGTCCGGGCCGGGTCCGCATCCTGGACCCGGCAGGGCTTCCACCCCTGTTGTATCTATCCTGTGCGCATGCCTGCCCCCGCCACTGCCGTGACCGCCGCCGACCGCGTCTACCAGCACGTCAAGCAGGGGGTGCTCGACCGCCGCTACGAAGGCGGCACCCTGCTGACCGAGGGCGAACTGGCCGCCGCCGTGGGGGTGTCCCGTACGCCCGTCCGCGAGGCGCTGCTGCGGCTGGAGACCGAGGGGCTGCTGAAGCTGTACCCGAAGAAGGGCGCCCTGGTCCTCCAGGTCTCCGTGCAGGAGATCACCGACGTCCTCGAAACCCGGCTGCTGGTCGAGGAGTTCACCGTCCGCAGGGCCGTGCCGGCCCCACCGGGCCTGCTGGACCGGCTCGCCGCCCTGCTCGACGAACAGCGCCGGCACGCCGAGGAGGGCGACCTCGCCGCGATGATGGCCGCCGACCGGGGCTTCCACGCCGAGATCGTGCGCAGCGCCGGGAACCAGATCCTGTGCCGGCTCTACGACCAACTGCGCGACCGGCAGCTGCGGATGGGCGTGGCCCTGCTGCACGCCCATCCCGAACGGCTGGACCGCACCCTCGCCGAGCACGCGGAGATCCTGGCCGCGCTGCGCGCCGGGGACGCGGACACGGCGGCCGCGGCGGTCCGCGGGCACATCGGCCGGGTCGAGGCCCTGGTGCGGGGGCCGGGCCGGTGAACGGGCCGGTGAGCGGTTCGGTGAGCGGTTCGGTGAACGCCTCCCCCGCCAGGGCCGACATACCCTCCGATCCACCGGGCGGTCGGAGGGCCGTCGCCGTGTGGGGCATCGGCGTCGCCGTCTACTTCGTGGCGGTGATCTTCCGTACCAGCCTGGGCGTGGCCGGCCTGGACGCCGCCGACCGCTTCCACGTCAATGCTTCGGCGCTGGCCACCTTCTCCCTCCTCCAACTGCTGGTCTACGCGGGCATGCAGATACCGGTGGGCCTGATGGTCGACCGGCTCGGCACCAAGCGGGTGCTGACCCTGGGCGCGGTGCTCTTCACCGCCGGCCAGCTCGGCTTCGCGCTGTCGCCCTCCTACGGGATGGCGCTCGCCGCACGGGCGCTGCTGGGCTGCGGCGACGCGATGACCTTCATCTCGGTGCTGCGGCTCGGCACCCGCTGGTTCCCGGCCCGGCGCGGGCCGCTGATGGCGCAGCTGGCCGGGCTGGTCGGCATGGCGGGCAACCTCGTCTCCACCCTCGTCCTCGCCCCGGTCCTGCACGGGGTCGGCTGGACCGCCGCCTTCGCGGGCAGCGCGGCGGCGGGGCTGGTGGTGCTGGTGCCGCTGGTGCTGTTCCTGCGGGACCACCCGGAGGGGTACGGGCCCGCGCCCCGCGCCGCCGGGGCTCCGGGCGCTCCGGTCGCCCCGGGGGGCTTCGTGCGCCGCCAGATCCGGGAGTCCTGGGCCGAACCGGGCACCCGGCTCGGCCTGTGGGTGCACTTCACCACGCAGTTCCCCGCGATGGTCTTCCTGCTGTTGTGGGGCATGCCCTTCCTGGTCGAGGCGCAGGGGCTGGCGCGGACCACCGCGGGCGGGCTGCTGACGCTGGTCGTCGCCTCGAACATGGTGCTCGGGCTGGTCTACGGCCAGCTCGTCGGCCGCCGCCAGTCCGCGCGGATCCCGCTCGCCCTGGGCACGGTCGGCCTCACCGCCCTGCTGTGGGCCTCGGTCCTCGCCTACCCGGGCGAGCACGCGCCGATGTGGCTGCTGGTCACCCTGTGCCTGGTCCTGGGCGGGTGCGGACCGGCCTCGATGATCGGCTTCGACTTCGCCCGCCCGGCCAACCCGGCGGAGCGCCAGGGCACCGCCTCCGGCATCACGAACATGGGCGGCTTCATCGCGTCCATGACCACCCTGCTGACGGTCGGCGTCCTGCTGGACGCCACCGGCGACAACTACCGCGTCGCCTTCTCCACGGTCTTCGTCCTCGAAGCGGTGGGAGTCATCAGCATCCTGCGCCTGCGACCCCTGGCCCTGTCCCGTGAAGCCGCCCGGAGTCGCGTCACCGTCCCCGCGCAGGAGCCGGAGCCGGAGCCAAGGCCGGAACCGGAACCGGAACCGGAACCGGTGTCCCGTGCGTGTCCCCTCCCGGAAACAGCAGGGCGCGAGGCGCCGTAGGTCCGCCGCCGTCCCCCGGGAGAGCGGTGTCGGGAGGGGGATCCGCCGCAGATGTGGACGAAGCTGTCCGCAGGCACCGTGCCGACCGCGGAGAGGTTCGACTGGTTCACGGACGTCATCTCCCACTCGCTGATGCCCACCGCGCTCAGGAGCGAACGCTCCGCCGACTTCCAGGCGGAGGCGGCGGTCCTGGACCTGGGCGCCGTACAGGTCTCTTCCTTCGAGTACTCCCACGTGCGCTCACGCCGCACCCCCGCCCTGATCCGGCGCTCGGACCCGGAGCAGTACCAGCTGGCGTTGCTGACCCGCGGCCGGATGTGGATGTCCCAGCGCGGCAGCGACGCGGAGCTCGCCCCCGGGGACATGATCCTCTGGGACACCTCGCGCCCCTTCGAGGCCGACTGCCGACCGGGCAACGGCACCCTCCGGGCGCTGGTCGTCCAGCTGCCGAAGACCGTGCTGCCGCTGCGCGCCGGCCGGATCGATCCGCTGCTCGGCCACCGCATCGGCGCGGAGAGCGGTCTGGGGGCCGTTCTGGCGGGGTTCGTCGCCTCGCTCGGACGGCACGGCTCCGACTGCGGGCCGCAAGAGCTGCGCCACCTCGGCACGGCCACGATCGAGCTGGCCGCCGCCTGCCTCGCCGAACGCCTCGACGCCTACGGGGAGCTGCCCGCCGAGGTCCGCGCCCGTGCCCTGCGCGAGCGGATCGACACCTTCATCGAGGACGGCCTCGGGGACCCGGCGCTCACCCCCGGCCTGATCGCCGCCGCCCACGGCATCTCCGTACGCGCCCTGCACGGGCTCTTCCGCGAGGGACCGGAGAGCGTCGCGGCCGTCGTCCGGCGCCGCCGCCTGGAGCGTTGCCGCACCGACCTGGCCCGCCCCGAGCTGGCCGGACGGCCCGTCCACGAGATCGGCGCCCGCTGGTGCTTCACCAATGCCGCGGCCTTCAGTCGTGCCTTCCGGGACGCGTACGCGATCAGCCCCACCGCGTTCCGCCGCACGGCCGCCCGGGCCACCCGGCTGGACGGTGCGGCCCTGGTCGGCCCGGGCCCTACGGGGTCACGGAGAACTGCGTGAGGATGGCGTCCGCCAGCTCCACGTCGCCCTCCACCTTCACCCGGTCCGCGACGGCGTGCGCCCGTACCCGGCCCGCCGCCAGGCGGACGTACGTCTCCCAGTCCAGCGTCAGGGTCACCGCCGGACCGAGCGACGGCGACTTGTCCACCGTGCCGCGGCCGTCCGCGTCCACCCGTACCGTCCGCATGAACTCCAGCTGCCCGTGGACGTCGATGACGACCGCCGAGTTCGCCGGCGCGCCCGCCCGCTTGGCCACCACCTTCGGCAGGCCGGCCAGTAGGAGGTCCCGCGCCACGTAGGCGCCCGGCGAGTCCCAGTTCCCCGGTGCCCCCAGTGCCGCCCGCAGGTCCTGCTCGTGGATCCACACGTCGAAGGCCCGCAGCCGCAGCGCCTGCTCCAGCGTCACCTGGTCGCCGAGCGGCCCGCGGACCATCGTGGCCGGATCCCGCTTCTCGTTCCGCAGCTGCCGGGAGCGCCGGATCACCGTGTACTCCAGCTCCGAGGTCATTTCCGGCGCGGTGTGGTGGCGCCGCACGTCGACCTGCACCTCCATGTACCGGCTGAACTCGTCCACCACGTGCCGCAGGTCCCGTGCCACGGTGTGGATCGGCCGCGGGTCCCCGAGCTGCTCGCACTCGATGCCGATGATGTGGGACACGACATCACGGACCGACCAGCCGGGACACGGCGTCGCCCGGTTCCACTCGCCCTCCGTCAGCGGGAGGACCAACTCGGATATCGCCTCGATGGAGTGTGTCCAGGCGTCGGCATAGGGCTGGAGGGCGGGATGCGGCTGGACGGTCAACGGGACCCCTCGCGGTGCTGTTCAATGGCGCGTTTCGGAAGCGGTGGACTCAGTTTCCAAAACTACGCTGCCGGTGAGCACCCCGGCAGTGCTTTCGTGTGACGATCGTAGGCCCGAGTTGACGGCTTGAACGCCAGGACGGTGGTAGTGTGCGCGCCTCGCTGATCCAAATCGCAGTGAACGAGGGCGAGTCGGTGTCTTCCCGACGCGTCCGCGTGGCCGAACTCGTACGGGAGCAGGCGGGCTCCGATCTCGTCGTCCTGCCGGAGCTGTGGCCGGTCGGCGCGTTCGCCTACGAGCAGTTCGAGACCGAGGCCGAACCGCTGGACGGTCCGACCTACGAGGCGATGTCGAAGGCGGCGCGCGACGCCGGCGTCTGGCTGCACGCGGGTTCGGTCGTGGAGCGCGCCGGCGACGGCTCCCTCTACAACACCGCCCTCGTCCTCTCCCCGGCGGGCGAGCTCGCCGCCACGTACCGGAAGATCCACCGCTTCGGCTTCGACCAGGGCGAGGCGGTGCTGATGTCGGCCGGGGACTCCCTGACCACGGTGACCCTGCCGGAGCAGACACTCGGCATCGCCACCTGCTACGACCTGCGCTTCCCGGAGCTGTTCCGCGGCCTGGTCGACGCCGGGGCCACCACGATGGTCGTCGCGGCGGGCTGGCCCGCCCGCCGCCGCTCGCACTGGACCCTACTCAACCGGGCGCGCGCCGTGGAGGACCAGTCCTACGTCCTGGCGTGCGGGACGGCAGGCACCCACGCGGGCGTGGAGCAGGCCGGGCACAGCCTGGTGGTCGACCCGTGGGGCGAGGTCCTGGCCGAGGCGGGCCCCGGCGAGGAGGTCCTCACCGTGGACCTGGACCCGGCCAAGGTCCCCGACACCCGCTCCCAGTTCCCGGCCCTGAAGGACCGCCGCCTGGGCCGCTGACGCCGGCCCGGAGACCCCGGTTGGCGCCGGGGTTTCCGGGCAGACGATGGGGACGGGCGGCGCCGGCCGCCGGGGCCACGAGGAGGAGGCGGGTACGCCGTGACGGACGACGCAGAGGCCGTGCTGGAGGCCGCCCTGGAGCCGCACGAGCCCTCCGCCGCGGAGGTCGAGGCCCGCCGGCGGGTCCGGGAGCGGGCCACCGGGATGACCCACCACACGGCGCAGGCGGCCCTGGAGGCCGTGCTGGCGGACGCGGGCGACGACCTGGAGTCCGCCGACCCCGCCGTCCGCGCCGAGGCCGCGGAGTGGCAGCGCATCACCGACCTCCTCCTCGACCACGGAGGCCCGTACGCACCGGACGCCGACGCCTACGTCCAGGGTCAGCTCACGGCCCGGGAACACCATCGGGACTGACCCCGCCCTCCCGCTCCTTCTCGGCCAACCGGACCACGCACACCGCGACCGCGATCAGCAGCGCCGCGTCCGCGTCCTCCCGGACCACGTCCACCGCGTACGCGCTGGCGTCGAGCTCGGTCCCGCAGGGTGAACGGCTTCCCCCGCAAGGTGATCAGGATCGGCCCGTCCGGATCCTTCAGCTCCAGGGCGTCCTGGAAGCGCAGCGCCTTCCCGTCGACGAGGAACGCGTGCCGGCCGTCCTCGTCCTCGATCCAGCAGTCGTCCCCGACGGCCAGCATTTTGTCCCCTACGGGGCATTTCATGCGCTGATCAGTGCCCGCGATAGGTTGCCCTCATGCCCCTGCTCTACGTGACCGACCTGGCGTACCCCGCACGCGGCCGCCGCTACTGCGACGAGGACATATTCCTCACGTCCCGGCTGCGCGCCGCGTTCGACCTGGCCCTGTGCCATCCCGCGGACGCGGAGGCCATGCTGCCGCTCGGCTTCGACGCGGTGATCGTCCGCAACAGCGGCCCGGTCCTGCACTACCAGGAGGCCTACGACTCCTTCCGCGCGGCCGCCCTCGCCGCCGGGGCCCGCGTCTACAACCCGCTCACCGGCCGCGGCGACATGGCGGGCAAGCAGTACCTCCTCGACCTGACGGCCGCCGGCTACCCGGTCATCCCGACGGTCGACGACCCCGCCCGGCTGGCGGAACTGCCGCAGGTGCCGCAGTACGCGGTCAAGCCGAAGCAGGGCGCCGACTCCATCGGCCTCACCTTCACCGCGACACCGGACGGGCCGGCCGGGTCCGTGCTGATCCAGCCGCGCATCGACTTCGCGTACGAGGTGTCCTTCTACTTCGTCGACGACGCCTTCCAGTACGCGCTGTACGCCCCCGATCCGGACCGCCGCTGGGAGCTCGCGCCCTACGCCCCGACCGGGGCCGACCTGGCCTTCGCCCGCTCCTTCGTCGACTGGAACACCCTCGACCACGGCATCCAGCGCGTCGACGCCTGCCGGGCGCCGTCCGGCGAACTGCTCCTGGTCGAACTGGAGGACCTGAACCCGTACTTGTCCCTGGACCTCGTCCCGGCGCCGGTACAGGACGCCTTCGTCGGCGCGCTCACAAGATCCCTCCACACCTTCCTCAGCACCACCGCCTGATGTCAGACCCGGCTGCCAGGCTTTCCCCATGGACAAGCAGACGTTCTGGAAGCTGATCGAGACGGCCCGCGCCGACGCGGAACCCGAGGAGGTGGCCTCGCGCGCGGCGCAGCTCCTCGCGGACCGGGCGGCGACGGAGATAGCCGCGTCCCAGCAGGTGCTGTGGGACCTGCTGGCGGAGTCCTACCGGGCGCCGCTCTGGGCCGCGGCCTACGTGATCAACGGGGGCTGCTCGGACGACGGCTTCGACTACTTCCGCGGCTGGCTCCTCACCCAGGGCCGGGAGGTCTTCGAGACGGCCCTGGCCGACCCCGACTCCTTGGCCGCGCACCCCGCGGTCCGCGAGGCCGCGGAGCACGGCCTGGAACTGTGGGACGAGTCCGCCCTCTCGATCGCCTGGACCGCCTACGAGGCCGGCACCGGCCGCGAACTGCCCGCGGACTCCTTCACGATCAGCTACCCGGCCCTGGACCCGTCCTGGGACTTCGACTTCGACGACACCGACGAGATATCGGCCCGACTGCCCCGGCTGAGCGCCCTCTTCGACCACGCGTAGCCGTCCACCCGCCCGGCGGCGTGCTGACCGTCACGTTCCGCACGCTACCGGGTGCCGGCTAGAGCCCGCTGGTGTCGAGGTCGATCCCGAACGGCTCGGGCAACCGCACCGGCGTCCCGAAGGGGTGCGGCCCGTCCACCTTGGTGTATCCGAGCCGCCCGGGCAGCGCGAACAGCGTGACGGTCTCCTCCACCCGGTCGACCAGCAGGTACAGCGGAGCTCCGTACTCGGCGTACCGCTTGCGCTTGACGACGCGGTCGGTCTCGGCGTTGGACTCGGAGGTGACTTCGACGATCAGCAGTGTCTGATCGGGTACCAGCGCCTTGCCCCGGAGCGCGAGCTGCTCGGGCACAACCGCGATGTCCGGCACGTACCAGTTCGACGATCCTGGCAGATCCAGGTTCCCCGAGCCTTCTACGCAGTCGAGCTCGTCCACCCGGCCTTCGATCTGGCGGCGCACGATCTTTGCGGCGCGCTCGTGGTCCCAACTCGGCGTCACGTTGCTGATGACCCCTTCGACGATCTCGGTGCGGTCCCCGCTGTGGTGCTGGATGGCGTACTTCAGCGCGCGCTCGGGATCGACGCCTTCGCTGTAGTCGTGCGCGGTGGTCATTCCGGACGCCTCCCTTTGCTTCCTGGGACCAGGCTCCCACGGGGTCCCGTAGCCCGTCGTCACCCCTGCGGGTGCACTTCGCCACGAGCCGTCGTGGCGGACCTCAGTCGCCGACCTGGTGTTCCACACGATGGCGGATGTACTCGTCCGGGTGGGAGCGGGCCGTGGCCACCGCCTCGTCCACCAGGTCGTGCAGCTCCGCCGGATACGAGGACTTCCGCAGCCTCAGCAGCGGGAGGATGCAGCGCCGGACGTCCAGGTGCTCGTTGCGCACGAACTCGCGCAGCGCGGCCTCGCGCCACTCCTTCAACACCTTCGTGCCCTCGTCGGCCGGTGCCGGGTGCTCGGCCCGCACGCGCGGCATCTCCAGGGTCAGGGCCGACCAGTACCAGGCCCGCGCGGCGCCCGCCCGCTCGGGATCCGTACCGGTGCGCAGGTAGGCGAGCAGCGCGGCCTGGACGCGCCGGTGTCCGAAGGCGTTCAGGGCCGGCTCGACGAACTGACGGTTGAAACTCGGGTTGGGGTCGTGGACCGCCGCCTTGACCAGTGCGTCGAAGGCCTCTTCGGAAAGGACCACGCCGTCCCGCCAGACCTTGCGCAGCGCCGCCCGGGCACGGCGCTCCCAGGTGAGTCCGTCGGCCGGCTCCGGCCCCGGCCCCGGCTCGGCAGCGACCCCGATCCCGAGGAGCCGTAAGACGTCCGCCAGCGACCTGGCGAACACCTCCCGCCGGTCTTCCTCGCCCCCCGGCAGCGCCATGAACCCTGCCGTCTTCCCGTCCGCGGTCATCCGTCGCTCCCCCGTCGTAGGCCGTGGCCTGCCGCATGCGCGTGATACGACGTTCATACCAGGATGGCAAGCTTGAAGGATGAACGATGCTGCCACGGCGCCCACCCCCGCGCCCGAGCCCCGCCGACGTGCCCGAGTCCGTGCCCCCGAGCTGATCGGCAAGGGCGGCTGGCTGAACACCGGCGGCAAAGTGCTGACCCTCGCCGACCTGCGAGGTAAGTGCGTTGTTGTAGATTTCTGGACCTTCTGCTGCATCAACTGCCTGCACGTCCTGGACGAGCTGCGCGAGCTGGAGGAGAAGCACCGCGACACCGTCGTGATCATCGGCGTGCACTCCCCGAAGTTCGTGCACGAGGCCGAGCACGCCGCCGTCGTCGATGCCGTCGAGCGGTACCAGGTGCACCATCCCGTGCTGGACGATCCCGAGCTCGCGACCTGGAAGCAGTACGCCGTACGCGCCTGGCCCACGCTCGTCGTGATCGACCCCGAGGGGTACATCGTCGCCCAGCACGCCGGTGAGGGGCACGCGCACGCCATCGCCCGCCTGGTCGAGGAGCTGGAGGCCGAGCACGAGGCCAAGGGCACGCTGCGGCGCGGCGACGGGCCGTACGTGGCGCCCGAGCCGGTGGCCGGAGCCCTGCGCTTCCCCGGGAAGGCGCTGCTGCTGCCGTCCGGGAACCTGCTGGTCTCCGACTCCACCCGGCACCAGCTCGTGGAGCTGGCCGCCGACGGCGAGAGCGTCGTGCGCCGCATCGGCAGCGGCGAGCGCGGCTTCGCGGGGGACAGCTTCAGCGAGCCGCAGGGCCTCGCGCTGCTGCCCGACGGCAAGGTCGTCGTCGCCGACACCGTCAACCACGCGCTGCGCACCTACGACCCGGCCACCGGGCACGTGGAGACCGTTGCCGGGACCGGCCGGCAGTGGTGGCAGGGGTCGCCGACCTCCGGGCCGGCGCTGGAGGTGGACCTGTCCTCGCCGTGGGACGTGGCCTGGTGGCAGGGCCGGGTCTGGATCGCCATGGCCGGTGTGCACCAGCTGTGGACCTGGGACCCGGAGGCCGGGACCGTCGAGGTCGCGGCCGGTACGACCAACGAGGGGCTGCTCGACGGGCCGGCCGCCGAGGCCTGGTTCGCCCAGCCCTCGGGGCTCGCGGCCGCCGGGGACCGGCTGTGGATCGCCGACTCCGAGACCAGCGCCCTGCGGTACGTGGAAGCCGGCGACGAGGGGTACGTGATCAAGTCCGCCGTCGGCACCGGGCTGTTCGACTTCGGACACCGGGACGGCGACGCCGCCCAGGCCCTGCTCCAGCACCCGCTCGGCGTGACCGCCCTGCCCGACGGCTCGGTCGCGGTGTGCGACACGTACAACCACGCGCTGCGCCGCTACGACCCGGCCACCGGCCAGGTCTCGACCCTCGCGACCGACCTGCGCGAGCCCAGCGACGCCGTGCTGGTGGGCGAGGACATCGTGGTCGTCGAGTCGGCCCGGCACCGGCTGACCCGGCTGCGCCTCCCGGAGGAGGCGGTCCGGGTGGACGCGGTCGCCCACCGTACGCAGCGGGCCGCCACCGAGGTGGCGCCCGGCACGCTCCGCCTCGACATCGTCTTCCAGGCGCCGGCCGGGCAGAAGCTCGACACCCGCTACGGGCCCTCCACCCGGCTGCTCGTCTCCTCGACCCCGCCCGAGCTGCTGGCGGGCGGCGAGGGCGCCGGAACCGACCTGTTCCGGGAGCTCGCGCTGAACCCGGACGTCACCGAGGGCGTCCTGCACGTCTCGGCGATGGCGGCGTCCTGCGACGACGACCCCGCCAACGAGTACCCGGCCTGCCACGTCCACCAGCAGGACTGGGGCGTTCCGGTTCGGGTCACCGCCGACGGCGCCGCCCGGCTGCCCCTCGTCCTCGCCGGGATGGACGCCGAGGGGTAGCCGGGCGGCGCCGGCCTTCCTGGGGGCTCAGCCCTCCAGGAAGGCCACCAGGGCGTTGGCCAGCAGGAACGGGTCGTCCGCGCCGCACAGTTCGCGGGCGCTGTGCATCGAGAGGATCGCGACGCCGATGTCCACGGTCTGAATGCCGTGGCGGGCTGCGGTGATCGGGCCGATCGTCGTGCCGCAGGGCATCGAGTTGTTGGAGACGAAGGTCTGCCACGGGATGCCGGCCCGTTCGCAGGCGGCGGCGAACACCGCGCGCCCGCTGCCGTCGGTGGCGTACCGCTGGTTGACGTTGACCTTCAGGATCGGTCCGCCGTTGGCGCGCGGGTGGTGCGTCGGGTCGTGCCGCTCACCGTAGTTGGGGTGCACGGCGTGCCCGGTGTCCGAGGACAGGCAGATGGTGCCCGCGAAGGCCCGCGCGCGGTCCTCGTACGAGCCTCCGCGGGCGAAGACTGAACGTTCCAGCACGTTGCCCAGGAGCGGGCCGTCCGCGCCGGTGTCGGACTGCGAGCCGTTCTCCTCGTGGTCGAAGGCGGCCAGCACCGGGATGTGGTCCAGCTTGTCGGCGGCGGAGACCGCGGCCAGCGCCGCGACGCCCGCGTGCACCGACAGCAGGTTGTCCATGCGCGGTCCGGCCACCAGCTCGCGGTCGCGGCCCAGGTACGACGGCGGCTCGATGGAGTGGACCATCAGGTCCCAGCCGGCCACCGACCCCTGGTCCAGGCCCTCTTCCTCCTCCAGGAAGGAGATCAGGTCGCCCTCCTGCACATCGCCCAGCCCCCAGATCGGCTGCATGTGCCGCTGCTTGTCGAGCTTGAGGCCGTCGCTGTTGACCGACCGGTCCAGGTGCACGGCGAGTTGGGGTACGCGCAGCAGTGCGCGGTCCACGTTCACCAGGCGCTCGGTGCCGTCGCGCAGGGTCAGCCGCCCGGCCAGTCCCAGGTCGCGGTCCAGCCAGGTGTTGAGCAGGGTGCCGCCGTAGATCTCGACGGCGATCTGCCGCCAGCCCTGCGAGCCCGTGTCCGGCAGCGGCTTGACCCGCAGGTTCGGGGAGTCGGTGTGCGCGCCGACGATCCGGAACGGGGTGTGTGCGGCCGCGCCTTCGGGGACGAACCAGGCGATGAGCGCACCGCCGCGGAGCACGAACTTGCCCCCGGTGCCCGCATCCCAGGCGTCCGTTTCCGACAACTGCCTGAAGCCCGACTTCTCCAGCCGCTCCGCCGCGTTGGCCACGGCGTGGTACGGCGACGGACTGGCCGTCAGGAAGGTCATCAGATCGTCGGTGTGGCCGCGGTCGAAGCGGGCGGGAGAGCTCATCGTATTTCCCTTGTGTGGAAGCCCCCGGCTT
This sequence comes from Streptomyces sp. NBC_00273, assembly GCF_036178145.1. Taxonomy (NCBI): domain Bacteria; kingdom Bacillati; phylum Actinomycetota; class Actinomycetes; order Kitasatosporales; family Streptomycetaceae; genus Streptomyces; species Streptomyces sp. NBC_00273. The sequence continues at coordinate 5,021,670 of NZ_CP108067.1, read as the reverse complement.
CAGCCGGGTGAGGAAACGCAGTTCCGGCTCGGAGCCTCGCTGCGGCGGAGTGCTGCAGCGTGAGGCTGTGACCTGTGCTTTTGTTCGGATCGTGACCGACCGTAGCCTCCGCGGTGTGGGGTTTCCTTCCGTGAAGCGGTCGTTCAAGTACCGTTTCTATCCGACGGACGCGCAAGCCGTGGAACTGTCGCGGACGTTCGGGTGCGTGCGGAAGGTCTACGACCCGGCTCTGGCCGCCCGTGCCGAGGCCTGGAAGGCGAGCGGCGAGCGGATGGGCTTCGGGCAGGCATCGGCCATGCTCACCGCGTGGAAGAAGACCTGGGAGAAGCGGTCCCAGCATCCGCGATTCGATTCGAAGCGGAAGTCGCGTGCCTGCGCCGAGTACACCCGCAGTGGGTTCCGCTCCGCGGAGGGCAGCAACAACCGGATCAAGGCGCGCACCCGTGTGGCTGCTTGTGGAGCGGATGCGAGACCTCATCGGGAGTCCTCCTCTCGGTCGGGGCGGTCCGTGGCGAAACGGGAATCCCCACGCGTGAGTGTGGGAACCCCCTCCTGCTAAGGAGGGGAGGAAGCCAAGTGGTTCACCTTAACGAGGGTCGGGTTCGTGTTCGTCATGGCTGGACCGTGCGACAGCCGGGAGAGTTGGGTCCGCGCTCGTTGCCTCTGTGGTCCCGTCGGTTGTCAGCCCGGCGGGCGCTCGAATCGGCGCTGTAGCTGCCTGCGCTCGCCCCGGCGGATGCGCGGGAGCATCTCCGGGGTCTGCGGGGAGCGCTGCGCGCGTCTCTTGCGTCCGGCGCAGAAGATACAGGCCTCACCGGGAGGAGCGTCGGGGTCGATCGGCGCGCCGGGATGTTCGGCGCATCCCGAGGCGTTGCGCGGCCGGGAAAGTTCGCGGGCGACGATGAAGGCGCGGTGGAGGTCGTCGGCGATGCGGACGAAGTCGTCCGCGGGCGAGGACAGGCCCAGGTGGAACCGCTGGTCCTCGACGGTGCGCAGGTAGGTGCGCAGCCGCTCGAGCGTGTACGGGGGGTCCGGTACGGGGTAGCCGAGGCGCCGCTGTTCTCCGGCGGGGGCGGCGGGCGGGCCGCCGTGGCGGCGCTGTCCGAGGCGCCGGCGGTCGTTGCAGATGAGGCAGCGGCCCCAGCCTTCGGGCGCTTCGGGGTCCAGGGCGCCGTTGGGGTGCTCGGGGCAGCCCGTGTAGCTCTTGGCGGGGGCCAGTCCGGTGGCCGTCTGGAAGGCCACGTACAGCGCGTCGGCGATGGTGTCGTACTCGGCGGGGTGGGCGCCGTCGTACAGCTCGCGCAGGTGGTCGCCGAGGCTGCCCAGGCTCGCCTGCAGCTCCTTGAGGGCGTACGGACGCCCGGTGGGGACGGAGTACCCCCTGCTGCCGTGCTGATCCTGTGGACTCATGTGTACGAGCGTCCCATGAACGACTGACATCGGGGGAAAGCCGCAGGACAGGGGCCTGGGGCCGGGTACGCGCCAGCGGCCGGGCCCCTGTGCGGGGGGCCCGGCCGCTGGCGTGTGTGCGACGGTGGCGCGACCGGCCTAGAAGGCGGCCTCGTCGAGCTCCATGAGGGAGTTGTCGACGGCCTCGGCCAGCGCGCGGGCGACCGAGACGTTCGGCAGGACCTGGGACGCGAAGAACTTGGCGGCGGCGATCTTGCCGGTGTAGAAGGGGACGTCCTTCGGGGCGGCGGTCGCCAGCTTCTCGGCGGCCACGGCGGCGCCCTTGAGCAGCAGGTAACCGACGACCACGTCACCCGAAGCCATCAGCAGGCGGGTGGTGTTCTGGCCGACCTTGTAGATGTTCTTGACGTCCTCGCCGGTGGCGGTGAGGTCGACGATCATCTGGCCGACGATGGCCTCCAGGTCGACGGCGGCCTTGGCGAGCGCGTCGCGGGCCCCGGCCAGCTCCTCGCCGCCGACGGCCTCGGCCAGGAACTTCTTGATCGTCTCGGAGAGGACGTTCAGGGAGGCGCCCTGGTCGCGGACGATCTTCCGGAAGAAGAAGTCCTGGCCCTGGATGGCCGTGGTGCCCTCGTAGAGGGTGTCGATCTTGGCGTCGCGGATGTACTGCTCGATCGGGTATTCCTGGAGGTAACCGGAACCGCCGAAGGTCTGCAGGGACTGCGCGAGCTGCTCGTACGAGCGCTCCGAGCCGTAGCCCTTCACGATCGGCAGGAGCAGGTCGTTCAGGCCGATCTCGGCGGAGGCGTCCTGGCCGGCGGCCTGCTTGACCTGGATCTCGTCCTGCACGGAGGCCGTGTAGAGGACCAGGGCGCGCATGCCCTCGGCGTAGGCCTTCTGCGTCATGAGCGAGCGGCGCACGTCGGGGTGGTGCGTGATGGTGACCTTGGGCGCGGTCTTGTCCATGAAGTTCGCCAGGTCCGGGCCCTGCACGCGCTCCTTGGCGTACTCCAGCGCGTTCAGGTAGCCGGTGGAGAGGGTGGCGATGGCCTTCGTGCCGACCATCATGCGGGCGAACTCGATGATCATGAACATCTGGCGGATGCCGTCGTGCTTGTCACCGATCAGCCAGCCCTTGGCGGGGTGCTGGTCGCCGAAGGTCATCTCGCACGTGTTGGAGGCCTTGAGGCCCATCTTGTGCTCGACGTTCGTGGCGTAGACGCCGTTGCGCTCGCCCAGCTCGCCGGTCTCCCAGTCGAAGTGGAACTTCGGGACGAGGAAGAGGGACAGGCCCTTGGTGCCCGGGCCGTGGCCCTCGGGGCGCGCGAGGACGTAGTGGAGGATGTTCTCCTCCATGTCGTGCTCACCGGAGGTGATGAAGCGCTTCACGCCCTCGATGTGCCAGGAGCCGTCCTCCTGCTGGATCGCCTTGGTGCGGCCGGCGCCCACGTCCGAGCCGGCGTCCGGCTCGGTGAGGACCATGGTGGAGCCCCAGCGCTTCTCGACGGCTATCTGGGCGACCTTCTTCTGCGCCTCGTTGCCCTCTTCGAAGAGGATGCCGGCGAACGCCGGGCCGGAGGAGTACATCCAGATGGCCGGGTTCGAGCCGAGCAGCAGTTCCGCGTAGGCCCAGATGAGGGAGCGGGGCGAGGTGGTGCCGCCGATCTCCTCGGGCAGGCCCAGGCGCCAGTACTCCGAGTCCATGAAGGCTTCGTAGCTCTTCTTGAAGGAGGCGGGGACGGGCGCGGTGTTGGTGGCCGGGTCGAAGACCGGCGGGTTGCGGTCGGCGTCCTCGAAGGAAGCGGCCAGCTCGTTCTCGGCGAGGCGGGCGAGCTCGGACAGGACGCTCTTGGCGGTCTCGGTGTCCATCTCCTCGAACGGACCGGTGCCGTACTGCTGGTCGCGGCCGAGCACCTCGAAGAGGTTGAACTCGATGTCGCGGAGATTCGACTTGTAGTGCCCCATGGCGACGGCTCCGTTAAGGCTCGGGGAGACAGGGTTCCTCGTACATACCAATCGGTAACGTAATGATGCTACCCGCCGGTAATAACGGCAACCCTTCCGCGCCGACTGTGACCAGGGTCAAAGCTCGCACCAGACCGTCTTGGTCCGGGCGCCTCGGGTGACCCCCCCACCGCAGGGCCACGGCGTCGAGCAGGACGAGCCCGCGCCCCGACTCGTCGGAGTCGGCCGCCTGCCGAAGTACGGGCCACGCGCGCGGATCGGGGTCGGTGAGCTCGACCCGCGTACGGGTTGCCCTTCCGGTGATGCGCAGGGTGACGGGGGTGCCCTCGCCGAGGTGGGTGATCACGTTGGTCAGTAGCTCGCTGGCGCAGAGTGCGGCGTCGGGGTGGCCGTCCGGACCGAGGTGCTCGCGCACGGCGTGACGGGCGAGGGCTACGGCCTCGGGGGCGGCGAGCAGCCGGATGGTGAGGGCGTTCACCGCTCGGCCAGGGCGGCGGCCAGTCGCTGCGCGGTGGCGGCGTTGCAGTTGCCGAGGGTGATGAGGGGCGGTGAGTCGTAGCGCCCGGCGTAGGAGAGGAGGTGCAGGTCCAGCGAGGGCAGCGTGATCCCGTGCGATGCCAGTGCGGCGCGCAGCGCGGTGAGGGCCTCGACGGCTTCGCGGTCGTGGGGGTGGTCGCTCATGGGGACTTTCCGTTCCTGTGCGGAGTGTGACGAAGCCATCACAGGGTGGTGCCGTGCTGCGTACCGTGGGAAGGGTTTCCGGTTGCGCTGGACAAGTGGCAAATGGCGGTGGTGGGTTGTGCCGGCTCGCAAGGACCCGGACGCGTCGGCGAACGTGCCGTCGTTCTACGGTGCGGAGCTTCGCTACAAGCGGGAATCCGCAGGGCTCACGCTCGACCAGTTGGTGGAGGGCAGCTTCCGGGGTGTGCCGTTCCTGAGCCAGATCGAACGCGGTGAGCGCCGCATGCCGCTGGACCTGGCCCGGCACGTGGACGCGAGGCTGGGGACGGACGGGTTTTTCGAGCGCCGCTGTGAAGATGCGCGCCGCGCGAAGCAGTCGGGATACGCGGAGTACTTTGCGGATGTCGCGGAGATGGAGCCGTTCGCCGAGACCATCGAGGAGTGGGCCCCGATGTTGGTGCCGGGGCTGTTGCAGACCCCTGCGTACGCGCGGGCGATCAGCCGCGCCGCGTTGCCCCGTGCGACCGACGAGACGATCGAGAAGTTGGTGAGTGCCCGGATGGGGCGGGCCGTGCCCTTCGACCGGGAATGCCCGCCCGACTTCTGGGTGGTCGTGGACGAGTCGGTGATCCGCCGTCCGGCGCTGCCCGCGACGCAGATGGCGGAGTTGCTGGAGCACATCGCGGCCGCGGTGCGCCGGACGAGGTCCATTCTGCAAGTCGTCCCGCAAACGACCGCCGCGCACGCCCTCATGATGGGGATGGCCAAGCTGATGAGCTTTCCGGACGCGCCGCCCGTGGTCTACGTCGAAAGCCTGCACAGTGGGCAACTCATCGACTTTCCGGCCCTCGTGAAGGAGTACCGCAGGTCTTACGATCTGCTGAGGGCCGCCGCTTTGCCGCCGGAGGCGTCCCTGAACCTTCTCGACGCTGCGGCAGAGGGCTATCGAGATGGCAAGCAGCGGAATTGACCTGAGCGCCGCGACCTGGCGCAAGAGCAGCTACAGCAACGGCACCGGCGGGGACTGCGTCGAGGTTGCAGAGGCGTTCCCCGGCGCTGCCGTCTGGCGGACGAGCACCTACACCAACGGTGACAACGGCGACTGCGTCGAGGTCGCGGACGGCCTCAGTGGAGTCGTCCCCGTCCGGGATTCCAAGAGGCCCCAGGGGCCCGCCGTGGTCGTCACCGCCGGTGCGTGGGGGCCGTTCGTGCGGGCGCTGAAGGCCGGGGAGCTACCCGGCTGAGGCCGTCCCCCGAGCCCGCCCCGGGAAGGGACTGGCCGGTACCGGCCGGTACGGCCGCAGGCGCTCGGTAGGCTTCGGCCCATGTACGGCTACGACCAGAACCCGGGTGCCCAGCAGCAGTATGCGCAGCAGCCCCCGCAGGGCTACGCGCAGCAGCAGCCGCTGTACCCCGAGCCGTCCCCGCCTTCCCTCGCGGACGCCGTGCGGGCCTTCACCACGGGGTCCCTCTCCGCCGAGGACTTCCAGCAGATCTTCGCCACCTCGAAGGTCTACTGCCCGCGCGGCGACACCCCCGGATTCCTGGCGCTGCACAACACGCAGCATCCGGTCATCCCCATGTTCACCACGCTCAAGGAACTGCGCCGGTACGCCGGCAAGGAGTCCAAGTACTTCGTGATCACCGGCGCCGAGGTGATCGACCTGCTGCCGACCGGGTACGGCTTCGTCCTCGACATGGAGGGCGACCACCGGATGGTCTTCGACGCGAAGGCGGTCGAGCAGATGGTCGACTTCGCGATGCGCCGGATGTACGGCTAGACGCCATTGCTGCGCCGACGGCTAGCCGTAGGCGTACCGGCTGACGCCTGACGGGGGGGGCGGATCGTGCTGCGCGTGCACTTCACGGCGGAGGACCTGCTCAACGTCACCTTCGCGAGCGAGCCGCTGCCGCTCGTGGAGCTGGGCATGGCGATCGTCGCCTGGCAGCGCACCGACGAACAGGCGGTCTTCGGCCGCTGGCGCAGCCGTGTGGGCCGGGAGCTGCCCGGCCGCGCCCGCCCGCTGCTCGACCTCCTGCGTCCCGACGGCGACAACCCCCAGTTCGTCGAGCCGTACGCGCGCACCGTCGAGGAGGGGCTGGCCGTCGTACGGGAGGCGGGCCCGCTCCTGGCCCCCGGCGAGCTGCACCGCGTCGCCGCCCGGGCCCCCGGATCCGCATCCTGGCTGCGCGCCCTGTGGGCCCAGGACCGCGAGGCGTGGGGCCAGCTCGGCGGCGCGCTCCGGTCCGCCCACGAGGTGGTCGTCGCCCCGCACTGGCCGCGGATCCGGCAGTCCTTCCAGGCGGACGTGGCCTGGCGCAGCCGGCTGTTGGCCGCCCACGGGATCAAGGCGTGCCTGGCCAGTACGCATCCGCTGGCCGCCTGGGCGGGCACGGTGCTGGAGGTGGACGGGCCGCCGCACTACGAGGTCCGCCTCGGCGGGCGCGGCCTGCTGCTGATGCCCTCGCCGTTCTGGACGGGCCGGCCGCTGCTCGCCGAGGGCCCGGAGGGGCCGGACGGCAGGTGCGTGCTGCTCTACCCGGCGCTGACGCCGCTGCCCCTGATCGGCCCGGGCCCGGCGCAGGGGGCGCTGGACGCCCTCCTGGGCCGGACCCGGGCGGCGGTGCTCCAGTCGCTGGTCGAGCAGCGCACGACCAGCGAGCTGGCCCGGGACCTCGACATCAGCCTCCCCTCGGCCTCCGAGCACACCCGCACCCTGCGCGAGGCCGGCCTGATCACCACGGAGCGCGACGGCAAGGCGGTCCTGCACTCGGTGACGGGCCTGGGCGTGGACCTGCTCCACAGCGGCGGCTGACCCACCTTTCGGACCTGCCCGAAAGGATCGCGGCCCGGTGCGGTCGGCCGGGAGTATCGGTGTCGCGGGGGGATCCACGGGGGACCCCCCGCCCCACCTTGAGGAGGCAGAGATGGCCCGCACGAAGATCCGCACGACGCTCGCCACGGTGGCGGCCACCGCCGTGCTGGCGCTGGGTACGGGGGTCCTGGCGGCGTCGCCCGCGCACGCCGCGGGCACGTGGCACGGGTGCCCGTCCGGCGCCGTCTGCATCTACCCGCGGGATGCCGGCTGGAACAACGACAGGCCGTCCCAGGTGTACTGGGAGGGCGTCTACCGGCTCTACGGCCAGGAGGGGACGCACTTCGTCGTCAACAACCAGACCGGCGGCTGGGTCGACCGCCTCTGCTACGACTCCTACGGGAGCAACTGCGACGCGTACGTCCAGCCGCCCGGCACCACCTGGCAGCTGAACCTGTCCCCGATGAACTCGATCAAGCTCAGCAGGTACTAGGCCGGTACTAGGCCGTCTAGCCGCATCCGAAGGCCCCGGGGGAATTTCCTCCGGGGCCTTCTCCGTTCTGCGGGGTGTGGCAGAAAGTTCGAGTTTCAACTAAACTCGTCGCAGAAGGAGGTCCTGACCATGCCCGCAGTGACTGTTGAGAACCCGTTGACCCTTCCGCGCGTGGCCGAGCCGCAGGCCGCCGTCCCGCGCAAGGTGCTGGCCGTCGTCTCCGCTCCCGGTGGGTTCGAGGGTGAGGGATTCCCGGTGCGCCGCGCGTTCGCCGGGATCAACTACCAGTACCTCGACCCGTTCATCATGATGGACCAGATGGGTGAGGTGGAGTACGCGCCCGGTGAGCCCAAGGGAACTCCCTGGCATCCGCACCGCGGCTTCGAGACCGTCACGTACCTGATCGACGGAACCTTCGTTCACCAGGACAGCAACGGCGGCGGCGGAGTCATCAACGGCGGTGACACCCAGTGGATGACCGCCGGTTCGGGCCTCCTGCACATCGAGGCCCCGCCGGAGTCCCTCGTCGTGTCCGGCGGGTTGTTCCACGGCCTCCAGCTGTGGGTGAACCTCCCGGCCTCCGACAAGATGATGCCCCCGCGCTACCAGGACATCGGCGGCGGTCAGGTCCAGCTGCTGACCACCCCGGACGGCGGCTCCCTGCTCCGCGTCATCGCCGGCGAGCTGGACGGCCACCAGGGCCCGGGCATCACCCACACCCCGATCACGATGATCCACGCGACCGTGTCGCCGGGCGCGCAGATCACCCTGCCGTGGCGCGAGGACTTCAACGCACTGGCGTACGTCATGGCCGGGCGCGGGTCCGTCGGCGAGGACCGCCGGCCCGTACAGACCGGGCAGACGGCCGTCTTCGGCGAGGGCGGCTCGCTCACGGTGCGGGCGGACGCCTCCCAGGACTCCAACGCCCCGGACCTGGAGGTCGTGCTCCTCGGCGGACGTCCGATCCGGGAGCCGATGGCGCACTACGGGCCGTTCGTGATGAACAGCAAGCACGAGCTGCAGCAGGCCTTCGACGACTTCCAGGCGGGCCGGCTGGGCCGCATCCCCACCACCGCGCGCACCGGCCTCGGCCACCGCGGCACGGGCGAGGCGGACCAGGACTGACCCGCGCCGCCCGGCACCGCACCTTGCCGCCTCGTCGGGGCGCCCGAGTACGTCCAGTACTCGGGCGCCCCTCCGTCCGAGGACCTGCGGTCACGGCACTAGCGGTAGAAGGTCCGGCCGGCGGAGCCGGAGGAAACGGACCACACCTCGCTGATCAAACCGTTGGTGATCCGCAGGGTGTCGGTCCCGCTCCTGGCGACGGTTCGGGCGTCTTCGCCCGTGCCGGAAGCGAGGTAGGAAGCGAGATAGGGGCGGGCGACCAGGCCGGTCGGTGCGCCGTCGACGAGTGCGAGGTCCACGACTGCCGCGCCCTCGGCCACGAAGCGAAGTCCACGGCGCTCCCGATGCCAGGCCGCGATGATGTCGGCGAGCTGCTGCGGAGTGCGGACGTCGTCGAAGGCCTCGGTGCCCGCCTGGGCGTAGCGCAGCACGAAATCCGGCGCCATGATCTTCGCGGCGAGGTCCAGATCACCGTTCCACATCGCCGTCCACTGGTCGTAGGTGTGGATGCCTAACTGCCGCACATCGTTGCCGTTCATCAAGACCGCCCTCGATCGTTTCGGGTTCGCGAGGTTCGCGACAGTAACAAGGGGGTCTGACAACGGTGTTCGCCCGCAGGACCCGGCCGACTCAGCGAGCCGCAGCGAAGGACCATCACGAGTGACGCGGCGTCACGAACCGGCTCTGCTGCCGTCTGCTAGGACCCGGGCGCCGCATCGGCGGCGTACCGGGCCCGCAGTTCCGAGATCACCCCGAAGACGGCGGCGGTCATCGGCACCGCCAGCAGCATCCCCAGGATCCCGGCGACCGCCGCGCCCGCGGTGATGGCCAGCATCACCACGGCCGGGTGCATCTGGACGGTGCGGCTCTGCACCACTGGTTGCAGTACGTAGCCCTCGATCATCTGGACCAGCAGGACCAGGCCCAGCGCCCACAGGCCGATGATCCAGCCGCGGTCGGCGAAGGCCACGAGCACGGCCACGGCACCCGACAGGATGGCCCCGAGGTAGGGGATGTAGGCCGTCACGAAGACCAGGGCGGCCAGCCCCAGCGCACCCGGCACGTCGAGGACCAGCAGGCCCGCGCCGATCAGCACGGCGTCCACCAGGGCCACGAAGGTGGTCCCGCGCATGAACCCCTCGACGGCCTCGAAGGCGCGCCGCCCCATGGCCTCCATCAGATCGCCCGAGCGGCTCGGCACGACGGAGCGCAGGGTTCCCACGGCCCGGTCGGAGTCGCGCAGGAAGAAGAAGATCAGCACCAGCGCCAGCAGCACCATCGCGATCACCGAGCCCACCACGCTGAGCCCCGCGACCACGCCCGAGGCGGCCGTCCCGCCGAACTTCGCGAGCAGGTCCTTGGAGTTCGAGGCGATGTCCTCCAGCGAGGTGCCCACCGCCCCGAAGTGCTCGGCGACCATCTCGCCGGCCCGCCGCAGCGCGTCGACGATCTCGCTACCGGTCTCGATGAGCGCGAGGACGACGATGTACGTGGCCCCGCCGACGACGCCGACCACGGCGAGGCAGGTCAGGGCCGCGGCCAGCGAGCGGTTCATCCCCATGCGGACCAGGCGCCGGTGCATCGGCCCGAGCAGGGCCGTACCGAGCACGGCCAGCAGTACGGGCGTCACGACGGCCTCGAAGACGGTGCACAGCCATACGCCGACGGCGAGGACGGCGGTGACGAGCAGGACGACGCCGCACCAAGCGGCGAGCCGCCGTACGGGCGCGGGCAGGAGGGGATCTGACACCGCTGCATCCCATCACACCCCGCCGCGCCCGGCCGCGCACCCCCAGGGTCAGAACACCGGGTCGGCGTCCATCTTCGACTGCTCGTGCAGCTCGAACCAGATCGACTTGCCCTCGCCCCGCGGGTCCACGCCCCAGGCGTCGGCCAGCATCTCCATCAGCAGCACCCCGCGGCCGCTGGAGGACATCTCCCCCGGCTGCCGCTTGTGCGGGAGCTCGTCGCTGCCGTCCGCGACCTCGATGCGCAGCCGGCGCGCGCCCAACTCGCCGATCGCCTCCGCGACCAGCAGGGCGTCGCCGTCGGTGTGCGTCAGTACGTTCGTCACCATCTCGGAGACCATCAGCACCGCCGAGTCCACCTGGTCGGGGTCGGCCCAGTCGTGCAGCAGCTCGCGGATCTGCTGCCGCACGCCGGCGATCCGTTCGGGCTCCACCTGGGCCACGGTCAGTACGGTGCGGCGCACGGGCCGGGCCGGGTGCGGCAGCGCGGTGCCCTGGCCGCGGTCCGCGCTCTCGCGGCACAGCAGCACTACGGCTATGTCGTCCTCGCGGCGGTCGGCGAGCGGGCCGGTGGTGTGGTGCGAGGACGGCCCGTGCACGGCCTGGACCAGTAGGTCGGCCAGTCTTTCGAGGTGCGGGGGCGCGACCTGTCCCGCGGCCGTCCCCGCACCCGGTACCGGCGCGTCGTAGGCGTTCTCGTAGGCGTTCTCGTGCGGGTTCTCGTGCGCGTCGGACTCCAGGACCGCCCGCAGCCGTGCCCAGCCGGTGTCGAGGTCGTGCCCGCCGGTCTCGATGAGCCCGTCGGTGCAGAGCATCATCGTCTCGCCGGGCTCCAGGGTGAACCGGGTGGTGGGGTAGTCGGTGTCGGGAACGATCCCGAGGGGCAGCCCACCCGCGGTCGGGCGCATCAGGACGGTGCCGTCGGCCATCCGGATCGCGGGATCGGGGTGGCCGGCGCGGGCCACCTCCAGCATGCCGGTCCGCGGATCGCACTCCGCGTACAGGCAGGTCGCGAAGCGCGGACTCAGGAAGTCGGAGTCCTGGCCGCCGTCGTCCCCGTACGGGTCGGACTCCGGCGAGGAGCACAGGCCGGCCAGGAAGCGGGAGGCGCGCGAGAGCACCGCGTCCGGCCGGTGACCCTCGGACGCGTACGCCCGTACGGCGATCCGCAGCTGGCCCATCAACCCGGCCGCCCGGACGTCGTGGCCTTGCACGTCGCCGATGACCAGCGCGAACCTGCCCGACGGCAGCGGGATCATGTCGTACCAGTCGCCGCCGACCTGGAGTCCGCCGCCCGTCGGGACGTAGCGGGCCGCGATCCGCATGCCGGGGATCTCCGGGCCGAGCTGCGGCATCATCGACCGCTGCAGGCCGGTGGTGAGCTCCCGCTCGGATTCGGCCACCACGGCGCGCTGGAGCGCCTGGGCCAGCATCCGGGCCACGGTCGTCAGGACGGACCGCTCGTCGGGGGAGAAGGACGCCGGGTGCTTGAAGGCGGCCATCCAGGCGCCCATGGTCCGCCCGGCCACGATCAGCGGCAGGAAGGCCCAGGAGACCCGGTCGAAGCGCTGGGCGAGCGGCCAGGAGGCCGGGAAGCGCCGTTTGTAGTCCTCGGGGGTGGGCAGATAGATCGCCCGGCCGGTCCGGACGACCTCCGCGGCCGGGTAGTCCGTCTCCAGCGGCATGTCGGAGAACGGACCCTCGTCCCCCGGATCGTGTCCGTGGTGCCCGATGATCGACAGCCGGTCCCCGGCCACGCCGAAGACCGCCAGCCCGTCCGGGCTGAAACCGGGCATGGACAGCGAGGCGGCGACCCGCAGCACCTCGGCCGTGGACCGCGCCTCCGCCAGCGCGCGCCCCGCGTCCAGCAGGAAGGCCTCGCGGGAGCGCCGCCAGTCGCCCGTGATCGGGGTGTGGGCGGCCGTGGTTCCGGGCTGCGGCTCGGCGATCTCCTGGATGGTGCCGATCAGCTCGTAGTCCGTGGACCCTTCGGGCGTCCGGTTCGCCACCGGTTTGGAGCGGCTGCGCACGGTCCGCAGCACCCGGCCGTCGACGTCCATGATCCGCAGCCGGGCTTCGGCGAGGGTGCCCTCGGCGACGGCCAGGTTCACGATCCCGTTGATCTCGTTCCAGTCCACCGGGTGGAAGCGGGACCGTACGGCGACCTCCGGCAGCACCACCGGTTCGGCGGGCAGCCCGAGCAGCCGGGCGGCCTCACCGTCGAGGGTGACCGTCCCGGAGGCGTTGTCCCATCGCCACAGGCCGGTCGCGATGGCGGCCAGAACGTCCTCGGTGCGCACCCGGCCATCTTTACAGGTCATATCCGGTACGTGCCTGTTCGCCCGGACCACCGGACGCATTTGCGCAGGCTGGAGGGAGTGCCCGACCCGCCACCTTCCCGGACGGTAACCTTGGGACGGTTGAATCCACCCTGGTATCGCGTAGAACTGGATGACTGATGCATCGGTACAGGTCCCACACCTGCGGCGAGCTCCGCGCTTCTGACGTCGCCGCCGACGTCCGGCTGAGCGGCTGGCTGCACAACCGTCGAGACCTGGGCGGCATCCTCTTCATCGATCTGCGCGACCACTACGGCATCACGCAGCTGGTCGCCCGGCCGGGCACCGCGGCGAACGAGGCGCTGAGCAGCGTCACCAAGGAGACCGTCGTCCGCATCGACGGCAAGGTCGTCTCCCGCGGCGCCGACAACGTCAACCCGGAGCTCCCGACCGGCGAGATCGAGATCGAGGTCTCCACGGTCGAGGTGCTCGGCGCGGCCGCCCCGCTGCCGTTCACGATCAACACCGACGACGGGGTGAACGAGGAGCGGCGCCTGGAGTACCGCTTCCTCGACCTGCGCCGCGAGCGCATGCACCGCAACATCATGCTGCGCTCGGCCGTCATCGCGTCGATCCGCTCGAAGATGGTGGCCCTCGGCTTCAACGAGATGGCGACGCCGATCCTCACCGCGACCTCCCCCGAGGGCGCCCGTGACTTCGTCGTGCCGTCCCGCCTGAACCCGGGCAAGTTCTACGCCCTGCCGCAGGCCCCGCAGCAGTTCAAGCAGCTGCTGATGATCTCCGGCTTCGACCGCTACTTCCAGATCGCGCCGTGCTTCCGCGACGAGGACGCCCGCGCCGACCGCTCGCCGGGCGAGTTCTACCAGCTCGACGTGGAGATGTCCTTCGTCGAGCAGGAGGACGTCTTCCAGCCGATCGAGCGCCTGATGACCGAGCTCTTCACCGAGTTCGGCGGCGGCCGCGAGGTCACCTCGCCGTTCCCGCGGATCCCGTTCCGCGAGTCGATGCTGAAGTACGGCAACGACAAGCCCGACCTGCGCGCCAAGCTGGAGCTCGTCGACATCACCGACGTGTTCGAGGCCTCGGAGTTCAAGGCGTTCGCCGGCAAGCACGTGCGTGCCCTGGCCGTCCCGGACACCGCCGCGCAGCCGCGCAAGTTCTTCGACGGCCTCGGCGAGTACGCGATCTCGCTGGGCGCCAAGGGTCTGGCCTGGGTGCGCGTGGGCGAGGACGGTGCCCTGACCGGCCCGATCGCCAAGTTCCTCACCGAGGAGAACGTCAAGGTCCTCACCGAGCGCCTGGGCCTGGTCCCCGGCCACGCCGTGTTCTTCGGCGCGGGCGAGTTCGACGAGGTTTCCAAGATCATGTCCGGCGTTCGCGTCGAGGCGGCCAAGCGTGCCGGCCACTTCGAGGAGAACGTCTTCCGGTTCTGCTGGATCGTCGACTTCCCGATGTACGAGAAGGACGAGGAGACCGGCAAGATCGACTTCTCCCACAACCCCTTCTCCATGCCGCAGGGCGGGATGAAGGACCTGGAGGAGAAGGACCCGCTGGACATCCTGGCCTGGCAGTACGACATCGTCTGCAACGGCATCGAGCTGTCCTCCGGCGCCATTCGCAACCACGAGCCCGAGGTCATGCTGAAGGCCTTCGAGATCGCCGGTTACGAGGCCGAGACCGTCGAGCGCGAGTTCGCGGGCATGCTCCGCGCGTTCCGCCTGGGCGCCCCGCCGCACGGTGGCATCGCCCCGGGCGTGGACCGCATCGTGATGCTGCTGGCCGACGAGCCGAACATCCGCGAGACCATCGCCTTCCCGCTGAACGGCAACGCGCAGGACCTGATGATGGGCGCGCCGACGGTGCTGGAGGAGTCCCGTCTGCGCGAGCTGAACATCGCGCTGCGCAAGCCGGTCGAGACGAAGGCGGCGGAGCGGCCGGTCTCCGACGCGGTCACCCCGGACGCCGGTTCCCCGCGGGGCTGACCCCGACCCCGACACGCCGAAGGCGGCGCCCCCCTCCTTGCCGGAGGGGGGCGCCGCCTTCGTGTCGGGCCCGTACTAGAACCGCTCCAGGATGCCCTTGACCAGGGCGGCGGAGGTCAGCTCGGTGGGGGCGGGGCCGGCGTGGAAGAAGCCGGCGTTCTCGGCGTCCAGCTTGCGCAGGAAGTCGAAGGCCTTGGCGTCGTGGTCGCCGAAGGCCACGAACTGCCAGTGGATGCCGGGAGCCGCGGTGGCGGCGTCGGTCAGTGCCTGGCGGGCGGGCTGCCGGTTGTCGGGGGCGCCGTCGGTCTGGAAGACGACCAGGGCCGGGCCCTCGCCGCCGTCCTTCTGGTAGCGCTCCACGACGGCCTCGACGGCCACGTGGTAGCTGGTGCGGCCCATCCGGCCGAGCTCGGCGTGACGGGTCTCGACCCAGGTGGCGTCGTGGTCGTCGAGGGTCAGGTCGGCGGTGCCGTCCACCTCCGTGGAGAAGAACACCGTGTGCACGGTCGCCGCGTCGTCGAGGTGCGCGGCGAGGGCGAGGGCGTGGTCGGCGAGGTGCTGGGCGCTGCCGTCCTTGTAGAAGCCGCGCATCGAACCGGACCGGTCCAGCACGAGGTACACCTTGGCCCGCGCCCCGGTCTTCCCCTTGCTCCGGAGCACCTGTCCGGCGGCCTTGTACGCCCCGGCGACCTCAGGAGCCCGACGCCGTACGACGGCGGCCCCGTTCGCAGCGACGCCCGGCGCGCCCTCTGCCTCTGCCTGCGGCGCGTCTGCCTCGGGCTCTTCCGCGGCGGCGGCGACCGGCTCCTGCGACTCCGCCTCCGGCGCGGTCTCGGGCTCGGTCTCGGCGGGGGTGTCCGCCTGCGGCGCCTCGGCCCCGGCCTCGGCAGCCGGTGCCCCGGCCTCGGGCTGCTCCGCAGCGGGGGCGGTGTCCGCCTCCGGCACGGTGGCTGCGGGCTCCGCCTCGGCGGCGACGGGGGCGACCTCGTCCTGCGCCTGCGGCGCCTCGGCCTCGGGCTGTTCCGCCTCGGCGGTGGTGTCGGCCTTCGGCGTGATGGCTTCGGCGGCGGCCGGGGTCTCGGGCTCGGGCTGCTCCGCAGCGGGGGCGGTGTCCGCCTCCGGCGCGGTCTCGGGCTCCGCCTCTGCCTGCGGTGCCTCTGCCTCGTCCGCGGCGGCGGCAGCCAGCTCCACCGCGGAAGCGTCCTGCGCCTCGGGCGCGGCCTCGGGCTGCTCCGCGGCGGCGACCGGCTCCTGCGCCTCCGGCGCGGTGGCTTCGGCGATGGCCGGTTCGGCCTCCGGCTCGGCCTGGGTCTCGGTGGCGGCAGCCGGTTCGGCCTCCGCCTCCGGCGCGGCGGCCTGAGCCTCGGGCTCGGGCTGCTCCGTAGCGGGCGCGGTTTCGGGCTCCGCCTCGGCGGCAGCCGGTTCCGCCTCCGGCGCAGTGGCTTCGGCGGCAGCCGGTTCGGCCTGCTCCGGCGCCGGAGGCGCGGCCGGCGCGGGGGCGTCCTGCTGGACCGCAGGAGGCGACGGGCGACGGGCTTCCGGGACCGTGGGGTCCGCCGCCTGGGCGGGGGCCGTGAGGACCGTGCCCGGTTCACGGTCGCGCGGGGTGGACTGCGGCGGAACCGTGTGGTTGTCGAAGGACGCCGCCACCAGTTCGGCGGCGACGTCCAGAGGGGTCCGTTCCGCCTGGTTCGGGACAGCGGCCGAAGGGGTGTCCGTAGTCTCCGGAACGGATTCCGCGGACCGTCCGAATACCTTGCGCAACAAGCTCCGAATACCCATGGGCCAGGCCTTTCGCATGTGTGCGTGCGTCATTTGTCCGTGCTGCGCGGATGATCCCTGCCCAGAGTGGACACGTAAGGTTATCGGCCGCCCGGCTGGATCTTCGGCAGGGGCGCCTTTCGTGGCGCCCGGCTCCCACCCACCCGCACACGCTCCGTGAACTGCCGCTCCGACGTGCCGGGTTCACCGAGCGTTCATCCCCGCGCCGCCGCTTCGGCGCAACCCGGGCCTAGCGTCGCGGCTGGATCGTACCGACGCGTTGTCGGCGCCCACGCAGCTACTCGGAGGACACTCGTGCGCAAGCTTCTGCCGTTCATCGGCAACCCGCATGGGAGCGGCCGGTCCGCTCTCACCTGTCGTTACCGCTGTGGCGACGCCTGCTTCCACGAGGTGCCGAACACCAGCGACAACGAGTACGTCGGCGATGTCATAGCCCGTGCCTACTCCCGCCGCGCGATGCTGCGCTCCGCCGCCGTCGTGACGGTCGCTACCGCGGCCGGTTCCGCCGTGGCGCTCAGCGGCCCGGGGCAGACCGCCAACGCCACCCCCGCCGCCGATGACGCCGCGGCCGCCGCGGGCAAGGGCGGCGAAGCCGCACGGGGCTTGCGCTTCAAGGCCGTCGCGCCGAACACCGACGACAAGGTAACCGTTCCCGAGGGCCACGAGCAGAACGTGGTGATCCGCTGGGGCGACCCGATCATCAAGGGTGCCCCGGGCTTCAACGCCGACAAGCAGACCGCCGCTGCGCAGGCCGGTCAGTTCGGCTACAACAACGACTTCCTGAGCCTCCTCCCGCTCGGCGGCGACTACGAGCGCCAGCAGCTGCTCGTGGCCAACCACGAGTACACGGACGAGAACCTCATGTTCAAGGCGTACGACCCGGCCAACCCGACCCGCGAGCAGGTCGAGATCGCCTGGGCCGCGCACGGCCTGTCCGTGGTCGCCGTCCAGGAGGACCACCGCAGCGGCAAGCTGACCGCGGTCAGTCGCCACCAGCTCAACCGCCGGCTGACCGCCACCAGCGAGTTCAAGCTGACGGGCCCGGCCGCGGGCAGCAGCCTGCTGAAGACCTCCGTCGACGCCACCGGTACCAAGGTGCTCGGCACGCTCAACAACTGCGCCGGCGGCACCACCCCGTGGGGCACGACCCTCCACGGGGAGGAGAACTTCAACCAGTACTTCGGCAACGCCGGCCAGGTCACCGACCCGACCGCCGCCGCCCGCCTCAAGCGCTACGGCGTGACCGCCGGTGCCACCGAGCGCAAGTGGGAGCGGTTCGACAAGCGCTTCGACGTGGCGCAGGAGCCCAACGAGTCGCACCGCTTCGGCTGGGTCGTCGAGCTGGACCCGTACGACCCGCACTCGGTCCCGCGCAAGCGCACCGCGCTCGGCCGCTTCAAGCACGAGGCCGCGCAGCCCCGCCTGACCGAGGACGGCCGTCCGGTCGTCTACATGGGCGACGACGAGCGCTTCGACTACTTCTACAAGTTCGTCTCGTCGAAGCGGATGAAGAAGGGCAATTCGCGCGCTGCGAAGGAGCACAACCTCACGCTGCTCGACGAGGGCACCCTCTACGTCGCCAAGCTCACCGGTGACTCCCCGGTCGCCGAGTTCGACGGCACCGGCAAGCTCCCCTCCGACGGCGAGTTCGACGGCTCCGGCGTGTGGATCAAGCTGGCCACCGGCAACGTCTCGCACGTCGAGGGCATGACCGCCGAGGAGGTGTACGTCTTCACGCGCCAGGCCGCCGACAAGGTGGGCGCCACGAAGATGGACCGCCCCGAGGACGTCGAGCCCTCCCCGCGCACCGGTCGCGTCTACATCGCGCTGACCAACAACACCGACCGCGGCAAGCCGGGCAAGGAAGGCGCCACCGAGGCCAACCCGCGCAACCTGAACAAGCACGGCCAGATCCTGGAGCTCGCCGAGAACTTCGACGACCCGGCGGGCGACGGGTTCGCCTGGCGGCTCTTCCTGGTCGCCGGTGACCCGAACGACCCGGCGACCTACTTCGCGGGCTTCCCCAAGGACAAGGTCAGTCCGATCTCTTGCCCGGACAACGTGGCCTTCGACCCGCACGGCAACCTGTGGATCTCCACGGACGGCAACCAGCTCGGCTCCCACGACGGCCTGTTCGGCGTCGCGACGGCCGGTGAGCGCCGCGGTGAGCTGAAGCAGTTCCTGACCGTTCCGCGCGGCGCCGAGACCTGCGGCCCGCTCATCCAGGACAAGCGCGTCCTGGTCTCCGTCCAGCACCCGGGCGAGATCGACGGCGCGTCCGTCGAGAAGCCGCAGTCGGTGTGGCCCGACGGCCCCGGCAAGATCGTCCGCCCGGCGGTCGTGTCCGTCTGGCGCAAGGACGGCCGCAACATCGGCGTCTGATCGGTCCAGTTGACCCAGGGGCGTGTTTCACGTGAAACACGCCCCTTGGGCGTCCCGGCAGATCAACGCACCCAAGTCGCTCAAGTCACTCAATTCGCTTATGCCACACAAGCAACTCAAGTAACTCAAGCCGCTCACCTCCCCTACGGCACCCTGCCGACGGGGAGTCGGAGCGTCGTCACCGCGCCCCCGTCGGGCGCGTTGGCGAAGCCCACCACGATCTCCAGCACGGCCGCCTGCCCCATCACGATCGTGAGGCCCAGGCCGTGGCCGCGCCCGCGGCCCGGGTCCCCCGTACGGAACCGCTGCGGGCCCTGCTCGATCAGCTCGGGCGGGTAGCCCGGCCCGTGGTCGCGGACCACCACCACCGGCCCCTCCACGGTCACCTCGACCGGCGGTCTGCCGTGTTTGCCGGCGTTGGCCAGCAGGTTGGCCAGGATCCGGTCCAGCCGCCGCCGGTCGGTGACCACCACCATGTCCTGGACCACCCGAACCGAAGCGGCCGGCCCCGCCTCCGGTGCGGCGACGCTCCCGGCGGCCGCGGCGACCGCCCGCTGCACCGCCCGGCCGAGCTCCACCCGGGCGAGGTCGGCCCGTTCGACGCCCGAGTCCAGCCGGGAGATCTCCAGCAGGTCCTCGGTCAGCAGGTGCAGGGCCTTCAAACGGTTGTTGATCATTTCCTTGGGGCGGCCCTCGGGCAGCAGCGCCGCCGCGGCCAGCGAACCGGTGAGCGGGGTGCGCAGCTCGTGCGCGACGTCCGCCGTGAAGCGCTTCTCCGCCTCCAGCCGGCCCTGGAGCGAGCTCGCCATCGAGTCCAGCGCGTGCGCCACGTCCCGGACCTCGTCGCGGGAGCCGCCCGGCCCCGGATCGTCCCCCTCGGCCGGGAAGTTCACCCGGGCGTCCAGGTCCCCGGCGCTGATCCGGCGGGCCACGGCGGCCGTGGTCGCGAGCCGCCGGCTGATCCGGTCGGCGAGGAACAGGCCGGCCAGCGCCACCAGACCGGCCGCGAGGATCGCGGAGGCGAGGATCGCGGTGTCGATGTCCCGCAGCCGCTCCCGGGTGCTCCCGAAGGGCAACCAGACCGCGAGGGCCTTGTCGTCGGCGGGTCCGGCCGCCCACATGACGGGCTTTCCCCCCTGTTCGCCGACGATGCTGCCGGTCTGTCCGCTCGCGACGAGCTCGCGCAGTCGCCGGGGCAGGTCGGGCGGGTCGAACGCGGCGTTCACGTCGCCGTGCGCGGTGCCGTACTCGTAGTGGCCCAGGGCGTGCTCCAGCTCGGTGGCGGCGGCCTTGCGGACCTCTCCGACCATCTGCCGGGCGACCACGTTGTGCACCAGGATGCCCAGTGCGGCGGCGACCATGCAGCACACCATGGTGGTGGTCAGTGCGATCTTCCAGCGCAGGCTGCTCAGCGCGCGCATCGCCCGTCCCCGCTCGTCGGGGCCTGGGTGCGCCCCGGGCAGTCGTCGAGGGTGAGCTGGGACAGGTTCATGATCCCGGCCTTCGGGTCCCACACGTAGTCGGAGACGGCGACGTGGTCGGGGTTGGTCGTGGGCTCGCGGACCGCCAGGTGCTCGGCGGCCACCTCCACGCCCTCCAGCACCCCGCGCCGCGACAGGATCCGGGCGATGCTCCCGTCGTCCTGGACGGTGTAGACGCGCAGCTCGCTGACCCGGCCGTCGACGTCCAGGGCGGTGATGAGTTCCTCCCGGCCGTTGCCCGTCAGGTCGTGCAGGACCGCGGGGCGCACCGGGCAGTCGGGGCCGCCGTCCACAGCCCGTGTGCAGAGCGCGAGCCGCTGGACGGCCCGCGGGTCGACGAGCCGGCCGGTCCCGTCGTCCTGCTCGGCGGCGGAGGTGATGTCGGCGCGTACGACGGACAGTGCGTCCACCCCGCGCATGCTCAGGTCGGCCACCTTGGGGAGCCCCGGGACCACGGCGGCCGTGCCCGGCCTCTGGTCCGGGGCGGGCGGGTCGGGGCGGATGTCCTTCCACAGGCTCTTCGGGGCGTGCACCGTGCCGAGGTCGCCCTCGCTCTGCAGCCCCTCCACATCGGCGCACCCCGCCAGGAGTACGGCGAGGACCATCACGGCAGGGACGCGGTGCATGCTCCGATGCTCCCCCGTCCGCCCCCGCCCGGCCCGGGAGCCGACCCATTCGGGGGACACCCTTCCCGGGTGCGGCGGCGGGTCAGGACTCCGGCCGGGCGATGGCCAGGGCCGCCGCGATCTCCTGGTGGACCGGGGCCAGCACGCTCGTCGCTTCGCCCGGCGGCCCCGCCTCGACCCGTACCGGGACGCTGCTGCTGCGCACCCGCACGGCCAGCTCGCGGAGCTGCCGCGCGATCGACTCCACCTCCTCGGCGGGGGGCGGGGCCGCGCCGTGGTTGACCCGGACCCGCGCGGCGGTGGTGGCGTCCACGATCCGCTCGACGGCGACCACCAGCGGCCACCAGGCGGCGGCCCGCGCTCCGGTCGGCGGCGGCTCGGTCAGCGCCCGCTGGAACTCGCTGCGCACGCCCGACAGGTCCCGGTAGATGCGCCGCCGGGCCTGGAGGCGGGTGGTCCGGGCCGCCGCGAGCGCGGCCTCGTCCGCGACCGGTGCGAAGGCCCGTTCCACGTACCGGGCGGCGTCGTCCACGGTGTCGGCGAGCCGGTCCCCGATCCGGGTGTGCCAGCTCTCGGGCCACAGCAGGTATCCGAAGACGAGGGTGATGGCGCAGCCGATGAGGCTGTCCACCAGCCGGGGGCGGATCAGGTCGAAGCCCTGGTGGTTGAGCAGGTCCGAGAGGAGCAGGATCACCGGGGTGATCGCGGCGGTCTGGAAGGCGTAGCCCTTGACGGAGAAGGCGGGGATCAGCCCGGCGAGCACCACCATCACGGGGACGTCCCACCAGCCGCGCGGCACCTCGGAGAGCACGGCGGCCGCGATGACCAGGCCGCCCGCGGTGCCGAGCGCGCGCAGTACGGCCCGGGAGAACACCGAACCGAAGTCGGGCTTGAGGACGAAGGTGACGGTCAGTGCGACCCAGTAGGACCGCTCGAACTCGATCACCGATACGAGGGACTGTGCGATCCCGATGCACAGCGCGAGCCGCAGCCCGTACCGCCAGGAGGCCCGGGACAGCACCATGTCGCGTACCGCCCGCCGGGCGCGCACCCGCAGGGCGGCGGGCCGGCCGAGCCGGTCGTCCACGTTGTCGAGGTCCGGCCGGGCGATGTACACGATCTTCGCGGCGTGGCGCAGGGCCGCGTCGACGGCCCGTTCGGCCGGGGTCTGCGGGGCGGGCAGCTCCAGCACGGGGGTTCCGGTGCGGCCCTCCTCGACGGCGTCGGCCAGTTCCCGTACGGACGCAGGGATCTCGGGGGGCAGCGGCCGGCCGCGCAGGTGCGCGGCGGGCGCGGCCTCCACCAGTGGGATCACGACGTTGAGCTGGGCCAGCAGCCGCACCAGCGAGGGGCTGCGCCCGTGCACCCGGGCCCGGCGGCCGAGCACGAGGTCGTAGGCGTGGTTGATGGCCTGGGTGACCTGCTGCCGGCGTCCCTCGTAGCGGGCGCCGGGCCCGCCGGCTGCCTCCAGGGCGTCGGCCAGGGCACGGTAGGTGTCGGCGACGGCGGTGCGCTCCGGTTGCCGGCGGCGCAGCGGCCAGCCCAGCAGGCTCAGTGCGAGGACGAACAGCCCGCCCGCGGCCAGCAGCAGCGGCGCCGTCCACCAGGGTTCGGGCAGTGGCAGTCCGGCGCCGATCACGGCGTTGAGCAGGAGCAGCAGTCCGGACACGGAGGCCACGGTGCCGATGGAGGAGATCATCCCGGAGACGAGGGCGACGAGGGTGAGCGCTCCGACGGCCAGCCAGCCGTGCCCGTAGACCAGGGTGCCCAGTGCCACGCCGACGGCGCCGAAGAGCTGGGGGACGGCGATGTTCAGGACGCGCATCCGGTAGGCGTCGGCGGTGTCGCCGATGACTCCGGCGAGGGCGCCCATGGAGGCGAGCGCGCCGTATTCGGGCTCGTCGAGGGCGAAGCCGACGGCGAGCGGGACGGACATCGCGACCGAGGCCCGGGCCACTGCGGCCCACGGGATCGGTGCGGCACTGGGCTTCAGCCCGTTGAGCAGCCAGGAGGGCGGAGCCAGCGGATGGTGCCGGGCTCGCCGCGACGATATGTGTTCGGTGCGTTCGGTGCTCATTCCCGCTTCCGTGCCCGCCGCTCGCGAATCGGTTCTTCTGTGATCTTCTGCATGGTTCTGTGCGTGTTGGTACCTTCCGAGCTTATGGGGTGCGGCGTAGTCGGCCCATCACCCATGCGGAGAGTGCGGCGGCGAGCCCGATCGCCAGCACCACCCAGGCGGTGGTGCGCAGGTACGCGGTGAGGGCGTCGTACACCGCCCCGGCGGCGGGCCGGTCGATGTCGGCGGGCAGGTCGTCCAGGGTGAGCCGGCGGCACACGTCCACCGCGAGCCACAGCAATCCGGCCCCGACCGCCAGACCCACTCCGGTGGCCATGACGGCGCGCCGTCGGCGGACGGCTACGGCGATGGCCGCCGCGGCCAGGACCAGGGTCAGTACGGGGAGCCAGACGCCCGCGACCTGGAGCATGTGGAAGCCCTTCCGGAGAGCGGCGAGGTTGTCGTACTCCATGACCTTCACGGTCAGGTGGGTCACCGGGATGCGGTCGGCGAAGGGCACCTCGTCAGCGACGAGGTCGCCCCTGACCTGGGCGATGACGGGTGCGAGGTCGATGGTGAGGGCGTCGCCGTGGCCGGTGGTGAGCGCGTCGAGGAACGCGACGTGGGCGGCGCGGTTGGCCGCGTCCCAGGCGGTCCGGTAGGCGGCGGTGCCGGCGAAGGATTGCAGGGCCTCGCCGAGCAGGGTGTCCACGCCGATCTGGAAGGGGCCCGCGTCGATCTGGCCGGCGAGGGCGCGGGTGACCTGGGTGACGACGACCTCCTGCACCTTCGGGTTCTCGGCGAGGGGGGACATGGCGGCGGTGTACCGGTCGGCGTTGCCCAGTTCGCGGTCGGCCCAGTACGCGACGGCGCTCGCGGGCACCAGGAGGGCCACGAGCACGATGAGTACCGTCGACAGGATGGTGCGCACGTCACCAGGGAATGCGGACGCGGGGCCGGGCGCGAGCGGTGTTGCTGCGGGCGGGTGGTGGGCCGTCGGGCGGCGCGGCACCCTTGCGCCGATAATTCTGGACATTTAATATCCAGAATATGAAGATGAGCGAGGGCGTCGAGTGGGCGCTGCACAGTTGCGTCAACCTGGCCTGGAGCGGCCCGGACCGCTCCGTGTCGGCGGCGCGTCTCGCCGCCTGGCACGACCTGCCCGCGGCCTACCTCAACAAGCAGCTCCAGGCGCTGGCCCGGGCGGGCATCGTCACCTCCACCCCCGGCCCCCGGGGCGGCTTCCGGCTGGCCCGCCCGCTCGACGCCATCTCGCTCATGGACGTGGTCGCCGCCGTCGAAGGGCCCGAGGAGGCCTTCCGGTGCGCGGAGATCCGGCAGCAGGGGCCCGGAGGGGGCGAACCGGCGGACTCCGCCCCGGAGGGGGACGCCGCCGACTGCGCCATCGCGCACGCCATGGCGCGGGCCGAACTGGCCTGGCGCAGGGCACTGGCGGCCCAGAACCTCGACGAGATCCGGCAGCAGGCCGAACGGCAGGCCCCCGGGGCCCCCGAGCGGCTCCGTGCCTGGCTCGCCGCGCGGTAGCCGCACCAGGGAGCGCCGCACCACACGTACGGACACGGACACGGAACAAGGGAGCTCGGCATGACGCGCAGCATCATCAACCCGGCAGGACTCCACACCCCGACCGGCTACGGCTACAGCCACATCGTCTCCGCGCCCGGCGAGCAGGTGTTCATAGCCGGCCAGTACGGATCCGACGAGCAGGGCCACGTCGTCTCCGGGGACTTCGCCGACCAGGTCGAGCGGGCCTTCGCCAACCTCCGTACCGCCCTTGCGGCCGTCGGCCTCGGCCCCTCCGACGTGGTCCGCATCGGCACCTACATCGTCGGCCACGACCAGCAGAAGTTGGAGGTCCTGCTGGGACAGCTGCACGCCACCTGGGGGACCGAACTGCCCGCCCAGACCCTGATCGGCGTCGCCGCGCTGGCCCTGCCCGACATGCTCTTCGAGATCGACGCGGTGGCCGTGCGCACGTCCTGACCGCTGATCCACTTGCCGCCCCGGGTCGGCGGGTGTGCCCTGGATGATGGGAGAGAGGAGCCCGTCATGGCACATGCGGCACCGAGCGCCCTCGGGCGGCGCCGGCAGGGCGCGAGCAAGACCCACCTGCACAAGAGCGCGTTCGTGGGGCCCGTGCTCCTCGGACTCGTCTACGGATTCTGGGCCGCTTTCATCGAGCGCCAGGCGGGTCCGGTGACCACGGCCAACGTCTTCTACGGGATCCTGTGCGGCGTGATCTTCGCAGGCGTCATGTTCGGCCTGGCCAGGGTCGGTCCCCGGATGATGCGCGAGGTCCACGCCGCCGCCTACGGAGCCTTCGGCGGCATCGCGGTGGGCTACCTGCACAGCCTCACCGACCAGTCGATCCTCAAGTCCGTGGTGGTGGGCCTCGCCGTCGCCGCGGGCGTCGGTGCGGCGGCCTTCTACCGCTACTACACGCACGAGGACTGAGCGCGAGGACTGAGCCGGCCGCACGGCCGGGACGGACAGGAGCGCCGGTACCCCCGGCGCTCCTGGCGCGTCCGCGCGCTTCCTACGCGGCCGAATCCGCCGGGGCCGTCGGCTGAGGTTCGCCCTCGGCCTCGACGGCCGTGGCGGTGGCCGTGGTCTTCGGCGACGCGGCCGGCTCGGTCTGCCGGACCGGCGGGGAGAACCGGGTGACCTCGGCGCGGAGCATGGCGTTCAGTGCGGCGTACGGGTCGATGGGCATGGCGGAACCTCACGGTGCTCAGGGGGTGGTGTGGGGGGCTGCGTCCGAACCTCGGTCCGCTCAGCAGCGCAGCACCACGCTCCGCACCGTCCGCCGGGACAGGGCCGGTTCGGCCGCCTCCGCGGCGGGCCCGCACGCCGGGGCAGCCGCGTGTTCCACGTGAAACACCGCGAGCGGTGCCCGCCGTACGCCGGACAGCCCGCGCGTGACCGTCCGTACGGCCGCCCGCGCTTCGGGATCAGGGGCCGGAGCCGGATCGGACTGGCCCTCGCCGGGCTCGGGGGACTCGGCGGGGGCGCCCGGCGCGGCGGGCACGGCGGGCGCGGAGGAGGAGGGGCGGAACTCGGCGGCTTCTGCGCCGGCCGGACCGGCGCCGAAGACGCACAGCAGCACGACACAGGCCACGGTCAGAGCCCTGGCCAGTGCCGAACGCGCGTGGTGCCTCCCGCCGCTCATGCGAGGGGTCTGCCCCGCCACGCCCAACGACTCCCGGGTGGACCCCAAGAAGCCCCCGACCGGGGGACGAAGACACCCCCCACGGCTGACGGACCGTCGCCCGATCCGGTGGTCTCAGTGGGTGCGGCGCTGCCCGGTCAGCCGGGCCAGGACGGCGGTCTCGCCGCCGACCAGCCGCAGTTGGGCCCGGCCGGGCGCGCCCTCGTGGCCGGAGGCCCTGCCCGGTGAGATCCGTACGACGGTGAACACGGCCGTACGGCTGTCCGCTCGGGGGATCTCGATGGTCCGGCCCCGCCGCAACTCGCCGAGGCGAAGCCCTTCCACCGTGACCACCGCGGTCCCGGCCGCACCCGGCGCCGGACCTCCGGTGTCCCAGGCGACCTCCGCCCGGCCACCGGTCAGCGGCAGGTCCACGCCCAGGCTCGGGATGCGCAACCGCAGCGGCCGCGCGGTCCGCAGGGGTCCGGTGACCGTCCGCAGCGGCCCGGGGGCGGTCCTCGGCGACCGGGCCCCCGTGCCGGGGGTGTGTTCGTCGGACTGTTCCAGCTCCCGCACCAGACGGCGGTGGCCCGACAGCCCCAACGCCCGGGAGGGCAGCGCGTCGTCGGTGGTCACGGCCGCGGGCCGGGCACCTTCGGTCCGTTGCAACACCACGATGCCGGTGGACAGCAGAACCACCGTCAGCGAAGCGACGGCCCACTTGGCGCGGGGCATGGGATTCCCTCCAGTCCGGCTCGGGCGGCCGGGTCATGTGAGCAGTGGACATCTCCTCTGCCCGTCGGTACCCCGTGCAACACGGCGGACTGACATGGCGTCACGGGCGTGTCGTCGCCCGATCGGGGAGTCTTCGCAGTTCGCGAAGGGTTCGCCCGCCGGATGCTCGCAGTGGCGCCCATGCGCCCGAACGGGTGAGAGGTCGGATGCCCCTAACCACACATGACGAAGGCGGCCGTGCCCGCTCCCATCAGCGCCCCGGCCAGGTGCATGGCCGGGTGGCCGTAGTCGCCGTACCAGAGGTGGCGGGCCAGGCCGCCCAGTGCGGCCAGCGCGGCGATGATCCCGATCTGGCCGAAGAGCGTCACGGCGCAGCAGGGGGCCAGCAGCAGCAGGAGCGAGTTCAGCCAGAACGGGGCCGCGCCCGTCCAGCCCCGCCATTGCCTGATCGCCGTCGCCATGTACTACCGGCCCCCTCGTGCTCAACTCGTCGGCTGCACAGCCTCCTTGGGTGCGGGGGCGGGCACAAGGGCTCGTTCGGCTAGAAAACCGAAAGCGAGGCCGAAAGTCGTCCACAGTGCCGTCTGGATGGCCAGGGACGCGAGGCGGAAGTCCCAGATCAGCGCGGCGGGGAAGCCGACGGGGACCTCGTTGATGCCGGGCAGCAGGGCGTACGAGAGGCCGATGGCCAAGACGAACGCCGCGCCGGCGACGACCGATGCGTTCCAGTTGCCGAGCTTCGGTGCCAGTCGTCGCCCGAGGATCAGCGCCCCGGCTGCTAGCAGCACGCTCAGGGCGATCATCAGGAGGTAGAGGGCGGTCCGCCGGGCGGCGGTCCCGGGATCGCCCACGGCGGGGGGATTGGCGGGGTACTTGAAGAACGGCACCAGTGTCACGGTGACGTACAGACCCCCGGTGACCAGTGCGGCCGTGGCCCGCGGGCCGAAGCGGCCGATGCGGCCCAGGGCGAAGCAGTAGACGAGCGCGGCGATGCCGCCGAGCGCCACCGCGTAGAGCAGGACGCCGGTGCCGAGCCCGGCCGTGGCCTGGAGGGCCCGGCTGACCGGCGCGTCCTCGCCGTGGTCGTGACCGGCCGCGGCGGCTTCCTCGATGGCGATCGCCGCGTCCACCTTGGACTCACCGAGGAGGTAGGCGACGAGGAAGGCGGCCACGCCGGCCAGCAGGCCGGCGAGCATGCCGCGGACGAGCAGGGTGCGGGGGGAGACCCCACCCGGAGAAGTGGAAGTCATCGATCTGTTCCCTTGCTGAGACGTCGGTCGGTGGCAGGGGAATCAGTGGCAGGGGAACCCGAGCAGGTGGCGGCCGTCGTGCAGCCACTCGTGGATGGTCTCCCCTTCGAAGACCGAGGTGGCGCCCTGCTCGGCGCCGACGAAGTACAGCAGGACGAGCATGAGGATGCCGACGAACACGGCCCAGGGGGCCAGTGCGGAGAGCGAGATGGGGGCGATGACGGGTGAGTTCGTCGTGGGCACGGCGGAGTGGGCCATGGCAGAACCTCCAGAGGGAACACGCGTCCCGGTCAGTGGTGCTCGCTACGACGGTGGCGGGTCTGACTTTCCTCCCCCTCCGGGAGGTTTCACAGTGGCGCGACCGTGCCGGATTCTCACCGGTGCTTCCGTCGTTCCGTCGTAAGTCAATTGAACCATTTGTGACCGTACCGCGCTTACGCTCCCCTTATGAAGACCCCGTTGGTACGAGTTCGACTCATCACCTTCCCCCTGGACGCGGCCGCCCGCCAGGGCCGCTTCGGCCACGCCCGGCCGTGCCCGGGCCACACGGGGCTGCGCGGTCTGGCCACGGGTGAATGGGCCGGTCGCACCCTGGACGAGGTGGCGGGCCGGGATCCGGCGGCCGTGCACGCCTGGCTGTCGGATCCCGCGTACGCGCCACCGGGCGGGGAGTCCGTGGACGCGCTGGTCGCGCGCGTCGGCGCGGAGCTGGCGGGCCTGGCCGAGGGCACGCACCGGGTGGTGGTCGAGCAGGCCGTCGTCCGGGCGGCCGTGGTGCACGCCCTGGAGCTGCCCGCGGCGGCCTTCTGGCGGCTCGACGTGCGGCCGGAGTCGGTGACCACCCTCACCGGGCGGGCGGGTCGCTGGAACCTGCTGGTCGGGCAGCCGCAGGACGAGCAGCCACCGGCCGGGCAGCCACAGGGCGAGCCGTAGTCCGCCGCACGGGGTGAAACGAATCGGCCCGGACCCCGCGACGCGGTCCGGGCCGAACGGGCACTCACCTGGGCGTCAGGCGACGATCCAGTCGGACGTCGCGATCACCGGCTGCACGCCGTCGCGGTGGATGGTGCCCTCGATCAGGCCGTACATCCGGTCCGCAGCGAAGTAGACCTCGTTGTCGTTCTTGAGGCCGAAGGGCTCCAGGTCGACGAGGAAGTGGTGCTTGTTGGGGAGGTTCAGGCGCACCTCGTTGACCTTGGCGCAGTTGTCGAGCACCCGCTCGGCCATCTGGTTCAGGGTCTGCTGCAGCGAGTACGAGTACGTTTCCGCGAAGGCTTCCAGCAGGTTCTTGCGGACCTTCTTGTACGCCTGGTCCCAGTCGTAGCCGGCCTCGTCGGCGGCCAGAGCCGAGTGCGCCCAGCGCGCGGTGACCTTGGTCGCCAGGATGCGGTCGTACGCCTCCTGCAGGGTCGTGTACTTGTCCTTGATGTAGCCGTGGAACTCGGAATTGGTCGAGTTCATCACCGTCAGGTCCTTCAGGCCCGAGATGACCTGCAGGCCCGTCGTCTCGCTGTAGGTGATCTGCGCGGTGCGGACCTCCTGGCCCTTGCGGACGAAGGAGTGCTGCTCCTTGCGCGTGGGGACCGGGATGCGGTCCCACACGTACTCCTCGATGCGGATCTGGGCCTCGCGGATCGGCTGCTGCGAGGAGACGAAGTGCTTGGCGAGCAGGATGCCGAAGGCTTCGGGGGAGTCGATGCCGTGCTCCTTGCCGAAGGCGTACACCGTGTTCTTGGTGGTGTCGGTCGGCAGGCAGTTGGCGTTGTCGCCGGTGAGGTGGACATCGCGGAATTCGCCGCGGAGCGCGACCGAGACGTTGAGGTCGCGGATCTCGTGCCAGGAACCGTCGCCGCCCTTGCGGGTGACCTTCACGATGCGGTTCTCGGCCTTGCCGTACTGGTTCTGGGCCAGGACGTGCTTGCTCATGCTGTCTTCCTTCGGGTACTCGGGAACACGGAGTCCGGTCGTCTGGATCCCGTACGCCCGGCGTCCAGCGCCCGCCCGAATCAAGGACGTCCCGCTCCCCGCCGTTCGGCCCCTCGCCGAGGGACCGCCCCGGGCCTGACGTGCATCCCGGTTCGTAGGTGCTTGGCCTGTTGTGCGTCGTGAGGCCTGCACGGATTGCAGCATGTGCACGGGGGGTTGATCCCCGTACAAATCCTCCGAACACCAGCACCCACGCCTTGGGCGACCCCACAGAAGCCCAGGTCAGGCCGTGTGCGCATCTGCCACGGTGAGGGCTTCGTCGAGGATCTCCAGCCCCTTGGCGACGTCCTGCGGTGAGATGTTGCACGGCGGCGCGACGTGGATGCGGTTGCCGGCGATCAGCGGCCAGAGCCCGCCCTTCTTGCAGGCGGCCCCGAACTCGGCCATCGGGGCGTTCTCCGCCCCGGAGGCGTTGTACGGGACCAGCGGCTCACGGGTCTCCTTGCTGCGCACCAGCTCCAGGGCCCAGAAGGTGCCGAGCCCGCGGACCTCCCCGACCGAGGGGTGCCGCTCGGCGAGCGCGCGCAGGCCGGGGCCGAGCAGCTCCGCACCCGTCCGGGCGGACTGCTCGACGACGCCCTCCTCCTCCATGACGCCGATGGTCGCGACGGCGGCCGCGCAGGCCAGCACGTGCCCGGAGTACGTGAGGCCGCCCGGGTAGGGCCGGCGGGCGAAGGTCTCCGCGATGGCGGCCGAGATGGCGACCCCGCCGAGCGGGAGGTATCCGCTGGTCACGCCCTTGGCGAAGCAGATCAGGTCGGGGGTCACGTCCCAGTGCTCGGAGGCGAACCACTTTCCGGTGCGCCCGAAGCCGACCATGATCTCGTCCAGGACGAAGACGATGCCGAAGCGGTCGCACAGCGCGCGCACGCCGGCCAGGTAGCCGTCCGGGTGCACGAGCACGCCCGGGGCGCCGCCGACGGTCTCCAAGATGATCGCGGCGATGGACTGCGGCCCCTCGAAGACGATGGTGTCCTCGAGGTGGCGCAGGGCCCGCTCGCACTCCTCGGCCTCGGTGGCCGCGTAGAAGGGCGAGCGGTAGGCGAACGGCCCCCAGAAGTGCACGACACCGGCGGTCGCGGAGTCGTTGCCGAAGCGGCGGGCGTCGCCCGTCAGGTTGATCGCGGTGGAGGTGGCGCCGTGGTACGAGCGGTACGCGGACAGCACCTTGGGCCGGCCGGTGTGCAGCCGGGCCATGCGGACGGCGTTCTCCACGGCCTCGGCACCGGCATTGGTGAAGAAGATCTTGTCGAGGTCGCCGGGGGTGCGCTCGGCGATCAGCCGGGCCGCCTCGGAGCGCACGTCGACGGCGAAGCCGGGCGCGACCGTGCACAGCTTGGCCGCCTGCTCCTGGATGGCCGCGGTGACCTTCGGGTGCTGGTAGCCGATGTTCGTGTAGACGAGGGCGCTGGAGAAGTCGAGGAAGCGGTTGCCCTGGTAGTCCCAGAAGTACGAGCCGTCGGCGCCGGCCACGGCGAGCGGATCGATGAGCTCCTGCGCCGACCAGGAATGGAAGACGTGCTTCCGGTCAGCGTCTTTCACGGCGGCGAGGGCGTCGGCTTCTGCGTTCATGAAACGAGCGTAGTTGTCCATGATGTGGACGGGGCGGGGGTCGGCCACCGGCATCCGCTCCGGGTCAGGCCAGGGCCTCGCCGTACAGGCGGAACAGCCGGGGCCCGGAAGCCGGGGCGGCGGCCCCCAGCCCGGCCCAGGCCTCCGACGCCGCCGCGCGGGCCGTCGTCCCCGGCCAGGGCTGCGGCAGCAGCTCCGGCGGGAGCAGCGGATCGGGGAGCATCGCGGCGGAGAAGGCGGCGGCCAGCGTCACGGCGTGCGCCAGCCCGGCGGCCCGGCCGGGCAGGGCCGGCTGCTCAGCGAGCGCGCGGAGCTCCCCGTACCGCGCCGCGATCTCCGGCAGCGGCCACAGCCGTTCCGCCAGGGCGCGGGGGTCCGAGGTGCCGCCCACCGCCAGGTCCCGGGTGCTCAGGCAGGTCAGCGCCTCCGACAGGCCCAGCTCCGCCGCGTGCGCCCGTACGTACGGGCCGATCGCGTTCGGCGTGACGTACAGGCCGCCGTGGACCGGCGCCGCCCCCAACCCGGTCAGCGCGTCCCGCAGGGAGTCCCGGGCGGCCCGCGCGGATTCCGGTACGGCGAAGGCGAAGGCGTGCCAGAGACCGTCCCACGGCTCCAGCCCCCGGTCCTGCCGGTAGGCGTGCCGGACGAACTCCACTTCGGGTACGAGCGGCAGCCCGGCCCCCGGCTCCGCCCCCGCCAGGCGCAGCACGGCCCGTCGGCCGCGCCCCTCCACCGTGAACCGGCCCTCGGTCACCAGCCGCTTCACGCACAGCCGCACCTGCTGGTCGGTCATCCCGAGCAGGGCGGCGACCTCGTACAGTTCGTCGCCCGCGACCGTCCCGTCCTCCCGGACCAGTGCGTGCACCACCATCCGCGTGGGGATCCCGCTCATCGTGCCGCCACCTCCTTGTGCATCGTCGTCACGCCCCCGAATCCCAGCACGTCCCGCAGCCAGGGCGTGCGCTGCACCCGTACCGCCCGGAAGCCGTGCTTCTCGTAGAGCTCCCGCGCCCGCGGGTTCTCCGCGACCACGTCCAGTCGGATCCGCCGGCACCGCTGCTCCACGGCGATCGCCTCGATCTCCCGCAGCAGCAGACTGCCGATGCCCCGGCTCCGCTCGGCGGGGTCCACGGCGATGCCGTCCATGACCAGCTCGCCGCGGGCCGGGGTGCGCTCCAGCAGGGCCAGCAGGAACACCCGGTACAGGCCCCGGACCCGCCCGTACTGGGCCATGACCGCGGCCGCGTCGCCGCCGACCAGGCCGCGTCCGGCCAGCTGGTAGCCCGCCACGCCGACCACCCGGCCGCCCCGGCCCGGGGCGCCGGACAGGGCGGTCACCGCCCGGTCCGCGTGCAGGTGCCCGGCGATGAACCGCCGTCCGGCCTCCGCGGGGCCGAGCGCGCGGCCCAGCTTTCCCCCGAAGGCCTCCCAGTACAGTTCGGCGACGCGCGCGGCGGTCCCTTCGGGCAGCCCGCGCCGTACCTCCACGCTCTCCGTCGTCATGCGTGCAAGCGTAGTACGTTCACTAACGCTACGATCGTTTTTGATACGGGCGAACGTGTGTGTGAATCCCCGCCGGGGAATCCGGAGCCGCAGCGGACCGGGCCCCCTGCACCCGCGGGAGTTCAACCACTCAGGGTGACCCGCGCGAGGTCCCGTACGACCGCCGGCCGCGGCGCGTCGCCGGCGTCCTCGTACCGCGCGTACTCCTCGAACGCGTCGCCGAGCGCGGCGCGCGCCGCGCCCTCCACCCGGGCCGCGTCGGGACGCGCGTGGTCCGGCCCGCCGCGCACGGCGAGGGCCGCGGCCAGCAGCCGGGCCGCCTCCCGCGGCCGGTCCAGCCGGACCGCCTGGTCCGCGACGCCCACCAGCACCTGGGCGAGCGTCGGCGCGTGCCCGCAGGCCACGGCCAGCTCCAGCGCCTCGGCGCGGTGGGTGCGGGCGGCGGCCAACTCGCCGTCCGCCGCGTCCAGGTATCCGAGGGAGTCGAGCACCACCACCTCGAACACCGGGTGCACGGAGACCTCGCGGACCGCCTCCCTGGCCCGCGCCAGTTCGGCCCGGGCCGACGCCGGCTCGCCGTTCCAGCGCGCCAGGTCCGCCTTGCCGTGCGCCATCATGGCCAGTGCCTCGGGCCAGCCGGCCGCCACCGCGTCCCGCTCGGCCCGGTCCATCACCGCCGCGCTGCCCGCCGGGTCCCCGGCGAGCAGGCACAGCTGTGCCTGCCTGACCCAGGCGTACAGCCGGTCCTCGACGACGCCCAGTTCGCCGATCACCGCCACTGCCTCCTCGTAGTGGCCGATCGCCGCGCGGTGGTCGCCGAGCCGGGCCACCAGATCGGCCAGCAGCGTCAGCGCGAAGGAGGTCCCCCAGCGTTCCCCGAGCCCACGGAACCCGGCCAGGGCCGCCTCGATCGAGGCCCGTGCCCGTGCGGGCGGGCCGCCGGCCCCGAGCAGGGTCTTGGCGCCCTCCAGCCCGGCCTGCGCCCGGACCCAGGGGTCCTCGTCGGCCAGCAGCCCCGCCCACGCGTCCGACGGGGCCGCCCCGTCCCCGTCCCCGTCCGCACCGCGCAGCAGCCGCTCCAGCGGCTCCAGGAAGCGGACCACCGGATGCCGGCTCCCGCTGCGTCCGGCGAGCAGCATCCCCTGGCGGAGCAGTTCCCCGGTCCGCCGGTCGTCACCGAGTCCGGCCGTCGCGAAGAGCACCGCCAGTGCGCAGGCCACGGCGCGGGCCGCGTCGTCCCCGTCCGCCTCGTCGTGCCCAGCTGCCTCGTCGGCCTCGTCGGCCTCGTCGGCCTCGTCCGCCCCGTCCGGAACGGGCAACGCGAGGGCCCGAGCCGCCAGTTCGGCGCCTTCCGCCTTGTGCCCGCCGAGCCACCAGTACCACCCGGCCGCCGCCACCAGCCGTACGGCCGCCCGCGCGTCGCCCGCCGCGATCGCGCCGCGCAGCGCCGC
This sequence comes from Streptomyces sp. NBC_00273, assembly GCF_036178145.1. Classification (NCBI taxonomy): domain Bacteria; kingdom Bacillati; phylum Actinomycetota; class Actinomycetes; order Kitasatosporales; family Streptomycetaceae; genus Streptomyces; species Streptomyces sp. NBC_00273. The sequence continues at coordinate 4,987,157 of NZ_CP108067.1, read as the reverse complement.
GGCCAGGTTGTCGTGCTCCTCGGCGAGCCGTCCGAGCCACTCCAGCTGCTCCGCACGCCGCAGGTACGGGTCCGCGGTCCGGGCCAGCCCGGTGAAGTACGCGGCGTGCGCGCGGCGGAGCGCCTCCCGCTCACCGGCTTCTTCGAGCCGTTCCAGCCCGTACGCGCGGATCGTCTCCAACATCCGGTAGCGCCCGTCGCCCGCCGTCACCAGCAGGGACTTGTCGGTCAGCGAGGTGATCAGGTCGAGCACGTCGTACGCCTCGACCGGGCCGCCCGCGCAGACCCCCTCGGCCGACTCCACCGTGGCGCCGCCGGGGAAGGCGGCGAGCCTGCGCAGCAGGACCCGCTCGGCCTCCGTCAGCAGGTCCCAGCTCCAGTCGACCACCGCGCGCAGGGTCCGGTGCTGGCGCGGAGCCGTCCGCGCGCCGCCCGTCAGCAGCCGGAAGCGGTCGTCGAGCCGGGCCGCGAGCTGCTCGGCGCTCATCGTGCGCAGCCGGGCCGCCGCCAGTTCGACGGCCAGCGGCATTCCGTCGAGGGCCCGGCAGATCCGGGTCACGGCCGGGGCGTTCTCCTCGGTGACGGCGAAGCCGGAACGGGCCGCCGCCGCACGGTCGTTCAGCAGCCGCACCGCCGCGTACGACATGGCCCGCGCCGCGTCGGCGTCCCGGGGCGGGAGGGGCAGCGGACGCACCGACCACAGCGCCTCGCCGGTGAGGCCGAGCGGCTCCCGGCTGGTCGCGAGGATGCGCAGCCCCGGGCACGCGCCGAGCAGCCGGTCGGCCGTCCGGGCGGCCGCTTCGACCAGGTGCTCGCAGTTGTCGAGGACCAGCAGCGCGGTGCGGGTGCGCAGGGCCGCGGCGAGCCGGTCCAGCGGGTCGCCCGCGGCGGGCGCCTGGTCCCGCAGGCCCAGCGCGTTCAGGACGGCGGGCGCTACGTCGGCCTCCGCGCCCAGCGGTCCCAGTTCCACCAGCCAGACGCCGTCGGGGAAACGCGCGAGCAGGGGGCGGGCGCTCTGGACGGCCAGCCGGGTCTTTCCGGCGCCGCCGGGTCCTATGAGGGTGGTGAGCCGGAACCGGCCCATGAGGGACTCCACTTGACCGAGGTCCTCGTCCCGGCCCACGAAACTGGCCAGGCCGGCCCGTAGGTTGGTCGGTGGTGACGGCGGCGGTGGCGGCGCGTCGGGGCCCGGCGGCCGTTCGGCGGGCGCGGGCGGCGGCCCCGCGGGGACCTCGACCTGCCCGCGCAGTACGGCGGTGTGCAGGGCGGACAGTTCCGGGGAAGGATCCGCCCCGAGCTCCTCGGCGAGGGCCGCGCGCGCGTTCCCGTAGGCGGTGAGCGCCTCGGCGGGCCGTCCGGCGGCGACGAGGGCCCGCATCAGCGCCCCGACGAGCCCTTCCCGCAGGGGGTGTTCGGCGACGAGGGAAGCCAGCTCGCCGGTCAGCTCCCGGCCGCGTCCCACCCGTAGATCCGCCTCGATCCGGTCCTCCAGGGCCGTCATCCGCAGCTCCGACAGCCGGGTCACCGGGGCCCGGAAGGCCTCGGCGGTCGCGACGTCCAGCAGCGCCGGGCCGCGCCACAGCTCCAGGGCCTCGCGGAGCAGCCGCGCAGCGGCGGCGGGGTCCCGGGCCAGTGCCCCACGGCCCGCCGAGACCAGCCGTTCGAAGCGGACCACGTCCACCGCGTCGGGCTCGACGACCAGGCGGTACCCGGCCGGGTGCGCTTCCACCGCTGCGCCGGGCAGGGCCCGGCGCAGCCGGGACACCAGTGCCTGAAGGGCGTTGGTGGCGCCGGCCGGTGGAGCGTCCTGCCAGATCCCGTCGACCAGGAGCTCGGAGGCGACCACCCGCCCCGGTTCGAGCGCCAGCAGGATCAGCAGGGCCCGCAGGCGGGTACCCCCGACTCCGACGCCGCTTCCGTCCTCGCCCCGTACGTCCAGGGGCCCCAGCATCGAGATCCGCATGGCGACATTGTGCTGGGCCGTTCGGCGGCATTGCCATTCCATTGTCCGGCGCGGGTCATCGAGGACGGCCTCCGCAGGTGAATTGCGGACGGCCGTCCTGCGTGGTGCCGGGGCGGAGGGTGGGTCATTTGTCGGAGTAGCTGAAGTCCCCGACGGTCCAGGCGCTGACGTCCTTGACCGCGATCCGGTACATTCCGCCGGTCTCGGGGATGCCCAGGGTGCCCTGGAGGATGCGCGCCACGTGGAAATGAAGGTGCGAGGGCGTCCCGGCCTGCTGTCTGTCGCCGCGTCCGGGAGAGCTGAAGACCTCGGCGAACGGGCCCAGCTGGTCGGAGTCCCGCAGGACCTCGGCCACCCGCTGACGCCAGACGCTCTCGGGGGCGAGGCGGCCTGTGATGACGGCGCCGTGGACCACGACGGTCAGGGACATCTGATTGGTCTGCTCCGACTCGACCATGGCGGCGAGATCGAGGAGCAGGTCGTCAGGGATCGACATGGGCACGGACTCTAGCAAGCGCGCTCGCGTACCGGCCCGGCTTCTGTGGAGTGGCCTGTTCGGGGCGCCCCGGCACATCGGGACGGCCGAGGCCCGCACCCCAGGGTGCGGGCCTCGGCCGCGTCAGCGCGCCGACGCGGGCGTCGGCGTGGACCTCGAACGTCAGGCGTCGGGGGTCAGGCGGGAACGATGTTCTCGGCCTGCGGGCCCTTCTGGCCCTGGGTGACGTCGAAGGTAACCTTCTGGCCTTCCTGAAGCTCACGGAAGCCGGAAGAGGCGATGTTCGAGTAGTGGGCGAAGACGTCGGCGCCGCCGCCCTCCTGCTCGATGAAGCCGAAGCCCTTTTCCGCGTTGAACCACTTCACGGTGCCAGATGCCATATGAATTCTCCTTTGGGGCAGTGCCCGGATCCGCACTGTGCGGGCCCGGTGTCGCCGTGATGATTGGCCCGACCGGAATGAGTAGATTCCACTGCATGCACCGGAAATAAAAAGTGCGCCCACCGAAGGTCCGGTGAGAGCACTTGTAAGTTTTTGGGAACCACAACTGCAACGAACGTCACGTTAGCACAGCGGATGTCGGCGGCCGTGGAAATTCCGGCGTGCCCCACTCCTCATTCCGCGCCCGAGTGGCGGAAATGTGAAACGGAAAATCATATGAATGGCGGAACGTTTTTCGTGGTCCCCTTCCCGCCGTGGTGCCGCGGTGCCGCGGTGCCACCCGGAGGGCGATGTCCGGGACACCGCCCCTGGCGGGGCCGGCTCGGTTACCGTCGCTCAGGTACCCGCCGACCGGCGCGGGACCGGGGCCCGGCGCCCCGCATCCGTAGAGCAGGGAGTGCCCCGTGCCCCACGCAGTCGTCGACTACTCGGACTCGCTGACCGGTGCCTTCGACCGCCGGGCGTTCGCGCTCGAACTGCACGCGCTGGTGGTCGAGATCCTCGATACCGCGATCGGCAACTGCAAGACGCGCTTCCACCGGCTGGAGGAGTCCGTCGTGGGGGAAGGCACCGACGGCCGGGCGGTGGTCGTGCACGTCGAGATGGCCATCGCCCGGGGCCGCACGGCGCAGACCAAGTCGCACCTGACCCGTGCGGTGCTGGAGCTGGTGGAGCGCCACACGGCGAAGGCCGCCGGCCTGGAGGTCCACGCCTCCGTGGACGTGCGGGACCTGGGCGAGGCCTACACCAAGAGCGTGTCGACCCCTTGATGCACCCCGGTACGGCCCGAGCCGCCCCGACGGCGCCTACGCCCCGATGCGCAACAGCGCGAGCGTGATGTTGTCGGGGCCGCCGGCGTCGATGGCGGCCCGCCACAGCTCGAACGCGGCCCGGCCGTCGTCGTGCACCCGCAGCAGCCCCTCGATCTCCTCGGTCGGCACCGGGTCGGTCAGCCCGTCGCTGCACACCAGGTAGCGGTCGCCCTCGGCCACCGAGAAGGCCTCGATGTGGGGGGTGATCTCGTTGTACCCGCGGGTACCGCCGAGGACCTGGGTGACCGCCGAGGTGGTGCGGTGACCGGGGGTCGGCGGCGGGCTGTCGTCGACGCTGACCTGGTGCAGCCCGTCCTGCGCCGCGTGGAAGACCTTGCTGTCGCCGACGTTGAACATCAGCAGCGAATCCGCCAGGACGAGGGCGCCCGCGACCGTGGTCCCCATGGTGGCCAGCTCCGGCCGCCCCTCGGTAGCCGAGTACACGGCGCGGTTGCAGATGCTCAGCGCGTCACCGACGGCTTCCGGTCCGTCCAGCGTGGGCCCGAGCGAGGAGAGCTGGCGCACCACCAACTCGCTGGCGATCTCGCCGGCCGGCTGGCCGCCGAGGCCGTCGGCGACCGCGACGACGAGCGGCCTGCCGAAGGGGAAGACCAGGGTCTGCGGATTCTGGGTCACGGTCCCGCACAGGGTCCACGGTCCGATGACGAGGCTGTCCTCGTTGTGCTCGCGCACCAGCCCGACGTGACTCAGGGCGGTCACAGCTATGTACGGCACCTCGACGTCCCGCCTCTCGGCCATCGCTACGGCTACGGCTTTGGCGACAGCAACGGCTACGGCGACGGCAGCGCAACGGCACGCGCGTCCGTCCCCACCATTGTCGCGCCGCTCCGGCATGCGGGCTCCGGCGCGCCGGAGCACCCTGGTCGTGGAGCCGCCTGTTCCCCGACCGGCGGCCCTGCGAGGAAGGACTGCCGCAGATGTTCGCGAGGCTGAGCACCTACCAGGGATCACCGGTCCCCGCGGAGGGAGACGTGAGCGCGAATTCGGAGGCGATTGTCAGGCAGGTCCAGGACGTTCCCGGATTCCGGGGCGTCTACTACCTCGTCGACCGGGCCACGGGCGTGGCCAAATCGCTGACCTTGTGGGACGACGAACGGACCATGTTGGACAGCGAGGAGCAGGCCGCCCGGATCCGCGAGCAGACCGCTCAGCGGGAGGGCCAGCGGATCGTCTCGGTCGAACGTTTCGAGGTGGGCTTCAGCCACCTGCAGCCGTAGTACGAAGCAGCGTGGAACGACGTGATGCACGAGGAGCGATGGCCATGGGCAAGCTCTCGATCGACCAGTTGCGAGAACGGGTACGCGGGGCGGTCGTCACCCCGGACGACGAGTCCTACGACGAGGCGCGCAAGGTCCACAACGCCATGATCGACCGGAGGCCGGCGGCCGTCGTGCACTGCGCGAACGCGGGGGACGTCATGGCCGCGGTCGACTTCGCCCGCGATAACGGGCTCGACCTCGCGGTGCGCGGCGGCGGGCACAGTGTCCCCGGTTTCGGCACCTGCGACCGCGGCGTGGTGGCCGATCTGTCCGGGATGCGCGGCGTCCGCGTCGACGCCGCGGGGCGCACGGCCCGCGCGGAGGGCGGGGCGACGTGGGGCGACTTCAACGCGGCCACGTACGCCTTCGGGCTGGCCACGACCGGCGGGATCATCTCCACCACCGGCATCGGCGGCCTCACTCTGGGCGGCGGCATCGGCTACCTGGCCCGCGGACTGGGCCTGAGCTGCGACAACCTGGTTTCGGCCGATGTGGTGACCGCGGACGGCCGGCTCGTGGTGGCGAGCGAGGAGGAGAACGCCGACCTCTTCTGGGCGCTGCGCGGCGGTGGCGGCAACTTCGGCGCCGTGACCTCGTTCGAGTTCCGGCTGAGCCCCGTCAAGGACGTCTACGGCGGACCGATGCTCTTCGAGCTGGAGGACGCTCCCACCGTGCTGCGTTCCTTCGCCGACCACATCGCCGACGCGCCGGAGGAACTCGGCGGCTTCCCGGCCTTCCAGATAGCCCCGCCGCTCCCGTTCATCCCGGAGGACCGGCACGGTGACACCTTCGCGCTGATCGTGGCGTGCTGGTCCGGGCCGCTCGACGAGGGGGAGCGTGCCGTCCAGGCCTTCCGGGACTTCGCGCCGGTGGTCGCCGAGCACGTGGGCCCGATGCCCTACCCGGCGCTCAACAGCGCCTTCGACGCGCTCGTACCGCCCGGCCTCCAGCACTACTGGAAGGCCAACTTCGTGACCGAGCTGACCGACGACGTGATCGACGCGCACCTGCGGCACGCACCGGGCCTGCCCGCCGTGAACTCGACGGTGCACATCTACCCGATCAACGGCGCCTGCCACCGCGTCGCACCGGACGCGACGGCCTTCGCCTACCGGGACGCCTCGTTCGCCACGGTGATCGCCGGCATGTGGCCCGACCCCGCCATCAACGAGTCCGCGACCGCCTGGGTGCGCGACTACTACGAGGCGACCGCCCCGCACTCGGAGGAGGGCGGCTACATCAACTTCATGGCCGACGACGACCAGGACCGGATCCGGACCAACTACAAGGGCAACTACGACCGACTGGTCGCGGTCAAGCGCGCCTACGACCCGGAGAACCTGTTCCACCTGAACCAGAACATCCGGCCCTAGGCCCGGTCGGCCGGCACTGGGCCGCGCGGAGCGGTGCGGATGCGGAGTCATCCTTCATCTGCATATTTTTGCCGGGTGTACCGGAAAGTCCGGTACACCCGGTTCGTCAGATTGAGGAAGGCCCCCATGAAGCGTTTCCCGGTGATCGGTGTGCTCTGCGTCGGCGCGATTCTCGGCCTCTCCGCGTGCTCCGACGACAGCAGTTCGCCCGCGGAGGAGGCCTCCGAGGCCGCAGCGGACCTCTGCACCGACCTGAATGCCCTCAAGGCCGACAACGCCAAGCTGAAGGCCCTCGACCCCGCCAATGCGACCAAGGACCAGGTCAAGGACGCCTACGAGGCCGTCCAGAAGGACTGGGCCAACGTCAAGGAGAACGCGAACCAGCTGAAGGACGCGGAGCGCGCCGCGGTCCAGTCCGCCGCCGAGAACCTCAAGAAGAGCTACCAGGACCTGCCCGGCGACACGACCGGCAAGGACGCGCGCACCCAGTTGCAGCCGCAGATCGAGCAGTTGGACCAGGCCGCCGCGGCCGCCTCCACGGGCCTGCGCTGCTGACGGCCGGTCGGCCGACCGCACGGGGAAGGACTCCGCCCGACATCCCGGGCGGAGTCCTCCCCGTCTGCGGCCGGCTACGTCGCGGCGGGCTCGGCGAGTGCGGCACGCTTCGCGGGTACGGCGGGCAGCTCGGGGATCGGGGGCCCCACGGGCAACAGCTCGGTGACCACGAAGGCGACCACGGACGCGATGATCACGACGGGGATCATCGCGGTGCCGCCGAGCATCAGGACCACCATCACCACGCTGCTCACGGGCAGCCGCAGCGCGCTGGCGGCGGTCGCCGCCATGCCCGCTCCCATCGCGGGCACGATGCCGAGACCGGGCAGCGGCCCGAGCAGGACGCCCGCCACGGCGCCGAGGCACAGGGCCGGGAAGACCGGACCGCCGCGCAGGCTGCCGAGGCAGATGGCGTAGCCGACGCCCTTGAAGAGGAGGATGCCGATCAGCGCACCCACGCCCCAGGCGTGCGGGTCGGCGGCCAGCCTGCCGATCAGTGCCTGGCCCGACCCGGTGACGTCGGCGGGGGTGAGACCGGTGATGAGCGCGTAGAGGCTGGCGCAGGCCGCGGCGCCCAGCGCGCACTGGACGGTCCGCAGGAGGGGTCGTTCGAGGACGTACGCGGCGATCACGCGCGCGCCGGTCAGCACCGGGTGCAGGGCGAGGGCCAGGGCCGCGGCGATGAGCACCGCCCAGAACACGTCCGGCACGTCCAGGTGGGGCACGGGTACGCCCAGTTCGAGCTTCAGGCTCCCGATCGGCAGCCCGGTCCAGCGTCCGAGGCCCGTGAAGACCAGGTCCCCGACCCCGGCGGACAGCAGGGACGGCAGCATCACCGCGAACAGCTGCGGCCCGCCCACGCCCGCCACCTCGATCAGCAGCACCGCGGCGATCAGCGGATTCCCGAAGATCGTGGCGATGGCCGCCGCGGCTCCCGCCGCGCCCACGAGCGCGGTGCCCTGCGGGGTCACCGGTGCCTGTGCGAGGTTGCGGAAGAGCAGGGCCAACCCGCCGCCGAGGGCGATCAGAGGAGCCTCCGGACCCAGGATCGCGCCGAGCGGCAGACTCGCGACCGCCGCGATGATGACGCCGGGCAGGGCGCCGGCCGAGGCCCCGCCGGTGTGCAGGCCGCCCGCGGGGAGGTGGCCGCCGTTGCCGCGCATGTGCGGGACGACCAGGCCGACCACGACACCGGCGACGAGCAGCAGGGGCAGCGGCCACCACCAGGGCGGGGCGTCCCAGCCCAGGGCCTCGGGGAGGTCCGTCCACATCGCGTGTTCCATCTTGTGCAGCGCGGCGAGGAACCAGAACGACGCGAGGGACACCGGGATGCTGATGAGGGCGCAGAAGAACAGCAACTTGAGGTAACCGGGGCTGCGGAGGGTCTGCCTCAGGACGTCGGCCTCCTGCGGCTGCGTTCCGCCGGGGGGCGGCTGCGATCGAGGGCGCGACTGCGGCATGGCTCACTTCCTTTCCGCTTCCTCGATGGTCCACCTCGGGGGCGCACTTCGCCGCTCAGGGCCCGTCGTCCGGATCCGGGGTCTGCGAACTGCGCCTGGTCATGCCGATTTTGATCGCGCCGACGAGTGCTTTGGCGATCACCCCGATGAGGATCAGGTCGGCGACCATCTGCGAGGTGACCAGCACCCGGCTGCCCTGGTCGGTCGCGACGATGTCTCCGTATCCCACGGTGGCGAACGTGGTGATCGTGAAGTAGAGGGCGTCCGTGCGGGTCAGCGGCTCCGAGAAAGAAGCGGGGTCCTGCTCGCCGAGCAGGTAGTACGTCGCGGAGAACAGCAACAGGAACAGCGGTACGCCGGTGGCCATCGCCTCCAGGGCGCGCATCCGCGGGAACTGCGCATGGGAGACGGCGGTGATCTGCCAGGCCGTCAGCAGCCCGAACACCGCCAGGCCGACCACGAGCGTCAGGACGGTGCCGATGCCGAACCCGCCCTCCAGGGGCGCCACGTAGTAGAGCGCCGTGAGGAGGGCGACCGAGAGCACCGAGCGCAGGAGGTGGCCCAGCAGGACGCGTCGGCGCTGGTCGGCTGCGTTGCGTTCCATGCCTTCAGGAGAACGGCCCGGAGCCCGGCGCGCGACCGGAGCCGGTCCTCCGCATGCGGACCGCCGGGGTCGCCTGTATGAATGAAGGACCACGGGCATGATCGGAGTCGAGCATGGACGACTACCCGCTTCTCAACTTCTTCTGGACGATGCTGTGGTTCTTCGTGTGGGTCATGTGGTTCTTCCTCCTCTTCAAGGTCATCACGGACATCTTCCGTGACCACACCCTTGGCGGCTGGGGGAAGGCGGGCTGGCTCATCCTCGTGCTGGTGCTGCCGTTCCTGGGCATCTTCGTGTACCTGATCGCCCGCGGGCGCAGCATGCACGAACGGGACCGCACGCAGGCGCAGGAGCAGCAGGCGGCCTTCCGCGCGTACGTGCAGCAGACGGCCGGGGCCGGGTCGGGCTCGGCGGACGAGCTGCACAAACTCTCCGCCCTCAAGGACAAGGGCGACATCACCCAGGAGGAATTCGACCGGGCCAAGGCCAAGATCCTGGCCTGAGCGGCAGCGGCAGCGGTGGTCGGGTGGTCCGGTGGTCCGGTCGTTCGGTGGTTCGGTTGTCGATAATCCGCGACGGATCGATTCTCGTTACCCTGGCGGACATGACGGCCATGGCACCCACGCGCACCGAACCGGACCTGTCCTTCCTCCTGGACCACACCAGTCACGTGCTGCGCACGCAGATGAGCGCGCGGCTCGGGGAGATCGGACTCACCCCGCGGATGCACTGCGTGCTCGTCCACGCCCTGGAGGAGGAGCGCACCCAGGCGCAGCTCGCCGAGATCGGCGACATGGACAAGACCACGATGGTGGTGACCGTCGACGCGCTGGAGAAGGCCGGTCTCGCCGAGCGCCGGCCCTCCAGCACCGACCGGCGGGCCCGGGTCATCGCGGTGACCGAGGCGGGGGCGGAGGTCGCGAAGGAGAGTCAGAAGATCGTCGACCAGGTCCACCAGGGCGCGCTCGGCGCCCTGCCCGAGGACGAGCGCGAGGTGCTGCTGCGGGCATTGAACCGGCTGGTCACGGGGCATCTGGAGACTCCCGTCGAGGGTCCGCGGCCGGCCCGGCGGGCGCGCCAGAAGGGGTAGTCGGGAGCGGTGCCCCAGCGATAGATCTATAGATCTGTAAAAGATAGTCTGCAACAAAACTATCTGTTACGGTCCTTCCTGTTGCCTCCAACGACAGGAGAGACCGCCGTGTCCGCCACCGCTACCGCCCCCTCCCCTTCCGCTCCCCCTTCGCGTTCGCGCCGGCTCGCCCTCGGCGTGTTGGCCACCGGAATGCTGATGACGATCCTCGACGGCAGCATCGTCACGGTCGCGATGCCGGCCATCCAGGGCGACCTCGGCTTCACCCCGGTCGGGCTGAGCTGGGTCGTCAACGCCTATCTCATCGCCTTCGGTTCGCTGCTCCTGCTCGCCGGCCGTCTCGGCGACCTGATCGGCCGCAAGCGGATGTTCCTGGCGGGCACCGGGGTGTTCACCGCCGCCTCGCTGCTGGCCGGGCTCGCCGCCTCGCCCGAGGTCCTGATCGCGGCCCGGTTCCTCCAGGGCGCCGGCAGCGCGATGGCCTCCGCCGTCAGCCTCGGCATCCTCGTCACCCTCTTCACGGAGCCGCGCGAACGGGCCCGCGCCATCGGGGTGTTCAGCTTCACCGGCGCGGCCGGCGCCTCGATCGGGCAGGTCCTCGGCGGTGTCCTCACCGACGCGCTGACCTGGAACTGGATCTTCTTCATCAACCTGCCCATCGGCATCGCGGTGCTCCTCGTCGCCCTCCCGGCCCTGCCCGACGACCGGGGTCTGGGCCTGCGGGCGGGCGCGGACGCCCTCGGCGCGCTGCTCGTCACGTCCGGTCTGATGCTCGGGATCTACACGGTCGTCAAGATCGAGACGTACGGGGCGACTTCGGCCCGCACCATCGGGTCCGGCGCCCTCGCGCTCGCCCTGCTCGCCGGCTTCCTCGTCCGCCAGGCCACGGCCCGCAACCCGCTCGTGCCGCTGCGCGTCTTCCGCTCGCGCAGCGTCCTCGGCGCCAACCTGGTCCAGATGCTGATGGTCGCCGCGCTGTTCTCCTTCCAGATCCTCGTCGCGCTCTACATGCAGAACGTGCTCGGGTACTCCGCGTCCGGGACCGGTCTCGCGATGCTGCCGGCCGCCGCCGTGATCGGACTGGTCTCGCTCACCGTCTCGGCCCGCCTGAACTCCCGCTTCGGCGAGCGCACGGTCCTGCTGGCCGGTCTGGTCCTGCTGGTCGGCGTACTCGTCCTGCTGACGCGCGTACCCGGTCAGGCCGAGCGGGCGGACTACCTCACCGACCTGCTGCCCGTGATGCTCCTGGCCGCCGGATTCGGCCTCGCCCTCCCCGCGCTGACTTCGCTGGGCATGTCCGGTGCGAAGGAGGCCGACGCGGGCCTGGCCTCCGGGCTCTTCAACACCACCCAACAGATCGGCATGGCGCTGGGCATCGCGGTCCTCTCCACCCTGGCCGCCTCCCGCACCGAATCCCTCACCGCGGCGGGTGCTCCCGTCCCCGAGGCGCTGACCGGCGGCTACCACCTGGCCTTCGCGGTCGGCGCCGCCCTGATCCTGGTCGCTCTGGGCATCGCCGGCACCGTACTGCGCGGCCCGGTGGGTTCCCCGCGGCCGGTCACGGTCGAGCCGCAGACCCGTCCCGCGGCTCGGTGAGGTTGCGGGTCATGCGCTCCAGGACGGTGACGGCGGTGACGTACTCCTCGCGGGTGATCCCCTTCGCCGACAGTTCGCGGAAGTCGGCCACGCGACGGGCCACCTCGCCGAGGCGGGCGCGGCCGTCGTCGGTCAGGGCGAGGCCCTCCGGCCGCGGGCGGATCACCCAGCCGCCGGTGAGCAGCGAGGCGACGGCCGAGTGCAGCGCGGCGGTGTCGGCGCCCACGGCCAGGGCGGTCTGGACAGCGGAATCGGTGGCCTTCGGGTCGTCCTTGACGGCATTGAGCACCTGCCAGCCGAGCCGGGTGAGGCCGAAGTCGGCCAGCGCGGCGTCCATCGACGCGGTCAGGGCCTGGTCCGTGCGGTTGAGCCAGTAGCCGATGGGCTTCATGTCCTGCTCCTTCGGAAGGTCGGTGGGCGAGCGGGCCGGCGGGTCAGCGGGCGGTGAAGGCGTCCGCGTTCTCGCGGGCCCACTGCCGGTAGGTGCGGGCGGGTACGCCGAGCAGGGACTCGGTGGTCTCGCCGAGGGCGGCGGGGCCGTGGTCGGCCGCCTCCCACAGGTCGAGCAGCGAGGACACCATCGGGGCGGGCATGTGCCGGCCCATCTGCTCTTCCGCCTCGGCACGGGTGATGCGCTCGACGGGGATGGTGCGGCCGAGGGTCTCCGAGAGGACGGCGAGCTGCTCGCGGAAGGAGAGCGACTCGGAGCCGGTCAGGGTGAGCGCGCGGCCGGTGAGGGAGTCCCCGGTCAGGGCCAGGGCGGCGATGTCGGCGATGTCCTCGGGGTGGATGGGCGCGATCTGCGCGTCCGGGTAGGCGAGCTGGACCGGCATCGACCGGCCGACGGGCCAGGCCCAGCCCAGCGAGTTGCTGGCGAAGGCGTCGGGGCGCAGGAACGTACAGGTCAGACCGGAGTCGGCGAGGGCGCGCTCGACCTTCAGGCTGTGGCTCGCGAGCGGATCGTCCTCGGCGTCCGGGGCGAGCACCGAGGACGAGGACAGCAGGACGACGTGCTCGACCCCGGCGGCTTCGGCGGCCTCGATCAGGTCGTGGATGCCGGCGGGCTGCGGGTAGAGGAAGACCTGGCGGACGCCGCGGAGTGCGGCGGCGAAGGTCTCGGGCCGGTCCAGGACGAGCTCGGCGGTCTCGACGCCGGCCGGGACGGTCAGTTCGGCGGGGCGGGCGCTGGCGGCCCGGACGGGGAGACCGGCGGAGTGCAGCCGGTCGATGACGGCCCGGCCGACCTTGCCGCGCGCGCCGGTGATGAGGATGGTCATGAGAGCTCCATTCGTTCGTTGATGCATATGCATGCTCGCATGCACACGTTTTCACGTCAACACATGTCTGCGTGAGCTCACATATGTACGATGAGGGGCATGACGAAGCACGAGCCGGCGACCGACGAGGAACTGCTGGACGCAGTGGGCCCGGCGATGGGGAAACTGCGGCGCTCCTCGCTCCTGGAGGTCGAGAACCCGATCTCGCAGAAGGACCTCAGCCGCACCCTGGTCCTCAACATCGTCCTGGAGGCCGAGCAGGGGGACGGCCGCGAGATCACCGTCGGCGCCGTGGCCGAGTACCTGGCCGTCGACCCCTCGGTGGCCAGCCGCATGGTGTCCGACAGCATCTCCGCCGGCTATCTCGTCCGCGCCGCCTCCCAGCAGGACGGCCGCCGCACGATCCTCCACCTCAGCCCCGAGGGCCGGGACATGATGGACCGCTTCCGGCGCCACCAGCGCGCGGCCTTCGAGTACGTGACGGCCGACTGGAGCGAGCGCGACCGCCTCGACTTCGCCCGCCTCATGCTGAGGTACGTCGACGCCCAGAACGCGCTGCGCCACCGCTGACGACCGCCGGACGACCGCCGGACGCCCGCGGACGGCAACACCACAGCCCCGGGCGGACGGCCCGGGGCTGTGTCGTGGGGCGCCAGGCCCGGTGGGCTACCGGAAGGAGACCCACTTGGCCGCGCTCGGTACCCCGTTCTCGTCCAGCAGGAAGAGCATGTAGTAGCCGGGCGGGACGTCGTTGGCCGAGGGCGGTGCCTGCAGGCGCAGGCTGTTCCCCTGCCGCTTGACGATGCCCAGTTCCAGGTGGCGCTGGCTGGTGTTGAGCGAGTGCGTCGCCGTGGTCGGGGCCAGCAGGACGGCCTTCTTGACCTGGTCGGGCGTGGAGGTTCCCACGGTGAAGGCGGTGTCGTACCGCAGCGGTCCGTCGGGGGCGCGGTCGAGAGCCGGGCGGCTGCCCTGGTGGAGGTAGGCCGGCTCGAAGATCTCGATGCTGCCGTTCATGTCGTCGTCGATCTTCGGGTCGTTGGCGAGCTGCTGCAGTTCGTCACCGGTGACCATGACCCGGCCGTCCGGGAGGACGACGGCGTTGGAGTGGTATCCGCGCGGCAGCCGCTGCGCCGGGCCCAGCTTCCATTCGCCCAGCGCGTTGCGGGTCTCGATCTGCCGGTACTTCAGATCGGACTTGGGGTTGTAGTCGCCGTTCCCGTAGTCCCGGATGCCGTAGGCGCCGTTGACGGTCAGCAGGCTCGCGTCCGGGAGCAGCAGGGTGTCGTCCTGCGTCCGGCCGAAGGCGCGGGGCTGCTGCTTCTCCCAGTCGCCGCCGCTCGTGAGCCGGTAGGTGTTGGGGTCGTCGCGGTCGCCGCCGAGGACCAGCACGGAGTCCGGGCCGCGCAGTCCGGCGGGGAGCGGCACGGCGGAGCCGTAGCCGCGGTGCACGCCGTCGGGGCGCGCGGGCAGGTCCGTACGGGTCTCCGCGACCGGGTCGAAGGCCCACTGCTTGGTGGCGTGCCGGCCCAGGCCGTAGACCTTGCCGTCGCGCAGGGTGAACAGGTGCGGGTAGTCGCTGTCGGTACCGAAGGGCGCGTCCACGCGCAGGGTGTCCGTCGGGACGTCCTTCGGGATCAGGGTCTTCTCGAAGGGGACCGGGTGGCTCTTGGCGGGGAAGCGTTCGATCACGGAGGTGGAGGTGCCCCAGCCCTGGTCGGTGTGGCCGGACATGATCAGCAGGCGGCCGTCGGGGGCGGCGGCCACGGAGGGGTACCAGCGGCCGACCTCCATGTCCTTGTTCACGGACCAGCTCTCGGTCCACGGGTCGAAGACCAGCGACAGCTTGGCGCCGGCGCCGCCGCCGTAGCCGAGGTTGCCGCCGAAGACGCCGACCATGCCGTTGGGCAGGAAGGCGTGTCCGGCGCAGAAGAAGGGTGCCGGGCGCTTCTCGCCCGTGCCGTCCGGCACGACCAGCTCGGGCGGGGTGACCTGCTTGAAGGCGGCCGCTCCGGTGCCGCGGCGCGGGTCCCACAGGAAGGCGCGGCCGGCGTTGGCCTTGCCGAGGGTGTTGGTCGGTGCGGGCTCCTCGGTCGGGTCGGTCTCCATGCGTTCGAAGGAGAAGAGCAGCACCTTGCCGGTCGGGAGCATGGCGATGTGGGCGGCGAAGTCCGGGGACTGGAAGTACTCGGCGAACTGCCCGAACGCCTTGGGGTGGAAGCGGGCGTTCACGTCCGCCTGGGACCGGGTCAGTGAGTTCAGGCTGTCGATCCGGGCGAGCTGGGAGTACCCGCCCAGCTTGAGGAGCTGCTCGCGGACCTTCGTATGTTCCTGGGCGTGTTCGGCGCCGAGGGCCGCTTTTTCCTCGGGGCGGGCCGAACCGTCGTGCGCGACTGCCGGGACGGCGGTGACCAGGGCGGCGGTGGCAGCGAGCACGGAGATCGCGGCCCGGCGGGCAGCGCGGCGGGCGGCTCGGGGAGCTGATCGTCGCGCGGATCGGCGCTTGATACGTGACATGTGACTCCTCACCAGGGGTGCTGGAGCGGCGGGTGCCCGTGTGGGGGCACAGGGCGCCTACGACGCCTACGCACACAGACCTATGCCGACGCGTCGGGCGCCGCACACCGGGAAGATCGTCCGAGCTTCGGGCCGCCCGGGTGAAGGCACCGCCCTGAGCTGCGCCGACGGCGGTCCGAAGGACCGCCTCCCGGTCCCCCGCCCGGCCGCAACCCGTGGTGATCACGGACCCCGGTCGGCCCCTCGGCGAACCGGGTCGCCGCCGTCCCGGCGCGGGCCGGTTCCCGCCCCTCCTGCGGGCCGCGACCGAGGCCCGCAGGAGGGGGCGGAAGGGAGGGGTCGGAAGACGGGGCCCGGATCGGTCAGGATTCGAGAAGCCCCCTTGGTCCAGGCGCAGTTAACGTGACGGGCATGGACATCAGCATTCACATGAGCACCCTTCCGCAGGACGACCCGGACGCCGCCGTGGCCTTCTACCGCGACGTCCTCGGCTTCGAGGTCCGCAGCGACGTCGGCCAGGGCAAGATGCGCTGGATCACGGTCGGACCCGCCGACCAGCCCGGCACGTCGATCCTCCTCGCCCCGCCGGCCGTCGACCCCGGTGTCACCGAGGCGGAGCGCCGCACCATCGCCGAGATGATGGCGAAGGGCACCTACGGCTGGATCCTCCTCGCCACCAAGAACCTCGACAGCACCTTCGAGAAGATCCAGGCCGGCGACGCCGAGGTCGTCCAGGAGCCGACCGAGCAGCCGTACGGCGTCCGCGACTGCGCCTTCCGTGACCCCGCGGGCAACCTGATCCGCATCCAAGAACTCCGCTGAGCGGTTCCACCGACGAATCGACGAAATCGACGAAACCGACGAAGGGGGATCCGCCATGTGTCGTCCTGCGTGGAGACAGGCACTGATCGAGGCGTCGCACCTGAAGGACCTGGCGCGGCTGCGCCGCGTCCGGGACCGGATCGACCGGGAGCACGCCCGCCCGCTGGACGTCGAGGAGCTCGCCCGCGCCGCGGACATGGCGGCCGGGCACCTCGGCCGCCAGTTCCGGCTCGCGTACGGTGCGTCCCCGTACGCCTACCTGACGGCGCGCCGCATCGAGCGCGCGACGGCCCTGCTGCGCGGTGGCGACCTCAGCGTCACCGAGGTCCGCCGCGCGGTGGGCTGCCCGACGCCGGGCATCTTCACCACCCGCTTCACGGAGCTGGTCGGCACGGCGCCCGACGCGTATCCGCGCGACGGCCGGCCGAACCGGCCGTACCAGCCGAACCGGCCGAACCGGTCAGGATTCGAGAAGCGTCCGCCCCGGTCCCAGACCTAGCGTGATGTTCATGGCCTCCATCGAAACCCTCACCCTTGAGGTGGCCGACACCACGGCCGCCCACCACTTCTACACCGCCTTCGCTCCGGACGTGCAGGTCCGCCTGCGGACCTCGGAAGCACCGACGACCGGCTTCCGCGGGTTCGCGCTCTCGCTCACCGTCCCCCGGCCGGCCGACGTGGACGCCCTCGCCGGCGCCGCCCTGGAGGCCGGCGCCACCTCTTTGAAGCCCGCTTCGAAGTCGTTCTGGGGCTACGGCGCGGTCGTACAGGCCCCGGACGGGACGATCTGGAAGCTCGCGACGTCCGCGAAGCGGGACACCGGCCCGGCCACCGGGCGGATCGACGACGTCGTGCTCCTGCTGGGGGTCGCCGACATGTCCGCGAGCAAGCGGTTCTACGTCGACCGCGGCCTCGCCGTCGCCAGGAGCTTCGGCAGCAAGTACGTCGAGTTCGCCGCCCCGTCGAGTCCCTTCAAGGTGGCGCTGTACGGGCGCCGCGCCCTGGCCAAGGACGTCGGTGTCCCGATCGACGGGTCCGGCTCCCACCGGCTCGTGATCGGCGGCGCCGGCGGGCCCTTCACCGACCCCGACGGCTTCGCGTGGGAGGCCGCGGTACCGGCCACCACCGCCTGATCCCCGACCGGCACCACCCGATCGAGCTCCGCGAGAGAGGAACCCGCACATGAAGGGCACGCAGACGTCGACGAGGAACACCGGCGCGGCCACCGGCGCGGCCGAGGAGCAGGCCGACGGGTTCACGGATGCGGAACGGGACGCGATCAAGCAGCGTGCCCAGGAGCTGAGGGCCGCCGGGCGCCGCGGTCCGCGTGCCGCCACGCCGGATCCGGAGGTGGAGGTCCTGGCGAAGATCGCCGAGATGGAGGACGCGGACCGCGTCCTCGCCGAACGGCTCCACGCCCTCATCCGGGCCGCAGCCCCGGACCTCTCCCCGAAGCTCTGGTACGGGATGCCCGCGTACGCCAAGGCCGGCAAGGTCCTCTGCTTCTTCCAGAGCGCGCAGAAGTTCAAGACCCGGTACGCCACCCTCGGCTTCAGCGACCCGGCCCGCCTGGACGAGGGCACGATGTGGCCGACCTCGTACGCCCTGACGAAGCTGACCCCGGCCGACGAGACGCTGATCGCCGAGCTCATCAAGAAGGCCGTCGGCTGACCCGTCCGGCCCCCGGCCACCCGGCCCCCGCCGGCCGGTCCGGGCACCCTCCGGCAGGCGGCGGCTACGGACCGGCCTCAGGCGGTCTCCCGGATGAAACGGCGCAACTCCGCGCAGAGGGCCCCGGGATTGTCCAGCTGGACGAGCGTGCCCGCCTCGGGGATCTCCACGTACCGCCCCTGCGGCAGCAGTTCGGCGAGCCGACGGCCCGTGGCGGGCGGCATCATGCGGTCCTCGGCCCCCCAGGCGACCAGCGCGGGCCGGTCGAAGTCCGCGAGCTTCTCCGCGGCCTCGAGGTAGGTGTCCTTCCGGGTGCTGCGGCAGAACTTGGCGAGGTCCCGACGGATCGCGCGCCGGCTGAGCAGGGGCCGGTACCAGCGCCGGACCAGCGCGTACGGGATCGGCCGCTGCGCCATCCCGCCCAGCGAGCTCCCCATCCGTACGAGGAAGGGGACGCGGAAGGACTGCAGCAGCAGGAACAGGCCGCCCGGGACGCGGGAGGCCGCGTGCAGGGTCCGGCCCTGGATGCCCGGCGGGTAGTTGTCCAGGGCCTCGCACGAGGTGAGCACCAGGCGGCCGATGCGTTCGTCGCGCACGCCCACCAGGAGCTGGGCCGTGCCCGCGTCGTTCTGGACGAGGGTGACGTCGCGCAGGTCGAGGCGTTCCAGGAACTCGGCCAGGAGCGCGGCGATCCCGTGCGCCGAAAGGTCCGCGTCCGGCCGCATCGGCCTGCGGTGGCTGCCGATCGGCAGTACGGGCACCACCACCCTTAGATCGGGCCGCAGTTCCCGCACCACCTGGTCCCAGACCGACTCGTCGAAGCCGAGCCCGTGGACGAGCACCACGACCTCTCCGTCCCCGCCCGTGTCGGTGAAGTCGATGACGCCTGCGCTCAGTTCGATTTCGGGCAAGGTGCTACCTCCGACTAGATAGACCGATCTAGTGAGAGACTATCGAGCGTGAGAACCACGGGCGACACCAGAGCGCGCATCGTCACCGCCGCGACCGAACTGTTCCGGCTCCAGGGCTACGCGGCCAGCGGTATGAAGCAGATCGTCGCGGCGGCCGACGCTCCGTACGGCTCGGCCTACCACTTCTTCCCCGGAGGCAAGGCGCAGTTGGGCGAGGAGGTGATCCGTACGTCGGGTGCGGCCTACCTGGAACTGATCGCCGACCTCTTCTCCCCGACGCAGGGCGCGGACCCGGCCGCCGTCACCCGCGACGCGTTCACCGCCGCGGCGCAGACCTTGCGCGAGCTCGACTTCACCGACCCGTGCCCCATCGCCACCATCGCGCTGGAAGTGGCCGGCACCCATGAAGGGTTGCGGCTGGCCACCGCCGAGGTCTTCGCCAGCTGGACGGACGGCCTCGCCGCCTTCTACCGCGCCGGCGGTATCGCCGAGCCCGCCGCGCACGAGACCGCGAGCTCGGTGATCGCCCTGCTGGAGGGCGCGTTCATGCTCGGCCGTGCCGCGCGGAGCACCGATCCGGTACTGGCCGCGTCCCGGGCCGCGACGGCCGTCGTCCGCGCGGCGCAGTCCGGGTCGTAGGGCGCGGTCGGGGCGGCCGGGCCCCTGCGGGTGGGGTCAGTCGCGGGCCGGGGTCCTCAGGGCGGAGAAGATCAGGAGCGCGAACGCGACCACGGCGGCGGCGGTGCGGATGTCGTTGAAGATCTCCCAGCGCTGCAGGATCTCCGTGTGATCGACCGGGGCCGAGCCGTGCGCCCAGTCCTTGATCCGGCTGTTGATCGGGACGTTGCCGAACCGGGTGACCAGGAGGGACGTCAGGGCCAGCAGGCCGGCCCCGCCCGCGAGCAGCCGCGTACGGCCGCGCGTCACGGCGGTGAGGGCCAGCGAGCTGACGATCGACACGCCCATCGCCGCCTGCATGGTGATGCCGTTCATCTTCATCAGTTCGGTGTGGAACGACAGCCGTATGTCGAGCGGTACCGCGTTGAAGGTGGGTACGAGGTTGGCCGCCCCGTAACCGAACGCGCCGGCGAGGAGTCCGGTGGAGAGGAGGGCCAGGCCCAGCAGAAGGCGTGTGCGCATGTTCGTCGGCTCCTGTGTGTCGGTGCTCACGGCGGGCGGGCGGCGGTAGTTCCGCCGACGCCGCGACGGGCGCAGGCATGCCCCCGTGCACAAGGGTCCGGGCTGCCCCGCACCAAGTCCAAGAGCGAGTCCTTCTCGTAGGGATAAGGGCCGACTATCCGAGGCCGGCCCCCCGGGGCTGCTTCAGGGGTTCGGCCACGGGATCACTTCCGCCTCGGCAGGACCGGGCCCTGCGCGCGTGTCACTTGCCGTCGGAGAAGTTGTGCACGCCCCACCAGCCCGAGGAGTCGCGGTAGAGGCCCACGCCGACCTCGGTGAAGTCCGGGTTGACCTGCGCCTTGTAGTGCCCGGAGCTGTGGCGCCACATCGACTGGAACTTCTCGGCGGCTTCCTGGGCGGTCATCGAAGCATCGCTGAACCAGACGATGTTCTCGCCGGTCCAGGTGCGCGAGCCCGTCTTCAGGTAGGCGCGGTCCGCCGACGAGGAGTGGGCGAACCCGTTGTTCCTCATGTGCTCGGCCCACTTGCGGGCGAAGTCGCTGAGGTCCTGCTTGAGCGCGAGCGGGGGCCGGCCGACGGCGGCCCGTTCGTTGTTGAGCAGCTGCAGGGACAGCGACTGGGCCGTGGCGACGTCCTGCGTCGAGGTGCGGGGGCCGGGCACCTTGGGGTCCGGTCCGGTCGGACCGTTCCCCGAGGTGCTGCGGGTCGGGGGCGCGGTGGGCTTGGCAGTGCGCTCCGTGGCCGTCGCTGCGGAGCGCTGCTCCGCGTCCTTCGCCTGCGCGGCGGGCGCGGATGCGGCTGTGGATGCGGGGGCCGATGCGGATGCGGACGCGGCGGCGCTCGGGCTCGCCGTACCGTCGGCCGCCGCGGGTCCGGCGCCGGCGGCCGGATCCGCCGTGGCGGTCGGCGGGCCGTCCACCGCGTCCGGACGGCCGGCGAGCGCGGAGGGGGAGCCCGTCGCCGCAGTGCGTTCCGGGGCCCCGCCGGATATGAGGGCGTAGCCGCTCCCGACCCCGGCCAGCAGGACCACGGCGGCCGCTGCCATCAGGGGAGTCCGGCGACGGCTCTTGCGGTGGCCACCGGCCGCCTTGTTCGCGGCGCGCGCCCGCCCGCGCCGGCCCGACCCGGAACCAGCACCGTCCACGTCCACGTTCACGTCCGCCGCTGCGTTCGCGTCCGCGCCGTACGTGAACTCATCGTCGTGATACCGCATCGCATCTCCTCGAAGGTGACGGCCCACCTGGCCTGACATTGAAGGAGACCCGTGAGGCGCGCGGAGATAACACTTTTCTCGCGGGAACGTGCCTGCCGGTGGTGTGCGGCCGGGCGCAGCTCGTGATCGTGGCGTGCGTGCGTGCGCCGCGGCCCGGCCCCTCGGAGGGGCCGGGCCGTTTCGGTGTGCCGGTCAGGCGAGGGCGAGGAAGAGCTTTTCGAGTTCTTCTTCGGTCATGGGGGCCTGGTTCTCGTCGGCGTTGGTCATGCACTGGCGCATGCCGCTGGCCACGATCTTGAAGCCAGCGCGGTCCAGGGCCTTGGAGACGGCGGCGAGTTGGGTGACGACGTCCTTGCAGTCGCGGCCGGCTTCGATCATGGCGATGACGCCCGCGAGCTGGCCCTGGGCGCGGCGCAGGCGGTTGAGGACTGCGTTGACTGCGTCGTCGTCGACTTTCACAGGTGCCTCCTGGCCTCGTGTGCTCTCCCCCGATGGTACCCCAGGGGGTATCCGGTCGGTGGGTGTCAGTGGCTGCGGAGGGTGGCGAGGGCGGCTTCGAGGTCGCCCCGGCGAGGGCGGTTGTGGGGGAGCTTGGCGAGGAGCGCCGCCATGCCGCAGGTGTTGGTGAGGGCCGAGTAGACCAGTCCGCCGGCGATGCCCGCGGAGGCGAGGCGGAAGGCGGGGCGCAGGCGGCCGAGGGTGAGGCCGGTCAGGACGACGGCGCCGGCGGTGAAGCGGACCTGGCGTTCCATGTTCCAGGTGGCGTGCCGGTTGTCTTCGGGGTGGTGGAGGGCGAGTCCGCCGTCGGACCAGGCTCCGGTGCCTCCGGTGAGGGTGCTGGCGGTGATGCCGTGGTCGGCGAGGGTCGTGCGGGCGTTCTCGGCGCGGGTGCCGGATGCGCAGACGACGAGGACGTCGCTGCGGGCAGCGACCTCGCGAAGGTCGGGCAGGGCGCGGGTCAGCTGGTCGAGCGGGATGTTGAGGGCGCCGGGGAGGTGGCCGGTGGCGTATTCGCCGGGGGTGCGGACGTCCAGGACGATCAGGTCACCCAGGCGGCTGTGGGCCTGGTGGGCGTCGAGGGTGTGGGGGTGGGCCATGGTGCTGTGTTCCGTCCTTGTCGGAAGGGGACCCGCTCCTTGATGCCCCCGGGGGTATTTACGGGGGTGTGGTCGAGGGGGGCGGGCCACGGGGTCAGTGGAGGGCGTCGGTGAGCATGAGGGCGGCGACGGCCAGGAGGACGGCCGCGAAGGTCCGCTGGAGGGCGGGTCCGGAGATCTTGGCGGCGAGGCGCTTGCCGTCCCAGGCTCCGAGGACGGCCGCTCCGGTGAAGGGGGCGATGACCGCCCAGTGCAGCGGGGTGTGCGTGCCCGTGCGGGCGGCGAGTGCGGCGAGGGAGTTGACGGTGATGACCAGGAGGCTGGTGCCGACGGCGGCCCGCATGCGCAGGCCCAGTACGGAGACGAGGGCGGGGACGGCGAGGAAGCCGCCGCCGACGCCGAGGAAGCCGGTGATCGAGCCGAGTCCGGCACCCGCCCCGGCGGCCCGCGCGGGCCGGACGGGCCGGGGCTGCCGCCCGGGGGCGGGGTCGGGGGCGGCGAACATGCGCCAGGCGGCGAGGCCGGCCGTGGCGGCGAACGCCGCGGTCAGGACCGGTTCGGGAACGCGGCTGGCCAGGGTGGCGGCGGCGAGGGCGGGCGGGATGCCGGCCGCCGCGAACAGGGCGCCCGTCTTCCAGCGGACGTTGCCGGACGTGGCGTGGGCGTAGAGGGCGGTGGCGGACGTGGCGGTGACGATGATCAGGGATGCGGTGGTGGCGGCAGCCGGGGTGAAGCCCAGGAGGTAGATCAGGGCCGGGACGGCCAGGACACTGCCGCCGCCGCCCAGTGCCCCGAGGGCGAGTCCGATGACGGCCCCGGCGGCGAGGGCCAGGATGAGCGTGCTCACGCTGTTCGGCCGCTGCTTCCGCGTGCGTCGACGACCGGCAGCCCGGCACGGGCCCAGGCGTTCATGCCACCCGTCACGTCGACCGCGTCGCCCCCGCGGCCGGTCAACAGCTCGGCGGCCCGCCGGGAACGGTGTCCGGAACGGCAGATCACCACCAGCGGCCGGCCCTGGGCGATCGCGGGCAGGGCGGCGCCGGCGACGAGGCGGGAGAGCGGGGCGTGGACGGCACCGGGGGCGTGTCCGGCGTTCCACTCGGCCTGCTCGCGCACGTCGAGGAGCACGGCGGCGCCGTCGGCGGTGCGCTGGTGGGCCTGGGCGGGGGTGACGCGGGCGGGGCTGACGCGGGCGGGGCCGCGGCGGAAGAGGAACATCCGTCTTCCTTCCGGGTCGATGGGGCAGGAGGAGTACGGGCTTGCGGGGGTGCGGGAGTGCGGGTTCAGAGGTCCCGCTGGCCGTCGGTGAGGGGCAGGCCGGCCTCGCGGGCGGCGTCGAAGGAGTCGTCGACGGCGACGACGTCACGTCCGGCGGCGTCCAGCAGGGAGGCGGCGATCGCTGCGCGCATCCCGCCGGCGCAGTGCACCCACACCGTGCCGGGCGGGACCTCGGTCAGGCGCCGGTGCAGGTCGTGGACGGGGATGTGCACGGACCCCGCGATCCACCCCTGGGCGCGCTCCGAATCGCGGCGCACGTCCAGGACGACCGTCGTGGAGTCGGTACCCCGGGTGCCCCGGGTGCCCCGGGTGCCCCGGTCGGCGAGGTCGGCGAGGTCGGCGAAGGTGGCGCGGGGGAAGGAGCGCGGGCCGTGCCCTTCGGGTATCCAGTCGCCGGGCGTGCCGGTGGCCGCCGCCGCGGGCCGGTCGATGCCGACGCGGACCAGTTCGCGCTGGGCGGCGGCGAGCTGGGCGGGTGACTCCGCGAGCAGGGTGACGGGCTTGCCCCAGGGGATCATCCAGGCGAGGTAAGTGGCGAGCTTTCCGTCGGCCTCGAAGTTGAACGAGCCCGCGACGTGCCCTTCGGCGAACGCGATCCGGTTGCGCAGGTCGACCACCCATTCCCCGGCCGCCAGGCGCTCGGCGATGTCGGCGGCGTCCGTCAGGGGCGGAGTGCTCAGGTCCACCGGATCCGGGCCCGCGGCGTTGGCCGGGCCCATGTGGGCGTAGTAGGCGGGTACGTCCTCCAGACCGGCCAGTAGGTCGCAGACGAACCGGTCGACGTCCTTGACCAGGGCGTCGTTGACGCCCTTCTCCTTGCCGATGGTGGTGGCGTCGCCCTCGGACTGGGAGGAGGAGCAGAAGCTGCCGAACCCGTGGGTGGGCAGCACGGCCGTCTCGTCGGGGAGCTCGGCGGCCAGACGGTGGGCGGAGGCGTGCTGGGCGCGGGCCAGCTCCTCGGTCAGGCGTGGTTCGACCAGGTCGGGGCGGCCCACCGAGCCGATCAACAGCGAACCACCGGTGAAGACCGCCGCCACCCGGCCGTGCTCTTCCAGCACGTAGGAGGTGTGGTGGGGGGTGTGGCCGGGGGTGGCCAGCGCCCGCAGCGCGATGCCGTCGTCGACGCCCACCGTGTCGCCGTCGGCCACCGGTGTCCGGGCGAAGGAGACGCGGGCACCGGCCGGCACCAGGTACGCGGCGCCGGTCAGGCGGGCCAGGTCCAGGCCGCCGGTGACGTAGTCGTTGTGCAGGTGGGTCTCCACCACGTGGGAGATCCGCACCCCGCGTGCGGCAGCCGCCGCGATGACCCGGTCGATGTCGCGGGGCGGGTCGACGACCGCCGCGGTTGCGGCGCCGCCCGCCAGGTAGCTGCGGTTGCCGAGTCCCTCGGTCTCGATGGTGTCGATGAAGAACACGCGGTTGCTCCTTTCGTTCGACGATTACCCCCGGGGGTATATTTCGAGCGTAACACGGGTACCCCCGGGGGTATTTTTGCCGGCTCGGAGAGCCGGCTCTCACCCGGCGGCTACCCGGCCGCCGGCCCAGATCCGCAGCCGGTCCGCCCCGGCGGGCGCGGGGGAGCACGCGGGAGGGCGTCGACGGGCAGGTCGTCGTCGATGGACTCCGGAGCGGCGATCTCCACGACGGGAACCGGAACCCAGGAGGAAGATCCATGCGTAGTACTTCATCGAGATGCGCGAACCAACCACCGGGACGAGGCGTTCCATGGGAGATCCCGGAACAGGGGGCCGGAGTGGGTGCGCAACGGGAGATGTGAGAGCAAGTGACCGCGATCGAACGCCTGTGGAAAGACTTCGAGCTGCCCGTCAAGGACGCACTCCACCATGCCGACGGGCACTCCTACGATGTCGCCCTCGACCCCACCACACCGAGGGGTTTCACGGTGCTCGCCCCGTTCGATCTCGATGAAGTGCTGGAAGGCGATCCGTCGTGGGTGTCTTCGGTCGACGGGCTCGCCGCGGTAGACCTAGGAGAGGAGGGGCTGCTGTGGTGCGGCGAGGGCTCGTACGGGTCGGAGGGGTTCATTGCGCGGTTGACTGTGGACCGCGCGCTCCATTGGGCGATGTTCTTCATCGAATCCAATCCGTTCGATCGGATTCGACTGTCAGGAAACGTCGCTACCTTCAGTTCGACCTCGGGGTTCGAGCTTGTGCTCGACATCGACGATCCACGAACCCCGACCTCTGGTTCCGGATGTAGCAGAGTGGGGCGGGAGCCGGAGAAGGGTTGAACGTACCTCGATCGGAGTAGTCGGGTACTCCGCTGAGGCAGGCTCGGATGACGCGTCGAGGACGATGCTCCCGGGCCGATGCCAGACCTACTGTCTGGCTCTATGACCAAGACATTATCCCTGGCCGGCTTTGCCGTCGCCGTCCTCGCCTTCGCGATATCCGATGCGGTCAACAGGGGATACGACCCGTTGGCCGAGACCGTCAGCAGGTACGTCAACCTGCCGCACGGCTGGCTGGTGACCGTCGGACAGCTGGCGGTCGCGGTCGGGTCGGAGGCCGTGGCGGTCCGGGCCGTCGGCAGTGGACGGGGCGGGTGGCTGCTGCACTTCTGGGCGGGATGCGTACTGGTGGCTGCCGTCTTTCCGGCTGACCCGCCGGGCAACTGGAGCCGCCCCTCGCTCTCCGACGGCGTGCACGGAGTCGCGGCCTGGGCGGGGTTCCTCGCCCTGGCCATCGCGATCGTCCGGCTGACCGTGGTGTGGCGGCGCGAACTCGCGCGGGCCTCGAAGACCCGTGGGCTGACCGTGCTCGCGTGGGCGTCGTCGGTGGCGTTCGTGCTGTTCGCGGTGGCGTTGGTGGACAAGACGGCCCTCACCCACACGGCCCCTCTGGGCCTGGCCGAACGCATCGTCATCGCCCTGAACCTGGCCTGGCTGGCTCTGGCAGCGATCTCGGCGACTCCCCGGCCTTCGACGTCGGGCACGGTGGAAGGGCTGTCCAACGGCGAGATCGCTGCCGCACTGGTGATCAGCCCGCTGACCGTGAAGACCCACATCTCCCGTGCCATCGGCAAGTTGGGCCTGCGTGACCGCGTGCAACTGGTCATCACCGTGTACGAGCACGGTCTCGTCAGCGCCTCGCCCGCCGATGGTCGTTGACCCGGGGCTTCGTCATGGAGCGGGTGGCGGGAACCGAACCCGCTCCATGAGCGTGGGAACCGCTCGGCGCTTTGCCGCTCTGAGGCCTATGACCTGCGAGAACACGCTACTCGAGTCTCTCGGTGCGGGGCACGGCCTTCCGTCATCCACGCCATTCGAACAGGACGAGCGTCGCGTCGTCCGAGGTGGTTTCGCCGCGTGCCCGCTTGAGGGTGTGGGACAGGTCCCGGGCCACCGTGCGGATCCCGTGGTCGGCCTGCTCCAGCTGGTTCACCCAGTCGATCAGCTGATCCTCGCCGAACTGCTCCTGCCCGTTTTCATGCTCTTCGATCAGGCCGTCGGTGAAGCAGAGGACGCGGTCGCCCGGCTCCAGCTCCACCCTGCTGACCTGCGGCTGGGCCCCTCCGAAGCCGACGGGGAGGGTCGTGGGGCTGTCCAGACGGCGCACGACGCGGTGCGCGCGGATCAGCATCGGCGCGGGATGCCCCGCGTTGACCCACTGGAGGCGCCCCGTGTCCGTGTCCAGGCGCATCATCTGGGCCGTCACGAAGTGGTCCGGGTCGAACTGCTCGGCGACGGCCCGGTCCATGAAGAGGTAGATCTCGGACAGTTCGATGCTGATCCGGCGGGCGTGACGGTACGCACCGATGGCCACCGTGGCCATCGTGGCCGCGTCCAGGCCGTGCCCCATGGCATCGACCATGGCGAGGTGCAGGACCTCGCCGTTCAGGGCGTAGTCGAAGCTGTCCCCCGCCACGGCGTAGGCGGGCTCCAGGACTCCGGCGACCGCGACGCGGGGCATCACCATCGACAGCGGGGGCAGCAGGGACCACTGGATCTCCGCAGCCACGCTCATCGGTTCGCTGCGGCGGGTCCGGAAGAAGAGGTCGGTGTAGCCGTTCTTGGTCTGCAGCAGGTCGGCCACCAGGCCGGCGATCCTGCGCAGGAGGCGGCGGGCGTCGTCGTCGATCCTGTCCAGGGTGACCGAGAGGACCCCCACCTGGTCGCCGCCGTCCAGCAGGGGCAGGTGGATCCGTACGCCGTCGGGCGCCAAGACTTCGACGGTGCGGGACTCCAGGAAGCACCGGCCGGCTTCGGACCGGTCGATGGGCTGCGGATCACCGGCGGCCACACCATCGGCGGGCAGGGGGACCAGCTGCTGCTGTCCGTAGTCCTGGAGCAGGATCTGCGGTACGCGGCCTCCCATCCGGGCCACCGTCTCCGCGAGGAGCGGGCCGACCAGATGGGGTGGCAGTTCGTGCGCACGATCCAGGAACACCCCGAGCAGCTCCTCCCCGAAGCTCTCCGAGCGGTCCGGGTCCCCGCGCCCTCCGACGGTCATCCTGTTGCCTCCAACCGGGCGGCAGGCCGACGTCCTGGCTCCACGGGCGGCGTGGCCTCCAGGATGCTCCCCGGCGACCGGGCACGCCACACGGCTTCCCTGCGCGCCCCGGCTCACATCGGCCGATGATGGGAGTACGGCCGAGCACGCGGAGCTGACCATGACGGGTTGGCATGTCAGGGACTACACCCAGGACGATCTCGAAGCGGTGCTCCGAGTCGACGCGGAGAGCGGAACGGCCGAAGAGCCACCTCTCTTCCCGCTCTCGGACGCCGTGGCGGCCCTCCAGGCCAGCCACCCGGCGGTGGTGGCCACCACGGACGAGGAGGTGGTCGGCGCCGCGGTGAGCAGGGTGGACGGTGAGCGGGCGTGGATCCTGCGCATCAGCCTGGCGCCCGCCTGGCGGCACCAAGGGCTGGGTAGCGACCTGATCACGGCCTTGGAGCACCGGCTGTTCGCCAGTGGAGTCCGCACGGTTCACGCGGTCCTGCCCGACGGCGAGACCGGTGCCACCGCCCTGCACAACTGCGGCTTCGGCGCCCGTCCGGGCCTGGTCTTCTTCGAGAAGCGCGGGCGGGTGACGCCGCAGGCGGTCAGCATGCTCGCGTCGCTGGGAGCGGAGCTACCGCCCGGGGGACTGTGGCAGAAGGTCGCGGGCATGCAGAGGGAGAAGGTGCTCATCGAGCGGCGCCTGGTCCTGCCACTGGCCCATCCCGAAATGGCCGCTCAGCACGGGGTGGAGCTGCCGCGGGCAGTGATGCTGTTCGGTCCGCCGGGCACCGGCAAGAGCACGTTCGCGCACGCGATCGCCAGCCGCCTGAGATGGCCGTTCCTCGAACTGTTCCCCGCCCGGCTGGCCGCCGAGTACGGGCTGGCCACGGGGCTGAACCGGCGCTTCGACGAGATCGCCCGGCTCGACCACGTCCTGGTCTTCATCGACGAGGTCGAGGAGATCGCCGGGACCCGGAGCGGCGCGGACGCGACCGCCGTCGGCGTCGTCAACGAACTGCTCAAGGCGATCGTCCGGTTCCGGGGCCAGGACGGACGGCTGCTGGTCTGCGCCACGAACGACGTGACCACCCTCGACTCCGCGTTCCTGCGGCACGGCCGCTTCGACTACGTGCTGCCGATCGGCCCGCCCGACGACCGCGCGAGGACCGAGCTGTGGGAGAGCTATCTGTCCCGAGCGGCCGCCGAGGCAGACAGCACGGTGCTGGCGTCCGCCAGCGAAGGGTTCACACCTGCCGACATCGCCCATGTGGCGCGCACCGTTTCCCAAGCCCAGTTCGAGCGCACCTTCGACACCGGAGCTCGGGCCCGCCCCACCACCGAGGACTACCTGCGCACGATCGGCGAGACCAGACCCACGGTCAGTGCGGCCATGGCCCAGGAGTTCGCCCAGCAGACCGAGAAGTTCGCCCGCATCTAGGTGTGTTGTCCGGATCAGGCCGGGCCGGTGGCCGTCCCTTCCTCGTCGGCCTCCATGTGCCGGATTCCCTCGTGGGTGAGGGTGACCATTGCGGGAGTGTTGCCGGGTTCCCAGTCGACGGTGATCAGTCCCTCGCCCGCCAGGTAGGTGCAGGCGGCGGCCAGGTCCTGTTCCGGTACGTGGAGGTCGCGCCGCAGCTGTGCTCCGGTGGTGCCGAGGAGGCGGTTGCCTTCGACGGCTTCGTACAGGACCCGGAGCACCTGGTCGCGGTAGGTCTTGCGTTCGCGCAGCGTAGCCATGACCGCGTCCTTTCGTGTGTGGGGTGGGGCGGGTGGGCTCCGGGGCCGGTCGGGGCTTGTCAGATCTCGTCGGAGTGTGCGCCGGTGCCGGCGGAAGGCCTGGTGGCCGCCGGCCGGGAGCGGTCGGGGCCGGCGGGTGTTGCCGTGTCCACGGTGAGGTGGAGGCGGGTGTCGCCGTCGAGGCCCGGATAGCTGCGCTGTTCCGCTCCTGCGAAGCAGCCGCGGAGGGCTTCCGCGACCGTTCGGGCGGCTTCGGGGGTGCGCGCGATGATGCGTACCTCGGCGTGCCCGAGCGAGGGCAGTGTCTGGGTCTCGATGAACTTCACGTGGGCGTGGTTCCCTTCGCAGTGGGTGTGAGGCCGGTGGTCGGTGGAGGTGCTGTTCCTCACCGGTCGGCATCCGTGTGGTGGCCCCGACGACCGGTGTCGTCCGGCAGACCGGGAGGTCTCGGCAGGGGGTCGCTGAAGCGGTAGGCCTCGATCCGCGCTTCGTCCCGGGCGTTCAGCACCTGGATCCAGCGCATTGCGACGCCGATCATGAGGATGATCACCGCGATGAGGACGACGGTCTCCACGGAGCTCACCTCCAGCCGTTCGCGGACAGCGGCAGGGCGCTTCGTCCCATCGCGACCCCGAACGGGGACATGCAGGCCCCGCCTTCGTCCTCCCAGGTGGCTTCCCGGCGGCGGGCGTCCCGGATGCCGCACCCGATGACGGTCTCGTTGGCCATCAGGACGCCCGCGGCCAGGACGCTGCCCGGGATCGCGGCGGCGGCCATCAGCCGGGCCGCAGCTGCGGGTGCGGTCTCGGGCGGGATGACGAGGAGGTCCCAGCGGCCGACGGTGTAGGAGAGCAGGATCAGCTTGTCGGGGTCCTGTTCGGTGAACCAGCCCACGTGCAGCGTGCGCCCGTCCAGGGCAACCGTGCGCGGAACGACCGGCCAGCGGCTGGGGTTCACACTGACGCGGGTGACGCGCCCCCAGGGTTCCTCCAAGGCGGCGGCGAGCGGGGGGAGCTCGGCCTCGAGGTCACGGGAGTAGGGCCACCAGGCCCCGTCCAGCTGGCCGGCGAGCGTGGTCTTCGGGGTGAGGGACAAGCGAGCCGGGGACTCTGCGGCGAGGTCGCGGGGCGCGGTCGGGTCGAGGGTGGTGGTCATGGTGTGGACCTGCCCCCGGACTGCCCGTCGGCAGCCCGGTTTTTAGGCGATCGCCGGAAATGACACCCGCGTGAAGCAGGTGCTCGAAGTACTCCCGGTACTTTGACTGTACGCCCGTTCGGCTCGATACGGCCGTTCTGACCAGGTATTTCCCGGTGGGCGGTGGAGTGGGCGGCGGGAGTACGGTGAAAGGACGACAGGTTCGCGGACGTCGCCCGACCGACACCGGCACCGGTGTCGACCTGCGACGCAGAGGGCCGCACCCTGCGGACGGGTGAACCCACATGGCTGACTCCGACATCCCCCACACGCCCCCACTGCTCCTACCGGATGCGATCCACCATGCGATCCAGCCGGGGGCGGCCGTGCTGCGCCTGGAGACCACGCGGTCCCGGGAGGGGCTCCTTGACGGCGCCTGGTGGCCGCGGACCCGCGACATCGCAACCGAGCTGCCTGCGCTGATCAGCGTCCTGACCGGGCACCTCGGCCCGATCACCAGGGTTGGTGTGGACGCGTCCGCCTGGAACGACCTCCCGGCCCGCCTGGTCATCGACGGCCAGGTCGTGCACCTCGACTCCGATCCGGTCGGCGACGACACCGTCCTCATCACGCGCGGCCACAACGACCACTTCGCCCTGCTGGTGGTCCCCCCGGACACCACCGCCGACGCCGCCCGCGAAGCGATGGCCCGCGCCGTCCGCGCCGACAACATCACGCAGGCCGCTCAGATCCTCATCGCCACCACACCCGAACCCGAGGACAGCGCCGCCGATGCGGAAGGCTGACTCCGATTCCACGGCGACCGATGCTCCGGGCGTGCGGTGCCCCGGTCAGAGCCCCTCGTCGTGCAGGTCCTCTTCGCGCAGCAGGTCGTCCTCGCGGCGCCGCGGACTCTCCTTCTGCCCGGGCTGCCGCTTCTGTTCACGGGCCTGCTTGCCGGGTCGGGGCTGCGCAGGGTCCCCGGGGCGGTGGTGTTCCTGCGCCTCGCGGCCCCGGCCCTTGCCCGGCTCCTGACGCTTGTCCTGCGTACCGTCCATGACGGTGCTCCTCTTGATGCGTGGGGGTACGGGATTCCTCTCGGACCACGCTGCCACGCACACCGACGGTCCGCATCACGTCGACTGCGCGGCGAAGCACACGGATGGCGCCCCGCCTGCTGGCCCCACGACAGAGGGATCGCTCCCCCTGTCGCCGGGCGTCGCAGGCCCGAGGAAGGGGTCGCCATCGGCGACCTGGACCTGGCCCTCGCCGACCGCATCGACGCCCTGACCCGCCACGCCGACCAGCTCCGCCGGGAAACCCACGACCAGCGCAGCGCGTGATCCGCGGTACCGCTGCGGCACGGACCCGGCACGTTGTGGCACGGAGCAGCCGTCGTCGGCGCCGTTGCCTTCCTGCCGTAGCCCTACGCGTCGACCGCAGCAGGGTCGAGGGAGTCGGCGTCCTCCATGAAGGACAGCATCCGGGCGTTGACCACGTCCGGGTGGTCGATCTGCGGGCCGTGCCCGGTCGCGGTGATGATCTCGGCGCGGGCTCCGGGGACGAGGCGCGGTACGCGTTCCAGCTGTCGCTTCGGATGCACGAGCAGGCTGTGCTTGCCCATGATGACGTAGAGCGGGGTCCGGATGGACCGCAGCGCGTCCTCGGCCAGCGGCAGGGGTGCGGGGCGGCGGATCCGGTACGCGCGGGCGCCGAGCTGGATCCACTTGCGCATCTCGGGTACGGCGATGACCGGCTGGTCCAGCCACTTGGCGAGCCGGGGGCGCAGCGCCTTCGGGGCGAAGGTGGCGAACAGGCTCACGAAGACCCAGGCGAAGAAGCGCAGGCCGACCTTCTCCAGGCCGCCCGGGTCGAGGGCGGTGACCGAGGCGAGCCGTCCGGGCCGCCGGTGGGCCTGGTTGAGGACGAGCCAGCCACCGTAGGAGGAGCCCACGAGGTGGACCCGGTCGAGGCCGAGCGCGTCGAGGGCCTCGTCCATCCACTGCGCGGCGCGCTCGGGCTGCCACATGGGCTCGCGGTGGATGCTGCGGTTCGCGTCGCCCGGGGTGTCGAGGGCGTAGACGGGGCGGTCGAGGCTGAGCCCGGGGGTGTTGGGGTACCACATCGCCGAGCTGTAGCCGGCGCCGTGGATCAGGACGATCGGCGTCCGGGACTCGGCCGCGGGGTCCGCGGGCCCGTACCGGTAGACGTGGGTGGTGCCGAAGCTCGTCTCCACGTCCGTCTCGGAGCGGGCGGGTGCCCCCATCGCGTAGAGCACGTCGGCGGCGGCGAAGTAGCGGTCGCGCAGGGCGTCGTTGACGTAGCGGCCCACATCGCGGCGTACGCGGGCGGTGTTCTCGGGCACGGCGGCACCTCCTGTGAAGATCCGTTCTTCGTGGTACGACCGTACCATCAATGTGGTACATCGGTACCATGAAGGGGTTCGGGTAGCCGAGCGCGAACCCGTCATCAACACGCGGAGACACGGGAACATGCCGAAGCGGGTGGATCACGAGGAGCGGCGCGCCCAGATCGCCGAAGCGCTCATCCAGGTGGCGGGGCGGCGCGGGCTGCACGCCGTCGGCATGCGCGACGTGGCCGCGGAGGCAGGCGTGTCGCTCCGGCTCGTGCAGTACTACTTCGAGACCAAGGAGAAGCTGCTCTTCTACGGCCTCCGGCACCTGACCGACCGCTTCACCGCGAGGGTGCGCGTCCGGCTGGCCGCTGCCGGCCCGGACCCGGGCCCGCGCGCCACGGTGGAGGAACTGCTGCTGGCCTCGCTGCCGACCGACCAGGAGAGCCGCACGTTCCACCTGCTGTACAGCTCGTACGCGATCCTGTCGGTGACCGACGGGGCGCTGGCCGCCCAGCCCTTCATCGACAACCCCGACGCCGCGGAGCACGCCCTGACCGGACTCCTCGAACAGGCGCAGGCGTCAGGCGTTGCCGACCCGGGCGCCGACGCGTGCACGGAGGCGATGAGCCTGCTCGCGATGGCGGCGACCCTGGGCACCAGCATCCTCGTGGGCCAGCGGAGTGCGGAGTCGGCGATCGCGGTGCTCCGCTACCACCTGGGCCGGATCTTCACGACTGCCGGGACGTCCGGGAAGGGAGCGGGATCGATCTGATGGGACGCGAAGCACTGGCACGCGGCGCCGGGTGCGGTGTCGAGTCGGGGATACGGAGCGGCACTGCCGGACGGGGGGTTTCAACATGTACGTAGGGGAAGAGGACGCATTCGATCCGGGCGAAATGCTGAGCCTCTACGACTCGGTCGGATGGGAGGGCTACACCCGCGACGTCGACAGGCTGTGCCGGGGCCTGGCCAACTCCCACCTGGTCATCACGGCACGAGACGGGTCCGGAACGCTCCTCGGTCTGGCCCGAACGATCTCCGACGACGAACACGTCTGCTACGTCCAGGATGTGGTGGTCAACCCTGCGCATCACCGGCAGGGCGTCGGCCGGTCCCTGGTCGAGCACCTCATGCGGCGGTACTCGCACTGCCGCTTCTTCGTCCTCTCCACGGACCACGAGTCGTCACCGGAGGGCAAGCGCAACCACGCGTTCTACCGAAGCCTGGGTTTCCTGTCCTACGAGGAGAAGGAGATGGCGGGCTTCGGGCTGCCCAGGAACCGCCCCGACCTGCGCAATGCGGCCTCCTGACCGGATCGGGCAACACGGCAGCCCCAGGTCGCCGAACTGGGTATTTGTCGTGGAGCGGAGGACGGGAATCGAACCCGCGCCATGAGCTTGGGAACCGCCCGGAACGTGAACCCGCGTACGGGTCAGGGGCGATGTCGATGGGCGGGGTGCCCCGTCGTGCGGGTGTCGGCTTGGCGCACCGCTTCGTGGACCGCCGTGGAAGCGGCCCGCAGGAGGGTCGTTCGACGAGCCCGGGCGGAACCGACCGCCAGGTTCGCCGCCGCCAGGACGAGACCGAGCCAGAACACTCCGACCCACAGCGTGTCCGTGCCAAGGCGTTCGGCGACCCACCCGCCGAGCGCTGGCCCGAGGAACATCGCGACGGTCAGGCCACATCCGAAGACTCCCTGGTACCGGCCCCGGGCGCTGGCCGGCGACAGCTGGGTAGTCAGCGCGGAGTTCGCCACGGTCATCAGCATCTCGCCGAGGGTCCAGATGGCGACCGTCAGCGCGTACGCACCCAACGTGTCGGCGAGGGTGACCAGCCCGAAGCCGACCCCGATGAACATGACCGAGGCGGCCAGCACGCGCTCCTGACGGAGCCGGGCCACGAGCCCGGGCAGGAAGAGTTGACCGACGACGATCAGCGCCATGTTGACCACGATCACCTGACCGTACGACGTCACGTCCAGCCCGTCGGCAACGAGGGCGACCGGGAGCATCTTGTTGGTCTCGATCATCGTCCAGCCGAGCAGGGTCAGTCCGACGAAGACCATGAAGGTCCGGTCCCGGAAGACGACGCCGAGCCCGACCGGGCCGGCCTTGGCCACCTGGGCGGCCGGCCTGGTCTCCGGGACCTTCAACGCCAGCATCAGCGTCGAACACAGCAGTACGCCGGCGTTCATCGCGAACAACAGCATCGGCTCGATCCTGGCCAGCAGGCCGGCGAGCAACGCTGCGGCCCCCGATCCCAGGTTGAACGCCCAGTAGTTCAGGTTCAGGGCCCGGACCCGGTCGGCATCGGCGACGACGTCGATGATCGACGCGGTGAACGCCGGCCGGACGATGCCGAGGAACACCCCGAGCACCCATGCCAGGACCAGGACGGCTGCCTGGCTGGTGACCCAGCCCAGGGCCAGCATCGTCATCGCCGCCGGCACGGATGCTCCGAGCATCGCCGGGCGCCGCCCCCACCGGTCGGCGATGATCCCGCCTGGAAGCGCCCCCACGGCGGTGCCGATCCCGCCCAGACCGATGACCAGGCCGGCGTAGGAGGCATCGAAGTGCCGGACCGAAAGCAGGTACACCCCGAGGTAGATCTGAGCCACCGCGCCGGTCCGGTTGATCAGCGACGCTGTCCACAGGTACCAGAAGGTGGTCGGCAGTCCGCCAGTGGTCTGCCGCAACCAGCCGATCATGCCGTTGCCGGTGACACCTGGGCCGCCTGCCGGCCGCCACGACCGACGAGGGCCTCCTCAGCGCCCTCGCGGGTGGGCTCGAGGACGGCTGGCAGCCCGGTCGAATCTGCAGAGAACGAAGAAGGCAAAGAAGGCAAGGGACGGCTCCTCAGGGCACGGTCGCGGGTCAGCGGGTCCGACACTACGAACCGCCGCCACCCGAGTCCTGGTCCACATTCGGCAAACTGGACCAATGACCGGAACTCGAAATCCCGGAATCGCCTCCGCTCTGGGTAGCTGGCGGCAGGAACCAGGACCTCTCGCGGAAGCACTCAGCGCCGCAATCCGGGACGCCGTCATCGACGGACGGATCCCCATCGGCACGCGACTTCCCTCCGAACGCGCCCTCGCCACATCCCTCCAGATCAGCCGCGGCACCGTGGTCACCGCCCTGGCCGCGCTCCGCGACACCGGCTGGCTGCGCACTCACCACGGCAGCGGCAGCGACGTCCGGCTCCCACCGGAAATCACCGAGCGCACTGCACCCTGGTCAATGGACCACGGGGACGGCCTTGACTTCACCCGCGCGGTGCCCGCCGCCCCCCAGGCCGCCTACTTGGAAGCATCGCGCAGAGCGGTGGAACGATCGGCGTCCCTGCTGATGGACGCGGCCGAGCCCGACGCGGGTCTACCGCAGCTGCGGGAACTGCTGGCCGACCGGTACACCCGCGAGGGCCTACCGACCCGCCCCGATCAGATCCTGGTCACCTCGGGCGCCAGGGCAGCCTTC
This sequence comes from Streptomyces sp. NBC_00273, assembly GCF_036178145.1. NCBI lineage: Bacteria > Bacillati > Actinomycetota > Actinomycetes > Kitasatosporales > Streptomycetaceae > Streptomyces > Streptomyces sp. NBC_00273. The sequence goes on along the minus strand of NZ_CP108067.1, from coordinate 4,950,400 downwards.
ACCCTCCTGGCCGACCACCTGCACGACCGCGCCCGCCCCGTCCTGGTGGAGAGCCCCACATACCAAGGCGCACTGGCCGTCCTGCGACGCCGCCGCGCCCGGTTGGTGGCCTCACCCGTCACCTCCGACGGCTGGGATCCGGACCACCTCACCCACGCCGTGAAGACGGTACGGCCGGGACTGGCCTACCTGACACCGGACTTCCACAATCCCACCGGCGCCCTCATGTCCGCCGACCTGCGCGACCACGTGGCCGAACTGGCGGCCCGCAACGACATGACGATCATCGGCGACGAAACCCTGCGCGACCTGGACCTGCGCACCCCACCGGAGTCCGTCCCGCACCTGACGGGCAGAGCCGTCATCTCCATCGGCTCAACGAGCAAGCTCGTCTGGGGCGGCCTGCGCGTCGGCTGGCTGCGCACCGACGCCGCCGTCATCCGCGAACTCCTGCACAACCCGCTCCAAGCGAGACTGTCACCGCCGCCGCTGGAGCAGCTCATCGCCTGCGAACTCCTGGCCGACCCGCAGGACCTGCTACACGACCGGCGTGACCGACTCCGCGCCCAGCGCGACCACCTCGTGGCCTTGCTGGAGGGTGTCGGCGGATGGAGCTTCACGCGCCCTCCGGGCGGCCTGTGCCTGTGGCTGCGGCTGCACGACACGACCGCCACCGCCTTGGCCGCCCGCGCAGCCCGCCAGGGCCTGAAACTCTCGCCCGGGCCGACCTTCTCCGCCGACCGCACCCTGACCCGCTACCTGCGGCTCCCCTACACGGCCACCCCCGGAACCCTGACCCGCGCGGTCGCCGTACTGACCGAACAAGCGACGACCCGCGAGCGGCCCGCCCGCTCACGCAGGGCGTGAAGGCCGGCACCACCGAATCCCTCCCCCGGTGGAGTCAGGCGGATTCGGTGGGGAGGCCGGCCTCCACCCAGTCCTGGATGCCTTCGCGGTACTTGCGAACGTCGGTGTAGCCGAGGGCGGTGAGCCGGTCGGCGACCTGTCCGCTGTTGGGGCACGCCGGGTTGGAGCAGTAGGTGACGATCGCAGCGTCGCGGTCGGGGAGCAGGGCGGACGCCTGGGCGTCCACGTCGGCCGAAACCAGCGTGAGCGCGCCGGGCAGGTGTTGCTTGGCGTAGTACTCGCCGCCCAGCGTGTCGATCACGGTCACACTGCCCGCGTCTATCGCCGTCTTCAACTCGTCGCGTGTGATGAGTGCGGTCATGCCACTGCCTTTCAGAGAACGGACTATAGTCCGGTTGTGGCTCATGACGATAACGGACTGCAGTCCGATTCTGCAATGCTGTTGGAACTCCTGCGCACCCCGCCGCCGAAGGAGCAGGCGCGCTCGGCGCGCAACCGTGCCGCCGTGCTGGAGGCGGCCGCTCGTCTGTTCGCCGAGCACGGGGTGGAGGCGGTCTCCATGGATCAAGTGGCCGAAGCCGCCGGCGTCGGCAAGGGCACCCTGTACCGCCGCTTCGGCGACAAGTCCGGGCTGGCCGCCGCACTTCTTGATGCCCGGGAACGCGTGCTGCAGGAGGCGATCCTGTACGGACCGCCACCGCTCGGCCCCGGAGCCGCCGTCACCGAGCGACTCACCGCATTCGTCAACGCCTACTTCGACTATCTGCTGGAGAACCTGACGCTCATCCGCACCTCGGAGACTGCCGCGGTCGGCGCCCGTTACCGGATCGGGGCCTACCGGTTCTGGCACCGCCACACGACGATCCTGCTGGCCGCCACACCCGACCCCGACCCCGAGCCCACCGCCCACGCCCTACTTGCCGCGCTGGCCGCCGAACACGTAGCCGCACTCCTGCCGGAACTCGGCGAACAACGGATGCGAGCAGGCCTCATCCGCCTCGTCCGCTCGGCGACGCAAGTCCCCGGCCCGTAAAGGTCAACCCAGTGCCATCCCGTTCCCCGGCGGTGCGGCGGTCGTGCGGAACGGGCCCCGGGGACCGCTTCCGGCCGCTACGCTCGCGTGCACTGATCGGACGACCGGGGCGGTAGCACGCGGGCGAGGAGCTCTGGGACTGGGAGGACCGCGTCCTGGCCAGTGCGTTGCTCATCGGACCCCGGCACGACGAAGCCGCCCTCGCCCTCATTGACCCCGGAGCGGACCTCGGGGAACCGGACCCGGACGCCGAACTGACCGGGGCGCGGATGCTGTTGGAGCACCTGCCCGACGACGTGACCGTGCTGACCCCGTCCACGGACGTCTCCCTGGAAGGACTCGGGGCGAAACTGCGGGAGTTGCGGGAGTTGCGGGAGTTGCGGGAGCGGGGCGAGGGCAGCGCCGTCATCGCCTGCCACACGGCGGAACAGGTGGCCTCCCCGCTGAAGGGCGGAATCGTCCTGCGTCCCGCGACCGACGACGGGGATCCCGAGGCGGCGGCGCGGGTGCTCACGGCGGGCATGCTCTTCGGGGAACCGGGGCGCTTCCCGATGCCCCGGCAGGTGTCGATGCTGTGCTGCGACAGCGGCGACCTCGGCCGGACGGTCAGCGGTGAATGGCTCGTTCTGGGAACCGCGATGCTGTGGGCGGGCTCCGACCGTCTCGTCGTGACCTCGTATCCGACCGTCGACGGCGCGGAGGGACAGGACCGGGACAGCATCATCGACCGCCTAACAACGACGAAGGCCCAGGTCGTTGACCTGGGCCTTCGTATCTGAGCGGACGACGGGAATCGAACCCGCGCCATAAGCTTCGGAACCTACGCTGCCTGCGGCCTTGACTGAGCCCCTGACCTGCAGTGATGGTCCCCCCAAGGGCCCGTTTGGAGGCGGCCCCTGCACCCGTGTTGCCCGCTGTTCACCGCTCGTGGCCTGCGCGAGATGGGCAGGCCAAGGAGCGCTCGACCGCGACCGTCGCCCAGGTCGACGCCCTCGCCGAAGCCATGGGCCCGCGCTGGCGGCTGATGGTCTACTTCTGCGCCTACGGCCCGATGCGCCCGGAGGAGCAGGCGGCCCTGCGCCGGACCTCGGTCACCCTCGATCCCCTCGCCGTACGGATCACCGAGGCCGCCCCGGAACTGAACACCGGCCGCCGCGTCGAAGGCGACACCAAGTCGGCGGCGGGCGTCCGCACCATCCACCTGCCGGCCTTCCTCTCCATGGAGGTCAAGCGGCACCTGGACTGGTTCGCGGAGAAGGAGCCCGACGGGCTGCTGTTCGTGGGGGAGAAGGGGGCGCCGTTCCGGCGCACGTCCTTCGGCCGCAAGTGGGCCAAGGCCCGCGCGAAGGTCGGACTGTCGAAGGACTTCCGCTTCTACGACCTGCGCCACACCGGCCACACCCTCTCCACCCAGTCCGGCGCGACCCTCAAGGACACGATGGTCCGCGCCGGCCAGTCCTCGGAGAAGGCCGCGATGATCTACCAGCACTCCGACGACGAGCGTCAGCAGGAGGTCGCCGGGGGCATCGACGCCCGGGTACGCGCTGCCCGCGTCAAGGGAGCGGTGAAGAGGCAGGCGAAGGGCGCTTGACGATCGGTGGGGGAGGGGAGGGAGGCGTCTCGCCTTCCTCTCCTCACCGGCTCTCTGGGTGCCGTTGGACCCGAACAGCAGCGGCGGCGCTCGTCGATGGCCCGTCTACGGCCGTGCCGTGTCGAGAGGAGACTGGCGCTCAGACACACCTCCATGCGTCGAGGAAGGCTTTCCGCTCAGCCGGATCAGCTGATTTGTGGTCCGCGTGCAGGACCCGCCAGGCGGTGAGTTCGAGATCCCGGAGCCACAGCTCGCCGATGACCTGCGTCTTGAGGTCGGGGAGGTGGTCGGATTCGGCGAGCGCCTGGCCGATTACCTCTCCGGCTGCGACGCGCTGGGGCGGGGTCATCTCGTCGACAGCCGAGAGGATCTGACCGGCCAGACCGGTGCCTTCTCCGGCCAGCGAACTCAGCACGAACGTCTTGATGTTGGCGGGCAGCAGGTAGAGGGAGCCTGAGGTCCTCCACAGGTCCGACCAGAAGCGTTCTCCGGCATCGGTGGGAGCGGGGAGCGCGGCCAGCAGTCCGAGGAGGTGCGCGGTGGCCGCGTACCCATCGGAGTGGGCGGATGCGACGACGGCGATGTCGGCGACGCGCTCGACGTCGATTCGGCCCGCTTCGAGGCGTGGGTCCAGTCCCAGTCGCTGTTCCAGCTGGTGGGAGAGGGGGGCGGATGCGTGGGAGCGGAACTCGGGAAGCATCGGCGGTCCTTGAACGTAGGAGAGCGGAGAGGCCCGTTCGGAAGCCCTGATCGTTCCCATGGCCCGCCGACTTACACGACTTCCACGGCCCCAGTTGGGGGCAGGCCTCCAGGACCGGAACCATGTGCGGCTGAACAGACCGTGTCCGGCGGTGCTGGCCCGGTGGTCCGAGGCAGGCCTCGGGCCATGCTCCTGCGGGCAGGCTCCTAACATGAGCACGTGGTTGCCAGTGACGCCCAGCAGTCCGAGGCAGGAAGGGAAGCAGTGTCCCGCGACGACGTCGAAACCGGCGGTGTGTCTTCCGCACCGACGGTCGGAGGCTGCGAGGCAAGTGGTCCTCCCTCCGGATCGCACCGTGACAAGGCCGCCGAGGACTCCCACCCGGTTGCCGACCTGGTCGAGCGAGCGGCCGATCTGGTGGAGCCGATCAAGCCGAAGCTACGAGGCTGGCTTCACGCCGGAATGGTCCCCGCATCGCTGGCCGCGGGCATCGTCCTCATCTGCCTGGCTGGGACGCCGCACGCCACCCTGGCCTGCACCGTGTACTCCGTCACCGCCTGGATGCTGTTCGGGACGAGCGCCGTCTACCACCTGGGGACGTGGGGACCACTCGGTGAGGCCGTTCTGCGTCGCCTCGACCACGCCAACATCTTCCTGATCATCGCCGGCACCTGTACCCCGCTTGCCGTGCTCCTTCTCGCCCCTGACCAGCGGTCCGTCCTGCTGTGGATCGTGTGGACGGGCGCTCTGGCCGGCATCGCCTTCCGTGTCCTGTGGGTCGGAGCTCCCCGCTGGCTGTACACCCCCTGCTACCTGGCCCTGGGCTGGGCACCGGTGCGTTACCTGCCCGACTTCCTGGACAGTGGTGGGACGCCCGTACTCGCCTTGATCGTGACCGGCGGGCTTCTCTACAGTGCGGGCGCGGTTGTCTACGCCCTTCAGCGCCCCGACCCCTCGCCCCGCTGGTTCGGCTTCCACGAGGTCTTCCACGCCCTGACCGTGGCAGCCTTCACCGCGCACTACATCGCCATCTCCTTCACCGTCTACTGAGCACGGCAATGTTCTGCCCGGGGCTGCTGTCGCCCTGGGGCGGGCGAGTTGCCGGCTGGCTTCGGGTCAGGGTGCGAGGGGGCGGCGGAGGGAGAGGTAGTAGTTGCCGACGGCGGACAGGTAGCGGTGGTCAGCCGTTTCGCTGTCGGTGGTGAACTGGGGAGCGGCTTTGATCTCTTCCCGGGTCCCTGTCACCCTTACCGTCCGTGTTTCGGTGTCGATGCCGGCGACGGCGCCGGCCGGGATCAGAATGCTCTTGCCGAACACCCACACGCCGGTGTCGACGACCAGGTGTTGCATGCCGGGCTGGTCCTGCTGGCGGTCCACGTGCCCGATGGTTCCGTCAGCCGCCTCAACCGTGAACCCCACCAGTGACTGCCGGGACGTGTAGCCGCTGTCCTGCGCGTACATCCACACACCGCTCACAACCCCGTCTCCTCACTCTCGGCTCGAAGGCGGCGGCCACAGCCACACCGCCGGCTTGAATCGTCCATCCCCATGCCCCGGTGCTTGCCTCGTAACCGGGTCCTCAGAGGATTCCGGGCGCGCGTGCTATGCCGGTGACCGGGCAGCGTCCCCGAGTAGGGCCGATGCCTGCTGTTCGGGTGAACCAGTCAGGCAGCGCGGCCTGCGCGGGCAGCAGCAGCCACCTGGCGTGCGGGTCCTCGGGCAGGGTTGAGCACGGTCGGCCCCGCGGGTTTCCCGGATCTGTGCCGGCCGTGGTCACAGGCTGCGACCCCAGATGGATGGCTTCGCGACGAGGCAGTGGGGGCCGACCGTAAGGCCTCGGGCGCTCGGAAAGAGCGTCAGGAGAAGTTCTCGTGGAGGGGCCGGTCCCACGGTGTCGGAGGAGGAGAGGAGCGGTCATGCCCCCAACCGAGGAGCGAGATCCAGGCGCCCATCAGGGACGCGCCGGCGGAGAGCAGCTGGTGGAGGTGGACCTTGCGGGCGTGCTCGCGGCAGCGGAATCCGCCTCCCCTGTGGAGTCCCTGGACGTTGTCGCGCGGCTGCTCCGGGACCGCCTGCAGGCTGCCTCGGTCTCGTTCCTGATCGTCGACTTCACCGGTTCGTCAGTGGTGCGGCTCGGGGCAGCCGACAGCGTCGAGTCCGACGAGCCCCCTGAGCGCGTCGCTCTGCCCGGCACCCTCTACGCGGACGCGTTGCGCACACAGCGGCCGGCCCTCCAGCGAGAGGGCAACAGCCGGGTCAGGGTCGTGGCGCCCGTCACCAACCGCGGCGACGCCATCGGCCTGCTCGAACTCTTCCTGCCGGATCACCCCGACGACTTCGCGATGAGGCAGATCGGCGCGACCGCTCACGCCCTGGCCTACATCGTGATCGCCAATCGGTCCTTCACCGACGTCTACCAATGGGGTCGCCGTACACGGCCCCTGAACCTGGCCGCCGAGATCCAGCACCGACTCCTGCCCACCTCACTGGCGTGTGAGGCAGCCCAGTTCACGGTCGCCGGAGCGCTGGAACCGGCCACGCACGTCGGCGGTGACACCTTCGACTACGTCGTCGACCGCGACACCATGCAACTCTCCGTCACCGATGCCATGGGCCACGACGTGGAAGCCGCGCTACTCGCCACCCTCGCAGTGGGCGCCCTTCGCAGGGCCAGGCGTGCCGGCGCCGAGCTCGAAGTACAGGCCTTGGAGGCCAACCGGGCCGTCATCGACAACGGCAGGCGGGGCTTCGTCACTGGGCAGCTGCTGCGCATCAGCCTGCTCGACGGGACCACTCAGTTCGTCAACGCCGGGCATCCCTGGCCCCTGCGCCTCAGGCGGGAAAGGGTCGAGCAGATGGTTCCCGAGGTCGATCTCCCCTTCGGTATCCAGCCGCGTACCGACTATCGGGTGCAGCGGCTGGACCTGCAGCCGGGTGACCGCCTTGTGATGCTCACCGACGGCATGCTCGAGCGCCGCGCTGTGGAGGTCGATCTGCCCTCCCTGGTTGTGCGCACGGGCGATCTCCACCCCCGCGAGGCCTCCCGAGCTCTGGTCGCCGAGATTCTGCGCGCGCATGGCGGCCGTCTCGAGGACGACGCGACGGTCATGTGCCTGGACTGGCACGGTACCCACCAGGTCACACGCAGCGCTGACGCCGGGGCGGACCTGGCGGAGGCATCCGCACCCGAATAGCACTCCTTCGACGACCGAGGCCCGCCGATCCCGACGGGCACACTCGGGTCAGGCCGAGGACGGCGGCGCGGATGATTCGGCGGCGCGGCGGTACTCGGCGTTGATGCGCTGGGCTTCCTCGAGCTGGTCTTCGAGGATGATGATGCGGCAGGCGGCCTCGATGGGGGTGCCCTGGTCGACGAGTTCCCGGGCGCGGGCGGCAATGCGCAGCTGGTAGCGGGAGTAGCGGCGGTGGCCGCCCTCGGAGCGGAGCGGGGTGATCAGGCGGGCTTCGCCGATGGCGCGGAGGAAGCCCTGGGTGGTGCCGAGCATCTCGGCGGCCCGGCCCATCGTGTAGGCGGGGTAGTCGTCATTGTCGAGACGGCCGAACGAGTCGTCTGCTGTCATTGAACCTCTCTCGTGGAACGCGTGGAGGGGCCCTGGTGCCGTACGGCACCAGGGCCCCGAAGGAACTACTACACCATCTGTCGGCCCTGATACTGCGCCGACCCTGTGTTTCCGCCGACCCGACCGAGATGCTGCCGGGAGTGCGGGGATCGCGGTTGCTTGACCGGAGACCACCTCACTATCGATGTCCTGCGGTACCCGGGCTCAAGGCTTCCGCCCGGGCGATCCTGATGGTGCTCGGCTCCTCCGTTCTTCCCTCGGTGAGCAACTGCTTACTGCTGGTACTGCTGGTACTGCTCTACTGCGTACTGCTGGTGGCCTGTGTCAGCGCCACTCTTCGGCAGCCAGCCCCGTTGCCCATCTTGCGTCTGCTCTGGCTTAGAACCCCACTGCCGAACTTCCCGGTGCGCGCGTCCGCAGCCGACGCCTTCACCGAGGTGCTACTCACTTACTTCACTGCTGGGTACTGCGAACTGCACTTACAGGTACTGCCACTGCGTTAACTGCTGGCACTGCTCACGGCGGCCCCTGATGACTGCGGGCCACCCGGTCCGGTCGTCAGTCCCGTCGCCGTCCTGCAACAACCCTGGCTTCGGAACTCCACCACCGCACCGTCCTGCGCACTGCAACTGCGGGTACTGCTGCCCGGCAGTTCGTCTCTGCCAGGCCCTGCTGTCTCTCTGGGCTACGAGAGAAACCATAACCACGCCACAGCCCAATGTCTACTCCGGCCGTCATAGATTTTCGTGTGGCGGGTGAGGAGGTAATCGACCTCGAACGCACGGTCGCTCCTGTCGATGCGCAGCACAAGGAGCAGCTAGGGGCGGTCAACGGTGTGTGCCTCATCGAGGGCCAGAGCAACGGTCGAGAGCGTCGCGGCACACCGGAAACGGTGTACTGGAGGATGGAAGAATCGTTTTGACGAACGTGACGGACGATCATTGGACGGACTCCAGCTGCGGCGCACAGGCCGGCAGCGGCAAGCGCAGAGCGGTTGGCCGTCTTCCGGAACAAGCGCGCCGAAGGCCTTCCCGTAGCCCGGCACACGCCCGTGACCGGATTCCCGGAGAAGCGACGGACCAGGGCACACCCCTGTACACGCAGCTTGCCGAGGGATGGGCGGCCCGCGGCGCCGCCGTCCCCGGCCTCCCCGACCCGCTGTGGCAGCGTCTGGCCTCTTCCGAACACCTCAGGCGCGAGACGGAAAGCACCTTGCGCCAGCTCCACCTGGCGGGGGAGGCCCGCCCCGTGGATGGCTCAGCCGAGTCGGTTCAACCGGAGGCACTCCCGTGAACCACGCTGCACTGGTGTGCCGGGGCTGCTTCGGCAACCTCTACGCCGTCTCCACCGACTGCGCCCCCGCCGCACCCTTGCCTACCTGGGAAGTCGACCACGACCACACCCCGGCCAACTGTCCCCTGCGCCCTCTCCTGCCGCTGGAAGGTGCGGCCGCTCACGTCCACGAGCTCCCCGACGCAGGCCACGTCCTGACCGAGCCGGCCTGACACGATCCCGGCTCGTCACCACCTCGCTCCGGCTCGCTGGCACGGTCCCTTCCATGAGGCGCCGCGCGGACCGCTGCGGCATCGAGGCCGGCTGGCCCATGGCCGAACGTTTCGCCCCGAGCGTCACCCCATTGCCGGCCTGTCTGTTTGGGAGGGATCCCACCGGTCATACGGGGTTCTGTAAGACCTTTCCATCGAACAGGGAGTGATCAGCTGTGTCTGGTGAGCAGAAGGCCGAGGCGAAGGGCGAGCAGGCCAAGGGCAAGCTCAAGGAGACCGCTGGCCGTCTGACGGGCAATGAGCGGATGACCGCCGAGGGCCGCGCGGAGCAGGCCAAGGGCGATGCCCGCGAGGCCAAGGAAAAGATCAAGGACACCTTCAAGCACTGACCCCTCGTGTGCACGGGGCCGGGACCGCAGGAGCGGTCCCGGCCCCGTTGCATGTCCGCGCGCAGCCGGCTCCGGTCAGGCGGCGGCGCGCTGAGGCTGGCGCAGTTGCGCCTGTCCGAAGAGGAGTGCGTAGTCGTCGGGGAGTCGCTGGAGGACGCGGGCAAGGAGGTCGGGTCCGGCGAGCGCGGTGACGGTGGCGAGTACGGCGCCGGTGTCCCAGCGGGCGATGGCCGGGCTCACGCCGGTTCGTGCGGCCAGGTCCTTGACGAAGCCCCAGCCGGTGAGCTGCTCGGTATCGGGGATCTGGGCGGTCAGGGTGAGGGCGGCTTCGACGGGCAGGCACTGGGCGAGGTCGACGCGCTCGTCACCGGTGACCTGCCGGCCGAGCGCGGCAAGCACGGTGCGGACGGCTTCTTCCGCGCGTTCGCGGGTGGGGTAGGCGCCCTCGTAGCGGACGCGTTCCAGCATCTGGTCGAACGTCATGGCGGGGGTGGGCCGGTCCGGTCGAGGCTGGTCGTACATGGTGCTGCGGTTGCCTTTCTCTTCGAAGGTTCGAGTTCCGGCCGTCGGCGCCGGTCAGATGGGCTGGGGGTGGCCGAAGAGGAGGTCGTAGCCGGGCGGGAGCTGGATCAGGACCTCGCGCATGAGGACGTCACCCGCCGCTGCGGCCACGGTGGAGAGGACCGCGCCGATGTCCCACAGGGCCGTCTTCTCGGTGGCGCCCTCGATCCAGGCCGCGGTCGCGCGGACGAAGCGTTCGGGTGAGAGCGGTTCGGCGGCCTGCAGGGGATTCAGAAGGATCAGGGCGTACGTCTCGGGGAGCCGGGCGGCGAGCTCGGCCCGCACGGTGCCGACCAGGTGCGCGCCCAGTAGGGCCAGGACGACGCGCGCCGCCCGTTCGGCTTCCGGCAGGGTCGTGTACTCGCCGCGTTCCTGGACGTGGGCCAGGAACGCCTCCCTGCGTATCGACATCACGTCACCTCCGGGGAGGGGTGAAGGGGCGAGGGGCGCGGAGGACGGGGTGCCGGAGGGGGATCGGTTCCCCGTCCTCCGCCGCTTTGGGGCCGATCAGCCGGAGATCTGCTTGCGGCCGGATTCGCCGCCGATGCTGATCTTCCGCGGCTTGGCGCGCTCGGCGATCGGGATCCGCAGGGTCAGGACGCCCGCGTCGTAGTCGGCTTCGATGTGCTCGGTGTCGAGGGTGTCGGCCAGCATGATCTGGCGGGAGAAGACGCCCAGGGGCCGCTCGGAGAGCTCCATCTGCACTCCGTCGGACTTCCCCGTGGGCCGACGCTCGCCCTTCACCGTCAGCATGTTCCGCTCGACGTCGATGTCGATCGCCTCGGTGCTCACGCCGGGGAGGTCGAAGGCGATCACGTACACGTCGCCCTGACGGTAGGCGTCCATCGGCATCACCGACGGCTTCGACCACGTGCCAGACGTACCCGACAGCTGCTGGACGATCCGGTCCATCTCGCGGAACGGGTCGGTGCGCATCAACATCGCGAAACACCTCCAGTTGGTTCAGGCAGAAACTGCCAATGCGCTTCAACGTGCCTCCGTTGTAACATGTCATCGAAACGATGACAAGTAAGTAGTCATCTGGAGGATGACAAGCCAACGGAGAGTCCCATGAACGAGGCCGAACGCGAGGCCACCCCACCGCCCACCCAGGTCCCCTTCCTCGCCGCCGCGGCGGCACTGGAGACCATCGACCAGGCCCTGCGGGACGCGCAGCGACCCTCCGCAGCACCAACGACGGCCCCGACGGGGCGCGCGCCGGACCCGGGTCCACACCCGGCCCTGGCCGCGCTGTTGCTGCTGCGCGAAGTCCGCGAGCAGCTCGCCGACTGGGAGAGCGGGCTGATCGAGACCGCCCGCGGGCGAGGCGCGAGCTGGGCCGACCTCGCGGGCCCGCTCGGGGTCGCCAGCCGCCAGGCCGCAGAACGGCGCTACCTGCGGCTGCGCCCGGGAGCGGTCGGGAGTACCGGCGAGCAGCGCGTCCAGGCCATGCGCGACACACGCGCCGCCGACCGCACGGTGACCGCCTGGGCCCGCGACCACGCGGCCGACCTGCGCCGTCTCGCCGGCCAGGTCACCGCTCTGACCGGTCTCCCCGAGGGTGCCGAGGGCGCCGTCGGCGACCTGAACCTGGCCCTCGCCGACGACGACGCCGCCCGCCTCGTCCGCCCTCTGATCGACACCCGTGCCCACCTGCGACCCGAGGACACCGAGCTCGCCGAACGCATCGACGCCCTGACCCGGCACACCGACCGGCTCCGCCAGGAAACCCACGACCAACGCAGCACCTGACCCGCCCCTCCCCCGAACCGCCGACCGGACCACGGGCTTCGGGGGCCACGCCACGAACCTGGGAGTGACCCACCATGGCCGAACGCCCTTCCCCGGAGGCCGGCGGCAACGCCATCGCCGTGGAAGTCTTGGAGCACGCCGTTGCCATCAGGCCCTCGGGCGAGATAGACATCGAGACGGCCCCCGCCCTGCGGTTCGCCCTCGCCGAAGCCCTCACCCACGCCTCGCCGGCCAAGCCCGTGACGGTCGACTGCAGCCGCGTCTCCTTCTGCGACTCCTCCGCGCTCAACGCACTCCTCGCCGCCCGGCGCGCAGCACAGGAGACCGGAACCGTCGTTCGCCTGGCAGCCCCCAACCACCAGCTCCTGCGCCTCCTGGAGATGACCGGCACCCTGCCCCTCTTCCCCGCGGACCACGACCCGCCGCCCGGCGACCGCTCTCCGGAGGGATGGCCGGACGGCCTGCCTCAATAGGCACACCGGTCGCGTACGGGCGCCGCCCGGGTCACCGGCGGGGACGGTCGCCTTCCGGGGCCAACCCCCTGGCGCCGACCAGGACCGAACCCTCGGGCCACCCTCGCTGAGGTGGGCTGGAGTGGGGGTGACACTGCTTCGGCGCCAGCCGGTCCGAAGTTTGGCGTGCTCGCCGAACGTCTGCTTCGCATGGCGCAGGACCCGGCCGGTGTGGCTACGGGGCCCCGGCCGGGTCCTGCTTGCGTGGGGCAACCGTCGTCGTACCCCACGTGCACTGTCACATGTGCCCGGGTGCGCGTCCTGCTGGGTGCAGCGGGTGGGTGACCCGGTGGGCAGTACGGCGGCGTCGGCGTGCGCGGCTCCTGCTCTGCCCTGACCATAGGCCCGTACTGTCCCTCCCCCTGTCCGTCAGGAGTCTCTCGTGCTGGAACGCGCCGTGCGCGCGCAAGAACCGCGCCAAGGTCACTTTCGTTCTGCCCGCCGACACGCCTGCGGCCGAGGTGAGCGTGGTCGGCGACTTCAACGACTGGTGTCCCGGCGTGCACCCTCTTACCCTCCGCAAGGACGGCAACCGCGCGGTCACCGTTGAGCTGCCCACCGGCAGCAACCATTCCTTCCGCTACCTGGCCGCCGGTGACTACTGGTTCAACGACGACACCGCCGACGAGCAAGACGGCCCCAACAGCCGTCTCCGCACCTGATCGCGTCTGGCAAGTGCTCTCCGATGCCGGCTTCCAGAAGATCGCTACCGCCGGCGAAGGTGCGCACCTGATCCGGCATAGCTGCGGCGTCATGGTCGGTTGGCTTCCGGCGGGACACGCTGCCGCGAGTAGTGGGCGAATAAGTCCGGGCAGCCGCCGTCCTGGGCGATGAAACCGAGCTCTTCTCCGCGTTTAACCTTCACGACGAGGCCTCCCACTCCATGCGGAACGCGGAGGGTAATCGCCCTGGTTCGTGACTAGCCGGGCCGCCTCCACGAGAGTGCCGTGGTCGACGAGCTCCCGGACGCGGGCGGCGGTGCGCAGCTGGGTAGCGGGAGCAGTGGCGGAGGACGCCGGCGAGCGGAGCGGGTGATCAGACAGGCCTGGAGAGGAAGAGGGGGCGGAACGAAAGGAGGGGCCCCGTTGCGTTCAGCACCGGGGCCCCGAAGGAACTGCTACACCATCTGCCGGCCCTAGTCCTGCGCCGGCCTACTGTTTCCGCCGACCCGTCCGAACGGGGACAGGCTGTGCGGGGATCGCGGTTGCTCGACCGGAGACCACCTCACTATCGATGTCCTGCGGTACCCGGACTCACGACTTCCGCCCGGGCGATCCTGATGGCGCCTCAACTCCTCCGTTCTTCCCTCGGTGATCAACTGCTTACCAAACGGGAGAGACTGCGAACTGCGGGTTACTGCACTCACTGCGGTACTGCTCTACTGCGTACTGCTGGTGGCCTGTGTCAGCGCCACTCTTCGGCAGCCAGCCCCGTTGCCCATCTTGCGTCTGCTCTGGCTTAGAACCCCACTGCCGAACTTCCCGGTGCGCGCGTCCGCAGCCGACGCCTTCACCGAGGTGCTACTCACTTACTTCACTGCTGGGTACTGCGAACTGCACTTACGGGTACTGCCACTGCGTTATCTGCTGGTACTGCTCACGGCGGCCCCTGATGACTGCGGGCCACCCGGTCCGGTCGTCAGTCCCGTCGCCGTCCTGCGACAACCCTGGCTTCGGAACTCCACCACCGCACCGTCCTGCGCACTGCAACTGCGGGTACTGCTGCCCGGCAGTTCGTCTCTGCCAGGCCCTGCTGTCTCTCTGGGCTACGAGAGAAACCATAACCACGTCACAGCCCAATGTCTACTCCGGCCGTCATAGATTTTCGCGCCCGTCGAGGAGAGCTAGACCTCTGCGGTGGGACCAGATGTGCAGAGCATCCTGCACAGCAGGTCAGGGGCTCGGACGCCCTGTCCTGTACGGCCGCCGTACCGGTGGATTCGGCTGGCCCATGGTCACCGCAGCGCCCGAGCAACCGGTGTCACCCGTCGGCCCTCCGGCGGGAAGACGGTGAGTGCTCTTCTCGACCGGTAGTCCTCCCCGTCGAGAGAACGGGACGACCGGTGCATAAACTCGGCTCCCATGTCGAAGCCTGACGAGCTGCTCGTTGACGTTGCCACCCTGGTGGAGTCCGGGCAGAGCAATCAGATGTCCCTGACCGTTGTCACCGGTGGCGCTGTCATCACCGGTCGGCTGGCACCCGAAGCCGTGTGGAGGCAGCGGGTGTCGGAGGTCCTGACGGATTCCGCCCGCCTGGGCGAGTTCGCCGCCATCTTCACCGCCACGACACCCCACGAGGGGCCGCCCACTCATCTGCACTTCCATGTGGCCCGCATCCTTCAGGGCACGGTGGGGATCCCGGAGACGGGTGGGATGTACCGCGTCTCGATCGCGGATGTCAGCGCCTGGACCATGGGCGACTTCAGCTACTCCGACCACTGACCGACATCGCGTAAGAACCCCTGGGTACGCGGGAGGGCCCGACCGGCGTGTGCCGGTCGGGCCCTCCTCGCTGTTCGGGTGTCGGCTCGCGCCGGTCCTGTCCGTCAGACGGTCACCGGGATGCCGAGCATCGCGGAAGCCTGCTGGAGCGGGCTGAGGACGCGCCTGGGCGCGGCGGCCCGGGGGAGGCCGCGGCAGGTGAACCCGAGCTGGGTCATGGCCCGGAGGACTTCACCGGCGCTGAAGTCGCGGCGGTCCTGGCGCGTGATGACCTGACCGACCTGCTTGACGGGGTAGGTACGGCGCCCGACGATTACGGACTCGCCGACGACCTGCTCGGGCTTGATGCCCTTCATCGACTCCAGGACACCGCTCTTGGTCAGGTCGAACGGGAAACGGGCGATGACACAGCGCATGTTGCCTCACAGGAAGAAGAAGTCGGGGACGGCCGTGCCGCGGTGAGGCGGTTCAGCGGGCAAGGGCGAGGACGCCCAGAGCACTGCCCTGCTCATCGACGACCGGCAGGGCATCGAGCCGGCGGTAGCGCATCGCGTGTTCGGCTTCGGCCATCGTGGTTGCGGGTGAGGCGACCGGCCCGCGGTCCCCCAGCAGGTCGCGGAGACGGACCCGGTCGGTGTACGCCGCGCTGTCGCGGATGGCGGTGAGCTGGGCCTGCGTGACCAGCCCAGTGCACAGGCCGTCCTCGTCGCAGACGAGCAGATGACCCGCGCGGGCGCCGGCCATGACGGCCAGGGCCACCTCGACCGTCATGTCGTCACATACCTGTGGACCGGCCGCCTCCATCGCGTCGTCCACCGTCCGGTGCACAGGGTTGGCGTTCGCCGAGCGGGGCTGCATCTGGACCAGCGTCAAAACGTACCTCCTGCAGAGATGGGTCAGTTTCCTGATCACGTGCTTCTCAGGCCGCCGCATCGAAGGCGGACTGCCGCACGCTCACGCGCCGGACCGTCGAGGCGGGCCGTCGCCTGCCGCGGGAGGCCGCGCTGCGCTTGGCGCGTTCGACGACGGGTGCGGTGATGACGACGGGGATGCCGGAGGGGGCTTGGGCGCCGGTGATCCGGTTCAGTGCCTCTTCGCCGGAGCGGACCTGGGTGGTCTGCGGTGTGATGCCGGCGGCCTGCATGAGGCGGGTCATGTCGCGGCGCTGGTTGGGAGTGACGAGGGTGACGACGCTGCCGGACTCGCCGGCGCGGGCGGTGCGGCCGCCGCGGTGGAGGTAGTCCTTGTGGTCGGTGGGCGGGTCGACGTTGACGACGAGGTCGAGGTTGTCGACGTGGATGCCGCGCGCCGCCACGTTCGTCGCGACCAGTACGGTCACGTGTCCGGTCTTGAACTGGGCGAGGGTGCGCGTGCGCTGGGGCTGCGACTTCCCACCGTGCAGGGCGGCGGCCCGCACTCCGCTGTTCAGCAGGTCCTGGGTCAGCCGGTCGACGGCGTGCTTGGTGTCCAGGAACATGATCACCCGGCCCTCCCGGGCCGCGATCTCCGTCGTCGTGCGGTGCTTGTCGGCGCCGTGGACGTGCAGCACGTGGTGCTCCATCGTCGTGACGGCGCCCGCGGACGGGTCCACCGAGTGCACGACGGGGTCGGTCAGGTAGCGGCGCACCAGCAGGTCGACGTTGCGGTCGAGGGTGGCGGAGAAAAGCATCCGCTGCCCCTCAGGACGCACCTGGTCCAGGAGGGCGGTGACCTGCGGCATGAAGCCCATGTCGGCCATCTGGTCGGCCTCGTCCAGGACGGTGATCGCGACCTGGTTAAGCCGGCATTCGCCACGGTCGATGAGGTCCTTCAACCGGCCGGGCGTAGCCACGACGACCTCTGCGCCTCCGCGCAGCGCTCCGGCCTGCTTGCCGATCGACATGCCGCCGACGACCGTGGTCAGGCGCAGCTTCACGGCGCGGGCGTACGGGGTGAGGGCGTCGGTCACCTGCTGGGCCAGCTCGCGGGTGGGGACGAGGATCAGGGCGAGGGGCTGGCGGGGCTCGGCGCGCTGCCCGGCGGTGCGGGCCAGCAGAGCGAGGCCGAAGGCGAGGGTCTTACCGGAGCCGGTCCGTCCGCGGCCGAGGACGTCGCGGCCTGCGAGGGTGTTGGGCAGGGTGGCTCCCTGGATCGGGAACGGCACGCTCAGGCCCTGCGCGCCTAGGGCAGCAAGCAGCTCCGCCGGCATGTCGAGGTCGGCGAAGGCCTCGACGGCGGGCAGCGCGGGAGTGATGGTCTTCGGCGGAGCGAACTCGCCCTGTACCGCTGCGGGTCGGCGGCCGTAGCCGCCCGAGCGGCGCGGACCTCCGGAACGGCTCGGGGCCGACGAGCTGAAGCGGCTGCCCCGCTCCGAACCGGCGGCAGCGCCGAAAGCGGGGCCGCCGGTGCGGCTGCGGGTGCGAGAGGAACGGTCGTTCGTACGTGTGCGGTTCATTCAGAACCCTTTCCTTGATGCGGCGCGTATCAAGGAATTCCCGCAGCGAAACTCAGCGCAGGGAATCACAAGAACGGGCCGAATGGAATGCGAAAGCGACTCTGGCCAACAGAGATTCTGTACGGGCGCATGCGCTGAGATGAGGTGGCGTCACGGGGACGCGAAATCAAGAAATCGAGTGGGGTGAAGCGCCGAGCAGGCTGTAACCCTGAAATACTTCATCCCGCAGGTGACACCACTGCGGGAAATGCGTGCAGCTGGGGCCCGCACCCCGAGGGATGCGGGCCCCAGCTACGAAATGCGCGTCAGCGTCAGGCGGGAACGATGTTCTCGGCCGTCGGGCCCTTCTGGCCCTGCGCGATGTCGAAGGTGACCTTCTGGCCTTCCAGCAGCTCGCGGAAGCCCTGGGCGGCGATGTTCGAGAAGTGGGCGAAGACGTCGTCGCCGCCACCGTCCTGCTCGATGAAGCCGAAACCCTTGGCCGCGTTGAACCACTTCACGGTGCCAGATGCCATGTCATATCTCCTTTGGGGCAGTACACCAGCATCCGCACCATACGGACACCGTGTCGCCGCGATGATGCCCCGCCGGAAAATGACCGGAAATATGAAGCACTCGAATGTGGCGCGGAGGCGACTGGAGCACTTGAAGTTTTTGGGTACCAAAACTGCAACCGAGACCGACAGTAGCACGCTGCAGCGGTTCGTGTGCGTTAAATATCTCCATCGTGTGCGGTGCGGAAAAACTCTCCCTGCGGGGTCCATTAAACTCTCTGACCGCGGGGATAGATATTGATTCCCCCCGAGTGCAGCGTTTCGCGAGCAAGGGCGTCCGCCAGCTGCGACGTGCAGTCCAGGGGACGTGAGCCTGCGGGGTGGGTCCGCAGAGCCCTCCCTAAGGATCGGCAGCTCGCAGGTGCTCCATGGGTAGGCCCGTACCATCCCGCCGACCGGCATCGGGGGATGGTGAGGTGGCGCATTCCTTCCTGCCCGCAGATCGCGTGCTGGCGGGGAGAGGGGACTAGGCAGACCCGTCGACGGTCTGAGTCAACCCCTCCGACCAACCGCCCCTTTTGGAAAGCGAATTCACGCGACGGAGACAGCGGTGTGACGCAGGTCATCGAGGACGTGTCTCGCGACGCGAGATCGGCGGGGGCTCGTGTGGTGCAAGTGGTGCGCGAAGGGCCCTCCGGCCAGGGAGTTCCTGCGAGTTGGGGCACGCGGAGGGCACGGCGAGGGGTGAGAGGTCTAGACAATGACGAAGGCCCAGGTCTGTGACCTGGGCCTTCGTTAAAGAGCGGATGACGGGAATCGAACCCGCGCTATAAGCTTGGGAAGCTCATGTTCTACCATTAAACTACATCCGCACGGTGGGCCAGTTGCCTGGATCCCTAGCGTTGCTCACTCTACCTCATGATCGACCCCCGGTGAATTTGCCGCGGGGTCGTTGTCGTGTGTGGCGTACACCGGGGCGTGTGCGTGCGGGAGTTGGGGCGTACCGTGTGGGTGCGGAGCGGCGGCTGGAGTGGGTGCCGATCATCCCCTAATGTGGCGATTCGTCGCAGTACGGCTCGTTGGGGAAAGGGACTCGATGGAGCACACCGTCGTCCGTTGTGCCGAAGGGCACGTTTTCAGTACCGCCTCCTTCCCGCTGCAGCACCTCGGTGCCGGCCGGATCGGGCCCGGGCGGCTGCTGAGGTGCCCACGGTGCGCGCGGCTGCGGCACGCCGTGCCCGTGGGTGGCGCGAAGCGGTAGTGGCCGGGGCGGGCGCGCGGGTGTCGCTCTCGATTGGGGGTGGCCCGCGCGCTCTGCGTATCCTCGGGACGTGCTTCTCTCTGACAAAGACATCCGGGCCGAGATCGACAGCGGACGGGTTCGCATCGACCCGTTCGAGGAATCGATGGTGCAGCCCTCCAGCATCGATGTACGTCTCGACCGGTACTTCCGGGTGTTCGAGAACCACCGTTACGCCCACATCGATCCGGCGATCGAGCAGCCGGACCTGACCCGCATGGTCGAGCCGGAGGGCGACGAGGCGTTCATCCTCCACCCCGGTGAGTTCGTCCTCGCCTCGACGTACGAGGTCATTTCGCTGCCCGACGACATCGCCTCCAGACTGGAGGGGAAGTCCAGCCTGGGCCGCCTCGGCCTGGTGACGCATTCGACCGCCGGGTTCATCGACCCCGGGTTCTCGGGTCACGTGACCCTGGAGCTGTCGAACCTCGCCACCCTGCCGATCAAGCTCTGGCCGGGCATGAAGATCGGGCAGCTGTGCATGTTCCGGCTCAGCTCGCCCGCCGAGTTCCCGTACGGCAGCGAGCGCTACGGATCCAGGTACCAGGGGCAGCGCGGGCCGACCGCCTCGCGCTCCTTCCAGAACTTCCACCGCACCCAGGTGAGGCACGAGGCATGAGCGACGTACGCGAGAACCTGACCTACGACGGTTTCGGGCGCGCCGTGCGCGAGCTGGCGCAGACGATCGCCGACGACGGCTACGAGCCCGACATCATCCTGAGCATCGCCCGCGGCGGGGTGTTCGTCGCCGGCGGCCTGGCGTACGCGCTGGACTGCAAGAACATCCACCTGGTGAACGTCGAGTTCTACACCGGCGTCGGCACCACGCTGGAGATGCCGGTCATGCTGGCCCCCGTGCCCGAGGCGATCGACTTCACCGACAAGAAGGTCCTCATCGCCGATGACGTGGCCGACACCGGCAAGACGCTGAAGCTCGTCCATGACTTCTGCCTGGGCCACGTCGCCGAGGTGCGCTCCGCCGTCGTCTACGAGAAGTCCCACTCCCTCGTGAAGTGCGAGTACGTGTGGAAGAAGACCGACGAGTGGATCAACTTCCCCTGGTCGGTCGAGCCGCCCGTCGTCAAGCGCGAGGGCCAGGTCCTCGACGCCTAGCCGACGGACATCATGCAGAGGGCCCGCCGCGCGGACAGTGCGCGGCGGGCCCTTTCGTGTGCGGGGCGGGGCGGGGTGAGGCGAGGTCGCGGTTAGATCGTGCCCAGCTTGATGATCGACAGCAGGGCGACCAGTTGGATCGCGGACGCGCCCAGGGCCTTCGGCCACGGCAGGTCGTGCGACTTGCTGATCAGTGAGGTGAACAGGGCTCCGGCCGCCACCCACGTGGCCCAGCCCAGCACCTGTACGACCATGTTGTCGCCGCCGAGGAACACGGCGAACAGCAGGCGCGGCGCGTCCGTGATGGACATGACCAGCATCGACAGACCCACCGTCGGCTGCCACGCGCCGTCGCCGCCCAGCTGGCGGGCCAGGGTGTGCGTGACCGCGCCCAGGATCAGGCCGCAGATGACGAAGGCCACGCCGGCGGACAGGACGATCGGGATGGCCTTCGGCACGGTCGCCTTGATGACGTCCTCGCGGGCGTCGTCGAGGCCGAAGACCGCGAGCAGCCCGTAGAGGAAGGTCACGATCAGCGCGGGTCCCCAGACGGCGTAGTCGCGCATCTGGAGGAAGGTCTGCCCGGGTCGCGTCACGATGCCGCGGAGCAGTTCCTTCCACGGCAGCCGCGGGCCGGACGGCACCGCCGAGGCCGCACCCGCCTGGTACGTCGCGCCCTGGCCGTACGGGTCCTCGCCGACGGCGAAGACCTGGGTGTGCCCCGGGTTGTCGTTGTAGCCCCCGCCGCCGCCGTGGCCCCCGCCTCCGTGGCCGTACGGGGGCTGCTGCGCGTGCGGCTGCTGCTGCCCGTACGGGTCGAAGTACTCCGGCTCGCCGTGACCTCCCGCGCCCGGCTGCGGCCACTGCTGCTGCGGTGGCGGGCCGCCGACGGGAGGGTAGGGCGGCTGGCCGTACGGCGGCGGTTGCTGCTGACCGTACGACTGCTGCTGCTGCTGCGGGGGTTGTTGCGGAGAGCGGTTGTTGTCCCGGCCGCGTCCGATCCTGAATCCAGCCACGTGATCGAACGTACCTGGTCCGGCGAGCATCGGTGGACGGGCAGCCGGAACAGCCACCCTTTGCGGCTGACCTGTGACATCCCTTAGGGGTTCCCGGAGGTGCTGGCCCCACCCCGTGTCCGATCTTGTTGCGTGTCCGATTTACGGGGCTGTGTTG
Source organism: Streptomyces sp. NBC_00273 (assembly GCF_036178145.1). NCBI lineage: Bacteria > Bacillati > Actinomycetota > Actinomycetes > Kitasatosporales > Streptomycetaceae > Streptomyces > Streptomyces sp. NBC_00273. The sequence continues at coordinate 4,928,954 of NZ_CP108067.1, read as the reverse complement.
TGCTCTGCGGCCTTCCGTTACGTTCTCGATGGAATACGCACACATCGGGTCCGTAGTTTCGTACGCGTCGCCGCCACGCAGCGCGAACGACCACGAACGAACACGAACGAGCACGAGTACACGAGACACGAGAAGAGCCCGCACATGCGCAACACCCGCCGAACCAGCCTCCGCAGCGCCGCCGTCGTCGTCGGCGCGGCCACCCTCCTGGCCCTCCCGGTCGGGTCCGCCTTCGCGGACTCGCCGGCCGCACCGAGGCCGGAGGTGGCGCCGTCCGTCGAACCCGCCGCGAGCGTCCGCGCGTACGTCACCACCGTGAAGCTGGCGGACGGGTCCGTCGCCAAGGTCTACAAGATCGGCGACAGCCACTACGAGGCGGACGTCTTCGCCGGCGCCACGAAGCTGGACACGCTGGTCAGCAAGGCCGGAGCGGCGTCGTACGGGCAGAACAACGGCCTGCACGTCGTGCTCCGGCCGAACGGCACCGTCACCTCCTGGATGGCGGGCGCGCCGGAGCCGCAGATCAGGAAGGAGAGCTCGGTGCGGATCACCGTGCCCGACGGGCGGATCGCCGAGCTGGTGGACGGCCCGCACGGCAAGCGCGTCGAGATCTCCACGCCGAAGGGACGCGCCCTCGCGACGATCGACCTGCGCCGCCCGAGCGTCCACCACGACGGCTGGACGTACCGGGTCGTCCAGGACGCCGAGCGCGTGAAGTTCGTCGTCATCGACGGCAAGGGCGGCGGGAACGGCTGGGTGTACGACTTCAACGGCAGGCTGATCGCGAAGTACACGGTCGACCCGGCGGGGCGGGGCGCCGGGAAGGACGTGAAGGCGGTCGCCCCGGGCGGCGCCGTGCTGCGGGGCCAGGGCTGAGTCGCTCCCTCCCCGTACGACGGAACGGCCGGTCCCCCGGGTGGGGGACCGGCCGTTCCGGTGCTGCGGATGCCCTACGGGCGTCCTGCAAGGGTCCTACAGGGCCCTACTTGGCCTCGGCGTCGGGCTTCGCCTGGGCCTCGGGCTCGGCGTCGGGCTTCGCCTGGGCCTCGGGCTCGGCGTCCGGCTTCGCCCCGGCCTCCGGCTCTGCGTCGGGCTTCCCCCCGGCCTCGGCCTCCGCCTCGGCCACCGGCTCTGCCTCGGCTTCCGCCTCAGCATCGGCCTCGGCCTTCGCCTCGGCCGCCGCCTCCGCTTCCGCCTTCGCCTTGGCCTCCTCCGCCGCCTTGGCTTCCGCCTCGGCCGCAGCCTTCGCATTGGCTTCCGCCTCCGCCGCAGCCTTCGCGGCAGCGGCCTCCGCCTCGGCCTCGGCCTTGGCTTCCGCCTCGGCCTCGGCCGCGAGCGCCGCCAGCTCCTCCTCCGTCGGGCCCGGGGTCTTCACCGAGTCGAGCAGCAGCTGCGCCACGTCGACCACCTGGACGTGTTCCTTCGCCTGGCCGTCGTTCTTCTTGCCGTTCACCGAGTCGGTGAGCATCACGAGGCAGAAGGGGCAGGCGGTGGAGACGATGTCCGGGTTCAGGGACAGGGCCTCGTCGACGCGCTCGTTGTTGATGCGCTTGCCGATCCGCTCCTCCATCCACATCCGCGCGCCACCGGCGCCACAGCAGAAGCCCCGCTCCTTGTGGCGGTGCATCTCCTGCTGACGCAGCCCCGGCACGGCCGACATGATCTCGCGCGGCGGCGTGTAGACCTTGTTGTGCCGGCCCAGGTAGCACGGGTCGTGGTACGTGATCAGGCCGTCGACCGGCGTGACCGGCGTGAGGCGGCCCTCGTCGATCAGGTGCTGGAGCAGCTGCGTGTGGTGGATGACCTCGTACTCGCCGCCCAGCTGCGGGTACTCGTTCGCGATGGTGTTGAAGCAGTGCGGGCAGGTCGAGACGATCCGCTTCGCCGACTTCGGCTTCTTCGTCGACGGGTCCTCGTCGTCCTCGCCGAAGGCCATGTTCAGCATGGCCACGTTCTCCTGGCCCAGCTGCTGGAACAGCGGCTCGTTGCCCAGGCGGCGCGGCGAGTCACCCGTGCACTTCTCGTCGCCGCCCATGATCGCGAACTTGACGCCCGCGATGTTCAGCAGCTCCGCGAAGGCCTTCGTGGTCTTCTTGGCCCGGTCCTCCAGGGCGCCGGCGCAGCCGACCCAGTAGAGGTAGTCGAACTCGGAGAGGTCCTCCGCGTCCTTCCCGATGATCGGGACCTCGAAGTCCACCTCCTTGGTCCACTCGACGCGCTGCTTCTTCGCCAGGCCCCAGGGGTTGCCCTTCTTCTCCAGGTTCTTGAGCATCGTGCCCGCCTCCGACGGGAACGCGCTCTCGATCATCACCTGGTAGCGGCGCATGTCGACGATGTGGTCGATGTGCTCGATGTCGACCGGGCACTGCTCCACGCACGCACCGCAGGTGGTGCAGGACCACAGCACGTCCGGGTCGATGACGCCGTTCTCCTCGGCGGTGCCGATCAGCGGGCGCTCGGCCTCCGCGAGGGCGGCGGCCGGCACGCCGGCGAGCTGCTCCGCAGTGGCCTTCTCGTTGCCCTCCATGTCCTTGCCGCCACCGGCCAGCAGGTACGGGGCCTTGGCGTGCGCGTGGTCGCGCAGCGACATGATGAGCAGCTTGGGGGACAGCGGCTTGCCCGTGTTCCAGGCAGGGCACTGCGACTGGCAGCGACCGCACTCCGTACACGTGGAGAAGTCGAGGATGCCCTTCCAGGAGAACTGCTCGACCTGGGAGACGCCGAAGTTGTCGTCCTCGCCCGGGTCCTCGAAGTCGATCTCCTTGCCGCCCGAGGTCATCGGCTGCAGGGCGCCGAGCGCCGTGGCGCCGTCCGCGTTCCGCTTGAACCAGATGTTCGGGAAGCCGAGGAAGCGGTGCCAGGCGACACCCATGTTGGTGTTGAGCGAGACCACGATCATCCAGATCAGCGAGGTGCCGATCTTGATCATCGCGGTGAAGTAGATGGCGTTCTGCAGCGCGCTCGTCGAGAGCCCGTCGAAGGCCAGGACCAGCGGGTACGAGACGAAGTACGCCGGCTCGTAGCTGTCCACGTGGTGGATCGCGCCCTCGAGGCCGCGCAGGCACAGGATCGCGAGGCCGATGGTCAGGATGATGTACTCGACGAAGTACGCCTGCCAGGCCTTCGAGCCGGTGAAGCGCGACTTGCGGCCGGCCCGGGAGGGCAGGCTGAGCAGTCGGATCGCCATCAGGACGACGATGCCGAGGACCGTCATCAGGCCGATGAACTCGATGTAGAGCTCGAACGGCAGGAAGCCGCCGACGATCGGCAGTACCCAGTCGGCCTGGAAGAGCTGGCCGTAGGCCTGCGCCAGGGTCGGCGGCAGCGTCAGGAAGCCGATCGCGACGAACCAGTGCGCGAAGCCGACGATGCCCCAGCGGTTCATGCGGCTGTGGCCGAGGAACTCGCGGACGAGGGTGAGCGTTCGGGCCTTCGGGTCGTCCGTGCGGCTGCCTGCCGGCACGGGTTGGCCGAGCTTCACGAAGCGGTAGATCTGCGCCACGGCTCGTGCGAGCAGCGCGACGCCGACCACGGTCAGGACCAGCGACACGATGATCGCGGCGAGTTGCATGGAAGGGCTCCTCGGGCGGCACTTACTAAGCGGTAACTTATGAAGTCAAGGCTTGAGGTTACCCATTCCCGACGCCGCAATGTAGCTGAGCGTGCGGTGATCTGTGTCGCTCAGGCGACCCTTTGCCGGTACGCCGCGCGCGGGGTCTGCGCCAGGATCGCGAGGTCCATCCCGAGCCAGTGGTTCTCCACATAATGCCGGTCGAGCAGGGCCATCTCCTCCCAGGGGAGGTCCGAACGCGCGCTGACCTGCCACAATCCGGTCATTCCGGGGCGTACGAGGAGCCGCTCGGGGCGGTCCGTACGGGCTTCCGGGCGCGGCCCGACGAGCGACATCTCGCCGCGGATCACGTTCAGCAGTTGCGGGAGGCCGTCGAGGGCACAGCGGTCCAGGGCCGCACCGATCCGGCCGGCGCCGTCGTCGGTGCGCAGGCGCCACGTGCGGAACGGTCTGCCGCCCAGCCCCACCGCGGCCTCCCGTGCGAACGGGCGGCCGCCCAGGGTCGCGCACAGCAGGGCGGTGACGGCCGCGAGCGGCAGGCCGAGCGCTGCGAGCAGCGCCACTGCCCCGACGAGGTCGAACACCCGCTTCGCCGGTGGGGCGGCGGGGGTCCGTACCCGCGGGGCGGTGAGTGTGAGGGGCATGCCAGCACGCTGCCGCATGCCTCCGGCGGTCTTGTGGTGGCGCGCGGCTGCGGTGACCCGTTCGGCGGTCACGCCGCTGCCGGGGGCCGGCCCCGGAGCCCTGGCGGGCCGGGTCGGAGCTCCCAGGGTTGCGCGTAAGTAGGGGTTAAAGGTTGAGTCGACTCGGCTCAGCTCTGTTGACGGCGGCGCGACGATGCGGCATGGTTGAGTCTGTTCCACTCAAGTCAGCTGGAGGAATTGAAATGGCACGTGCGGTCGGCATCGACCTGGGCACCACTAACTCCGTCGTCAGCGTTCTGGAAGGCGGCGAGCCCACCGTCATCACCAACGCCGAGGGCGCCAGGACCACGCCGTCCGTCGTCGCCTTCGCCAAGAACGGCGAGGTCCTCGTCGGCGAGGTGGCCAAGCGCCAGGCGGTCACGAACGTGGACCGGACCATCCGCTCCGTCAAGCGCCACATGGGCACTGACTGGAAGATCAACCTGGATGGCAAGGACTTCAACCCGCAGCAGATGAGCGCCTTCATCCTGCAGAAGCTGAAGCGCGACGCCGAGGCGTACCTGGGCGAGAAGGTCACGGACGCGGTCATCACCGTCCCGGCCTACTTCAACGACTCCGAGCGTCAGGCGACGAAGGAGGCCGGCGAGATCGCGGGCCTGAACGTCCTGCGCATCGTCAACGAGCCGACGGCCGCCGCCCTGGCCTACGGCCTCGACAAGGACGACCAGACCATTCTCGTCTTCGACCTCGGTGGCGGCACCTTCGACGTGTCGCTCCTGGAGATCGGCGACGGCGTCGTCGAGGTCAAGGCCACCAACGGTGACAACCACCTCGGTGGCGACGACTGGGACCAGCGCGTCGTCGACTACCTGGTGAAGCAGTTCGCCAACGGTCACGGCGTGGACCTCTCCAAGGACAAGATGGCGCTCCAGCGTCTGCGCGAGGCCGCCGAGAAGGCGAAGATCGAGCTGTCCTCCTCCACGGAGACCACGATCAACCTGCCCTACATCACGGCTTCCGCCGAGGGCCCGCTGCACCTGGACGAGAAGCTCACGCGCGCCCAGTTCCAGCAGCTGACCGCGGACCTGCTCGACCGCTGCAAGACCCCGTTCCACAACGTCATCAAGGACGCCGGCATCCAGCTGTCCGAGATCGACCACGTGGTCCTGGTAGGCGGCTCCACCCGTATGCCGGCCGTCGCCGAGCTCGTCAAGGAGCTCACTGGCGGTCAGGACGCCAACAAGGGCGTCAACCCGGACGAGGTCGTCGCCATCGGCGCCACCCTCCAGGCCGGTGTGCTCAAGGGTGAGGTCAAGGACGTCCTGCTCCTCGACGTGACCCCGCTGTCCCTCGGTATCGAAACCAAGGGCGGCATCATGACCAAGCTGATCGAGCGCAACACCACGATCCCGACGAAGCGCTCCGAGATCTTCACGACGGCCGAGGACAACCAGCCGTCCGTCCAGATCCAGGTCTACCAGGGCGAGCGCGAGATCGCGGCGTACAACAAGAAGCTCGGCATGTTCGAGCTGACGGGCCTGCCCCCGGCCCCGCGCGGCGTCCCGCAGATCGAGGTCTCCTTCGACATCGACGCGAACGGCATCATGCACGTCACGGCCAAGGACCTTGGCACGGGCAAGGAGCAGAAGATGACCGTCACCGGCGGCTCCTCGCTCGGCAAGGACGAGGTCGACCGCATGCGCCAGGAGGCGGAGCAGTACGCGGACGAGGACCTGCGCCGCAAGGAGGCGGCCGAGTCCCGCAACCAGGGCGAGCAGCTCGTCTACCAGACGGAGAAGTTCGTCAAGGACAACGAGGACAAGGTCCCGGCCGACGTCAAGACCGAGGTCGAGTCCGCCGTCGCCGAGCTGAAGGAGTCGCTCAAGGGCGAGGACACGGCCGAGATCCGCACCGCGACGGAGAAGCTCGCCGCGGTCAGCCAGAAGCTCGGTCAGGCCATCTACGCCGACGCGCAGGCCGCCCAGGCCGCCGGCGGTGCCGGTGACGCGGGCCAGGCCAAGGCCGACGACGACGTCGTCGACGCCGAGATCGTCGACGACGAGAAGCCGAAGGGCGGCGCTGCCTGATGTCGGAGGAGACCCCGGGCTTCGACGAGAAGCCCGAAGTCCCCGACGCCGGTCAGAACGACGCTGAGCCGAAGGCCGCCGACTCCGCCAAGGACGAGGCGGCCCCGGCCGGGGACGCAAGCCAGGACGTGGCGCTGCTGGCGCAGCTGGACCAGGCCCGTACCGCGCTCTCCGAGCGCACCACGGACCTCCAGCGGCTCCAGGCCGAGTACCAGAACTACCGCCGCCGGGTGGAGCGGGACCGGATCACCGTCAAGGAGATCGCGGTCGCGTCCCTCCTGACGGAGCTGCTCCCGACCCTGGACGACATCGGCCGGGCGCGGGAGCATGGCGAGCTGGTCGGCGGCTTCAAGTCGGTGGCCGAATCGCTGGAGACCGTCGCCGCCAAGATGGGCCTGCAGCAGTTCGGCAAGGAGGGCGAGCCCTTCGACCCGACGATCCACGAGGCCCTGATGCACTCGTACGCGCCGGACATCACCGAGGACACCTGCGTGGCGATCCTGCAGCCGGGGTACCGGATCGGCGAGCGTACGATCCGTCCCGCACGGGTCGCGGTGGCCGAGCCCCAGCCGGGCGCGGCCCCGAAGTCCGAGTCCACGGAGGGCGAAGCGCCGGACGGCTTGGACGCGGATGCCCCCGACAAGGGCTGATGCACCACACGTAGGAGCACGGGAGGAGGGACACCGGGGATGAGCACGAAGGACTTCGTCGAGAAGGACTACTACAAGGTCCTCGGTGTCCCGAAGGACGCCACCGAGGCCGAGATCAAGAAGGCGTACCGGAAGCTCGCACGCGAGTACCACCCGGACGCCAACAAGGGCGACGCCTCCGCCGAGGAGCGCTTCAAGGAGATCTCCGAGGCGAACGACATCCTCGGCGACGCCAAGAAGCGCAAGGAGTACGACGAGGCGCGCGCCCTGTTCGGCAACGGTGGCTTCCGCCCCGGGCCGGGCGGCGGCGGCTCGTTCAACTTCGACCTCGGCGACCTCTTCGGGGGGCAGCAGCAGGGCGCCGGCCAGGCCGGCGGCTTCGGCGGCGGCCTGGGCGACGTCTTCGGCGGCCTCTTCAACCGCGGCGCCGGCCCCGGGGCGGGCACCCGCACCCAGCCGCGCCGCGGCCAGGACATCGAGTCGGAGGTCACCCTCTCCTTCACGGAGGCGGTGGACGGGGCCACGGTCCCGCTCCGGATGTCCTCCCAGGCGCCCTGCAAGGCGTGTTCGGGCACCGGCGACAAGAACGGCACCCCCAGGGTGTGCCCGACCTGTGTCGGCACCGGCCAGGTCTCGCGGGGCAGCGGCGGTGGCTTCTCGCTGACCGACCCCTGTGCGGACTGCAAGGGCCGCGGCCTGATCGCGGAGACCCCCTGCGACGTCTGCAAGGGCAGCGGGCGCGCCCGCAGCTCCCGCACCATGCAGGTCCGGATCCCGGCGGGCGTCTCCGACGGCCAGCGGATCCGGCTGCGCGGCAAGGGTGCGCCGGGCGAGCGCGGCGGTCCCGGCGGTGACCTCTACGTGGTCGTGCACGTCGGTTCCCACCCGGTGTTCGGCCGCAAGGACGACAACCTGACCGTGACCGTGCCCGTGACGTTCGCGGAGGCGGCGCTGGGGGCCGAGATCAAGGTCCCGACCCTGAACGGCCCCTCGGTGACGCTGAAGCTGCCGCCGGGCACCCCGGGCGGTCGCACCATGCGGGCCCGCGGCAAGGGCGCGGTCCGCAAGGACGGCACCCGCGGCGACCTGCTGGTCACGGTGGAGGTCGCGGTCCCGACCGAGCTGTCCGACAAGGCCCGCGAGGCCCTGGAGATGTACCGCGAGGCGACGGAGTCGCAGGACCCGCGCTCCGCGCTGTTCGAGTCCGCGAAGGGAGCATGACATGGACGGCCGCCGACGACAGTCTTCCCGTCTGGGAAGCGGTGCTTACCAACTCACCGACGAGACCCCGGTCTACGTGATCTCGGTTGCCGCCCAGCTCTCCGGTCTGCATCCGCAGACCCTCCGCCAGTACGACCGTCTCGGCCTGGTCTCCCCGGACCGTACGGCCGGCCGCGGCCGGCGCTACTCGGCCCGTGACATCGAACTGCTCCGTACGGTGCAGGCGCTGTCGCAGGACGAGGGCATCAACCTGGCGGGCATCAAGCGCATCATCGAACTGGAGAACCAGGTCGCCGCGCTCCAGCAGCGCGTGGCCGAGCTCTCGGCCGCGGTGGACGGTGCCGCGGCGGTCCTCCAGCAGCGCGAGGCCCAGGTCCACGCCTCGTACCGGCGCGACCTGGTCCCGTACAGCCCCCCGCAGCCGGGCAGCGCCCTGGTCGTCTGGCGCCCGACGCCGAAGCGCCCGATGGACTGACGGCGGTCCGCGCACACGGACACGAGAAGGCCCCGCCCGGAATCATTCGGCGGGGCCTTCTCGTTCCAGGGCGGCACCACCGGCTACGGCAACGCCACCGGACGGCTCAGAGCCCTTCCCGGTCCGGGTCGAGGTCCTCGTGGTCCGGGTGGCCCTCGCAGTCCTGTTCGGGGTCCGAGGGGCGGCCCAGGATGCCGGACCGGGCGATGAGGTAGCCGAGCTGCGCGCGGCTGCCGCTGCCGAGGGTGGTGGCGAGCTTGGCGATGTGCGCCCGGCAGGTGCGGACGTTCATGCCGAGGCGGCGCGCGATGGCCTCGTCGACGTGGCCCTCGATCAGGAGCTGGGCGATGGTCCGCTGCACGCCCGTTATCCCGCCGGGGGTGCTGCGGTACGTCACCTCCTCCTGGAGGGGCACGGCGCGGTGCCACAGCTGCTCGAAGACCTTGATGAGGTAGTCGACCAGGCCCGGGTGGCGCAGTTCCAGGGCGACCCGGCGGTCGTCGCTCACCGGGATGAAGGCCACCGTGCGGTCGAAGATGATCAGGCGTTCGATCAGCTCCTCCAGCGTGCGGATCTCCACCTTGCCCGTCGAGATCCGCTCCACATAGGCGAGCGTGCCCTGGCTGTGCCGTGCGGTGTGTTGGTACAGGGTCCGTATGCTGACCCCGCGGTCGATCAACGGCTGGTCGCGTTCCAGGGCTTGGGTGAGGGCCAGGGAAGGCCGTGCGCCGCCGGGCTGGACCGTCAACACCTCGGTGTGACATTCGGCCGTCGCGAGGTTCAGCGCGGCGTTGATCTGTTCGAAACCCTCCAGCACCGTGATGGCGTGGGTGTTGGCCGGGCTCTGTGCGCTGATGGCCAGGAAAGGCTCGAAAGTGTCGGTGAGATCTACAGCGCTGCGCCGGCGGTCCTGGATCTCGCGTTCAATCGGATGGAGCCGTTGAGCCAGAGCTACGGACGGCGGAACCGGGCGGAGCTGGTTCGCGTCATCCGGGTCGGGCTGTAGAAGAGCGAATTCAAGCAGGCAGGGGGCGTTCTGGATCTCGCCCCGGGCGATCCGGCCGGTGCTCAGTGCGGTCGCGTAGAGCCGTGTCCCCTCGGTGCACATGGACGTCACAGGGTGGGGATGTGTCGCTTTTGTCTCGTTTCGCGTCAAATCTCCACCCCCCAGGGTCCTGAACATGCAAGAACATGATGCATCGTCCCTGTGGCATTGACGTGCCTGAATGAGCCATCGTCTGTCACGCGGGGGAGAGGATTCCATCAAGTGAGGACGAAGCCGACCATGTACAAGAGAATGCTTCGCTCGGTGCTTGCCATAGTTTTCTCCGCCGTTGCGGTATTTGGGGCAGTCAGCGCCGTCGAAAGTGACGCGGGGAGCGCTAGGGACGGTCAGGGCACGAGCCTGACGAGCACCGACGACACCGGCTGGACCACGGCGCCCGCGGGTAAGTACGCGGACACCGGCTGGACCAGTGGCCAGCTGGGCGGAAACGGCGATACGGGTTGGACCGATGCGCCTGTGACGGTGTCCGCGTGACCCCCGACGATCGCGGCTTCCGCCGCGAAATGGCCTCCGCCTACCGTTCGGGTTGGCAGTTCATCGATCTCGCCACGGCCATCCCCCGCCCTGGCGACTCGGTGATGGTCACCCTGTTCGGCCAACCGATCGTCGTCGTGCGCGAGGAGGACGAGGACGTACGTGCCTACCGGTGCCTGCGTCGCCCGCGGGGCGCGCCGCAGCCCGTCCGCTGCGAGGTGCGCTACGGAATGGTCTTCGTCAATCTCGATCAGCGCGACCACCAGCTCTTCGAACCCGATATCACCACCGCCACCCCCCGCAGTGCCTGAAGCGATTCCCCCGCCGTTCCAGATCGCTCAGGCGCTACCCCCACACAACGGCGCCATCGTGGACCTGACCACGATGGCGCCGTTGTGATGTCCGCGTCCAGTGCCTGAACCGGACAAGATGAAGAATCAACGGCTTACGCGCGCCCCATGGCCCGGTCCAGGGTGATCTCCATGACGACCCGGTCGGGATTGGGCGACGGCGTGCGCCCGTAGCGCTCCGCGTAGCGCGCCACCGCGTCGGCGACCGACGCCTCGTCCGTGCGGATCACCGCGCGGCCCTCCAGCGTGGCCCAGCGGCGCCCCTCCATCTGGCAGACCGCGACCCGCGCGCCCTGCGGCTGCGCCTCCTGCGCCGCCAGGACGTTGCGCACCTTCTTGCTGTGCCGGTTGCTGATCACCCGGGCCAGGCCGGCCTCCGGGTCGTATGTCACCCCCACCGGCACCACGTGGGGCGTGCCGTCGGGGCGCGGGGTGGTCAGGGTGCAGACGTGCCGCTCCCGCCAGAAGGCGAGGTACTCGGGCGTCGGGTTGAGTACGTCATGGGACATGGCCCGAAGGGTACGGGGGAACGCTGTCCCCACCTGCCTTGAGTGGAATAGACTCAACTTTGCGTACGCTGACCCTGTCAGTGTTGTTGTGGGAGCTACCCCTCGGGGAGAGGAGAAGACGCAGTGGACGCCGAACTGACCAACAAGAGCCGGGATGCGCTGAACGCGGCCACCAGCAGGGCCGTCAAGGACGGTCATGCGGATCTGACCCCCGCGCACCTGCTGCTGGCCCTGCTCGCGGGCGAGGACAACGAGAACGTCATCGACCTGCTGGTCGCCACCGACGCCGACCAGGCCGCCGTCCGGGCCGGGGCCGAGCGGCTGCTCGCCGCCCTGCCCAGCGTCACCGGCTCCACCGTCGCGCCCCCGCAGCCCACCCGCGACCTGCTCGCCGTACTCGCCGAGGCGGACGCGGAGGCCGGCAAGCTCGGCGACGACTACCTCTCCACCGAACACCTCCTCATCGCCGTCGCCGCCAAGGGCGGCGCGGCCGGCGAGGTCCTTTCCACCCAGGGCGCGACGGCCAAGAAGCTGCTCGACGCCTTCGAGAACGCACGAGGAGGACGGCGGGTGACCACCCCCGATCCCGAGGGCCAGTACAAGGCCCTGGAGAAGTTCGGCACCGACTTCACGGCAGCCGCGCGTGAGGGCAAGCTCGACCCGGTCATCGGCCGTGACCAGGAGATCCGGCGCGTCGTCCAGGTGCTCTCGCGCCGGACGAAGAACAACCCGGTGCTCATCGGCGAGCCCGGCGTCGGCAAGACCGCCGTCGTCGAGGGCCTGGCCCAGCGCATCGTCAAGGGCGACGTCCCCGAGTCCCTGAAGAACAAGCGCCTCGTCTCCCTGGACCTCGGCGCGATGGTCGCCGGCGCCAAGTACCGCGGCGAGTTCGAGGAGCGGCTGAAGACCGTACTGGCCGAGATCAAGTCGAGCGACGGCCAGATCATCACCTTCATCGACGAGCTGCACACGGTCGTCGGCGCGGGCGCCGGCGGCGACTCCGCCATGGACGCGGGCAACATGCTCAAGCCCATGCTGGCCCGCGGCGAGCTGCGGATGGTCGGCGCGACCACGCTCGACGAGTACCGCGAGCGCATCGAGAAGGACCCGGCGCTGGAGCGGCGCTTCCAGCAGGTGCTGGTCGCCGAGCCGTCCGTCGAGGACACGATCGCGATCCTGCGCGGGCTCAAGGGCCGCTACGAGGCCCACCACAAGGTCGTCATCAACGACAGCGCGCTGGTGGCCGCCGCGACCCTCTCCGACCGGTACATCACCTCCCGGTTCCTCCCCGACAAGGCCATCGACCTCGTCGACGAGGCTGCGTCCCGGCTGCGCATGGAGATCGACTCCTCCCCGCTGGAGATCGACGAGCTCCAGCGCTCCGTGGACCGCCTGCGGATGGAGGAGCTGGCCCTGAAGAACGAGTCCGACCCGGCCTCGATCGAGCGCCTGGAGAAGATCCGCAAGGACCTCGCGGACCGGGAGGAGGAGCTGCGCGGGCTGACCGCCCGCTGGGAGAAGGAGAAGCAGTCCCTCAACCGGGTCGGTGAGCTCAAGGAGCGCCTGGACGACCTGCGCGGGCAGGCCGAGCGCGCCCAGCGCGACGGCGACTTCGACACCGCCTCCAAGCTGCTCTACGGGGAGATCCCGACCCTGGAGCGCGAGCTGGCGGAGGCCACCGAGGAGGAGGCGGAGGCCTCCAAGACCGGACACTCCAAGGACTCGATGGTCAAGGACGAGGTCGGCCCCGACGACATCGCCGACGTGGTGGGCGCCTGGACAGGCATCCCGGCCGGCCGCCTGCTGGAGGGCGAGACCCAGAAGCTGCTGCGCATGGAGGACGAGCTGGGCCGCCGGCTGATCGGCCAGGGCGAGGCCGTACGGGCCGTCTCCGACGCCGTGCGCCGCACCCGGGCCGGCATCGCCGACCCGGACCGCCCGACCGGCTCCTTCCTCTTCCTCGGCCCGACGGGCGTGGGCAAGACGGAGCTGGCCAAGGCGCTCGCGGACTTCCTCTTCGACGACGAGCGGGCCATGGTCCGCATCGACATGTCGGAGTACGGCGAGAAGCACAGCGTGGCCCGTCTCGTCGGTGCCCCGCCCGGCTACGTCGGCTACGAGGAGGGCGGCCAGCTCACCGAGGCCGTGCGCCGCCGCCCGTACAGCGTGGTGCTCCTGGACGAGGTGGAGAAGGCCCACCCCGAGGTCTTCGACGTCCTGCTCCAGGTCCTGGACGACGGCCGGCTCACGGACGGCCAGGGCCGGACCGTGGACTTCCGCAACGCCATCCTGATCCTGACCTCGAACCTGGGCAGCCAGTTCCTGGTGGATCCGCTGACCCCGCCGGAGCAGAAGAAGCAGCAGGTCCTGGACGTGGTGCGGGCCTCCTTCAAGCCGGAGTTCCTCAACCGCCTGGACGACCTGGTGGTCTTCTCCGCACTGACCCAGGACGAGCTCGCGCACATCGCGCAGCTCCAGATCGGCCGCCTGGCCCGGCGCCTGGCCGACCGCCGCCTCACCCTGGACGTCACGCCCGAGGCGCTGGCCTGGCTGGCCGAGAAGGGCAACGACCCGGCGTACGGCGCCCGGCCGCTGCGCCGCCTGATCCAGACGGCGATCGGCGACCGCCTGGCCAAGGAGATCCTCTCCGGCGAGGTCCGGGACGGCGACACCGTACGGGTCGACGTTGCGGGCGAGGACCTGCTGGTCGGCAAGGCCCTCTGAGCGGGCCGGCCGCCCGGTGTCGCCTCCGGACCGCCTCAGGACGCGTCGAAGCGGACCTTCGCGGTCGTCCCGACCTCCGGGGTGATCCGCAGTCGCAGCCCGGCCGCCCGGCCGGGCTGCGGCCCGTCGTGGGCGAGGGCGAAGCACCCCTCGCTCTCCGGGTCGTAGTTGTCCGGCCGCGGACCGGGGCAGCCGACCTGCTCCGGTGCCTTCGGGAAGGACGCGACCCACGCCTCGACGTCGGCGTGCTCCATGCGGAAGGTGCCCAGGACCGTCGTGCGGCCGTCCGCCGCCTCGGTCCGGTCGCACCTCCCGTCCCGCCAGCCGGCCGGCGGGGCCATCCGGGCGAACGCCATGACCTCCGCGCAGTCGGCCGTCCCCCGGGGGCCGCCCTCGTCGCCCGGATCACCCCCGGCCTGCCACAGGACCCCGGCGCACACGGCGACGCCGACGGCCAGCGACAGTCCCAGGACCAGCTTGAACGTACTGCGCAGGGCCATGTGCCCCCTTACCTGGTTCTTACTTGGTTCTTACTCGTTCCGCCCGGAGCGGATCGTACGTGCGGGGCTGGACACAAGGTGGGCGCGATGGGGGAGGATGCAGGTATCCGCACGAAGGGAAAACACGGTGAGCATCGACCCGGCCTCGATTCCGAACTTCGGAGGGCAGCAGCCCGATCCGCAGGCCACAGGACCGGCGGGCCCCGTCGTCCCCGACCAGGATCTGGTCAAGCAGCTGCTGGAGCAGATGGAGCTCAAGTACGTCGTCGACGACGAGGGTGACCTCGCGGCGCCGTGGGAGGAGTTCCGCACGTACTTCATGTTCCGCGGCGAGGACGAGCAGCAGGTCTTCTCGGTGCGGACCTTCTACGACCGTCCGCACAAGATCGACGAGAAGCCGCAGCTTCTCGAGTCGATCGACGACTGGAACCGCCGCACCCTGTGGCCGAAGGTCTACAGCCACACCCACGACGACGGCTCGGTCCGCCTGATCGGTGAGGCGCAGATGCTGATCGGCACCGGCGTCAACCTGGAGCACTTCGTGTCCTCCACGGTCAGCTGGGTCCGCGCGTCCATCGAGTTCGACAAGTGGCTCGTCGAGCAGCTCGGCCTGGAGCAGGAAATCGACTCCACCGACGGCGACGACGACAGCAACGGCGACGCCGACAGCTAGCCGTTACAGCGGTACGCGGGCGATCAGCAGCAGGTACAGCCCGTAGCCGTAACCGAGCCCGGCCACCACCGAGGTCACCATGACCGCGGTGCGCGGCCGGGCTTTCGCCATGACGGCGGCCAACGGCAGGAGCAGCGGGAAGGCCGGCAGCAGGAAGCGCGGCTTGGACTCGAAGAAACCGGCCCCGCCGAAGCCGATGACCAGCAGGATCGCGGTGTAGGCGAGCAGCGCCAGCGGGGTGCGGTCCAGGACCAGCAGGACTGCCAGCAGCCCGGCCACGGCCAGCAGGACCACCGTCACGGTGGTGGCGAGCGGCACGGATGCGCCGGTCAGCACCCGCTCGGCGGAGCGCAGCGCCCCGACGCCGAAGTCGAAGCGGGAGCCCCAGCCCCGCTGCACGGCGAAGTAGCCGCCGAAGGGGTTGCTCACCTTCACCCCGACGGCCAGGACGTACGCCGCCCAGCCCGCCGGCGCCACCAGCCCGGCCAGCCACACCTCGGGTGCCCGGGATCTTCGTACGACGATCGCGTACAGGGCCGTGGCCGAGACGGCGGCCGCGACGGCCAGCCCGGTGGGCCGGGTCAGTCCGGCCAGTACGGCGAGGCCGGCGGCCCACAGCCAGCGGTCGCGCAGCAGGGCGTACAGCGCCCAGGCGGCGAAGGCGGCCAGCAGGGCCTCGGTGTAGGCGAGGGTGAGCACCACGGCGTGCGGGAGCGCCGCCCACAACCCCACGAGCAGCAGCCCGGCGCGCGGGCCGATCACCTGCTCACCGACCCGGTAGATCCCGAGGGCGGCCACGGCGGCGGAGACCCACGCGACGAGGAGGGCGGCGGGGACCATGCCGCCGGGCAGTATCTCGGAGACCAGCCGTATCAGGGTGGGGTAGAGCGGGAAGAAGGCGTAGTCGCTCTGGACGGGCCCGGTCCCGGTGGTGGCCTCGGGCCACATCAGGGTCCGCCCGTAGCCGTGGGCGGCGATCCGGAGGTACCAGTCCGAGTCCCAGGACCTGCCGAGCACCTTCAGCGGGTCCCGCCCGGCCCACCAGGCGCCGAGGCCGAGCACCAGCACCCCGGCCCCGCGCACGGCGGCGAACACCCCGAGCGCGATCACGGTGGTCGGCGCGGCCGACCGCACGGCCCGGACCGCGCGCATCTCCAGCGGCGACGCGGACACGGCCGCTCTGCCCGTTGCCATGAATCCCGACTTTCCAGCTCGCGGTGGTTCCGCTCACCCGGCGGTGAGGGCTTCGGGCACTTGCACGACGCACAGCTTCACACCGGCCCTACAACCCCGCAAGGACGCGGGGTGACCGGAGTCGGAACGGCCCGTCCGAAAGGGATCGCCGGGGCGGGAGCCCGGGGCTTCGTGCCGATCCGGACGCCCTCGCGGCCCCCCGATCCGGCCCCACCGACAGGCCCCTCCTGTCGCGTGGCAGCTGGAACCGTCAGCACCAGCTGTGCGGGAGGCTCGCCACCAAGGAGTGGAAGGGATCCGCGCTGGAGCAGTGGGAGTTCGAAGTCACGAGTGGCGGCCGCGTGCGCTATTCGGTCAGCCCGGAAACGGCGACCGTCGTTCTGGTCTACGCGTCCACTCGGCATCCCAAGGACACCGAGTAGCTCGTAGCTCCCGTGCGGCACAGGCTCGGCTGGAAGACCGGGCCCATGCCCGCACATCCATCCGGCTCGCGCTCAGCGAGCCAGCCGACCGAGGCGGTCCACCGCCTCCTGCAGAACCGCCGTCCGCTTGCAGAAGGCCCAGCGGACCTGGGTCCTGCCCGCGTCCTTGTCGTCGTAGAAGACCTGGTTCGGGATGGCGACCACGCCGCAGCGTTCCGGGAGGGCGCGGCAGAAGGCGAGGCCGTCCTTCTCGCCGAGCGGGGTGATGTCGGTGGTGATGAAGTACGTGCCCTGCGGGCGGAAGACCTCGAAGCCGGCCGCCGCGAGGCCGTCGGCGAGGACGTCGCGCTTGGCGGCCAGGTCGGCGCGGAAGGCGTCGTAGTAGCTGTCGGGCAGGGCGAGGGCCTCGGCGATCGCGTACTGGAAGGGGCCCGAGGAGACGTACGTCAGGAACTGCTTCGCCGAACGCACCGCCGTGATCAGCTCGGCGGGCGCGGTCACCCAGCCGACCTTCCAGCCCGTGAACGAGAAGGTCTTCCCGGCCGAGGAGATGGTGACCGTGCGCTCGCGCATGCCCGGGAAGCTCGCCAGGGGGGTGTGGGCGCCCTCGAAGACCAGGTGCTCGTACACCTCGTCCGTGACGACCAGCAGGTCGCGCTCGACCGCCAGCTCGGCGATCGCCGTGAGCTCGGCCGGCGTCAGGACGGTGCCCGTCGGGTTGTGCGGGGTGTTCAGGAGCAGCAGGCGGGTGCGCGGGGTGACGGCGGCGCGCAGTTCGTCCAGGTCGAGGGCGAAGGCTCCGGCGTGCGGGCGCAGGGTGACGGGGACGCGCACCGCACCGGCCATGGCGATGCAGGCCGCGTACGAGTCGTAGTACGGCTCCAGGGCGATGACCTCGTCGCCCGGCTCCAGGAGGGCGAGGAGGGAGGCGGCGATGGCTTCCGTGGCGCCCGCCGTGACGAGGACCTCGGTGTCGGGGTCGTGGTCGAGCCCGTAGAAGCGCTGCTGGTGCGCGGCGATCGCGGTGCGCAGCTCCGGGACGCCCGGGCCCGGCGGGTACTGGTTGCCGAGTCCCGTGAGGACCGCGCGGGAGGCCGCCTCGGCGATCTGCGCCGGGCCGTCGGTGTCGGGGAAGCCCTGGCCGAGGTTGATCGAACCGGTGCGCGTGGCCAGCGCCGACATCTCCGCGAAGATCGTCGTGCCGAAGGCCGCCAGGCGGCGGTTCAGGAAGGGGCGGTCGCTGCTCACGGGTGTGCTCATGGTCGTCATCCTGGGGGCAACCTCTGGACTTCCTCAAGTGTGCTTTGGGTCGCGCGGCCCGGGGGCATTCCCCCTTCACGCGGGACGCGGGGATCCCGCTCCCCCGGGACGACCGGGGTGTGAGAGAGGTGGCGGACATGGGGTTCGTCTTCGTTGTGATCGTGCTCTTCGTCGCGGCGTACTTCCTGACCAAGATGGTCCGCTCGTCCACGGGGCGGGGCTCGTCCCGGCGCCGCCGTGGCGGGCACGGCCACAGCAGCTGGTGGACGGGGGACGGCGGCTCTTCGGGGGGCGGCTGCGGATCCTCCTCGTCGTGCGGGGGCTCGTCCTCCTCGTGCGGTGGGGGCGGCGGGTGCGGTGGCGGTTCCAGCTGACACGGGGCAGCGCGAGGCCTCGGCCCGGTACTTGCGAAACACCCCTGCGAAACACCCTGCGAAACACCCGTGCGGCACTGCGCGGACGAGGGCGTTCGGCGGTCCGACTACCGTCCGGCGCCCTCTTGTTCGCCGATGCATGACGACGCGCGGGACGCAACTTCTTGAACACGTGAACTGCGAAGCCCCCGGGGGGATGTAAACCCCGTCAAGTTGGGTAAAAACGCTGTGAGTGCCGTGCCTTTCATGATTCCCTCGGTTGAGTAGACCAGTCCTCGGACCTCCCTGGACTTCCTGTGGACCCGTGCCGGTTTCCCCCCACCCGTGCTTGCTACCGCTGGCGGGCCCCGGCCCATCTCCCTCGCGCGTTTGCGGAGCCGACTCATGCTCACGACCCTCCAGACCTCATACACCGACACGCGTGCCGCCGATCTCGCCTGGGCCCTGGGTCGGGACCGGTTGCCCGCCCTGGCCGTACTGAACCTCGAACTTTCGGGGGCGAAGGTGGAGTTGCGCCTGCTCGGGGCGTCCCACCAGGTGCTCCTGGAGGAGGGGGAGGTGCTCTGCTCGGAGACCGTCGCCTGTATGCCCGGCAGTAGTACGCCGCTGCCGCTCGGCGTGGCCAAGCGGGTGGGCGACTGGGAGTACGAGTTCGCCGCGCGGGTCGAGACCCTCTCCCGCGGCTCCTTCGCCGGGCGGGCCCAGGAGTTGCTCGCACTGGTGGCGGACCACCCGAACGGACTAGCGGGGACCTTTCCCGGAAGCCCGCACGCCTTCACCGCCATGCTCGCGCAGCGCTACGAGGGTCAGGTGCGCTGGCGGACCTGGCACGCGTACCCGCAGGAGGGTCAGCTGGTGGCCACCCGGACGCGGGTCGGGGTGCGGGTCGGGGCGCCCGCGGCGGCGGCCCTGGAATCGCCCGCGCTGACGTAGCGGGCGCCGGGGGCGCGATTATCCCGCCATGGTTACGCCAACTGGCCGGATCAGTACGCCAGTTACACCCATGTGGGTGACCGGATGTGGGTGGGAGGTGACGTACGGTTCGCTTCATGATCGACCGTTCCGTCCCGCGCCGGGTCCTCCCGGCTCCGGATCCTCGGGGCGCCGCGACCGCCCCGGCGGCCCTGCCCGTACGGCCCCGGACCGGCCGACTCCTCGTCCTGGCCACCGTGTTCGTCTGCGCCGCCTGCGGGCTCGTGTACGAGCTGGAGCTGCTCGCCCTCGGCACCTACCTCATCGGCGACTCCGTCACCCAGGCGTCGGTCGTACTGTCCGTCATGGTCTTCGCCATGGGCGTCGGCTCCCTGCTCGCCAAGCGCTTCCGCCACCGGCCCGCCTTCGGTTTCGGCGCCATCGAGGCCGGGCTGGCCCTCCTCGGCGGGCTGTCGGCCATAGCGTTGTACGCGAGCTTCGCCTGGCTGGGGGAGTCCCGCCCCGCGCTCGTCACCTTCTCCTTCGCCATCGGGGTGCTCATCGGCGCGGAGATCCCGCTGCTGATGGTCCTCATCCAGCGCATCCGCCGGCAGGACGCGGGCGGGGCCGTCGCCGACCTGTTCGCCGCCGACTACGTGGGCGCCCTCGTCGGCGGCCTCGCCTTCCCCTTCCTGCTGCTCCCGGTGCTCGGCCAGCTCACCGGCGCCATGGTCACCGGCACCGTCAACGTGATCGTCGGCGGCGGGCTGGTCCTGTGGCTGTTCCGCCGGGACCTGAGCCGGCGCTGCCGCTGGCTGCTGATCGGCGCGAACGTGACCGTACTGGCCGTGCTCGCCTCCGCCACCGTCCTCGCCGACGACTTCGAGCGGACCGCCCGGCACGCCGTCTACGGCGGGGAGGTGCGGGTCGCCGTCCAGACCGGGGTGCAGGAGCTGGTGCTCACGGGGCCGCGGACGGGTTCCCCGCGCTCCCTCGACCTCTACCTGGACGGGCGGCTGCGGGTCAGCGGCTACGACGAGTACCGCTACCACGAGGCCCTGGTCCACCCCGCGATGACCGGTCCGCACGCCCGCGTCCTGGTCCTCGGCGGCGGCGACGGGCTCGCCGCGCGCGAGGTGCTCCGCTACCGGGACGTCTCCTCCGTCACCGTCGTCGAACTCGATCCCGGCGTGGTCCGCCTCGCCCGCACCGATCCGATGCTCTCCGCGCTCAACGCCCGGGTGTACGAGGACCCGCGGCTCGCCGTCGTCACCCAGGACGCCTTCCGCTGGCTGCGGGGGCCGGCCGCCGACGACCGCTTCGACGTCATCGTCTCCGACCTCCCCGACCCGGGCATCACCCCCAGCACGAAGCTGTACTCGCAGGAGTTCTACGGGCTGGCCGCGCGGGCCCTGCGCCCAGGGGGCCGCATGGCCGTGCACGCCGGACCGCTGGCCACGCGTCCGCGCGCGTACTGGACCGTCGACTCCACCCTGCGCGCGGCCGGCCTGCGCACCACCCCCTACAGCGCGGGCGGCCGCCTCACGGGCTTCGCCGCCGGACCCGACCGCACCCCGCTCGGCGAGAGCGACGCGCCGCCGCAGGACTGGGGCTTCGTCCTGGCCGCCAAGGACCAGGACCCGCCCCTGCGGATGGACCGCGACACGCCCGCGCTGCGCTCGCTGTCGACCCGCTCCCTGCAGGACGCCGCACGGGACGCGGAACGCACCCGGGTGCCCGGACTGCCGCCGTCGACGCTGCCGCACCCGCGGTATTCGTGACCCGGTGCGGGTCTCGTCGGTAGGCTCGTCCACATGGAGCATCAGGTGTTCGTTCCGGTACCGGCAGACCATCTCCGCGCCGTGCTGCGCGACCCCGCCCGGGTGGCCCGGTGCGTGCCGGGACTCCAGCAGGACGCCGACACCGATGCCGGGCCGGTCTCGGGCCGGCTGAAGGTCCGCGTCGGCGGGAGCACCGTGACCTACCGGGGCGCCCTGACCGTCACCGAGCGCGACCCCGGGCACTTCGCCTTCGTGGGCGAGGGCACGGAGGCCCGGGGCAGCGGGACCGTGAAGTTCGCCCTCGACCTGCGACTGATCCCGGTCCCGGACGGGACCCGGCTGGACTTCACCACCGAGACCACCGCCGACGGGCGCGCCGCCGCCTTCCCGCCCGAGGCCACGACCACCGCCGTGCGGCGGCTGCTGGACCGGGCCGCCGGCCTGCTGACCATCGGCTCCGCACCCGACGCCGTGGGCGACCCGGTGGCCGAAGCCGAGGAAGCGGAGGGCGGAGCGGGCCCCGGGTTCGTCGAGGACGACAGCACCGAGGTCACGGCCTCCCTCTTCGAGACCGACGTACCGCCGTCGTCCCTGGACCCCTTCCTCGCCGGCCGGTTCGAGGGCTCCGACGGAGCCCCGCGGCCCCCGGCCGAGGCCGCGCACGCCCGCCGCACCATGATCGGCCGCAGTGCTGAGGAGGTGGATCACGCTCCGCCGCGCGGCCGGTACGCCCCGGTCCCCGCGCCCGCCTCCGCCTCCGCCGGTGACAGCCTGCGCTGGATCGCCCCCGCCGCCGCCTTCGCGCTCGCCTCGGCGGTCGTCATCGGCCGAGCCCTGCGGCGCCGTCGCTGATCAGCGGGCCCGGACCGCATTAGGGTCGACCGCATGAGTACGCAACTGAGCGCCGGCGGCGCCGAGGTGACGGTCGACCAGCAGAACGGCTGCCGGATCAGCAGCCTGCGCATCGACGGAACGGAACTGCTGCGCCAGGGGTCGAGGTTCGGGGCCTTCCCGATGGTCCCCTGGTGCGGCCGGACGGCGAACGGGCAGTTCCGCGACGGCGCGACCGTCCATCAGATGCCGCTCAACCACCCACCGCACGCTCTGCACGGCTTCGGCCGCGACGCGCCCTGGCGCCCGGCCGGGGCCACCGCCACCGAGGCCGCCTTCGCCTACGACCTCGCCGACCCGTGGCCGTACCCCGGCCGGGTGACCCAGGTCGTCACGCTCACCGAGGACTCGCTGACCCTCACGATGGGCGTCGAGACGTACGGGGACTCCTTCCCGGCCCAGGTCGGTTGGCACCCCTGGTTCCTGCGCAACCTCGGGGCCGGCGGCCCGGACGCGGAGGTCTCCTTCGACCCCGCGTGGCAGGAGGAGCGCGGCGCCGACCACATCCCCACCGGCAACCGCATCGACCCGAAGCCCCGCCCCTGGGACGACTGCTTCGGCATGCCCCACGGCGTCGACGTCACCCTCACCTGGCCCGGCGCCCTCGCACTGCGGGTCACCAGTCGGGCCGAATGGGTGGTCATCTACGACGAGGAGCCCGAGGCCGTGTGCGTCGAGCCCCAGTCGGGTCCGCCGAACGGGCTGAACACCCTCCCGCGCCTGGTCACCCCGGTGGATCCGCTGGAGGTCTCCACCACCTGGACGTGGCGCCGGCTCGGCTAGGTCCGCTTCTCGCCCCCCTCTAAGCTCAGGGGCATGAGTGACGTACGCGATGCGCTTCTGCAGCAGATCAAGGACAAGGCCGTCGTGCACGGCAAGGTGACCCTCTCCTCCGGTCTCGAGGCCGATTACTACATCGACCTCCGCCGGATCACCCTCGACGGCGAGGCGGCCCCGCTGGTCGGCCAGGTCATGCTCGACCTCACGGCCGACCTCGACTTCGACTGCGTCGGCGGTCTGACCTTGGGCGCCGACCCGGTCGCGACCTCGATGCTGCACGCCTCCGCGGCGCGCGGCGAGCGCCTGGACGCCTTCGTCGTCCGCAAGGCGCAGAAGGCCCACGGCATGCAGCGCCGCATCGAGGGCACCGACGTGAAGGGCAAGCGCTGCCTGGTGGTCGAGGACACCTCGACCACCGGCGGTTCCCCGCTGACCGCCGTCGAGGCGGTCCGCGAGGCCGGCGGCGAGGTCGTCGCCGTCGCCACGATCGTCGACCGCGGCGCGGCCGACGCGATCGCCGCGGCCGGCCTGCCCTACCTCACCGGATACCTCCTCGAGGACCTCGGCCTGTCCTAGGCCCGGCCCCTAGCCGGCCCCGGCCCCGGCCCCGGTTCCGGTGGGGGACAGGGGAGTGCCTCGGTCGGGCCCCTAACCGGCCCCTAGCCGGCCCCGAGCCCGCCGCGGGTCAGCTCCGGTCCAGCCTCGTCCGGCCACCGCGAGAACTGGTGACGATGGTCCTCGGCCGCCCCTCGGGCCGGCCTGACCTGCCCTTTCCCGGGCGCCCGGGGTGTTTCACGTGAAACATCCCGGGCCGTTCGCCCACCACGTGAGACCGGCAGTCTGGACCCCTGCGCTGAGTCTGGAAAGATAGGCGCGACGATGACGTCGCCCCCAGGTCAGGGCCCGCAAGAAGCACACTCCCCGCACACCCAAGGAGCCGGCAGATGCCCATCGCAACCCCCGAGGTCTACAACGAGATGCTCGACCGGGCGAAGGCAGGCAAGTTCGCCTACCCGGCCATCAACGTGACCTCTTCCCAGACCCTGCACGCTGCCCTGCGCGGCTTCGCGGAGGCCGAGAGCGACGGCATCATCCAGATCTCCACCGGTGGTGCGGAGTTCCTGGGTGGCCAGCACAACAAGGACATGGTCACCGGCGCTGTCGCCCTGGCCGAGTTCGCGCACATCGTGGCCGCCAAGTACGACATCACGGTCGCCCTGCACACGGACCACTGCCCGAAGGACAAGCTGGACGGCTACGTACGTCCGCTGCTCGACATCTCCGCCGAGCGCGTGGCCCGCGGTCTGAACCCGCTCTTCCAGTCGCACATGTGGGACGGCTCCGCCGAGACCCTGGCCGACAACCTGGCCATCGGCCAGGAGCTGCTCGCCAAGGCCGTCGCCGCCAAGATCATCCTTGAGGTCGAGATCACCCCGACCGGCGGCGAGGAGGACGGCGTCAGCCACGAGATCAACGACGAGCTCTACACCACCGTCGACGACGCGATCCGCACCGCCGAGGCCCTCGGCCTGGGCGAGAAGGGCCGCTACCTGCTGGCCGCCTCGTTCGGCAACGTCCACGGCGTCTACAAGCCGGGCAACGTCGTCCTGCGCCCCGAGCTCCTCAAGGACCTCCAGGCCGGTGTCGCCGAGAAGTACGGCACGGCTGCCGGAAACCAGCCGTTCGACTTCGTCTTCCACGGTGGTTCGGGCTCCACGGCCGAGGAGATCGCCACCGCGCTGGAGAACGGCGTCGTGAAGATGAACCTCGACACCGACACCCAGTACGCCTTCACCCGCCCGGTCGTGGACCACATGTTCAGCAACTACGCCGGTGTGCTGAAGGTCGACGGCGAGGTCGGCACGAAGTCGAAGTACGACCCCCGCACCTGGGGCAAGGCCGCCGAGGCGGGCATGGCCGCGCGCGTTGCCGAGGCGTGCGCGAACCTGCGCTCCACCGGCACCAAGCTGAAGTAGTCGCCCACAGCGAGCCGCACCGCAGGGCCCGGCCCCCGTCCCACGACGGGGGCCGGGCCCTGCGGCGTTCCCCTCCCCGGCAGGGGTGGCGGCGGTGGACGGTGACCGCACGATGGTCTGAACATGAGGGCCGAACGCACGCAGGTGGAGCAGGACCGCGCCGTGCGAACCCGCCGGGCAACGCAGCCGGCCCTGACGTCGCGTCCGCCCGCGCCCCGCGAGCCGGTCGGGGCGACCGCCCCCGCGAACTGACCCGGCCCTTCCCCACCTCAAGGGCCCGCAGAGCCCCGCAGGAGCCGCACACGGCGGTGCGGCAACGCCGAAGGACATCGGGTCCCACGCTCCCGCACCCGGCAATGCGCCTGACGCGGCAGGGGCGTGGGGTCGCGGGCCAGCGCACGCGGCGGGGCGGCGAGAGCGAGGGGACAGCGAGGGGACAGCGGGTTTTGCGGGCCACCGCACCCGGCAGACTGGGGGCATGTCCATTCACCAGAACCTGCTCGGGGGCCCCGCCCCCACCCACCTGCCCGACGAGCC
Organism: Streptomyces sp. NBC_00273; assembly: GCF_036178145.1. Taxonomy (NCBI): domain Bacteria; kingdom Bacillati; phylum Actinomycetota; class Actinomycetes; order Kitasatosporales; family Streptomycetaceae; genus Streptomyces; species Streptomyces sp. NBC_00273. Next base: position 4,903,883 of record NZ_CP108067.1, on the reverse strand, counting down.
CGGCCGCGAGGCCGTCGCCGCCGGCACCCCCGCCGTCGAGGTGGCGGCCGCGCACCCCACGTCGTCCCTCGCCTGGGCGATCCTCGCCGACGAGGCCTTCGCCGCCGGTAGCACGGTCGAGTCGTACGCCTATGCCCGTACGGGCTACCACCGAGGCCTCGACGCGCTGCGCCGCGCCGGATGGAAGGGCCACGGCCCGGTGCCGTGGGAGCACGAGCCGAACCGCGGCTTCCTGCGCGCCCTGCACGCCCTGGCCCGCGCGGCCGAGGCGATCGGCGAGAAGGAGGAGTACGAGCGCTGCTCGACCTTCCTGCGCGACTCGTCGCCGACGGCCGCGGACACGCTGAGCGCCTGAGTCCGCACGGCGGGGAGTGACACGCACCGAAATTGTGTGGTCTGTGTCACTCTCCGCTGGAGCGTTGGTGCGAGGGGGTCCTATGATGCGGGCAGGGGACCGGGGCTCCACTCACCTCACGGAAGGGGCGGACCGCTACCCGGAAGCACGTGTCGAGGAGACAGCGATGTCGAAAACCCTTGATGCCTCCGGAGTCGGCGGGTCGGAAACCCCGAACCTCGACTTCGACGGCACGACCCCGTACGAGGACTACGTCCAGGCGGACGTCCTCACCCACCTCCAGCACCTCCGCTCGGACGACCCGGGCGAGATGGTCTTCCTGGTCACGACCCAGGTCATGGAGCTGTGGTTCACGGTCATCGTCCACGAGTGGGAAACCGCCGCGAAGGCCCTGCGCGAGGACCGCATCCCGGTCGCGATGGATGCGCTGAAACGTTCCCTCCGCGAACTTGAGGCCCTCAACGCCTCCTGGCGCCCGCTCGCCCAGCTCACCCCGGGACAGTTCAACGCCTACCGCGCCGCCCTCGGCGAAGGTTCCGGTTTCCAGTCGGCGATGTACCGCCGGATGGAGTTCCTGCTCGGCGAGAAGTCCTCCTCCATGCTGGTCCCGCACCGGGGCGCCCCGCGCGTCCACGCGGAGCTGGAGAAGGCCCTGCACGAGCCCAGCCTCTACGACGAGGTGCTGCGCCTGCTCGCCCGCCGCGGCCTGCCGGTCCCGGACGCCGTCCTGAACCGCGACCTGTCGTTGCGCTACGAGCCCTCGGCCGAGGTGGAGGCCGTCTGGACGGGCCTGTACGCCGCCCCGGACGACAACGGGACCGTGGACCTGCACCGCCTCGGCGAGGTCCTCACGGATGTCGCCGAGCTCGTCTGGCGCTGGCGCAACGACCACCTCGTGGCCACCCGCCGCGCGATGGGCGCGAAGACGGGCACGGGCGGCTCGGCCGGCGTGACCTGGCTGGAGAAGCGCGCGACGAAGAACGTCTTCCCGGAGCTCTGGACGGCCCGCAGCTATGTCTGACCACTCCACGGACATAGCAGCGGACCTCTCGGCTGACCCTACGGCGGACGTTTCGGCGGACCTCCGCAGCCGTGCGGCCGAGCTGGACGCCGCCGACGGGCTCGCCAAGCTCCGCGAGCGCTTCACCCTTCCCGACGGGGTCGTCTACCTGGACGGCAACTCCCTCGGCGCCCTCCCGGCCGGTGTCGCGGACACCACCGCCGACGTCGTCGCCAGGCAGTGGGGCGAGCTCCTCATCCGGTCCTGGGACGAGAGCGGCTGGTGGACCGCGCCCGAGCGGATCGGCGACAAGCTCGCCCCGCTCATCGGCGCGGCCCCCGGCCAGGTGGTCGTCGGTGACTCCACCAGCGTCAACCTCTTCAAGGCGCTGGTCGGTGCCGCCCGGCTCGCGGCCCCCGGCCGGACGAAGTTGCTGGTCGACGCCGCCACCTTCCCCACCGACGGCTACATCGCGCAGTCGGCGGCCCGGATGACGGGCCTGACCGTCGTCCCGGTGGACCCCTCGCACGCGGCCGAGGCCATGGACGGGGACACCGCCGTGGTGCTCCTCAACCACGTCGACTACCGCAGCGGACGGCTCCACGACCTCCCCGCCCTCACCGCGGCGGCCCGCGCCGTCGGGGCGGTCACGGTCTGGGACCTGTGCCACTCCGCCGGGGCCCTCCCCGTCGGCCTCGACGCACACGCCGTCGACCTCGCGGTGGGCTGCACGTACAAGTACCTCAACGGCGGCCCCGGCGCGCCCGCGTACCTGTACATCGCCGCCCGCCACCAGGCCGGCTTCGACTCCCCGCTCCCGGGCTGGAACGGCCACGCGGATCCGTTCGCGATGACCCCGGCCTTCGAGCCGGCCCAGGGCGCGACCCGCGGGCGCGTCGGCACGCCGGACATCCTGTCCATGTTGGCCCTGGAGTCGGCGCTCGACGCCTGGGACGGGGTGTCCGTCGAAGACGTACGGGCCAAGTCCCTCGCCCTGACCGACTTCTTCCTCGAATGCGTGGCGGCGTACGTCCCGCAGGGCCGGGTCGAGTCGGTCACCCCGGCCGAGCACGGCCGCCGCGGGAGCCAGATCTCACTGCGGACCGAGAACGCCCGCGAGGTCATGGGAGAGCTGATCTCCCGCGGCGTCATCGGTGACTTCCGGGCACCCGACGTCCTGCGCTTCGGCTTCACCCCGCTCTACGTCGGTTTCGCCGACGCCGAGCGTGCCGCGCGGACACTGGGTCACATTTTCGGGTGACTCGGTAGCGAAACGTCACATCACCGGGCGGGCGGGGCTACGGCCCCGTCCGCCCGGTCATATTCCGGGCCCCGCACGGAAGCGCCCGTTCCAGACTGATACGGTCCCGCTCTGCCGGAACACCGGAACATCTGTCCCCGCTGTCCCACGCGTTACCGAGAGGTTGAGCCGATGACGGACCCCGCCGCAGTGGAACGGGATGCCGCGGAGGCCGCCTCGGCCTTCGCCCACCCGGCCGTGGCGCCGGACGCGACCGCCGCCTACGGGGAACACCCCGACCACGTCGTCGACTTCTACGCCCCGCGCGGCGACACCCAGGAACCGGCCCCGCTCGTGGTGCTGCTGCACGGGGGCGCGTGGCGGGCACCGTACGACCGGCAGCACGTCACGCCGTTCGCGGACTTCTTGGCCCGCCGGGGTTTCGCCGTCGCCAACGTCGAGTACCGGCGCGGCAGTTCCGTCCCGCACCAGAACGCCGAGGGGCCGGTCGCCGGGCGCTGGCCGGAGACCTTCGACGACGTCGCCGCTGCGATGGACGCCCTGCCGGGGCTGGCGGCCGACGCGCTGCCGCAGGCCGATGTCCGCCGCACGGTCGTCACCGGCCACTCGGCCGGCGGCCACCTCGCGCTGTGGGCCGCGGCCCGGCACGTGCTCCCCGCCGGCTCCCCGTGGCGGCTGCCCTCCCCGCCGATGCTGCGGGGCGTGGTGGCGCTGGCCCCGATCGCGGACTTCGCCGTGGCGGAGGAGCTGGACGTGTGCGGCGGCGCGAGCGCGCAGCTGCTGGGCGGGGCCGACCACTGGGACGAGCGGCTGCCGTACGCCGATCCGGCGGCGCTGCTGCCGACGGGGATCGCCACGGCGGTGGTCCAGGGCCGGGACGACATCGTGGTCCCGCAGCAGGTGGCCGAGGCGTACGTGGCGGCGGCCGCGAAGGCCGGGGAGATGGTCGGGCTGACCCTGCTGGACGCGGTCGGTCACTTCCCGCTGATCGACCCGGCGGCGGACGCGTGCGCGGTGGTCGCCGAGGAGATCTCGCAGCTGGCCTGGTAGCGCCCGGCGCTGCCCCCCGGTCGGGCCGGTGGTCAGCAGTCGTAGCGGTGGGCGTACGGGGTGTCCGGGCAGCTGCGACAGACGAAGAAGTACATGCCGCCCAAGTCGCCCAGGCACATGTCGTGCCCGAACCCGTCCAGGGCGGCCGGGTCCGCCTCGGCCCGCCACGACGCGGTCGCGGCCCCCTCCTGGCGGGGGTCCCGGTCGTCCAGGGGAAGCCAACGGCCCGCGCCCGGTTCGGTCGCGGTGACGCTGAGCAGGTGTTCCATCCGGGTGCCGCAGCCCGCGCAGTCGGGCCAGTTCGGCTGCTGGGTCCACCCCGGGTAGCCGCCGACTTTGCTCTGCTCCGTGGTGGCCACCTCGAAGTAGCTGTAGCCCCGTTCCTCCCGAAGGGCCTCGAACCGCTCGTCGAGCAGATCGCCGAGCCCCTCGGGCATGTCCCGGTTCGGGTACTCCACCGCCGGTGTGGGGGACACCGTGCACGGGCGGGGCAGGAAGTCCTCCTCGACGGTGTGCGGGCGGGGCGGTTCCCCGACGACGGCACCCGCGGCCGTCGTCGCCGCGCTGCGCCAGCGCAGCCGGGGGGCGGCCGCGTACGGGGCCGCCCCGTGGACCAGGGGGCACCACAGGATCTGCAACAGGTCGGTTCCGGCGGGGAAGACGAGGCCCGGCACGTCCCGTGCGTACAGCTGGACCACCGGGAGCATCGCGACCGGCTCGGGTCCGACCGGAGGGCTGAGCGGCTTGTAGTGGTCCGGTTCGGCGCACATCGGCCACGGCTCGTCCGCCGGCCACAGCAGCGGGCCGCCGAGGGAGCTGTCACCCGGGCCCGGTCGTCCCGCCCGGGGGTAGAGCAGGGTGACCTCGCGGGCCGAGCCGGTCAGTTCCGGGAAGGCCGCCTCCACGTCGAAGGGGATCGGTGCGAGCGGCCGGGGCCCGGCCGGCCGGACCTGAGCGGTGCTTTGCTGCGGATGCCCCGACGGCATGGACGCCCCCCTTGTTCGTGTCGCGCGCCACGACCCTAACCCCCGCCTCCGACAGGGGGCCCGCCTAGCGATCCGGTTTGCCCGGGGTCAGCTGTTCCACCAGTTCGGCCAGGTCATCGCAGACCTGCTCGATCTTCAGGCGGACGTTGTTCTGCTCGGTGACCAGGGCCGACAGCAGCAGCCCGGTCAGTGCCGCCGCGCCGTTGAGGCCCTGGAGGTTGATCATGATTTCGAAGAGGGTGTGATGGGCGAACGGCCCGTCGTGGGCGGTTGCCGCAGCGATCGTCAGGACCGACACCAGCAGGGTGATCGGAGCGCTCCCGGCGAGCTGGAAGCGCACGGCCGCCCAGATGATCAGCGGGAAGACGAGGAAGAGCAGCGAGAGGGGGCTCCGCGTGGCCACGAGCGTGATGGCGACGGAGGCGACCGCCAGGGCCGCCGCCTCGGCCGCACGGTAGCCATCCCGGGACCGCCGGACCGTCAGGAGCCGGCGCAGGACGAGCAGGAGCGGGGTCACCACGAGCACGCCCATCGCGTCCCCGGCCCACCAGGCCGACCAGACCGGCCAGAACTGCGACATCGGCAGGTCCCCGGTGAGCACCAGCGTCCAGGTCCCGATCGTCGCGCTGATCAGCATGGGCAGCAGACCGCCCAGGAAGACCAGCGCCAGGGCGTCCCGCAGCCGGTCCATCTCGGTACGGAAACCCACCCGGCGCAGCATCAGGTACGCGCACACGGGGGCGAGGACGTTCCCCGCGACGATGATCAGGCCGGGCCAGTCGAAATCGGTGATCTGCTCGATGGTGAGGTACGTACCGATCGCGATCCCCGGCCATGCCCGCAGGCCCAGCCAGAGCAGGGAGGTCACCGCGATGCCCGTCGGCAGCCACAGGGGTGTGACCTCGGCGTCGTTGACGACCACGCGCTGGTACAGCCCGATCAGTCCGCCCAGGTAGTAGGCGACGGCGACGGCCAGGATCGGCAGCAGAGCTGCGGGCAGACGTCGCCATCCCTCGGTGCGCACCACAGCATCAGACAACAGCCCGGTGCCCCCGCGGGCCGTGACACGCGCTAGCCCGGCTCTTCCGGATCGGGCCGGGCGTCGTGGCTGAGTACGAGCACGGCGGCGTCGTCGGCGTGGCCGGTGGAGTCGGCCACCTTCATCACCTCTGCGGCCAGCTCGCCCGGATCGGTGCCCGCTGCCTCCCGCACCACCTTGGCCACCTGCTCCAGTCCCACCTCGATCGGGAACTTCGGACCCTCGACCACGCCGTCGGTGAGCAGCACGATCGACCCCGCCTGCGTCAGTCGGCGCCGGGTCACCGCGTACCCCGCCCCGGGCACCAGGTTCAGCGGCGGGCCGCCGTCGTCCTCGGAGATGCCGTACGCGCCGTCGACGGTGGCCCAGACCGCCGGAACGTGGCCGGCCCGGGCGGTTTCCAGCTCCTGCGTCTCCGGATCGAAGCGGATCAGGCTGCAGGTCGCGAAGAGGTCGCGGTCCATGGAGAGCAGCACCTCGTTGGCCCGGCTCAGCACCTCGCCCGGATCGACGACGACGGCGGCCACGGCGCGCAGGCAGATCCGTACCTGCCCCATGAAGGCGGCCGCCTCCACGTCGTGCCCCTGGACGTCACCGATGCAGAAGGCGAGCGCGCCCTCGGGCAGCCGGAAGCCGTCGTACCAGTCGCCGCCGATGTCCAGGCCGTGCCGGGCGGGTGCGTACCGGGCGGCGGTCCGCAGGCCCGGCAGTGCGGGCAGCGAGGCGGGCAGCATCTCGCTCTGCAGCGCCTCGGCCAGGTCCACCCGGGCCTGCTGCAGCTCCACCCCGCGGCGGGCCTGGTCGGCGAGCCGCCCGAGCGTGCTGAGCAGGTCGGCGCTGGCCGCCCGCGGGGCACGGCGAGGAGTCACGGAACGCTCCGAGGTGCATCCATTCGTCCCTGCTTCCGCTGCGCGAAAAGCCCGTGCACATCATATTTCCGCCCACCCGGAACCCGCCCCCCGAGACCAGGGGCCGCCCGGCACGGCCCCCAGCGGCCCCCCAGCGCCCGCAGCGTCCGCAACGCCTACGGGGGCCGGTGGGGGGCCCGTACGGAGCCTCAGCCCCACTGCTCGTCGGCCAGCGAGCCGACCGGCTGCGGCTTGCCGATGACGGCCAGGGCGATGAAGAAGTTGATCTGGCCGATCGCGATGGTGAGGGTGGCGAGGGCCTTCTCGTCGTAGTGCGAGGCGACCTCGGCGTACAGCTCGTCGGTGACCCGCTCGCGGCCGTGCGGGGCGGGCTGGAGGGTGGCCTCCACCAGGGCGAGGGCGGCGCGCTCGGCGGCCGTGAAGTAGGGGGCGTCCTGCCAGGAGGAGACGGCCGTGATGCGCTCCTCGGACTCCCCGGCCTTGCGGAGGAAGCCGGTGTTCAGGACGGTCAGGTAGGTGTTGCCGACGATCTGCCCGGCGCGCAGGTGGACCAGGCTCATCGTGGTCCGCGGCACCGAGCGGTTGCCCGTGGCGCGGAAGAGGGCGGCGCTGATGTCGTTCAGCTCGGGGACGAAATCGGCCGGGTTCGGCATCCGCGAGACGGAGGTGGGGGAGGTGTTCGTGTTCGTCATGGTCGCTCTCTCCTTCGGTCGGTGTCTGCACAGCACTGACGGAGGGGAGCGCACGGATGTGACAGGGGGCGGCACACTTTTTCGCGCTGCGGGTCCGGGTGGCGTCCCGGGCGGCGTTCCGGGTGGTGTTCTCCGGGCCTCCCGCGCCCGCCCGGGAACGCCGGAGGGGCGGCGGGCGCGGGGTGCGCCTGCCGCCCCTCCGGGGGGACCGGGTTTCCTAGAGGAACGAGTTGATCTCGATCGTCTCGGTACGGCCGGGGCCGACGCCGATCGCGGAGATCGGGGCGCCCGACATCTCCTCCAGGGCCTTGACGTAGGCCTGGGCGTTCGCCGGCAGGTCCTCGAAGGTCTTGGCCTTGGTGATGTCCTCGGACCAGCCGGGGAGGTATTCGTAGATCGGCTTCGCGTGGTGGAAGTCCGTCTGCGAGTACGGCAGCTCCTCGACGCGCTTGCCGTCGATCTCGTACGCGACGCAGACCGGGATCTGCTCCCAGCCGGTCAATACGTCCAGCTTGGTGAGGAAGAAGTCGGTGAGGCCGTTCACACGGGTGGCGTAACGTGCGATCGGCGCGTCGAACCAACCGCAGCGGCGGTCCCGTCCGGTGGTCACGCCGCGCTCGCCGCCGATGCGGCGCAGGTCCTCGCCGTCCTGGTCGAACAGCTCGGTCGGGAACGGGCCCGCGCCGACTCGGGTCGTGTAGGCCTTGAGGATGCCGATGACTCGGCTGATCTTCGTCGGGCCCACGCCGGTGCCGGTGCAGGCGCCGCCGGCGGTCGGGTTGGACGAGGTGACGAAGGGATAGGTGCCGTGGTCGACGTCGAGCAGGGTGCCCTGGCCGCCCTCGAACAGCACGACCTTGTTCTCGTCCAGCGCGTTGTTGAGGATCAGGGTGGTGTCGGCGACGTACGGCTTGATCTGCTCCGCGTACTGGAGCATCTCCTCGACGATCTGGGCGGCGTCGATCGCGCGGCGGTTGTAGAGCTTCGCGAGGAGCTGGTTCTTGCCCTCCAGCGCCGCTTCGACCTTCTGGATGAGGATCGACTCGTCGTAGAGGTCCTGGACGCGGATGCCGACGCGGTTGATCTTGTCCGCGTACGTCGGGCCGATGCCGCGACCGGTGGTGCCGATCTTGCGCTTGCCGAGGAAACGCTCGCCGACCTTGTCGAGGGTGACGTTGTACGGCGTGATCAGGTGCGCGTTGCCGCTGATGAGCAGCTTGGAGGTGTCGATGCCGCGCTCGTTCAGGCCGCGCAGCTCGGAGAGCAGGACAGCCGGGTCGACGACGACACCGTTACCGATGACCGGGGTGCATCCGGGGGAGAGGATGCCGGAAGGGAGAAGGTGCAGCGCGTACTTCTGGTCGCCTACGACGACCGTGTGGCCGGCATTGTTGCCGCCCTGGTAGCGCACTACATAGTCAACGGATCCACCGAGCAGGTCGGTGGCCTTTCCCTTGCCCTCGTCACCCCACTGAGCTCCGAGCAGCACAAGAGCGGGCACAGGCGTACACCTCTTCCGGATGGGGCATGTCCAAGGTCAGGGGGCGTACGACGATGTACACCGCAGGCTGAGCCGTCGGACCGGTACCCCGGAATAGACGAAGGCCCTGGCGCAATAGCGCAAGGGCCTCTTGCACAAAGATGCTACCCGAGGAAGGACCGAGGTGTCGGCTCCAGAGCCCACCATGAGCCAAGCGGGCGCGCCGGTAGGCGGCCTGCTCGTGCTCGTCGACCCGGTCGCCCGCCGTCTTGACGGCGAGTCCGTGCGGATCGCGAAGGATGTGTTGTCAGCGGGCGCGGCAGCGAAGATCTGCCTCCCGGATTCGCAGGAGGAATTTGCGCGGGCGCTCGCCCGCCGGGGTCATCGACGGCTGGTGATCGTCGGTGACGACCGGGCCCTGGTGCGCGCCGTGGGGCTGCTGCACCGGGAGCGCGGGCTGGGGGAGGGACCCCTGGCTCTGGTCCCCGTGGGCCCGGTGGGTTCGCTGGGGCTGGCGAGGTCCCTCGGCGTGCCGCTTTCCGCCGTCGCCGCGGCCCGGGCGGTCCTCGACGGTTCGGTGCGCGCCTTTGACCTGCTGGTCGACGACAGTGACGGGGTGGTGCTCGGCGGGCTGCGGATTCCGCCGGTGCACGGGGTCCCACGGCCCGCCGGGCCGTCGGTGTGGAGCGCGTACCGCTCGCTGGTGCGGACGCTGGTCCGGCCGGTGGCGGCGGCCGGCGGCGCGGCCACGAGCCGGCACCGGCTGCGGGTCGAGGCCGACGGGGTGCTGCTGGCGGACGTGGACCGGCCCGTGGAGGACGTCTCGGTTCGCACCCGCGACGACGGCGGTGCGGCGGAGGTCGTGGTCCGGACGGGTGGCGGAAGTTCCGCCGAATCGACGGTCACGGCCCGGGCGAAGACGGTGACGGTGTCGGGCGCGGACTTCCGCTACCGCGCGGACGCGGCGCTGACCGGCCCGGTCCGCCGCCGTACCTGGACCCTGCGTCCGGGGGCGTGGACGCTCACCGTGCCCCGGTGACCACACCGGGTGCACGGTTCGATCCGGGTGCACGGTTCGATCCGGCCGCGCGGTTCGAACCGGCCGCGCGCGACGCGCTGGACGACTGGCGGCGCGACGCGCTGCTGCTGTGCCTGCTGCCGGTGTTCTGCTGGCCGGTGGTGGTCGCGGCCGTGATCGCCCGGCCGCCGGCACCGGTGGCCGCGCTGGGCGTGGTGCTGAGTCCGGTGCTGCTCGGGGCGCGGGAGCTGCTGGCCGTCCGGCGGGTCCGGCGCCTGCTGCGGGATCCTGCGGTGCGCTGGACCCCGTACGAGGCCGTGGTCGTCCGGGCGGGATGGCGGCCGCCGGTGCTGGCGCTCGCCGACGGGCGGCACCTGCTGACCCTGGGCCTGCTGGGCCGGCGGGTGCTGCCGCCGCGCCCGTGGCCCCGTACCGCCACCGCCCCGGCCACGGTGGTCGTGCGGCTCGCGGGTGACCCGGCCGCGGGCGGTGTCGTGTGGGCCCCGCACTCCGGCGCTCTGGGCTGCGCCCGGCCCGCGCGCCGCGCGCCCGCGCTCCCGATCAGGGCGCGGTCAGGGCGAGTGCGGCCTCTTCGATGAGGTCGGTGACCGCCGCGGGCTGCGAGGCGAGCGACGCGTGGCTCGCGTCGAGCTCGATCACCTTGCGCGGCTTCATCCGCGCGGCCATCCGCCGCTCGTTGTCCGGGTGGATCATGCGGTCCGCCGTGGACACCTGGTACCAGGTGGGCTTCGTCTTCCAGGCCGGTGCGGTGACGTCGTCACCGAAGGTCGAACCGAGCGGAGCCTTCTGGGTCACGGCCATGACCAGCGCCTCCTGTGCCGAGAGGTCCTGCGCGAAGCTCTCGTGGAACGTGTCCTGCTTGATCCACAGGTAGCCCTCCGAATCGGGCGCGATGTTCTCGAAGGCCGCGGGCGGCAGCTCCTGGCTGATCTGCCCGGGGCTCTCCCCGGCATCCGGGGCGAACGCCGCCACGTACACCAGCCCGGCCACGTTCGGCAGGTCCCCGGCCTCGGTGATGACCGCGCCGCCGTACGAGTGCCCCACGAGCAGCACCGGACCGTCGATCTGGCGGACCATCTTGCGGGTGCGCTCGGCGTCGTCGGCCAGCGAGGTCAGCGGGTTCTCCACCGCGTGCAGCGAGCCGAACCCGCGCCGGTGGAGCTCGGGGATGACCTTGGCCCAGTGGGCGGCGCCGCCCCAGAACCCGTGGACCAGGACGATGGCGGGCTTGTCCGTCATGGAGGTCGCACCTTCGGTCGTCGGGACGGTACTCATACGTCCGCCGACCACGCTAGGCAGCTCCCCGGACCCCTGCCACCGCAGTGGCCGCAGGTCCGGGGAGGGGCCGGGTCAGACGCCGACGTACGCCGCGAGGTGCTCGCCCGTGAGGGTGGAGCGGTCCTCCACGAGGTCGGCCGGGGTGCCCTCGAAGACGATCCGGCCGCCGTCGTGACCGGCGCCGGGACCGAGGTCGATGATCCAGTCGGCGTGCGCCATGACCGCCTGGTGGTGCTCGATGACGATGACCGACTTCCCGGAGTCGACCAGCCGGTCGAGCAGTCCGAGCAGCTGCTCCACGTCGGCGAGGTGCAGGCCGGTGGTCGGCTCGTCGAGCACGTAGACGCCGCCCTTCTCCGCCATGTGGGTGGCCAGCTTGAGCCGTTGCCGCTCGCCGCCGGACAGCGTGGTGAGCGGCTGGCCGAGGCTGAGGTAGCCGAGCCCCACGTCGGCGAGCCGGGTGAGGATGCGGTGCGCGGCGGGCGTGTGCGCCTCGCCCGCGCCGAAGAACTCCTCGGCCTCGGTCACCGACATCGCGAGCACCTCGCTGATGTCACGGCCGCCGAGGTGGTACTCCAGCACGGACGCCTCGAACCGCTTGCCCTCGCAGTCCTCGCAGGTGGTCGAGACACCGGCCATCATCGCCAGGTCGGTGTAGATGACGCCGGCGCCGTTGCACGTGGGGCAGGCGCCCTCGGAGTTGGCGCTGAACAGCGCCGGCTTCACCCCGTTGACCTTGGCGAACGCCTTGCGGATCGGGTCGAGCAGCCCGGTGTAGGTCGCCGGGTTGCTGCGGCGCGAGCCGCGGATCGCGCCTTGGTCGATGGAAACCACGTCCGCGTCGGGGGAGAGCGACTTGTGCAGCAGCGAGCTCTTGCCGGAACCGGCGACGCCGGTGACGACCGTGAGCACCCCGAGCGGGATGTCGACGTCGACGTCGCGCAGGTTGTTCGCCGTGGCTCCGCGGATCTCCAGCGCGCCGGTGGGCTTGCGCACCGACGGTTTGAGCTTGGCCCGGTCGTCGAGGTGGCGGCCGGTGATGGTGCCGCCGGAACGCAGCCCCTCGACGGTGCCCTCGTAGCAGACGGTGCCGCCCGCGGTGCCCGCGCCGGGGCCGATGTCGACGACGTGGTCGGCGATCGCGATGGTCTCCGGCTTGTGCTCCACGACGAGCACGGTGTTGCCCTTGTCGCGCAGCCGCAGGAGCAGGTCGTTCATGCGCTGGATGTCGTGCGGGTGCAGGCCGATGGTGGGCTCGTCGAAGACGTAGGTGACGTCGGTGAGCGAGGAGCCGAGGTGGCGGATCATCTTGACGCGCTGCGCCTCGCCGCCCGACAGGGTGCCGGAGGCCCGGTCGAGCGAGAGGTAGCCGAGGCCGATCTCCACGAACGAGTCGAGGGTGAGCTGCAGTGCGGTGAGCAGCGGGGCCACCGAGGGCTCGGCGAGGCCGCGTACCCACTCGGCCAGGTCGCTGATCTGCATGGTGCAGGCGTCGGCGATGCTGATCTTCTTGATCTTCGAGGACCGGGCGCCCTCGCTGAGCCGGCTGCCCTCGCACTCGGGACAGACGGTGAAGGTGACCGCCCGTTCCACGAAGGCCCGGATGTGCGGCTGCATCGCTTCCTTGTCCTTGGACAGGAAGGACTTCTGGATCTTGGGGATGAGGCCCTCGTAGGTGAGGTTGACGCCCTCGACCTTGACCTTGGTGGGCTCCCGGTAGAGGAAGTCCTGCATCTCCTTCTTGGTGTACTTGCGGATCGGCTTGTCCGGGTCGAGGAAGCCCGACTCGGCGTAGACCCGCACGGTCCAGAAGCTGTCGGACTTCCAGCCGGGGATGGTGAAGGCGCCCTCGGCGAGCGACTTGGAGTCGTCGTAGAGCTGGGTGAGGTCGATGTCGGAGACAGAGCCGCGGCCCTCGCAGCGCACGCACATGCCGCCGGTGCGGGAGAAGGTCGCCTTCACGGTCCTGGTCTTGGCTTCGCCGCGCTCGACCGTGATGCCGCCGCTCGCCCGGACGGAGGCGACGTTGAAGGAGTAGGCGCTGGGCGGGCCGATGTGCGGCTTCCCGAGTCGGCTGAAGAGGATGCGCAGCATCGCGTTGGCGTCGGTGGCGGTGCCGACCGTGGAGCGGGGGTCGCCGCCCATGCGCTGCTGGTCGACGGTGATCGCGGTGGTGAGTCCGTCGAGCACGTCGACCTCGGGGCGGGCCAGCGTGGGCATGAAGCCCTGCACGAAGGTGCTGTAGGTCTCGTTGATCATCCGCTGGGACTCGGCGGCGATCGTGTCGAACACCAGGGAGCTCTTGCCCGAACCGGAGACCCCGGTGAACACCGTCAGCCGGCGCTTGGGGATCTCGATGCTGACGTCCTTGAGGTTGTTCACGCGCGCACCGTGCACGCGGATCAGACCGTGGCTGTCGGCAGCGTGCGGCGTCTGCTCGGGGTCCGGCGCGGTGGCCCTGCTCATCGTGTCTCCATCTCTCGGGCGGGCCGCCTGCGCGGACTCCTGCGGCAGTCGGCGGTCAGGAATTACGGGGCTGGTTGAAGCGGAGCATGTTGCCCGCCGGGTCCCGGAAGGCGCAGTCGCGGACGCCGTACGGCTGGTCGACGGGCTCCTGCAGCACCTCCCCGCCGGCGGCCCGGATGTGTTCGAAGGTGGCGTCGACGTCGTCGGTGGAGAAGATCACGCCGCGCAGCAGGCCCTTGGCCAGTAGCTCCGCCATGGCCTGCCGGTCGGCCGCCGAGGCGCCCGGGTCGGCGAGCGGCGGTTCGAGGACGATCTCCACGTCGGGCTGGGTGGGGGAGCCGACGGTCACCCAGCGCATCCCTTCGAACCCGACGTCGTTGCGGACTTCCAGGCCGAGGACGTCGCGGTAGAAGGCGAGCGCCTTGTCGTGGTCGTCGACTGCGATGAAGCACTGCGAGAGGTTGATGTCCATGCCGTCGACGCTACGAGGAGGGTGCGGATTTCGCTTCTCCGTTCCTGACCGGTCGCGTGAGGATCTTGGCGACGCACGCCGGGATCGCGGCGCCGTCGTCGTGGCTGCGGGCCCGGTAGGCGCTCGGGGTCTCGCCGACGAGCTCGGTGAAGCGCGAGCTGAAGGACCCCAGCGAGGTACATCCGACGGCGAAGCAGACGTCCGTCACGCTCATGTCGCCGCGTCGCAGCAACGCCTTCGCGCGCTCGACGCGGCGGGTCATGAGGTAGCTGTACGGGGTTTCCCCGAAGGCGGTGCGGAAGCTGCGGGAGAAGTGGCCCGGCGACATGAGGGCGACGTTCGCGAGTGCTTGGACGTCCAGCGGCTCCGCGTACGCGCGGTCCATCATGTCCCGGGCGCGGCGCAGCCGTACCAGGTCCTCCAGGTTCATGCGTTCCAGCATGGCACGCAGGAGGTTTCCCGTCTGCGGGTACCGGTGCTTCCGGATCTCTTGCGCGGCGCCGGCGCGCGGACCGGCAGGCCGTGGCCGCAGAGGTCCCGAGCAGCGGCGCCAGCGGGCGCATCGCCCCGCGCCGGGTGTTCTGCACGACCCTTCAGGGCGTCTTCGACCACACGTAGAGGGTGCCCGTCACCGTCGGATCGTCGCCGTAACTACCTGCGATGTGCTCGATCACCGCCATGGCGATGGCCCCCCGGTCGGTGACGGAGCAGAAGGAGGCGCCTACGACGAGCCCTCTAGCCTCCCGGTCGGCGATCCTTGTCATGTTTACGGGGCCCAGGCCGGTGTTGGCCGCGGCCTTGCACGAGGCGAAAGACCGGGGGGTGCCCTTGCGCAGGATCCCGACCGTGGCCTGGGGCATCGCCCGGAGGCGGTAGTCGCAGCTTTCGTTCCAGTACAGGAGCTCCGCGCCCCCCGCTTCGACCTCTGTCGGCCTGGTGACGTTCTGCGGCACGACGATCCGGCTCTGGCCCGTGTCGAGGTCGGTCAGCTGTTCCTCGAAGTTGGTGCACTGGCCGGGAGTGATGCCGAACATCGTCTGGTTCAACGTGTACCCGGCAGGGGATGCCAGGTCAGCCGCGGGGGGCGGCGTCTTCGAAGGTAATGGTGAGAGTGATGGGGGAGGGGCGATGCCGGACGCCGGCGGCGAGGTGCTGAGGGCGGGACCGTTCGCCTGGCTCCCCGGAGAACTGTTCCCCGTGGTCGGCGCCGGCGCCGGCGGGGCTTTGGCCGCAGGCGCCGAGTTGTTGGTGGTGGCGACGAAGATGCTGGCCGCGATGCCCGCAAGGGGAACGACGATCCCGGCAACCCACCAAGCCCAGCGGGGCGGTCCGGAGCGGGGAGGTTCGGCGGGTACGGTCGGAGCGTAGGCAGGTCTCGGTGGCACACCTGGCGTCGGGTCTGTCCCCATGTCCCCTCCGGACGGCGCGGCTGACGGAGGATCACCATAGTCATCCTCGGCCGGGGTGATCGAGGGCTTTGCGCTCCGTGCATCGCCGATTTCTCACCGGCTCGGATCCCGGGTCGGGGCGTGACCAGGTGTGAGCCGTTCGGGCCGGCTCGGGTCCGCTCAGCCCAGGCCGATCGTCGCCTTGTGGGCCCGCCAGCGGTCCATGAGACCCAGCATTTCGCCCTGCATGAACTCGAAGAAGGCCGCCGTCTCCGCGACGCGCGCCCCGGCGGGGGAGTCCGTGCCGAGGGTGGCCGCGCCCTCGCGCAGGGTCTTCTCCCACAGGGTCAGGACCTGGTCGCGGCGCGTGAAGGTCTCGTACCAGAGTTCGTTGTGCAGGACGTACCGGTCGCGGCGCGAACCCGGTTCGCGTTCGCGGCTGACCATGTTGACCTGGGTCAGGTAGGACACGGCGCCCGACACCGCGGCCGGGCTGATCTGTAGGGCCTCGCCCAGCTCCGCCGAGGTCATCGCGCCGCCGTCGCTGGCCAGCAGCTGGGCGAAGACGCGTGCGGCCATCCGCTGCATCCCGGCCTCGGTCAGCTGCGCGGCGAACCGTTCGACGAAGCGGGAGACCGCGTCGCCGTCCCGGACACCGGCATCGGTGCCGGCATCGGTGCCGGCACCGGTCCCGGCATTGGTCCCCGCGTCCACATTCACCATGTCATCTGCCACCTTCCCGACTTTACGCGATTCCTGAGATTCTCAAGCTTCACAAATTTGTGAAAGTAGCGTACGTTCGGAAGCATGACGAAGGCAATCAGCGTTGCCGGCCTCCACAAGGCATTCGGCCGCACCCGCGCACTGGACGGACTCGACCTCTCGGTCACCACCGGCGAGGTACACGGCTTCCTCGGCCCGAACGGCGCCGGCAAGTCCACCACCATCCGGGTCCTGCTGGGCCTGCTGCGCGCCGACTCCGGCTCCGCCGAGCTCCTCGGCGGCGACCCCTGGGCCGACGCGGTCGCCCTCCACCGCCGCGTCGCCTACGTCCCCGGAGACGTCACCCTGTGGCGCAACCTCTCCGGCGGCGAGGTCATAGACCTCTACGGACGTCTCCGGGGCGGCCTCGACCGGACCCGGCGCGCCGAGCTCGTCGAGCGGTTCGAGCTGGACCCCACCAAGAAGGGGCGCACGTACTCCAAGGGCAACCGGCAGAAGGTCGCCCTCGTCGCCGCCTTCGCCTCCGACGTCGAACTGCTCGTCCTCGACGAACCCACCTCCGGCCTCGACCCGCTGATGGAGGAGGTCTTCCAGGACTGTGTCAGCGAGGCGCGCGCCGCCGGGCGCACCATCCTGCTCAGCTCGCACATCCTCAGCGAGGTCGAGGCCCTCTGCGACCGGGTCAGCATCATCCGCAAGGGCCGCACGGTGGAGACCGGCACCCTCGCCGAACTCCGCCACCTCACCCGTACGTCGATCAGCGCCGAGCTGGCCGGCCCGCCGAACGGCCTCGCACACCTGCCGGGCGTGTACGACGTCCAGGTGCAGGGGCTGAAGGTCCGCCTCCAGGCCGACACCGACAAGTTGGACGCCGTACTCAGCTCCCTCACCGCGTCGGGGGTGCGGTCGCTGACCTCGACCCCGCCCACCCTCGAAGAGCTCTTCCTGCGCCACTACACCGAAGAGGCGTCCCGATGAAGAACCAACTGGCCGGCACCGGGGCGCTGCTGCGGCTCGCCCTGCGCCGCGACCGCGTGATGATGCCGGTGTGGACCCTGGTCACCACGGTCATGGTCGTGAGCATGCCCGGCTCGCTGGGCAGCGTGTACGCCACCGCCGCCGAACGCGCCCGGGCCGCCGCGTCGATGAACGCCAACAGCTCGATGCGCGCCCTGTACGGACCGGTCTTCGGTGATTCGCTCGGTGCCCTGACCGCCTGGCGGGGCGGCGTCTACGCCGCCGTCCTCGCGGCCGCCATGAGCCTGATCATCGTCGTCCGGCACACCCGCGAGGAGGAGGAGACGGGCCGTCAGGAACTGCTTTCCGCCGCGATGGTGGGCAGGCGCGCCCCGCTGACCGCCGCCCTGCTCACCGCCCTCGTGGCCAACGCCTGTGTCGCCCTGCTCGTGGCGGGCGGTCTCGCGGGGCAGGGAGCGCCGGGCGCAGTCGCCCTCGGCCTGGCCGTCGCGGCCACCGGGACGTTCTTCGCCTGCACGGCCGCGATCGCCGCCCAGCTGACCGAGAGCGCCCGTGCTGCCAAGGGGATCACGGCGGCCGTGCTCGGCGCCGCCTTCGTCCTGAAGGCCGCGGGCGACGCCGGAACGGGGGGCGGGCGGTCGGCCCTGACCTGGGCCTCGCCGCTCGGCTGGGTGGAGAACGTACGGGCCTTCGCCGCCGAACGCTGGTGGGTGCTCCTCCTGTTCGCCGCCGCCGTCACGGTGCAGGCGGGCGCCGCGTACGCCCTGGCCGGGCGCCGTGACCTGGGCATGAGCTTCCTGCCGTCGCGGCCGGGGCCGGCCGAGGGACGGCTGGGCACGGCGGGTGCGTTGGCCTGGCGGCTGCAGCGCGGCAGCGTGCTGGGCTGGAGCGCGGGCTTCCTGGTCGCCGGTGTCGTCTTCGGCGGGATGGCGGACGGCGCCGCGGACCTGGTCGGCGACAACGACCGGACCCGCGAGATCATCGAGCGGATGGGCGGGCAGGGCGGGCAGGGCGGGGCGGGCGCGCAGGTCGCGCAGGGTGCGCTCACCGACGCCTTCCTCGCCACGATGGCCGGCATGTTCGGCATGGTCGCCGCCCTGTACGCAGTCTCCTCCGTGCTCCGTCTGAGTGGTGAGGAGTCGGGCCGGCGCGCGGAGCCGCTGCTCGCGAACGCGGTCGGCCGGCTGCGCTGGGCCGGCAGCCACCTGGCCGTGGCCTTCAGCGGTTCGGCATTGATCCTGCTGCTGGCGGGCGTCGGTCTCGGCCTCGGGCACGGCCGGGAGCCGGGTGCGGCGATCGGCGCCGCGCTCGCCCAGCTCCCGGCGGTGTGGCTGATCGGGGCGCTGGCGGCGCTGCTGTACGGCGCCGTCCCGCAGTACGCGGCGGCTGCCTGGGCGGTGGCCGGGGGTGCGCTCGCCCTGGGCTGGGTCGGCCCGGCGCTGAACCTCCCGCAGGCCGCCCTGAACCTCTCGCCCTTCGCCCACCTGCCCCGGCTCCCGGGAGCGCAGGCCCTGGACCCGGCGCCGCTACTGGTGCTGACCGTGCTGGCGGCGGCCCTGACGGCGGCGGGCCTCGGCGCCCTGCGCCGCCGCGACATGGTCGCCTAGAACTCCACCAACAGTTGCTCCAGCCCCCGGATGACGTACCCGTCCCGCCACTGCGGCTCCTCGACGAGCCGCAGCGGCGGGACTCCGTCCGCCAGGAGCGCCCCGAAGGAAGCCTCCAACTCCCGCCGAGCCAGCGGCGCGCCGAGGCAGTAGTGGATCCCGGCCCCGAAGGTCAGGTGCGGGTTGTCGGCCCGTACGAGGTCCAGCGCGTCGGGATCGTCGAAGCGCGCGGGATCCCGGTTCGCGGACCCGAAGAGCAGCGCGACCTCGGCCCCGCGGGGGATGACGGTGTCACCGATCCGGATGTCGTCGAGCACCCAGCGTTCGAACATCTGGAGCGGAGTGTCGTAGCGCATGAGTTCATCCACAGCTGTGGACAACTTTTCGGGATCGTGGCTCGCGCGGAGCGCGGCGAGCTGCGCGGGGTTGCGGAACAGCGCCCACCACCCGTTGACGGTCGTGTTGACGGTGGCCTCGTGCCCGGCGTTCAGCAGAAGCACACAGGTGGAGATCATCTCCTGCTCGCTGAGCCGCCCCTCCTCATCGTGGGCGGCGATCAACCCGGAGATCAAATCCTCCCCGGGGCGGCTCCGCCGCTCGGCGATCAGTCCCCGGAGGTAGGCGCTGAACTCGACGCTCGCCCGCACCGCGCGCCGCGCCGTCTCCTCGTCGGGCCGGAGCTCGAACATCCCGCAGATGTCCGCCGACCAGGGCCGCAGCAATCCGCGGTCCGCCTCGGGCACGCCCAGTAGTTCCGCGATCACCGCCACCGGCAGCGGCTCGGCGACGACGGTGAGCAGATCCCCACCCCCGTCGGCACGCAGCCGCCCCACCAACTCCCCGGCCAGCCGCTGCACCGCGGGCACGAGGCGCTCCACCGTCCGCGGGGTGAAGGCCTTCGCCACCAGCCGGCGCACCCGCGCGTGCGCGGGATCCTCCAGGTCGAGCAGTCCGTTGCCGTTGAGCACGTGGAAGGGCTCGTGCTCCGGCGGCGGCGCCTCGCGGCCGAACTCCTCGTGCGAGAACCGGTGGAGGTAGGTCCGCCCCAGCCGCCGGTCCCGCAGCAGCGCACTCACGTCGGCGTAGTGCGGCACCAGCCACTGCCCGGTGGCCTCCCACCACACGGCCCGCCCCTGCTCCCGCAACTCCCGGTACGCCGGATACGGATCGGCGACGAACGCGGCATCCCACGGATCAAAACCCATCCCTGCACCCTAAACGCAGCCGAGCCCGATCAGGCGGGTGTCACCAAGCGGGTCTCGTACGCGTACACGGCCGCCTGTGTCCGGTCCCGCAAGCCCAGCTTCACCAGGATCCGGCTCACATGGGTCTTGATGGTGGACTCGGCGACGACCAGCCGGTCGGCTATCTCGGCATTGGACAGCCCCTGCGCGATCAGTACCAGCACCTCCGTCTCCCGCTCCGTCAGCTCCCCCGAACCCGCCGGGTCCGCCAGCTGGCGGGCCTGGGAGATCTTCGAGAACTCCACGATCAGCCGCTTGGTCACCGAGGGCGCCAGCAGGGCCTCCCCGGCTGCCACCACCCGTACCCCGTCGGCCAGTTGACGGGCCGACGCGTCCTTGAGCAAGAACCCGGAGGCACCGGCCCGCAGCGCCTGGTACACGTACTCGTCGAGGTCGAAGGTCGTCAGGACCAGCACCTTCGCGTCCGTGTCGGCGGCCACGATCTCCCGCGTGGCCTCCAGCCCGTTCATCCGCGGCATCCGGATGTCCATCAGCACCACATCCGGCCGCAGCGCCGCCACCTGCTCGATGGCCTCCCGGCCGTCGACCGCCTCGCCGACCACCTCGATGCCGTCCATCGCGTTCAGCAGAACGGAGAACCCCTCGCGCACCATCACCTGGTCGTCGACGATCAGGACCCTGATCGTCATGCCGTCCCCTCCCGCGGCTCCGGCGCCGGCTCCGCACGGTGGGCCACCGGTATGAACACCGCCACCTCGTACCCGCCCGCCGGCGTCCGGCCGGCCGTCATCTCACCCTCCAACATGGCCACCCGCTCCCGCATACCGGTGATCCCGTGCCCGGCCCCCGGCGAGGGTCGCGCGTCCCCGGTCGCCCGGTCGTTGACGATCCGTAGGCCCAGACCGCCCAGCACGTACGAGACCTCCACCTCGGCCGCGGCTCCCGGCGCGTGCCGCAGCGTGTTGCTGAGGGCCTCCTGGACGATGCGGTACGCCGACAGCTCCACGCCCTGCGGCAGCTCCCGCACCGAGCCCGTGATCGTCTTCTCCACGCTCAGGCCGGCGTCCCGCACGTTGGCCAGCAGCCCCTCCAGCGAGGCCAGCGTCGGCTGTGGGGCGTCCGGGGCCTCGTAGTCCTCGGAGCGCACCACGCCCAGCACCCGCCGCAGCTCCGTCAGGGCCGCCACCGCGTTCTCCCGGATGGTGACGAACGCCGCCTCCAGCTCCGGCGGCGGGTTCTTCACCCGGTACGGTGCGGCCTCCGCCTGGATCGCCACCACCGACATGTGGTGGGCCACCACATCGTGCAACTCCCGCGCGATCGTGGTCCGCTCCTCCAGCAGCGTGCGCTTGTCCCGCTCGACGGCCGTGACCTCCTGCTGGGCGCTCACCTCGGCCCGGGCATCACGGCGTATCCGGATACTGCTGGCAATCACCAGGGCGAAGGCCGAGGCCACCGCCATCTCGGGCAGGTTCGACCCCCAGTGGCCGCTGAACAGTACGGAGAGTGCGGATCCCAGCACCAGGGTGAGCGTCCACATCCAGGCCGCCAACCGCGGCCCGGTCCGCAGCGTGACGAGGAACATGACCACGATGTAGGCGGGGAAACTGCTTTCGGTCCAGGGCCAGTTGAAGCCACTGTCAATGCCGGCCGTCACCACCGTCATCGCGATGGCCGCCCACCACGCGCCGACCGGCCGCACCGCCGTCATCAGGACCGGGGCGGCGGACAGCATCGCCATGGCGATCGGCCCCAGGTCGCCCCAGGCGGCCGACTGCGTGTTGAGCGCGGTCAGCCCGACGAGGAAGGCCAGGAACCCCACCGCCGCATAGCGCCGGTACGGCGCGTACCGGCGCAGCACCCCGGGAAGCCGGCGCACGAAGCGCCCGGAGGTCTCCGCCAGGGGCAGCGGCCGGTAGGCGAAGGCATCGGTGACGAGATCCCGGCGAAGGGTCGCGATCACCTCAGATGCCAGTCGGAACTCAGGTGCCCGGGATGTCTCCCCGGTGGTCGTCTCGGTCATACGCACCACCGTAGGTCCGTACCGGCCTCGTCCGCGTCGCCGCTGATGGGGATTTCCCGGGGTCCCCCTCAAGTACTACCCAAGCCCGCTCAGTAGCCCGTCGGGCGGATCAGACCCGTCTCGTACGCGAACACCGCGGCCTGCGTACGGTCCCGCAGCCCCAGCTTCACCAGGATCCGGCTCACATGCGTCTTCACCGTCTGCTCGGCCAGCACCAAGTGCTCCGAGATCTCGGCGTTCGACAGGCCCTGGGCGATCAGCGACAGCACCTCCGTCTCCCGCTCGGTCAGCGCCTCGATCCTGGCCCGTGACGGCGCGCGCGGAGCTCCCAGCCGGGAGAACTCCGTGATCAGCCGCTTCGTGATGTTCGGCGAGAGCAGCGCCTCGCCGGCCGCCACCACCCGCACCGCCTCGGCGAGCTGGTCGGCGGACGCGTCCTTGAGCAGGAACCCGGAGGCCCCGGCCCGCAGCGCCTCGTACACGTACTCGTCGAGATCGAAGGTGGTCAGCACCAGCACCTTCACCGCGGCGTCCGGAACCGCGGTGATCACGGACGTGGCCTCGATCCCGCCCATCCCCGGCATCCGGATGTCCATCAGCACCACGTCCGGAGCCAGCTCCGCGACCTTCGCCACCGCGTCCGCCCCGTCCACCGCCTGCCCCACGACCTCTATGTCGGGCTGCGCGTTGAGAAGCACGGTGAAGCCCTGCCGGACCATCATCTGGTCGTCGGCGATCATCACCTTGATCGGCGTGCTCATGGGGTCCTCTTCGTCTCGGAGTCGGGGACCGCGGACAAGTCCTGCGGATCCATCGGGAGTACGGCGCTCACCTCGTACCCCCCGTCGGGGCGCGGGCCGGCGGCCAGTTCGCCCCCCAGCATGCCTGCCCGTTCCCGCATCCCCAGCAGCCCGTGCCCCGCACCGGGCGAGGGCGGGGCCGCCCGGGTCGGCGCGCTGTTCGCGACGCACAGGTGCAGATCACGCGGCCCGTACGCGATGCCCACCTCCACCCGCGAACCGGGCGCATGGCGCAGGGCGTTGCTCAGCGCCTCCTGCACGATCCGGTACGCGGTGAGCTCCACGCCCGGGGTCAGCGGCCGGCGTATCCCCGCGATCTCGGTCGTGACGTCCAGACCGGCCCCCCGCACGTTGTCCACGAGGCCGTCCAGCTCACCGAGGGTGGGCTGCGGATGATGGGGGTTCGCGGGATCGTCGGGCCGCTCGGACCGCAGCACGCCCAGCACCCGCCGCAGCTCCGTCAGCGCCTCCAGCGCGTTCTCCCGGATGCCGGCCAGATTCTCCTTGAGCTCCTCTGACGGGTTCTCCACCAAGTGCGGGGCGACCTGCGCCTGGATGGAGATCACCGACATGTGGTGGGCGACGACGTCGTGCAGTTCGCGGGCGATCCGGCTGCGCTCCTCCAGCAGGGTGCGCCGCGCCCGCTCCTCCTCGGTGAGGGTCTCCTGCTCGACGAGTTTGCCGCGGGCGAGGCGGGTGGCCCGCAGGGCGTAGCCGAGGATCCCCACGAACCCGAAGAGGAGGGCCACTCCGCCGATGATGGTCTGGCTCTGCGGCGGCCTGAGGACGATGTCGGCCAGTCCGTTGAGGGCGAGCGTGATGCCGATGACCGAGGCGCTCACCCGGGGCGGCACCCGCAGGGCGACCATCAGGAGCACGGGCGCGAGCGTGAACGGCCCGGCGGGCGTCCAGGGCCAGGACTGCCCCTGGCCGACGTGGTCGTGGATGGCCCAGGCGATCAGGCCGGAGGTGAGGAGCCCGAGCCACCAGGCGGCGATCGGCCGGAACATGCTGAGCACGACGGACGCGGAGGTCAACAGTGACAGCACCACCAGGGCCGAACCGCGCACCTTGTAATGGTCGTTCATCAGCATTGCGGAGAGGACACCGCAGGGAATGGCCACGTAGCAGAGGACCACGTGCGGCAGCCAGGCCAGCCAGCGCGGCCGCGCCATCCTTGGCAGGGGGTCCCGTCGCAGGGTGAACAACTCCCGGGCCAGGCCGCGCGGCAGGCGGATGCGGGCGTCGGCGGCAGGTGGCTCGGTCTGCTGGTTCACGCCGTCCAGGCTAAGGCGGGCCCTAGACATGGTTGATCTCCTCGGCGGGGTCCGTCCTGGGGCGGGGGACCGCGGTAGTACGGGCGGTACGGGACGGCTTCGGACGGCCGGTGGCCTGTTCGTGGATGCGGAACGCGGCCCAACAGAGCGACAGCGCGGCGGCGAACACGGGCAACCACAGCAGCCGGGCCGCTATCCAGCCCACCGAGTCGGGCACCGTGTGTAGCCCGGGCAGGACGGCCGAGACCAGCAGCCCGAGGGCGGTGACGGCCATCATGGCGGTCTGGTGCCACAGGAAGACGGTCATGGCGGAGAGGTTCACCAGAGCCACCTTCGCCCAGGCCGTCGGCCGTCGCAGGGCCCGGGCGAGCGGGTCGCGCACCAGGAGCGCCAGCCCGCACTGGGCCAGCCCGAAGACGGCCGCCGCCAGCGTCGGCGGGTTCAGGTTCGAGACGGCGGCCCCAGGGACACCCACCATCGAAGCCGGGTACCCGCCCCAGAGGATCAGCGCGGCCGTGGCCAGGACTCCCGCGCCGAGCAGGAGCAGCGCCCGGTCGCGCCGGGCGAACGCCCCGCGGGACCAGGCGGCGCCCAGGGTGAAGGGGACGAGCCAACCCGCGGCCACATTGACCCAGCCGATCCACTCGGGGCCCGCCAGCCCGAAGCGCCACACGTCGACGGCAGCCACCACGGCCAGCGGCCACAGCGGGCTGAGCCGGGCCACGAGCGGGGTCGCGGCGGTGAGCGCGGCGAACACCAGCAGGAACCACAGCGGCGACAGAACCAGCTTGACCAGCGACCGGACGGTGGCGAACTCCGCCCCGCCGATCAGCATCCCGACCGCGACGACCGTCCAGAGGACCAGCACCGCGGCGACCGGTCGGAACAGCCGCCCCAGCCGCTGCCCGGCCCACGCGCCGTACGAGAGGCCGCGCTCGCGCGCCGACGCGTACCCGCGGGCGGCGACATGGCCGCCCACCAGGAAGAAGACGGACAACGTCTGGAACACCCAGGACACCGGAGCCAGCCACGGCATGTGTGCCAGCGGGCTGGTGGTGCTCAGACCGCCGTCGCGCGCAGTTAGCGCGGTGACCAACCAGTGGCCGAGGACCACGCCGAGGATCGCGAAGGCCCGCAGCGCGTCCACGGCCCGGTCGCGGTCGGCCGGCGTGGCGGCGTCGATGCCCGCGGCCAGGGTGGACCACCGGGCGCGGAACTCAACCATGGTCGGCCTCCGATGCGGTGGTGGTGCCGAGGACGATGGCGGCCAGGCTGTCGAGGGACTCGGTGCCCGGCTTGAGGTAGTCGCTGTGCCCGACGGCGCCGGCGGTGAAGGCCCGGGCCCCGAAGGCGGGATCGACCGGATCGGTGCCGAAACCGATCCCGCCGAACCGCACGTGCGGGACGTTGCCTATCCAGTCGCCGCTGCCCCGGCCGGCCCAGACCCGGGCCCCGGTCGGCAGCTCACGGGCGGATCCGGCCCCGGTGCCCGGGCTACCGAACAGCGCCATGTCGCTGACCGCGGACCCGGTAGCGGTCCGGGCGCAGACCACGGAGCCGTAGGAGTGGCACAGGAGGGAGAGCCGGGCACCGGGCCCCGATATGTCGCGCAACCGGTCCAGGAAGGGGGCCAGTTCGGCAGCGGCCGCGTCGGCCCGGTCGGCGCTCAGGACGGTGGTGCTCACCGTTCCGGGGGTGTCGTACCCGAGCCAGGCGACCACGGCGGAGCGCGGATGCTCGGCTTGCAGGCGCTGCTGGAGGGAGACGGCTCCGGCACGGAACCGCTCGTAGGTGTCCAGCGTGGTGTCGGACCCGGGCACCAGGACGGCGACCCGGTCGGCGCTCTCCAGCTCGCCGAACACCTCGACCGCGCGACCCCTGCCGCGGCCGTCGAAGGTGAGGAACTGGGCCGCTCCGCCCGACCCCATGGCGCGCAGCCTGGCTGCCCGGCCGGGGCGGTCGGCGTCCTCGGCGGTACGGGCCGCCTCGGCGAGGTTGGCGCTGTTGGCGGCGTACCGGCTGCGGGGAGCGGCGTCCTCGGAGAACGTGGCGGGCGCAGGGGCCGGGACGTTCGGGGAGGCCGCGGCGGACACGGGGACCACCACGGCCGCGGCGACCAGAGCGGCCAGCAGGCCGCGGCGCAGCCGGCCACCACCGGATCCCGCCCTGCCCGTGGAGAGCCGCGTGCCCGACCCGCGGGTCCTTCCGGTGGTCCCGGTCTGGATCCCCGCCCCGGCCTGCGTCCCCGTCCCCGTTGCCATGGTCCTCTTCCTTCGGTCGCCGGAAGAGCCGTGAACGCTCTTCTCTGCTACCGAAGTTAGAAATCCCGGCCCGTGGTCGGCGTCACGCCATGGAGCCGTGTTCGCGCGTAGCTCTCAGGTATGACGGGGGATACCTGCGAGCCAGGGGCACGACGGTCGCAACGTCACGACCGCCGCAACGTCACGACCGCCGCGACGCCATGACCATCACGTCGTCGCCACCCGCACGCCGAAGCCGATCAGGACGACTCCCGTCGTCCGGTCCAGTGCCCGCGGCACCCGCGGCCGCGCGAAGAACCGCCCGGCGCGCGACAGCACGTACACGTACGTGCCCAGCCAGACCACCGTCAGCAGCACGTGGAGCAGGACCAGCAGCGCCATGCCGACCTCCGGCCGCAGGCCGGGCGGGGCGAGGGCGGGCAGCAGTCCCGTGTAGAAGACGGCGATCTTGGGATTGAGGACGTTGGCGACCAGGCCCGTCCGCCAGGCTCCGCCGCCGCCCGGCCCGGACCGCTCCAGCACGCGCTCCCCGGGCTCCCCGCGCTCCCCGGGTGCCACGCGCTCCGCACCCGGCCGCAGCAGGGCCCGGGCGCCGAGCCAGCACAGGTACGCGGCCCCCGTCAGCTTCACCACCAGGTACACCTCGGTCGAGGCGGCGAGCAGCGCCGCGAGCCCCGCCACGGTGAGGGCGCCCCAGATCAGCAGCCCGACGGCGATCCCGGCGACGGTGCGCAGCCCGTCACCGCGCCCCCGGGTGATGGCCCGTTTCGTGACGATCGCCATGTCCGGGCCGGGGACGAGGGTGAGGAGCGCCAGGACCCCGGTCGCGCCGAGAAGAGCGGTGAGCACGCGGCTCAGTCTGCCACCAGGGGTTCGACGTAGCCCGCCCGCCAGCGGGGTGCCGGGTCCTGGCCGGGGCTGGTCCAGTACTCCCTCGCACCCACGATCTCCCCGTCCCGCACGGTCCAGAGGGAGACGGCCCGGTAGACGACGTGGTCCTGAGGTATCTCCACCTCGGTGACCACGAGGTTCCCGTCGGCCAGGATCCGCAGCAGTTCCACGGATCTCTCGTCCGCGTAGCCGTCGTCGCTGTTCACGGCTATGAAGTTGGCGCGCCCCACGATGCGCTCACCGCTCACGGGCCATTCGATGACCGCGTCCTCGGCGATGAGCCCGGCCACGCCGTCCCAGTCGCGCGCCTCGATTCGCTCCCACAGTTGTGCCACTACCTTCAACGGCTCCATGTGCCGCAGTGTCCGACAGCCCCGTTATACGTAACAAGCTTTGCTTGCAGGCTTATTGACTTCGACACAATCGCTTGCGGCGGGCCTTCGCGGTGCGTGCACGGCGCCGCGGACGGTGCCGTCCGGGGCTCATTCCGGTGCGGGCGCAGGAACGGCGGCGGACGGTGTGGCGGACGGTCCGGCGGACTCCAGCGCGTCCAGTGCCGTGGCCAGCCGTTCCAGTGCGCGGACCGTCTCCGCGAAGGCGGCATCGCCCAGCTCCGCCGTGAGGCGGGCCGCCAGGGCCGCGTGTCCCGGGCCGATCCGGTCCACCGCGCCCCGCCCCTCCTCCGTGGGCCGCAGCAGCTTCGCCCGCCGGTGGGCGGGGTTCGGGGCGTATTCCGCCAGCCCTTTGGTGACCAACAGGTCCGCGATGCGCTGCACGCTCTGCCGGGTGATGCCCATGCTCCGGGCGATGCCCGCGACGGGCAGCGGCTCCCGCAGTACCGCGCCCAGGACCTGCCACCAGGCGGCCGTCAGCCCGGCCGGCTTGGCCAGCTCTTCCGAGATGGCGAGGAACTGTCCGTTCAGCCGGAACACCCCGAGCGCGGTGCGGCTCAGCAGGTCCTGCTGGGTACGGGCCTCCTCGGGGTCCGCACGATCGCCAAGGTCCGTCGCCTCACGCATCGCCGGCCGCCGATGCCGCCATCAGGACCGGGTACGCGCTGACGTCCGAGTCGTGGAAGAGCCCGTACCAGGCGTCCAGGACGTCCGGCTTGTAGACGTCCAGACGGGCGAAGACCTCGCGGGCGAAGGCCACCGGCTCCGTCGGCCCCGCCGTGATCAGGTCTCCGTCGGTCACCGCGTCGGCCTCGACGTAGCGCTCGGCGCCACCGTAACCGGGCTGCTCGGCCAGGTAGAAGGAGGCGGCACTGGTGTGGGTCCGGCCGTCCAGCAGGCCCTCGCGGGCGAGGCCGGCGGTGGCTCCGCAGATCGCCGCGACCGGCACTCCGGCGGCCAGGAACTCCCGCGCCTTGGCCGCGAACGGCGCCAGATCGTCGCTCGTGTCCCACAGGGACGCGCCCGTGAGGATCAACAGCGAGGAGTCCTCCGGTCGCAGGTCGGCCAGGGCCAGGTCAGGCTGGATGCGGACGCCGCCCATGGTGGTGACCTGCTGCGCGGCGCTCAGGCCGACCGTGCGCACGGTGTGGCCGCGCTGGGTGAGGTGCGCGGTGGTGTGGCCGGTCTCCCAGTCCGCGTACGTGTCGTAGACCGCGAGGTGGACGGGCTTGCGCGGGGTCTCGCTCATGGTGCTTTCGCCTCCAGCGTGGTTCCTGCTCTATGACAATAGACTGTCATAACGACAGGATGCTGTCAATCCATGGCTGGGGTTCGAGCCCCTCGCAGACAGACTGCCGAGAGTGGCCCCCCACCCCCATACAGTCCGCCGATATCCCGCCCCACCTGCGCACTTCTAGCGTGACGACATGACCCCTCATGTCACCTCGCACACCCTTGCCGCCGTGAAGGACGCAGATCGGAAGCACGTCTTCCACTCCTGGTCCGCCCAGGCCCTGATCGACCCCCTCGCCGTCGCCGGGGCCGAGGGGTCGTACTTCTGGGACTACGAAGGCAAGCGGTACCTCGACTTCTCCTCCCAGCTGGTGAACACCAACATCGGCCACCAGCACCCCAAGGTCGTCGCCGCGATCCAGGAGCAGGCCGCCCGGCTCTGCACCCTCGCGCCCGGCTTCGCCGTCGACGTCCGCTCCGAGGCCGCACGCCTCATCGCCGAGCGGACCCCGGGCGACCTGGACAAGGTCTTCTTCACCAACGGCGGCGCCGAGGCCGTCGAGAACGCCGTGCGCATGGCCCGTCTGCACACGGGCCGCGCCAAGGTGCTCTCCACCTACCGCTCCTACCACGGGGCCACCGCCGCCGCGATCAACCTGACCGGCGACCCGCGCCGCTGGCCCTCCGACACGGCCGCCGCCGGCGTCGTGCACTTCTGGGGCCCGTACCTCTACCGCTCCGCCTTCCACGCCACCACCGAGGCCGAGGAGTGCGCCCGCGCCCTCGCCCACCTCGCCGACACCATCGCCTTCGAGGGGCCGCAGACCATCGCGGCGATCATCCTGGAGAGCGTGCCCGGCACCGCCGGCATCATGACCCCGCCCGCGGGCTACCTCGCGGGCGTGCGCGAGCTCTGCGACCGCCACGGCATCGTCTTCATCCTGGACGAGGTCATGTCGGGCTTCGGCCGCACCGGCAGGTGGTTCGCCGCCGACCACTGGGGCGTCACCCCCGACCTGATCACCTTCGCCAAGGGCGTGAACAGCGGCTACGTCCCGCTCGGCGGCGTGGCCATCTCGGCCGCCATCGCCGAGACCTTCGCCACCCGCCCCTACCCGGGCGGACTGACGTACTCCGGCCACCCCCTGGCCTGCGCCGCCGCCGTCGCGACGATCAACACGATGGAAGAGGAGGGCATCGTCGAGCACGCCGCCCACCTCGGTGAGAACGTGATCGGCCCGGCCCTCGCCGAGATCGCCGAGCGCCACCCCTCGGTCGGCGAGGTCCGCGGGCTGGGCGCCTTCTGGGCCCTGGAACTCGTACGGGACAAGGAGACGCGCGAGCCGCTCGTGCCGTACAACGCGGCCGGCGCGGACAACGCGCCGATGGCCGAGTTCGCGGCGGCCTGCAAGGCGTCGGGCCTGTGGCCCTTCGTGAACATGAACCGCATCCACGTGGTCCCGCCCTGCAACGTCACGGAGGCGGAGGCCAAGGAGGGCCTGGCCCTGCTGGACGAGGCGCTGACGGTCGCCGACCGCCACACCACGGCCGGCTAGACCCGCCCGCCCGGGGGAACGGGTCCGGTCGCCGTCCACACCCGGATCCGGACCCGCCCCCGGGCACCGGGTGCGGATGTCGGATATCGGTTAGCTACCGATCGGTTTTCGGCCGCGCTGTCTGGCCTATGGTGTCCGGAGCTCTACGACAGGAGACGGACCCCTATGCCAGGCAGCGGAGCTGTCACCCGCAACACACTTCGCCAGCAGATCGCGGACGCGCTGCGTGACGAGGTGCTCGCGGGGCGCCTGCCTCCGGGAACCGAGTTCACCGTCAAGCAGATCGCCGAGCAGTACGAGGTCTCCGCGACCCCGGTGCGCGAGGCGCTCGTGGACCTCTCGGCCCAAGGGCTGCTCGAACTGGTCCAGCACCGCGGCTTCCGCGTCCGGATCTTCTCCGTGGACGACTTCCGGGGCATGGTCGAGGCCCGTTCGCTCGTCGTGGACGGGATCTTCCGCCGCCTCGCCGAGCGCGGCACCACCCCGGGCTCCGCCGAGCTGCTGGTGTCGGTGCGCCGCCGGGGCGAGGAGGCCCGACGGGCCGCGCAGAGCGGTTCGCTCGAAGTGCTGATCGGCTACGACCTGCGCTTCTGGCGGGAGCTGAGCGGGCTGGTCGCCAACACCTACATCTCCGAGTTCCTGCACCGCATCCGCGTGCAGTGCTGGGTCTTCGCCGTCCCCCACCTCCAGCGCGAGCCGCAGCTGCGGGCGGCACTGTGGGACGGCCACAGCGAGCTGGTGGACGCGGTGACGCTGGCCGACGCCGACGCGGTGCGCGGCATCGTGCACGGCTACAACGAGCACGCGCTGGCCTGGGCCGCCCGCCTCTGAGCGCCGAGGTTCTGCGCACCCCTTCGCGGAGGGTGTCCGGCCCACTACGCTGGCCGGATCGGCGACAACGACTGATCGGAGGCCGAGTGGCCTGTGACCTGTGGCTGGTCCCCCTTGTCGACGTGCTGTGCCACAGCCCCGACAACCCCTTCGCGGAAGAGATCGCCTCGTACGACAGGGCGCTGGGCGCGGCCGGACTGCCGACCGTGCCCGTGTTCGCGTACATGCCGGGCCTGAGCGGGGACGTCGCCCCGGTCGCCGGCTTCGACTACGACGCCCTGCACTTCCTGAGGCGGGCGTACATGCTCCAGCTCTGCGGGCTGCCCGTGACCCCGGTGGACGAGCTCGGCGGGGACTACGAGCAACTGCTGGAGATGTTCGAGCCCACGGCCCAGCAGTCGCACCTGGTGTGGCACTACGACCACGCCGGGGCCTACGTCCCGGTGGACTTCGCGGCTCCGTTGGCGAACGAGGAGCTGCTGGCCGGGGGCGGGCCGCTGGGGTCCGGGCAGGGGCTGCTGCGGGAGCTGCTGTTCGTGGCTCCCGCCATCGGGATAGACCCGGGGAACCCGCCCGCCGCGCCGGCGCCGCCGGGGCGGCCGACGTTGCTGGAGGAGCCGGCGGGGCCGATTCCGTACGACGACAGCCCCTTCGCCCGCGAGCGGCACGTGTGGCTGGGACTGCACGCGGCCGCGACGCGGAGCCTCGGCCAGGGCTCGATGATCATCTTCAGCTGAGCGGTGCTGGTGGGCGGGGTACGGGTACGGGTGCGGGTCCGCTGCGCGGAACCCCGGCCCCCACCGGCTCCGCCCGGTCTCAGCGCGGCTGCTCCGGCGGCCGTTGCCGGGGCATGTTCGGTCTGGTGCCCGGCGGCAGCGGGAAGCGGGCGGGCGGGACGTTCGCGTCCGGGCGTCCCCCGGAGGCCCCCAGCGACTGCATCACCAGCGGCGCGGGCCCGGCCCGGAACTCCACCATCCAGTCCGCCGTCTCCGACCGCACCAGCTCGGTGATGTCCTCCGAGAAGCGGCGCAGCACGGTCAGGCACCGCTCCGCGGCCTCGCTGGCCGTGCCCTCGGTGGGGCCGAGCACCTCGCGCACGTTCTCCGAGGCCCAGTCGAACTGGAGGGTCTGGAGCCGGCGCTGCACGGCCTGGGCCGTCGCCACGTTCCGCATCCACCCGGACGTCAGCCCGAAGAACCGGTCGCAGGCCAGCGCGGCCGCGCCCAGCAGCAGTGCGAGGTAGCCGTACGTGGAGGCGCCCGGGATCGAGCCCGTCAGTTCCAGCAGTGGCATCGAGGCACCCGTGACGGCGCCCACGGCCGCCGCGGCGCGCAGCACGCGCGCACCGCGCCGCTTCCAGGCCCGGTCGGACAGGTACCACTCGGCGGTGCGCAGGGCATCGGCCTCGACCCGCCGGTAGAGCTCGTCGAGCCGCTCGGCGGGCTCGCCCCAGTCCCCGAGGGGGAACGGCCGGCCGGTCAGATCGCCCGCCGCCATCGGTCCGCCGCCTTCCTCCCGGGGATCCCGGGGTGGCCCCTCGGGCTGCATCTCCGGCTGGCTCACCCGGCACTCCCTCTGCCTGCGCTGACGTGTGGTGGTGCGCGTGTGCGCAATGATGCGCATGCTCTTCCTACCTTCGAATGACGGGCGATGGGCGACGATTCCCGGGATTTCCGCCCGCAAGGAGGTCTCCATCAGGTACGCGCACGCCTCGTCTCTCACTCGAAAGAGTTGGTCCTCACGGCGTAGGGCGCGGGGCCCGGGGAGCACGTAGGCTCGGATTGACCAGCGTTCCGAAGGTCTCGACGTACAACGTATGGAGTGAGTGCCCTGTGATTCCCGGTGGTGGCCAGCCCAACATGCAGCAGCTGCTCCAGCAGGCCCAGAAGATGCAGCAGGATCTCGCGGCCGCGCAGGAGGAGCTTGCACGGACCGAGGTCGAGGGCCAGGCCGGCGGCGGTCTGGTGAGGGCGACCGTCACCGGATCCGGTGAGCTGCGGGCGCTGGTGATCGACCCGAAGGCCGTGGACCCCGAGGACACGGAGACGCTCGCCGACCTGGTGGTCGCCGCGGTGCAGGCGGCCAACGAGAATGCGCAGGCGCTCCAGCAGCAGAAGCTGGGCCCCCTGGCCCAGGGCCTGGGCGGCGGCAGCGGTATCCCCGGCCTCCCGTTCTAACCCTCTCCCCTACCCGACGAAAGAAGGCAGTCCGTTGTACGAAGGCGTGGTTCAGGACCTGATCGACGAACTGGGCAGGCTGCCCGGCGTCGGGCCCAAGAGCGCGCAGCGGATCGCCTTCCACATCCTGCAGGCCGAGCCCACCGACGTCCGCCGCCTCGCGCACGCGCTCCTGGAGGTCAAGGACAAGGTCCGGTTCTGCGCGGTGTGCGGGAACGTGGCACAGGAGGAGCGGTGCGGCATCTGCCGCGACCCGCGCCGGGACACCACGGTCATCTGTGTCGTCGAGGAGCCGAAGGACGTCGTCGCGATCGAGCGGACGCGCGAGTTCCGGGGGAAGTACCACGTCCTCGGCGGCGCGATCAGCCCGATCGAGGGCGTCGGCCCGGACGACCTGCGCATCCGCGAGCTGCTGGCGCGCCTGGCGGACGGCGAGGTGACCGAGCTGATCCTGGCCACCGACCCGAACCTGGAGGGTGAGGCGACCGCCACCTACCTCGCCCGCATGATCAAGCCCATGGGCCTGAAGGTCACCCGCCTGGCCAGCGGACTCCCCGTCGGGGGAGATCTGGAGTACGCGGACGAGGTCACGCTCGGGCGGGCCTTTGAAGGAAGGCGACTTCTCGATGTCTGACGCAACGCTGCACGCCCTGGGCCAGGATCCGGACGACTTCGCCGTCCAGATCTCGGACCAGATCGAGTCCTTCATCGTCGCGGTCACCGAGGTGGCCAAGGGCGAGGACCCGGACAGCGCGGTGCCCTTCCTCCTCCTGGAGGTGTCCCAGCTGCTGCTGGCGGGCGGCCGGCTGGGCGCGTACCAGGACGTGCTGCCCGACGAGCGCTACGAGCCCGACCTCGGCCCGGAGCCGGACGTCGACGAGCTGCGCGAGCGGTTCGCCTACATGCTCGAGCCGGTCGACGTGTACTCGGAGGTCTTCGACCCCTACGAGCCGCGCAAGGCCCCGGTCGCGCACCGGATCTCCGACGACCTGGCCGACGTGGTGGCGGACCTGCGGCACGGGCTGGCGCACTACCGGGCGGGGCGGACCACCGAGGCGTTGTGGTGGTGGCAGTTCTCGTACTTCACCAACTGGGGTCCGACGGCCTCGGCGACCCTGCGCGCACTGCAGTCGCTGGTGGCCCACGTACGTCTGGACCAGCCGCTGGCGGCGCTGGACGGCCTGGACACGGACGAGGACCTGGCCGAGGACGACCTCGCGGAACAGGCCGGACAGGTGATGGCCGAGGAGCTCGGCGGCCTCGGCCGCACCTGAGCGAACGCGGCGGCCGGACCGGGAACTCATTCTCTGATCTTCTCGTCTCATGATGTGGTACGAGGCGGTCGGATCCCGGTCGCTCGTTACACTGCACCAGCAATGAGACGGACTGAGCGAGGAGCGCACGTGGGCCTTGTCGTGCAGAAGTACGGAGGCTCCTCCGTAGCGGATGCCGAAGGCATCAAGCGCGTCGCCAAGCGGATCGTGGATGCCAAGAAGAACGGCCACCAGGTGGTCGTCGTGGTTTCCGCGATGGGCGACACGACGGACGAGCTGATCGATCTCGCCGAGCAGGTATCGCCGATGCCTGCCGGGCGCGAATTCGACATGCTGCTGACCGCCGGGGAGCGGATCTCCATGGCCCTGCTGGCCATGGCGATCAAAAACCTGGGCCACGAGGCCCAGTCGTTCACCGGTAGCCAGGCAGGCGTGATCACCGACTCGGTCCACAACAAAGCGCGCATCATCGATGTCACGCCGGGCCGGATCCGCACCGCGCTGGACGAGGGCAACATCGCCATCGTCGCGGGCTTCCAGGGCGTGTCCGCGGACTCCAAGGACATCACCACCCTCGGCCGGGGCGGCTCGGACACCACCGCCGTCGCGCTCGCCGCGGCGCTGGACGCCGAGGTGTGCGAGATCTACACCGACGTCGACGGCGTCTTCACCGCGGACCCCCGCGTCGTGAAGAAGGCCAAGAAGATCGACTGGATCTCCTCCGAGGACATGCTGGAGCTCGCGGCCTCCGGTTCCAAGGTGCTGCTGCACCGCTGCGTCGAGTACGCGCGCCGCTACAACATCCCGATCCACGTCCGCTCGTCCTTCTCCGGACTGCCGGGCACCTGGGTCAGCAACGAGAATCCGCAAGGGGACGCGCAGGTGGAGCACGCCATCATCTCCGGAGTCGCGCACGACGTCTCCGAAGCCAAGATCACGGTCGTCGGTGTCCCGGACAAGCCGGGCGAGGCCGCGGCGATCTTCCGCGCCATCGCGGACGCCGAGATCAACATCGACATGATCGTGCAGAACGTCTCGGCGGCCTCCACGGGCCTCACGGACATCTCCTTCACGCTCCCCAAGACCGAGGGCCACAAGGCCATCGAGGCGCTGGAGAAGGCGAAGGGCGCGATCGGCTTCGACTCCCTGCGCTACGACGACCAGATCGGCAAGATCTCCCTGGTCGGCGCCGGCATGAAGACGAACCCGGGCGTCACCGCCTCCTTCTTCCAGGCGCTGTCCGACGCGGGCGTGAACATCGAGCTGATCTCCACCTCCGAGATCCGCATCTCCGTCGTCACCCGCCAGGACGACGTCAACGAGGCCGTCCGCGCCGTGCACACGGCCTTCGGCCTCGACTCCGACAGTGCCGAAGCCGTCGTCTACGGAGGCACCGGACGATGACCCGCACCCGGTCCTCCGGCCCGGCACTCGCCGTGGTCGGGGCGACCGGAGCAGTCGGTTCGGTCCTGCTCCAGATGCTGTCCCTGCGGGCCGACGTCTGGGGCGAGATCCGCCTGATCGCCTCCGCGCGCTCGGCCGGCCGCATGCTGGCCGTCCGCGCGGAGGAGACCGAGGTGATCGCCCTCACCGAGGACGCCTTCGACGGCCTCGGACCGGGCGACATCGCCCTCTTCCTCACCCCGGCCGACGTCTCGGCCCGGTGGGCCCCCGTGGTCACCACGCGCGGCTCGGTCGTCATCGACCTGTCCGCCGCCTTCCGGGAGGACCCCGAGGTCCCGTTGGTGGTGCCCGAGGTCAACGGGCACGCCGTACGGATCCGGCCGCGCGGGATCGTCGCCGGCCCGGACTGCGTGACCGCCACCATGGTCACGGTCCTGGGCGCGCTGCACTCCGAGTACTCCCTCTGCGATCTGGTCGTCTCCTCGTACCAGGCCGCGAGCGCCGCCGGCCGGGCCGGAGCCGAGGCGCTGCGCCGCCAGCAGTCGCTGGTCGCCGGGACCTCCCTGGGCGAGCAGCCCGGAGACGTGCGCCGCGCCGTGGGCGAGGACACCGGCCCCTTCGCGGCCCCGCTCGCCCTCAATGTCGTGCCCTGGTCCGGCGAGTTGCGCGCGGACGGCTGGTCCTCGCACGAGCTGGCGGTACGCGGGGAGACGCGCCGGATCCTGCAGTTGGAGCAGCTCCCGGTGTCGGTGACCTGCGTTCAGGTGCCCGTACTGACCGGGCATTCGCTGACCGTGCGGGCCCGGTTCGAGCGCGAGGTGGAGGCCGCGCACGCCCGGGAGATCCTCGAGGCCGCCCCCGGCGTGGTGCTCGTGGACGACCCGGCGGCCGGGGAGTTCCCCACTCCCGTGGACGCCGCCGGGACGGATCCCGCCTGGGTGGGGCGGGTGCGGGCCTCGCTCGACGACCGTCACGCCCTGGAGTTCTTCGTGTGCGCCGACAATCTCCGCAAGGGCGCAGCGCTGAATGCCACACAGATTGCGGAACTGATCGCAGGTGAATTTGCGTAATTCGCTTTGTAGGATCGGTGCTGATCCCTTGATCAAGGTGATGGCCCGACTGCCGTCTCGATAAAGACGGGGCAATCGGGAAGAGCGGGTACGCATGAGGGCAATAAGGATTTTGCTGGTGAGGCCGCCTCGCGCGTACAACCCTGATGGGGGGACGCGTGTCCAACCGGCGTGGCAGACACACTGCTCGACCAGGCCGTCCGGCCGGCGCAGATCGGGATCATCCCGTCGCGCCGGCGTCTCCGCACACCCGGGGGCGGTCTTCCCGTGATCGTGCCCGTCCCGCCGGCGGGGCCCTCAGCGGGACCGTCGGCCGCACCCGCACGGACCGCCGTACCGATCCGGGGCGGTCTCGTGCCCGCGCCGCGCGACGGCGCTGAGACGGACGGGAGCAGCAAGAGCGAGGCGGCCGAGGCGGCCGAGACGCCCGAGGTGGTGGCCGGAACCACCGTCGACCACCTCACCGCGACCTACCAGGCGCACTACCGCTCGCTCCTGGGCCTGGCCGCACTGCTCCTCGACGACACCGCCTCCTGCGAGGACGTGGTCCAGGAGGCCTTCATCCGGGTGCACTCCGCCCGGAACCGGGTCCGCGACCGGGAGAAGACCCTGGCGTACCTGCGCCAGACCGTCGTGAACCTCTCGCGGTCCGCCCTGCGCCGCCGCATCCTCGGCCTCAAGCTGCTCTCGAAGCCGATGCCGGACATGGCCAGCGCCGAAGAGGGCGCGTACGACCAGCTGGAGCGGGACGATCTGATCAAGGCGATGCGTGGACTGCAGCGCCGCCAGCGCGAGGTGCTGGTGCTGCGCTACTTCGCCGACATGACGGAGGCCCAGGTCGCCGAGACGCTCGGAATATCGCTCGGCTCGGTGAAGGCGTACGGATCGCGGGGCATTGCCGCGCTGCGGGTGGCGATGGAGGCTGCGCAGTCATGATGGACGACCACACACCGCCGGGCGGGGCGAGCGGGGAAGAAGAGCTACGCATCCTCCTGCGCGGCGCCGTCGAGGGCCTGCAGCCCTCCGCCGACGCGCTGGATCGACTGCGCGACGCCGTCCCCGCGCGCCGGACCCGCAACCGCCGGGCCGCCCTCGTCGGCGCCGCCGCGGCCGTGCTGCTCGTAGGGACGGCGATCCCGACCGCACTGCACCTGTCCGCTGCCGAGGGCCCGGCCACGGACCACCCCGCGATGGCCGGGCACGGTGAGGCCACGGGCGAGAAGCGGGACTCGCCGGTTTCCGACCCCCACCAGAACGGCTTCGGGTCCCTGCCGAAGGCGACCGACTCCTTCGGCGAGGTCCCGTCCGTGGGCGGGGTCACCGGGCAGCCGAACGCCACGGCGGGCCCCTCGGCGAGCGGTCTGACGGCAGGCCCGTCGGGCGCCGGGACCTCCGCCGGACCGGCCGGTTCCGGCGGCTCGGCGGCGGGCTCGGGCCCGCTGCCGCCGGTGGCGGCGCCAGGAGTGCCCGGGTGCGGCGCGGACCAGCTCGGGGTGGTGGGCTCTGCCCGGGCCCCGGAGACCGACGGCAGGGTGTACGGCAGCTTCCGGGTCACCAACGTCTCGGCGCAGGGCTGCGCCGTCAACGGCCAGGACACCCTGACCGCGGCCGCGGCGCCCGGTACCGGGGCCGGCTCGGGTCCCGGGGTCGCCGTGGTCGGCCACACGGCGGGGGATCCGGCGAGCGGGCTGCTGCCCGACCCGGCGGCGGCGGCTCCGGCGCTGGTGCTCCCTCCGAACACGGCGTACGAGGTCCGCTTCGCGTGGGTGCCGTCGGGACAGACCTGCGCCCCGGCGAACACGGGCACGGGCGGGAAGCCCCCGCAGACCGAGCCGGCGGGCGCCACGGGCGGCACGGGGAGCGGACCGGTCGTCGAACCACAGGCGGGCGCGTCCCCGGCCCCGTCCGGCGTGGCCGTCTCGCACACCCCGCAGTCGGGGGCCACGACCACGCGGACGACGATCCCCGAGGCCTGCGGCGGTACGGTCTACCGGACGGGCGCGATCCCGCTGTCCTAGCCACCGTCCCCGGGCGGGCCCAGAGGCGGTGTCGGCGTTCCGGGCGGCAGGGCTAGCGCGCGGCGGGCTCCAGCAGGCCCGCCTCGGCGTCGCGGATGGTCTCCACCTCGCGACGGTAGAGCCGGAACCACATGAAGAGCACGAAGGCGACGAAGACGAACCACTCGCCGGTGTAGCCGAGGTTCTGGAACGCCTTCAGGTCGAGCCCGGTGTTGGTCGGCGCCTGCGCGGGCACCGGAACCATCCCCTCCGACGGGGTCTGCACGGTCAGCCAGGCGTCGTACAGGTCGTACGGGACGATGTTGACCAGCGAGGCCGCGCTGATCACCCCGAGCTGCCCGGCCGGCAGCCCGCCCTGGGAGTGGACCCCCTTCGTACCGGCGTTCTCCGAGGCCTGCAGGGCCCCGCTGACCTCGACCCGGCCGGTCGGCGGGACCGGCGCCCTCGCGGGATCCGCCACCCCCGGCAGCCAACCCCGGACCACCGGGACGGTCTTGCCGGAGTCGGTCTTCAGCAGCGTCAGCACGTAGAACCCGGACCGGCCGTCCAGCCGTCGCTCGGGCACCAGCAGCTGGTCGCCGTACTCCCCGGCCGTGGAGGCCAGCCGTCCGGAGGTCGTCTTGTCGACCGGAAGGAGCGAGTCCAGGGGCGCGGCCACCTGGTCGGCCGGCCGCTCCGTGCTCGCTTCCTTGTGGCTGTCGACGCGGTCCTCGAACCGGCCGAGCTGCCAGGACCCCATGAACAGGCAGAAGGGAACGGCGAGCGCGACGAAGACGTTGATCCCCCACCAGCGCGGGGTCAGGAGAAACCGGTGCACCCCACCACCGTACGGGGGGTGCACCGGTGGCCCTCCCGCAGGGTCAGTGCGGCAGGTGCTTCAGCGCGAACTCCAGCTCCATCCGGACCTGCTTGATCCGCTCCTCCACCACCAGCGAACCGTGACCGGCGTCGTACCGGTACACCTCGTGCACGGCGCCGCGCGCGGCCAGCCGGTCCACGTAGTTGTCGATCTGGCGGATCGGGCAGCGCGGGTCGTTCACGCCGGCCGCGATGTGGACCGGCGCCTTCACGGCGTCCACGTACGTCAGCGGCGAGGACGCCTCGAAGCGGTCCGGGACCTCCTCCGGCGTACCGCCGAAGAGCGTGCGGTCCAGCGCCTTCAGCGCCTCCATCTCGTCGTGGTACGCCGTCACGTAGTCCGCGACCGGTACGGCGGCCAGGCCCACGGCCCAGGCTTCGGGCTGCGTGCCCAGGCCCAGCAGCGTCAGGTACCCGCCCCAGGAACCGCCCGACAGCACCATGCGGGCCGGGTCCGCGAGGCCGGAGGAGACCGCCCACTCCCGCACCGCCGCGATGTCCTCCAGCTCGATCAGCCCGACCCGGTGCTTGAGGGCGTCGGTCCACTCGCGGCCGTACCCCGTCGAGCCGCGGTAGTTGACCCGCACCACGGCGAAGCCGTGGTCCAGCCAGGCCGCCGGGGCGGACGCGAAGGAGTCGCTGTCGTGCCAGGTCGGCCCGCCGTGGATCTCGAAGACCGTCGGGAAGGGGCCCTCGCCGTGACCCGCCGGCCGCTGCGCGAGCGCGTGGATCCGCCCGCCCGGGCCCTCCACCCACACGTCCTCGACCGGTACCGAGCCGGGAGCCCGGAAACCGGGCGGGTCCAGGACGATGCCGCCCGCGGTGGACCGTACCGCCGAGGGCTCGGCGGCCGAGGACCACAGGTACTCCACCGTCCCGTCGGGTCGCGCGGTGGCCCCCGACACCGACCCCGCGGGCGTGTCCACGCGTACGAGCTCCCGTGCGGCCAGGTCGTAGCGCCACAGTTCGCTGCGGGCCTCGAAGCTGTGCGCGACCAGCAGCGCGGATCCGTCCGGGTACCACTCGGCGCTGACGTCGCCCGGCAGGTCGATCGCGAGCTCCTGCTCGGCGCCGGTGGCCACGTCCCAGACCATCGGCTCCCAGCGGCCGCGCCGCTGGTGGCCGACGAGCAGCCGGGTGTCGCCCAGGACCGGCGCGAAACCGAGGACCTCCAGGCCCAGCTCCTCGGACCCGCCCCGGGAGTCGTCCAGCTCGGCGACGGTGGTCCCGTCCAAGGTCAGGACGCGCAGGGCGGAGTGCATGGCGTCGCCGTGCTCGGTGTGCTCGACGGCCACCAGCGTTCCGTCGCGGGACAGGTCGCCGACGCCGGCCGACTCCCGGTGCCGGTAGATCACGGTGGGCGCGGAGCCGTCCGGCCGGACCACGTGGACGGTCGAGCCGTCCTCGTCGGTGGAGCGCCCCACGACGGCCGTCCCGTCCCGCCCGATGGCCAGCCCGGCGGGGTACGAGGGCGCAAGGCCAGGGGTGGCCGGTTCGTCGGAGCCGCCCGCGAAGGGCTGGCGCACCCACGTGCCGAACTCGTCGCCGTCGGTGTCGGAGAACCACCAGATCCACTCGCCGTCGGGGGAGAGGGTTCCGTCGGTGGTGCCGTTGGGGCGGCTGGTGGCCTGCCGCTGCTCGCCGGTGGCGCGGTCCCACGCGTAGATCTCGTAGGTTCCGGTCGCATTGGAGACGAAGAGCGAACGGTCCGGGGCGTCCTCGGCCCAGTCGG
Organism: Streptomyces sp. NBC_00273; assembly: GCF_036178145.1. NCBI lineage: Bacteria > Bacillati > Actinomycetota > Actinomycetes > Kitasatosporales > Streptomycetaceae > Streptomyces > Streptomyces sp. NBC_00273. The sequence continues at coordinate 4,862,198 of NZ_CP108067.1, read as the reverse complement.
GGAGCCCGACGCGCGGTGCCCGGAACCGCTTCTCCCAGTCGGGCATGTCGGGGGTCATCTCACTGTCGCTGGTCATGCGCCCCATTGTGGCCGCAGCGCTCCGGCCGCAGCACTCCCCGGGATGCCGACCGCTCGGAACGGGCGCACAGTGGAACGCGTCGGCCGTTCCGTCCGAGGAGGAACGATCATGGCCAAGAAGGCCCGCACCGGCCACCACAGCCACCAGGACTCCGAGCGCGCGCTGGCCAAGAACACGGCTGCCGAGGCCCGTGCCAAGGCTGCGGTCCGGGACGTCCACAGCACCGCCGCGAAGACGCGCGGCATGCAGCAGAAGGCCCAGGCCAAGCGCGGCTAGGCCCGCTCCGGCGAAGGGTCTGTCTAGGCTGGCGTCATGCGGATGATCGTCCGGGGCGCCCGGCTGCTGCACACCCACGGCCTGTCCGACGTCGAGGTCGCGGAGGACGGCCGCATCGCGCGGGTCATCCCGTACGACGATCAGAAGGAACCACCGGTCACCGGCATCCTCATCGAGGCCCACGGCGGCCTGCTCACGCCTCCCTTCGTCGAGCCGCACATCCACCTCGACACGGCGCTGACCGTCGGCGAGCCCCGCCCCAACGCCTCCGGCACCCTCTGGGAGGGCATCGCCTGCTGGAGCGAGCGCAAGCGGACCCTGACCCGCAAGGACGTGGTCGCGCGGGCCACCGAGGTGCTGCGCTGGCAGGCCGCCCACGGGGTGCTGCACGTGCGGACCCACTGCGACGTCACCGACCCGGACCTCACCGCGCTCGAGGCGCTGCTGGAGGTGCGCGACCGGGTCCGGGACTTCATGACCCTGCAGATCGTGGCCTTCCCGCAAGAGGGCATCGTCTCCTTCCCGGGCGGCGAGGGGCTGATGCGCGAGGCCGTCGCCCGCGGGGCGGACGTCGTCGGCGCGATCCCGCACTTCGAGGACACCCGCGAGGACGGCCTCGCCTCGCTGCACACGGCCTTCGCGCTGGCCGAGGAGCACGGCCTACGGGTGGACGCGCACTGCGACGAGATCGACGACGAGCAGTCCCGCTTCGTGGAGGTGCTGGCGACGCTGGCCCTGCGCTCGGGGCTGCGCGGGCGCGCCACGGCCTCGCACACGACGGCCATGGGCTCCTACAACGGCGCGTACAGCTTCAAACTCCAGCGCCTGCTCGCCCGCTCCGGCATCAACCTGGTCTCCAACCCCTTCGCCAACCTGGGCCTCCAGGGCCGCTTCGACGCCTATCCCAAGCGGCGCGGCCTCACCCAGGTCAAGGAGATGCTGGCGGCCGGGGTCAACGTCGCCTTCGGCCACGACGACGTGATGGACCCCTGGAACGCGCTGGGCACCGCCAACCCGCTGCAGACCGCCCTCGTCGGGCTGTACGCCGCCCAGCTCACCGGCGCCGACGAGATCCCGCTGGCCTTCTCGATGGTGACGGAACGTGCGGCGCGGGTGCTCGGCCTCGCGGAGACCGAGTACGGCATCACCGCGGGCGCCCCCGCCTCCTTCGTACTCCTCCCGGCGCCGTCGCCCGAGGAGGCGATCCGTCGCCAGGTCCGCCCGCGGTACGTCGTCTCGCGCGGCACCGTCCTCGCCGAAACCCCGCCCGCCCCGACCCGGCTGAACTGGCCGGGGGAGCCCCCGTCCGAGATCGATTTCAGCCGCCGCCTACGCTGACGCCCCATGAAGACGTGGACGCTTGACACGGCATCGGCCCGCGCAGCTCTCGAGATCGCTTCGGAGTACGCGGACACGACCCTCCTGAACCACTCGGTCCGTTCCTACGCCTTCGGAGCCCGGTACGCGGAGCAGAACGGGCTGGCGTACGACGCGGAACTCCTCTACGTCAGCGCCCTGGTGCACGATCTGGGCCTGACCGCGCCCTTCGACAGCCACACCCTGCCCTTCGAGGAGGCGGGCGGCCATGTCGCGCGCGTCCTGACGGCGGGCCTGGGCTGGCCGGCGGCCCGCCGGGCGCGCGCCGAGGAGGTCATCGTCCTGCACATGCGGGACGACGTGAGCGCGGCCGAGGACGCGGAGAGCCACCTGCTGCAGGTCGGGACGAGCGCGGACGTCTCGGGCCTGCGCGTCGCCGAGTTCGATCCCGCCTTCACGGCCGACCTCCTCGCCGCGTACCCGCGGGGCGATTTCGGCGCCGCGTTCCTCGCGCTGGTCCAGGACCAGGCCGCCCGCAAGCCCGACTGCGCGGCGGCCGCGTACGTGGCCGGCGGCGCGGCCACCCGGATCGCGGCCAACCCGCTGGAGCGGCCGCAGGGGTAGCCCGTACGCGGAGGTCACACATATCGGTCACCGTGTCGGATAACGTGCCCGCATGTCGTGGGACGAGGACGGAACGCCGCACCCGCTCGCACTGCGCCGCACCGGCCGCAGCGAACTGGAGCCGGACCGGTTGCCCGAGATGCGGGAGCTGGAGGTGCTCGGCTGGGAGCCGGCCCCCGATGACCTGCGCTGGGTGTTCCTCCCGTACGTCTGGCCCCCCGCGGACCGCACCTGGATCCCGGACCGGTCCACCCACTGGGCGGTGGACACCGCCCTCGACGGCCACGGCCACATCACCGGCGTGGAGTGCGCCCCGCTGCCCGAGCCCGACCTCCGGGACCTCGACCGGGAGGCCGACGAGGCCCTCGCCGGGCTCGGGCTCCCGCCCCGCCCGCGGGGGCGCCTGTGGCTGCTCCGCCCGGTCGGCCCCTTCACCACCCTCGGCGCGCTCCTCGACCACCTCGACGACCTGGCCGGGGCGCGGGCCGTGGAGGCCCGGCCCTCCGCGGCCTTCCTCGCCCTGGCCCGGGAGGAACTCGCCGCCCTCGCTGCCCTTGCCGCCCCCGAGGAGCCGTGAGCGGGCAGGGAAGGAGCCGTCCCGCGCCGCCGTGGCTACGCTTGTCGTGAGGGGGTAACGCAGGGAGGCGATCTCATGGGTCGGCGCCATCACTTCCACATCGACCACGACGGACATTCGGTCAGCGCCACGGTCCAGACCGGGCACACCGCCGTCGTGGAGGTACTGGTCGACGGCAAGGAGACCGGACACGCCACGACGCACGACGACCATCCCGTGACCGTGCACGTCGAACTGCCGACGGATCCACCGACACAGGTCTCCGTCCGCGCGACACCCGGGCCGGGCGTACCCCGCTGCATCTTCGAGGCCCCGGCCATCGAGCCGCACATCATGTCCCCCCGCCCCTACTGACGGCGGCGGCTACCGGCTCTCCTTGCGCTCCAGCGTCGCCGACCGGATCTCCTCCGTCGCCTCCCGGAACGCGGGGGCCGCGCGCCTGAAGTAGTCGAACAGCAACTCCTGCTGCTCCGGCGAGTACCCGGCGAGCACCTCGCCGATCCGCTTCCGGGCCGGCCCCACGGCGGCCTCGACCTGCGCCAGCGCTCCGGGCACGGCCTCTACCACGACCTTGCGCCGGTCGGCCGGGTCGGCGGTGCGTCGCGCGTACCCCGCACGCTCCAGCCGGTCGATCAGCCGCGTCGTCGCCCCCGTCGTGAGGCCGGTCCCGGCCGCGAGCTCGCCGGAGGTGAGCCCGCCTGCCAGGGTGATCCGGCTGAGCGCGTACCACTCGGACGCCTGGAGGCCGGCCGCCTCCGCGCCCGCCATGCCGTGCAGCCCCACGGCGTCGACGTAGCCCCGAAAGACCGCCCGCCGGTCGTCCTGCTCCGCCATCGCGAACCCTTCCCCTTGTCATTTATCTGCACACGTGCAGATAATGCATGCGTGCAGTTGCTGCGTCAGTGTAATCAACGCGGCGGCGGCCGTCATCCGCTCGTGCCCTAGACCGAGAGGCACCCCGTGAACACCAAGATCCTCAAGCGCGCCGCCCTCGTCACCGCCGCCCTCCTCGCCCTCGGCGCCGGCGGCGCGTACCTCTACCTCGACACCACCTCCGACGTCCGCCGCACCGGCACGGAAACCTGCGCCGACGTCATACCGGCGGGCGCGAACCGCGCCGACGGCGAGGCGATCTGCGCCACCATTGACGCCCTCACCACCGCCTGGGCCCGCGGCGACGCGGACGCGTACGGCCGACAGTTCACCGAGAACGCCACCTACACCACCTACGTCGGCAGTCACTACGAGGGCCGCTCCGACATCACCGAGGGCCACCGCGCGCTCTTCAAGGACTTCGTCAAAGGCACCGAACTCGCGGCGACCTTCCTCGACCTGCGCTTCCTAGGAGCCGACGCCGCCGTCCTGACCGGCCGCGGCGACGACTACACGGGTGCGAAGCCCGGCCCCACCGAGCTCTCCAAGGTCCAGACGTACACCTTGGTCCGCGACCCGGACGGCACCTGGCGCATCGCCGCCTTCCACAACACGCAGCGCAGGAACGTGATGGAGCGGTTCTCGTTCCTCTTCTCGCCGGCGACGGCGCCGAAGGCGGAGAGGTGACCCCGCACGCCGCGGGGAAGCCCGGTCAATCGGAGCGTTCGACGGCGCCCGGCTGCAGCCTCAGCTCCTGGACCTGATAGCAGTCCGAATGGACGGTGGCGATGACCGCCCCGCACCTGCAGACCAGGTTGGGCCCCCATTCGCCGTCCATCCCACAGCAGTAGCCGCGGCGCATCGCGACGTCCGGGTGCTCCTCCAGGCCGATGCCGTCGCCGGGGTTGAGCACGACGGTGCGGCTCGGACCGGATTCGACGAGCAGGCCGGACGACTCGTCCAGTACGTACGGCGGGCCGGAAGGATCGGGGTCGACGGCGAACGTCCCCGGGGCCATCCGCACGATCGGCCGGTCGCAGTGACCGTTCGCATCGGTGGGCCCGGCCTCCGGCCGGTACCACCCGTCATCCGTATGCGGGTCCGGCAGGGGTCGCTCGGTGACGGCCGGCGTCACCGCACGGAGGCAGCCACGGCACTGGAAGACCGTCATCGGGCACCTCGTTCATCGGGTAGGTCACTCAGATCGGCACGGGCACAACCCGCGGGCGGAGCGCGGAACTTGCCCGACCATGCGGGAATCCGGAAGCCATCGCTCAGGCGATCCATCCCCCACTGTGGCGATGCCGGACCAGGCCCGCCGCCGAGAACTCGTCTTCTGCACCGATCGTCAGCAGGCCCAGCCGCCGCAGGGCCTGCGAGATCGGGCTGCCGGCAGGCGGTGTCGGCTGGCCCTCGTGCACGTGGAGCGGTCCCAGCACGATGGCTCCGCCGGCCCAGACCGCAGCGTGCTGCTCGCCCACGCCACCGAAGTACTCGGCTTCCACGTAGGCCAGCGGCCCGGCGGTCGACCAGTCGGCGAGGAGCCGGTCGAAGCCTCCCGGGAGGCGCCAGAACCCCAAATGGTCCACGTCGGTTCCGTCCGCGACGGCATCGAACAACGCGCTGGTCATCGGCGCCAGCGACAGGCCCTGGCTGAGGGGCGCCACCTTGGCCGCGGGCAGGTCCCGCAAAGCATCACGGAGCAGCTCGTCTCCGGCGATCACGGCTTGCAGCACATAAGCCATTCCGACACTCCCTCGACCGATCGGAGGCCCCTTCGGATTCCGTACCCAGCGGGTCCAGCACAAACAGGTCAGCCACCTACCAATATTGGTAGGTGGCTGACCTGGTCTTACTCTGTCGGGGTGGCGGGATTTGAACCCACGACCTCTTCGTCCCGAACGAAGCGCGCTGCCAAGCTGCGCTACACCCCGATCGCCGCCTTGCAGCACTTGCTGTCCTGGCGACATCGATTACTTTAGCGGACCTCTCGCCGGAGACGAAATCCGGTTTTCGCGGAGTGGGCGCGGGGCCAGGGAAGGCGTCGGGCGGAAGCGGTCCGCCGTGATCAGGGCGAGGCCGAGTGCGTAGAAGGCCGCGCCCAGGACCAGCGCGTTCAGGGCCACGTGGGCGTAGCCGTACCGGGCTGCGTCGATGAAGGGGTACGTGTACCGGCGCGCGGTGCCGGGGGCCAGGAGGGCGCCGCGGAGCAGCGCGAAGGTCACGTACGCCAACGGGTAGGCCAGCCACAGGGCGGCGTGGCGCGGGCGCAGGGTGCGCGGGGTAGTCAGGAGGAGGAAGTCCAGGAGGGCGCCGGCCGGGGTGACCGTGTGGAGGAGCTGGTTGGCCACGGCCCTCGCGCCGGTCAGCTTGTCGAGGTCCGCGACCACGTTGAAGGGGCTGGAGGGGTTGGCGAGAACCAGGTGGAAGACGAGCCCGGTGATCAGGATGAAGAGGAGGACCCCGCCCCGGTAGAGGGGAGCGACGTCGGGCCGGCGCCGCCAGGCGCGCGCGGCGGACAGACCGAGGACGACCGCGACCAGGATGTTCGTCCAGATCGTGAAGTAGCTCAGGACGACGGGCACGCTGCCGTACGCGCAGTCGATGCCCACCCCCACCACGGCCGCCGCGGCGATCAGGCCACGGAACACCACCGGGACGAGGTGCGACGGGGTGGTCATCCCGGCAGCGTATTACCCCTTCGGGGTGAGCGTCAGGAGCGTCGCCTCCGGCGGGCACGCGAAGCGGACCGGGGTGAACCGGTTGGTGCCGCAGCCGGCCGAGACGTGCAGGTACGCCCGATTGCCGGCCGCCTCGTGCGTGGAGAGCCCCTTCACCCGCTTCGTGTCCAGATCGCAGTTGGTGACGAGCGCCCCGTAGAAGGGGATGCACAGCTGTCCGCCGTGGGTGTGGCCGGCGAGGATCAGCGGGTACCGGTCGGCCGTGAAGGACTCCAGGACGCGCAGGTACGGGGCGTGCACCACTGCCATCGAGAAGTCCGCGTCCGCCTCCGGGCCGCCGGCGACGCTCGCGTAGCGGTCCCGCTTGATGTGCGGGTCGTCGAGCCCGGTGAAGGCCAGCTCCAGGCCGTCCAACTTCAGCCGCGCCCGGGTGTTGGTGAGGTTCAGCCAGCCGGCCGCGTCGAAGGCGTCCCGCATCTCCTCCCACGGGTTGTGGACGGCACCGACGACCGGCTTGTTGCCGTTCAGCCCGTGCCGGCCCTGGGTCCGCTCGATCAGGTAGCGCCCGGGGTTGCGCAGCCGCGGCCCGTAGTAGTCGTTCGACCCGAAGACGTACACACCCGGGAACGACATCAGGGGGCCCAGCGCGTCGAGCAGCTCGGGGATGCCTTCGGTGTCGGAGAGGTTGTCGCCGGTGTTCACGACGAAGTCGGGGCGCAGGCCGGCCAGGGACTGCAGCCAGGCACGTTTCTTGCGCTGTCCGCCGACCATGTGGATGTCGGACACCTGGAGCACGCGCAGCGGGCGCATCCCCTGGGGAAGGACAGGCACCGTGACCCGGCGCAGGCGGAAGGACCGCGCCTCGAAACCGGCGGCATAGGCCACACCTGCGGCCCCCACCGCAGCGATTCCGGCAGCCGCCTTCAGGGGTACTCCGTAACGCGCACGCATGGACCCATCGTCTCAGACCCGGAAAACAGGTGAGCGCCACTGCCCCCGCACCTGGCAGACTCACCTGCATGACCACGCTCAAGGCCAAGCTCCAGGAAGACCTCACGACCGCCATCAGGGCGCGCGACGAGCTGCACTCGTCCACGCTGCGCCTGACCCTCTCCGCCATCACCAAGGAGGAGGTCGCGGGCAAGGAGGCACGTGTGCTCTCCGACGAGGAAGTCCTCAAGGTGATCGCCAAGGAGGCGAAGAAGCGCCGCGAGGCCGCGGAGGCCTTCGCCCAGGGCGGCCGTCCCGAGCAGGCCGCGCGCGAGACCGCGGAGGGCGAGTTCCTCGACACGTACCTGCCCAAGCAGCTCAGCGACGACGAGCTCGTGGCGATCGTGGCGGCGGCCGTCGAGGAGGCCAAGGCCGCGGGTGCCGAGGGGCCGCGGGCCATGGGCGCCGTCATGAAGATCGTGAACCCGAAGGTCGCCGGGCTGGCGGAGGGCGGGCGGGTCGCCGCCGTCGTCAAGCAGCAGCTCTCGTAGGACCGCGGAGCGAAAAAGAACGAAAAGGGGGAGGGCCCCGGCCGGTGTCGGCCGGGGCCCTCCCCCTTTTTCGCGCTGTGCGTCGACCGCTACTGGTCGTCGCGGCCGCCGATCACTCCGGCGGTGTTCGGGTCGATCGAGATCCCGGGGAACGGGGGCTGCGGCTGGACGTCGCCCGTGGCGCCCGTGGCACCCCCGTGGTTCCCGCCGGTCTGACCGCCGGGCCGGCCGCCGGGCTTGCCGTCACCGCCGGGCTTGCCGGTCCGGGTCGGGGGCGTGGTCGGCTTGTTGCCGCGCGGGCCGCCGGAGGGGACGGTCGGCTCCGGGATGCCGACCGTGACGAAGTTCCCCGACTCGCGGCCGGAGAGCGCGCCGCTGACCGCGTCCTTCCAGATCGGGCCGGGCAGGCCGCCGCCGAAGACCTTGTCGAAGGGCTTGCCGCCGATCACGATGTTCTCCATCGTGATCTTCTTCGCGCCACCCGAGCCGACCCACACCGCGCCGGAGACGTTCGGCGTGTAGCCGACGAACCAGGCGTTGTAGCGGGAGTCCGTCGTACCGGTCTTGCCGGCGCTGTCGCGGTCGCTCAGACCGGCCCGCTCACCGGTACCGGAGTCGACCACTCCGCGCAGCAGGGTGTTGATGGTGTCGGCCGTCTCGGTGGCCATCGCCCGGTCGCACTTGGACTTCGGCACGGCGAGCGCCTTGCCGTGCGCGTCGGTGATCGACTCGATGGCGACGGGCGTGCAGTAGACACCGCGGTTGGCGAAGGTCGCGTACGCGTTGGCCATCGTCAGCGGGGAGAGCTCGGCGGAGCCGAGGGCGATCGACGGGGCCTCGGGGAGCTTGGAGCCGTCGGCCGGGACCACGCCGAGCTTCTGCGTCATCTCCGTCACCGGGCAGAGGCCGATCTCGCCGATCATCTCGACGAAGTACGTGTTGATGGACTTCTCCATCGCCGTCCGCAGCGCGTACGGACCGATCTCGTCCTCGGTCTCGTTCTTCGCCGTCTGGATCTTGCCGTCGATCGGCAGGTTCAGCCACTGCGTGCCGTCGCACTTGGGGATCGGCGTCGGATAGTCGATCTTGTTCGGCGCCTGGTACACCTTGGTCGGCGGCATGCCCCGCTCTATGGCGGCCGCCGCGATGAACGGCTTGAAGGTCGAGCCGACCTGGAAGCCGAAGTTCGAGCCGCCCATCCGCTTGTCCACGGAGTAGTTGATCTGCGTCTCGTTCTTCCCGAAGCCGTACGGCTTGGACTGACCCATCGCCAGCACCCGGCCGGTGCCCGGCTGGACCATGGTCACGGCCGTCGCGATCGAGTCCTCCTGGTAGACGTGGTCCTTGATCGACTCGTTGGCCGCGTCCTGTGACTGGGGGTCCAGGGTGGTGCGTACCGTCAGGCCGCCCTGGTTCCAGATCTTCGCCCGCTCCTCGCGCGTCTTGCCGAAGGCCGGGTCCGTCAGGAAGGAGTTGCGCACGTAGTCGCAGAAGAAGCCCGCGCCCTTGACGGCGGTGATGCAGCCGTTCTTCGGCTTGGTCACCTTGAGGGTGACCGGCTTCGCCTTCGCCGCGTCCGCCTCCGCCTGCGAGACGTCCTTGGTGTCGGCCATCCGCTGCAGGACGACGTTGCGGCGCTTCGTCGCCTCCTGCGCGTCGTTCACCGGGTCGTACCGGCTCGGCGACTGCACGACGCCCGCGAGCAGTGCGGACTCCTCCAGCGTCAGGTCCTTGGCCGGCTTGCTGAAGTAGCGCTGGGCGGCGGATTCGATTCCGTACGCCTGCTGCCCGAAGTAGGTGATGTTGAGGTAGTTCTCGAGGATCTTCTTCTTCCCGAGCTCCTCCTCGACCTGGATCGAGTACTTCAACTCGCGGATCTTGCGGCCGAGGCTCTTCTCCTGGGCCTCGCGCACCTTGGTCTCGTCGTCGCCGGCCTCTTCGACGAACACGTTCTTCACGTACTGCTGGGTGAGGGTGGAGGCGCCCTGTGCGGCGCCGCCCTCCTGTGCGTTGCGGTTGACCGCGCGCAGGATGCCCTTGAGGTCGACCGCGCCGTGCTCGTAGAAACGCGAGTCCTCGATGGCGACGATCGCCTTCTGCATGTACGGGGAGATCGCCGTGAGCGGGACCACTTGACGGTCGCGCGAATAGATGGTGGCGATCGAGACACCCTCGGCGTCCAGAATCGTGGTCCGCTGACTCAGCGGCGGAGTCTTGAGATTGGCCGGGATCTCATCGAACCCCTCGACCGTCCCCTTGGCCGCCAGGCCCAGGGCGCCTGCGGCCGGAATCGCCATGCCGGCCAGTACAACCCCGGAGAGGACGGACACTCCGAGGAACTTGGCGGCCTGCTGGCTCCCCGTGAGCCCGCCGCCCGAGCGCTTCTTTCCCATAGGGGGCAGCCTAATCCGTTGTTAGCGGCATTCCGCGAGACCAGGGGTCTGTCGGGATGTTCGAGTACCAGACCGTGACATCCAAGGGCAGCCGGGCCGTTAAGGCCTCAACGTAGACCGGGTGCGCGGCGCGGCGACCTCTTGATACGCCCGAGCTTTCTGAGCTCCTGCTGAGACCGAGGCCCGTGGGGTGAGCTGGCGTCACGAACGGCTAGTGAGGTGGCGGACCGGCCCTTGTGCCGAGTCCTGGGATTAGGTCGCTGCGTGGCCCGCATGAGCTCGTGACCAGCGCAAACACCGAAATCTGGGGAGGGAATCTTGATCTACTGCGGAATCGACTGGGCAGAACGAACCCACGACGTCGCCTTGGTCAACGACACCGGCCAGCTGCTGGCCAAGCGGCGCATCACCGACGACGCGGCCGGCTACAAGATCCTGCTGGAACTGCTCGCCGAGTACGGCGACACCGCCGAGGACCCGATCCCGGTCGCGATCGAGACCTCCCGCGGCCTGCTGGTCGCAGTCCTGCGGACCGGCAAGCGCAAGGTGTTCGCCATCAACCCCATGGCCGCTGCCCGCTACCGCGACCGACACAGCGTCTCGCGCAAGAAGTCAGACCCCGGCGACGCCTTGGTCCTAGCCAACATCCTGCGCACCGACATGCACGCGCACCGGCCCGTGCCCGACGACTCGGACCTCGGCCGCGCGATCGCCGTCCTGGCCCGAGCACAGCAAGACTCTCTGTGGAACCGGCAGCAGCTCGCCAACCAGCTCCGTTCCCTGCTGCGTGAGTACTACCCCGCCGCCCTGGCCGCCTTCGCGGCCTGGACCAACGGCCTGTGCCGCCCCGAAGCCCGCGAACTCCTCAAGACCGCGCCGACCCCGACCAGGGCCGCACGTCTGACCCGCACCCAGATCCAGGCCGCCCTCAAGCGCGCCGGCCGCCAGCGCGGCGTCGAGGCCGAAGCCGAGCGCCTCCGCGAGGTCTTCAGAGACGAATGGGCCCACCAGCCGCCGTTGGTTGAGGATGCGCTCGGCAAGCAGATGCTCGCCCTCCTCATCCAGCTTGATGCGGCCTGCACCGCTGCAGACCAGCTCGCCGAAGCGGTGGAAGAAGCCTTCCCCCAGCACCCGGACGCCGAGGTCCTGCTGAGCTTCCCCGGCCTCGGAATCCAGCTCGCCGCCCGAGTTCTTGCCGAGATCGGAGACGACCGCGCCCGTCTCGCTGATGCCCGCGGCTTTAAGGCCTACGTCGGTTCCTCACCCATCACCCGAGCCTCGGGCAAGAAGTCCGCCATCACCAGACGGTGGGTGAAGAACGACCGGCTCAACCACGCCGGCTACCTCTGGGCCTTCGCCTCCCTGAGGGCATCGACCGGCGCCAACGCGCACTACCGGCGCCGACGCGAAGAAGGCGACTGGCACGCAGCCGCCCAGCGCAACGTGTTCAACCGCATGATCGGCCAGCTCTACCACTGCCTTCAGCACCACAAGCTGTTTGACGAGCAGTCCGCGTTCCCGGCACCGTCGTCGGCAGAAGCACAAGCGGCGTGACCTGGGAAGAAGCCTTGCTCGCGGTGGCGCCGGCGACCGATCATTCGAGCATGAGACCCGAAGTGCAGACGTTCGTTGATGACGGCCCGCTCCCCGACTGGGACGCGAGCGAAGAAGAGATCGACCGGCGTGACCAGCAGCTCCGCGCGATCGCCAAGCCGGTCACTAGGGACGAGGCGCAGGCTCTCGTCTCCTGCTTCGGCCCGGACGACTGCTACGGCGTGGCCTGGACCCTGCTACACCTCATCGAGACCGGCCCGAATCCCGTGCTGACCAGCAAGCCCGCTTCTGGCGCAAACGAGTGGCACCAGCGCCTCTACGACCGCGCCGTGTTCGGAGGCCTCATCCCCTGAACTTGACGGCATAACAACGTGAGGTGTCTACGTTCTCATTCGCCGGACACGCGCGAATGCCTTGGCCTAAGCTGTCCCCAACTGTCACAGCAGTGTGGTGCGACATCAACCCCTCGGCTTGATTTTCACCCTTCCCGAACGGGGTGGACGTATGTCCGAATCTTGCCCCTCTACTGAAGTCGAACCGACGATTACACCCGAATTGCCGTAATGGTCGGGCATGTCGCCGGATCACTCCGTCGGGTGATCTGCCGCTTACCCATAGTCCGTTCGGACCATTCAAGATTGGGCCCGTCGGGGGTGTTGCACGGTGCCCGCCTTCCGTAACGTCCTCAACTGGCAGCGGTGAATATGCCGCTACCGCCGTGGGGGAGCCTCGATTCGGGAGAGGACGGCGCCGGGATGGGCTGGGTTACCGACTGGAGTGCGCAGGCAGCCTGCCGCACTACCGATCCGGATGAACTATTCGTTCAAGGAGCGGCACAGAACAGGGCCAAGGCGGTGTGCACCGGATGTCCGGTGCGGACCGAGTGCCTGGCCGACGCGCTCGACAATCGTGTCGAGTTCGGCGTATGGGGCGGAATGACCGAGCGGGAACGACGTGCGCTGCTGCGCCGGCGTCCCACCGTCACCTCGTGGCGACGGCTGCTCGAAACCGCACGTACGGAGTACGAGCGCAGTACGGGCATCCTCACCATGGATGCAGACGCGGAGATCGACGTGTCGTACGAGACGTACGCGGCAGCCGGGTAGATCACACGGCCGCCACGACGTACGAACGCCTACGCTCCGGCCGGCACCCCGGCCGCGAGTCGTTCTCCGATGGCCCGTAGCCCGGCGAGGTCGTGCACATCGCCGGGCAGGGCGGCCACTTCAGCCACCGCCACTTCGGGGTGCAGTGAGGTGAACCGATCGCGTGTGCGCTGTTCACGCGCGATCACCTGCATGCGTTCGGCGTGCAGGCGCAGCAGTCCTGCCGTGATCCGGTCGACGACCGCGGTATCGCCTTCGGTGCCGGGGGAGCCTGTCTCGGGAGGGTTCGCGGTCCGGGTGGTGCGTGTGGTCCGTGCGCTGTGTGCGGTCCGCGCAGTCTCGGCGGACCCGGCGGTCTCGGCAGTTCCAGTGGGCTCGGTGGCTTCCGCTCCCGAGTCACGAAGTCCAGCTTTCCCGGACTCCTGATCGACAATGCCGCCTTCTTCAAGATTCTCTGCGGCGGCCAACGCCCGCTCGGCGGACAGCTGGTCGGCGCCACTGCCGTGCACCCGGTTCAGCACCAGGCCGGCCAGCGGCATGTTCTCCGCGGCCAGCCGTTCCACGAAGTACGCCGCCTCGCGGAGGGCGTCCGCTTCGGGCGCGGCGACCACCAGGAAGGCCGTGCCGGGAGCCTGGAGCAGTCGGAAGGTCGCGTCCGCGCGCGTGCGGAAGCCGCCGAACATCGTGTCCATCGCGGCCACGAAGGTCTGGACGTCCTTCAGCAGTGAGGCCCCCATCAGCTTGCTGAGGGTGCCGGTCATCATCGACATGCCGACATTCAGGAACTTCATCCCGGCCCGGCCGCCCACCTTCGCCGGAGCCATCAGCACCCGGATGAACTTCCCGTCCAGGAAGGACCCGAGGCGCTTCGGCGCGTCCAGGAAGTCCAGCGCGGACCGGCTCGGCGGAGTGTCGACGATGATCAGGTCCCAGTCGTCCCGGGCGCGCAGCTGCCCGAGCTTCTCCATCGCCATGTACTCCTGCGTGCCCGCGAAGCCGGCCGACAGGGACTGGTAGAAGGGGTTGGCGAGGATGGCCCGGGCCCGCTCGGCGTCCGCGTGCGCCTCGACGATCTCGTCGAAGGTCCGCTTCATGTCCAGCATCATGGCGTGGAGTTCGCCGTCTCCCGCCCCGACGGTCTCCACCTTCCGCGGGGTGTTGTCCAGCGAGTCGATCCCCATCGACTGCGCGAGCCGCCGCGCCGGGTCGATGGTGAGCACGACGGCCTTGCGCCCGCGCTCGGCCGCCCGTACGCCGAGCGCCGCGGCCGTGGTGGTCTTGCCGACCCCGCCCGCCCCGCAGCACACGATGATCCGGGTCTCCCGGTCGTCCAACAGCCGGTCGACCGCCAGCAGCGGCGGAGTGTCCATGCTCACGGTGTCCACCCCCTCGCTCATTCGGCCACCGACTGCTTCCGCAGTTCCTTGGCCAGCGCGTACAGTCCGGCCAGATCCATCCCCGCGCCGAGCAGGGGCAGTTCGTACGTCGGCAGGTCCAGCCCCGCCAGTACGGCACGCTGCGCCCGCTCCAGCTCCACCCGGCTCGCGTGCTCGGCGGCCTGCGTGAGCAGCGGGTCCACCAGCCGCTCGGCCAGCCCGCCGCGCCGCGCGCCGCCGAGGCCCGCCCGGGACAGCGACTTCGCCACCTCGGCGCGGTGGTCGCCGGCCGCGGTGCGCAGGGTGTCCTCGTCCAGATGGTGCGGCCGGACCATGTTCACGACGACCCGCCCGACGGGCAGTCCGGCCTGGCGCAGTTCCTCGATGCCGTCCGCGGTCTCCTGGACGGGCATCTCCTCCAGGAGGGTGACCAGGTGCACCGCGGTCTCGGGGGACTTGAGGACCTTCATGACGGCCTGGGCCTGGTTGTGGATCGGCCCGAACCGGGCCAGGCCCGCCACCTCGTCGTTGACGTTCAGGAACCGGGTGATGCGACCGGTCGGTGGCGCGTCCATGATCACGTGGTCGTAGACGTAGCGGCCCGACTTGTCCTTGCGCCGCACCGCCTCGCACGCCTTGCCGGTCAGCAGCACGTCGCGCAGCCCGGGGGCGATGGTCGTCGCGAAGTCGATGGCGCCGAGCTTCTTGAGCGCGCGGCCGGCCGAGCCGAGCTTGTAGAACATCTGGAGGTAGTCCAGCAGCGCCCGTTCGGCGTCGATGGCGAGCGCGTAGACCTCACCGCCCCCGCCGGGCGCCACGGCGATCTTCCGTTCCTCGTAGGGGAGGGCCTCGGCGCCGAAGAGCTGCGCGAGCCCCTGCCTGCCCTCGACCTCCACCAGAAGAGTCCGTCCGCCCTCGCGTGCGAGGGCAAGCGCGAGTGCTGCGGCGACCGTGGTCTTGCCGGTGCCGCCCTTGCCGCTGACCACCTGGAGCCTGCTCACAGCGTCCGAGCCTAATTCCTCGGGTTCGACTCCGGTGGTGCCGGGTGGTTCTGCCGGAGTGTTCGGGGGTGAGCTCCGTTACGTTCGACCCGGATCGGCCCCGTCTAGGCGCCGTCCGAGCCGTCCTGGCCCCGTCGGAGCCCCCGTCCGGGTCGGTGCGGCGCCTGCCCGGGTGAGGTGTCCGACCGGCGGTTCCGGGGGCGGCATGCGTCCCGCGCTCCAGGCACTACCCTCGCTCCCATGACCAAGAAGTTCGAATACGCGACGGTCCCGCTGCTGGTTCACGCCACCAAGCAGATCCTGGACACCTGGGGCGAGGACGGCTGGGAGCTCGTCCAGGTCGTGCCCGGCCCGAACAACCCCGAGCAGCTCGTGGCCTACCTCAAGCGGGAGAAGGCATGAGCGCCGTAGAGGCGAAGCTGGCCGAGCTCGGCCTGACGCTCCCGGGCGTCGTCCCGCCGCTGGCCGCGTACCAGCCCGCCGTGCGGTCGGGCTCGTACGTCTTCACCGCGGGCCAGCTCCCGATGGTCAAGGGCAGCATGCCGATCACCGGCAAGGTCGGCGCCGAGGTCTCGCCGGAGCAGGCCAAGGAGCTGGCGGCGATCTGTGCGCTGAACGCCCTGGCCGCCGTCAAGTCCGTCGTCGGTGACCTCGACAAGATCGCGCGTGTCGTGAAGGTCGTCGGCTTCATCGCCTCCGCCCCCGACTTCACGGCCCAGCCGGGCGTGCTGAACGGTGCGAGCGAGCTGCTGGGCGAGGTCCTCGGTGAGAAGGGCGTCCACGCCCGCAGCGCGGTCGGCGTGGCGGTCCTGCCGCTGGACGCCCCGGTCGAGGTCGAGATCCAGGTGGAGCTCGTCGCCGGAGCCTGACCCCTCGGGGCGGGTTCCGCCGGGACGGGCCGGGTCGCGCGCCGCGCGGTTCCCGGCCCGTCCCGCGTGCTTCCCCGGCGGCCGGATCGCCGGTGCCGGCCACGCGTGCCGGCCAGGCGTGTCGGCCACCGTGTCGGCCGCCCGTGACGGGGGACCCTCGAACATCGGGCCGGATGGCCGTAGCATCCGGCCATGCCGAATGGTCAGCATGGTCAGCAGCAGCCCCCCGCCGGAGGCCAGTGGTACCCGCCGGAGTGGCCCGACCGCATCCGCGCGCTCGCGGACGGCTCGCTCGTCCCGGTGGAGCCGCGGCGCGCCGCCACCGTGATGCTCCTGCGCGACACCCCCGACGGCCCCGCCGTGCACATGTTGCGCAGGCGGGCCTCCATGGCCTTCGCCGGGGGGGCGTACGCCTATCCGGGCGGCGGGGTCGATCCCCGCGACGAGGAGCACCAGGTCGGCTGGGCCGGTCCGTCCCGGGAGGACTGGGCGGCCCGGCTGGGGACCGACCCCCGTACCGCCCAGGCCATCGTCTGCGGCGCCGTACGGGAGACCTTCGAGGAGGCGGGCGTCCTGCTCGCCGGGCAGACCCCGGACGAGATCGTCGGTGACACCACCGGCGACGACTGGGAGGCCGACCGGCAGGCCCTCGTGGCGCGGGAGCTGTCCTTCGCGGAGTTCCTCGACCGTCGCGGCCTGCGGCTGCGTTCCGACCTGCTCGGGGCCTGGGCGCGCTGGATCACCCCCGAGTTCGAGCCGCGCCGTTACGACACCTGGTTCTTCGTCGCCGCCCTCCCCGAGGGCCAGCGCACCCGCAACGCCTCCACCGAGGCCGACCGGACCGTGTGGATCCGCCCGGCCGACGCGGCCGCCGGATACGACAAGGGCGAGCTGCTGATGATGCCGCCGACCATCTCCACGCTGCGGTCGCTGGAGCCGTACGGGAGCGCCGGGGGCGCGCTCGCCGCCGCGGCCGAGCAGGACCTCGCCCCGGTACTGGCCCAAGCCACGCTGGAGGACGGCGAGCTCGTGCTCAGCTGGCCGGGGCACGACGAGTTCACCAAGCGCGTCCGCCCCGGACGTCCCGCCGATTCCGCTGGTCCCGGAGGCCCCGCATGACCGACGCCGCCGCACTGCCCGGACAGCCCCGCGGAGTCGTCACCTCCGGGCCGGCGACCGTCCGCGCGGTGAACGTCCTGGCTCCCAACGCCTCCGCGATGACCCTCGACGGCACCAACACCTGGCTGGTGTCCGAGCCCGGATCCGACCTCGCCGTCGTGATCGATCCCGGCCCGCTGGACGACGTACACCTGCGGGCGGTCATCGCCACCGCCGAACAGGCGGGCAAGCGGATCGCCCTCACCCTGCTCACCCACGGCCACCCGGACCACGCCGAGGGCGCGGGCCGCTTCGCCGAGCTCACCCGTACGAACGTCCGCGCCCTGGACCCGGCGCTGCGCCTCGGCGACGAGGGCCTGGCCGCGGGGGACGTGATCCGGACCGGCGGGCTGGAGCTGCGCGTGGTGCCGACCCCCGGCCACACCAGCGACTCGCTCTGTTTCCACCTGCCCGCCGACCGGGCCGTGCTGACCGGCGACACCATCCTGGGTCGCGGCACCACCGTCGTCGCCCACCCCGACGGTCGTCTCGGCGACTACTTGGACTCCCTGCGCCGCCTGCGCTCGCTGACCGTGGACGACGGGGTGCACACGGTCCTGCCGGGCCACGGGCCGGTCCTGGAGGACGCGCAGGGCGCAGTCGAGTTCTACCTGGCCCACCGCGCGCACCGGCTCGCCCAGGTCGAGACCGCCGTCGAGAACGGCTGCCTGACTCCGGAGGCGGTCGTCGCCCAGGTCTACGCGGACGTGGACCGCTCCCTGTGGCCGGCCGCGGAGTGGTCCGTCCGGGCGCAGCTGGAGTACCTTCAAGATCACGGACTGATCCCGGGAGGGCCTGAATGAACACCGTGTTCTTGCTGGTCGTGTTGGTCGCGACGGCCGGATGGATCACTTCGACGGTGACGCTGCGGGTGCAGAGCCTGCAGAACAAGGCCGACCGCATGGAGCGCCGCCTGGCCCTGGTGCTGGACCACTTCGGCATCGAGGAACCGGAGCCGGCCGGGATGGACGAGGTACGGGCCCATCTGAGGGCCGACCGGCACATTTCGGCGATCAAGGAGTACCGGCGGATCACCGGCGCGGGCCTGGCGGAGGCCAAGCTGGCCGTCGACGCCCTCGCCGCGGCCGAGAAGGCCTGAGCCGGCCCGGGGCCGGCGCCCGCGGCGCTCAGCCCCGGCGCGGCGTCTTCGTCCCGTGCCGGGCCGTGTACTCGTCCGCCAGCCACGGCCCGAGGTCCTCGACGTAACCGCGCAGCACCTCCGGGTCCGCTACGGGATCCAGTGCGACGGCGGCCGCGGCCTCCACCTGTGCCGCGCGCTGCGGGTAGTACATGCCGAAGATCTCCGCGGACTCGCCGAGGTCGCTGGTCCAGCCGCCCCACCGCGGCATGACCAGCGTGAAGGCGGTGCGCACCAGGTGTCGGGAGAAGAGGCGGCTCAGCTTCCGGTACTCCTGCGGGGTCGATGCCTCCCGCACCCGCGTCCGCCATGCGGGCAGCAGGTCGGCCAGGTCGCCGTTGGTCTCGCGGGCGAGCAGGCTGTCCGGCCGGTAGCGCGGCAGGTGCTCGGCCAGGTCCGCGCCGAGCAGCGGGGTGCACAGGCAGGCGAGGAACCAGCCCAGGTCGAATCGTTCCGCCTCGCTCAGCACGGCGACCTTGTCCTGGAGCAGGATGCCGACCCCGTCGACCTCCGGGAAGTCCTCGTCGAGCCCGCGGGCGAGCACCTCGGCGGTGTCGCGGTCCTCCTCGGAGGGCTCGTGGTGCAGTACGAGCAGCAGGTCCAGGTCCGACCGCCCGGGCCGGGCCGTCCCGCGCGGCACTGACCCGTAGAGGTACGCGCTGTGCAGCCGTCGGCCGTACGCCTCGCCGGTCCGGGTCCGCGCGGCCGCAACGAGGCCCTTGAACTCGCCCTGCACCCGACCGAGGGACCCCTCTCGCTCGAAGTACCCGTACGCGTCCAGTCCCCTGTGCTCCATGGCTCCACTGTGCCTGGCTGCCCGCCCGGGGCGGCGGACCGAACGCCGTGCGTCGGCCGGACCGCTCGGAGGCCTGCGGACCGCTCGGCAGGCCTCCGGAGCGCTCCGCAGGCCCGGACCGTTCCGCAGGCGCTGCAGGGTCCGGGAAGCGCGAAGGGGCCCGTGCCCGGTCGGGCAGGACCCCTTCGAACGGCCGTGGCCGGCGTCAGCGGGAGCGCTTCGCGAGGCGCTCCACGTCCAGCAGGATGACCGCACGGGCCTCCAGGCGCAGCCAGCCGCGGCCCGCGAAGTCGGCCAGGGCCTTGTTCACGGTCTCGCGCGAGGCGCCGACGAGCTGGGCGAGCTCCTCCTGCGTGAGGTCGTGCACCACGTGGATGCCCTCCTCCGACTGCACGCCGAAGCGGCGCGACAGGTCGAGGAGCGCCCGCGCCACACGGCCGGGAACGTCGGAGAAGACCAGGTCGGACATCTGGTCGTTGGTCTTGCGCAGGCGGCGGGCGACGGCGCGCAGCAGCGCGGTCGCGACCTCGGGCCGGGCGTTGAGCCAGGGCTGGAGGTCACCGTGGCCGAGGCCGAGGAGCTTGACCTCGGTCAGCGCGGTGGCGGTGGCGGTGCGCGGGCCCGGATCGAAGAGCGACAGCTCGCCGATCAGCTCGCCGGGGCCGAGGACGGCCAGCATGTTCTCGCGGCCGTCGGGGGAGGTGCGGTGGAGCTTCACCTTGCCCTCGGTCACGACATACAGCCGGTCGCCGGGGTCGCCCTCGTGGAACAGGGCGTCACCGCGTGCGAGGGTCACCTCGCCCATGGAGGCGCGGAGCTCCGCGGCCTGCTCGTCATCGAGCGCCGCGAAGAGCGGGGCGCGCCGCAGAACGTCGTCCACGAGTCTCTCTCCTATGTCGACCAGCTCAGGGGACCGTGCTCCCCATTTTGCCGGACGGCTCAAACAGTGCGATCAATCACAAGGATGCCGGACGGACGGGCGTGCTGTGCGGCGAGGAGCCAATCGGAGTGGTGTTACCTGAGGTCCGGGCGGGTGTCAGCGGCCGGCCTTAGGCTGGCCGGGTGTCCAATAAGCCGGTGAGAGCACAGGCCAAGGGGTCCGCCGGAGTGACGGAGCCCCCAAATTCTGCCGTGGGCGAACATGTCCCAGTGAAGACGTCCGGGAGGGCTGCGGCCACCCCTCAGGGCAAAGTTTCGGCCAAGAAACCGAAGTCGGCCAAGCAAGAATCGCACCTGGCCATGGTGCGCAGGGCGCGGCGCATCAACCGCGAGCTGGCCGAGATCTATCCGTACGCCCATCCGGAGCTCGACTTCCGCAATCCCTTCGAGCTGCTCGTCGCGACGGTGCTGTCCGCCCAGACCACCGACCTGCGGGTGAACCAGACGACCCCGGCCCTCTTCGCGGCCTACCCGACCCCCGAGGACATGGCCGCGGCCGCTCCCGAGGATCTGGAGGAGCTGATCCGGCCGACCGGGTTCTTCCGGGCCAAGTCGAGGTCGCTGCTCGGTCTGTCGCAGGCCCTGCGGGACGACTTCGGCGGGGAGGTGCCCGGCCGGATCGAGGACCTGGTGAAGCTGCCCGGAGTGGGCCGAAAGACCGCCAACGTGGTCCTCGGCAATGCGTTCGGTGTGCCGGGGATCACGGTGGACACCCATTTCGGTCGACTGGTGCGCCGCTGGAAGCTGACCGAGCAGGAGGACCCGGAGAAGGTCGAGGCGGAGATCTGCGCGATCTTCCCGAAGAGCGAGTGGACGATGCTCTCGCACCGGGTCGTCTTCCACGGCCGCCGGATCTGCCACTCGCGCAAGCCCGCCTGCGGGGCCTGCCCGATCGCCCCGCTCTGCCCGGCGTACGGGGAGGGCGAGACGGACCCGGAGAAGGCGAAGAAGCTCCTCAAGTACGAGAAGGGCGGTCAGCCGGGCCAGCGGCTGACCCCGCCCCCGGACTACCCGGGCCTGCCGGCCCCGCCGCTGGGCGGGGCCGTGGCGGCGCCGTAACGGGTGCTCTGCGGGCAGCGGGCAGCGGGCAGCGGGGAGAAGGCGGACGGGGGACGGACAGGGACGGACGGGGGCGAACGGGGACGCGGCGCAGGGGTGCGGGGGCGTGAAAGCCTGCGGACTTGGGGACTTAGGAACGAATCGGTACCCGGACTGCGTTTGCGGTGTGGGAGATGGTGCTGGACAGGACAACGCGGACAGGGGTGCCTATGACGCGCGGTACACCGGACGAGACCGGAACCAAGGTGGGAGCCCGCCCTGGCGACGGCCCGGCCGTCACCACCGACGGCCTGCCCGAGTGGCTCGACCCCGTCGTCGAGGCGGCCCGGTCCGTCCAGCCGGGGCAGTTGAGCCGCTTCCTGCCGCCCGAGGACGGCCGCGGGCGGCAGTCCGCCGTGCTCGTCCTCTTCGGGGAAGGTGCCCGCGGCCCCGAGCTGCTCCTCATGGAGCGTGCCGGCACCCTGCGCTCGCACGCGGGCCAGCCGTCCTTCCCCGGCGGCGCGCTGGACCCCGAGGACGGCGATCCGCACACCACCGGCCCGCTGCTCGCCGCGCTGCGCGAGGCCGAAGAAGAAACCGGACTGGATCCTTCCGGCGTGCAGATCTTCGGCGTGCTGCCCCGCCTCTACATTCCGGTCAGCAAGTTCGTCGTGACCCCGGTCCTCGGTTGGTGGCGCGATCCCAGCCCGGTCGGAGCCGTGGACCTCGCCGAGACGGCGCGGGTCTTCACGGTTCCCGTGGCCGATCTCACGAACCCCGAACACCGGGTCACGACCGTTCATCCGAGCGGCCACCTGGGACCGGGATTCACCGTCGAATCGGCTCTGGTCTGGGGTTTCACCGCCGGAGTGATCGACCGCATCCTTCACTTCGCGGGCTGGGAGCGTCCGTGGGACCGCTCACGACAGGTCCCGCTCGACTGGCGCGCATGAGACGGTGGCCCACGTGAACGTGCTGGACATCCTGTTGCTGCTCGCCGCCGTATGGTTCGCGATCATCGGCTACCGCCAGGGGTTCGTCGTCGGCATCATGTCGGTGATCGGCTTCCTCGGCGGTGGCCTCGTCGCCGTGTCCCTGCTCCCGCTGGTCTGGGACCGGGTGACGGACAACGGCACCAAGGTATCCACCACGGTCGTCGTGATCTCCGTGGTCGTGATCATCATCTGCGCCTCGATCGGCCAGGCCCTGACCACCCATCTCGGGAGCAGACTCCGCCGCAAGATCACCTGGTCGCCGGCGCGCGCGCTCGACGCGACCGGCGGTGCCCTGGTCAACGTGGTGGCGATGCTGCTCGTGGCGTGGTTGATCGGGCTGCTGGTGGCCCAGACGGCGCTGCCCAGCGTGGGCAAGGAGGTCCGTAACTCCAAGGTCCTGCTCGGCGTGTCACGGGTGCTGCCCGACCAGGCGAACACCTGGTTCTCGGACTTCAGCTCCACCCTCGCGCGCAACGGCTTCCCCCAGGTGTTCAGCCCGTTCTCCAACGAGCCCATCACCGAGGTGCAGGCGCCCGACCCGACGCTCGTCAGCAGCCCCGTCGCCGAGGTGGCGAAGCGCTCGATCGTGAAGGTCGTCGGTACCGCCCCCAGCTGTAGCAAGGTGCTGGAGGGCACGGGCTTCGTCTTCGCACCCGGCAAGGTGATGACCAACGCGCACGTCGTCGGCGGGGTCAGCGAGCCGACCGTCCAGATCGGCGGCGAGGGCAGGCTGTACGACGCCAAGGTCGTGCTCTACGACTGGGCGCGCGACATTGCCGTCCTCGACGTGCCGAAGCTGAAGGCCCCGGTCCTGGAGTTCTCCGAGAAGGACGCGGCGAGCGGCAACGACGCGATCGTCGCAGGCTTCCCGGAGAACGGCGGGTACGACGTCCGATCGGCCCGAGTCCGGGGGCGGATCAACGCCAACGGCCCGGACATCTACCACCGGGGTACGGTCCGACGGGACGTCTACTCGCTGTTCGCGACGGTCCGCCAGGGCAACTCCGGCGGACCGCTGCTGACGCCCGAAGGCAGGGTGTACGGAGTCGTCTTCGCGAAGTCCCTCGACGACCCCAACACCGGTTACGTGCTGACGGCGGACGAGATCCGCGACGACATCCGGGTCGGCAAGGACGCCGTGCGCCGCGTCGACAGCCAGGGCTGCGCGCTCTGAGGCGCCGCTCCCGCCGGGTCCCTACGTCCGTGGATGGCGCAGGCGCGCGGAGACCCAGCGGGCCCGTCGGCGCAGGATGAGCGGAATCCCGAGGCGGGGGTCGTGGCCGTGTCGGCCGGCCCTCTCGTGGGTGCCCGGCGTAGCTGCCGAGCGGCGTTCGTGCGCGGTGTCACCGTAGTCGTGCGTCCAGCTCATACTCCGAGCTCTGCCCGTGGCCCAAGGTCCGTAACCCCGTCAGGGGCGGCCAATTGGCCTATGCGCCAGGCAATTGAATGCTCGTAAGACAAGCGCACGATCGAACTCCCGTCCCGTCAGGGGACGGTCGCCGGGGCCGCGGCCCGTTCCGCAGCCCGTACGGCGGCGGAAGGGCCTGGCGTCCCGTCAGCGGTCCGGCTCGGGGTCCTTGAGCCAGTTCACCAGCTCGGACGAGAAGGCGACCGGGTCCTCCTCGTGCGGGAAGTGTCCGAGCCCGTCGAACAGCCGCCAGCGGTACGGGGCTTCGACGTACTCACCGGAACCGGCCGCGCTGCGCGTACGCATCACCGGGTCGAGCGAGCCGTGCAGGTGCAGCGTCGGCACCCGCACCGGACGCTTCATCCGCCGGTTGAACTGGATTCCGTCGGGCCGCGCCATCGACCGCATCATCCAGCGGTACGGCTCGATCGAGCAGTGCGCGGTGGACGGGATGCACATGGCCCGCCGGTACACGGCCAGATCCTCGTCCTCGGGCGGCCGCGGCCCCGACCAGTCCCGGATCAGCTCCCCCACGAGTGCCCCGCCGTCGGCGACGAGCTGCCGCTCGGGAACGAACGGCCGCTGGAAGCCCCAGATGTGTGAACTCGCCCGGGTCTGACCGAAGTCCGACAGCATCGCGGAGCGCCAGCGGCGCGGATGCGGCATGGAGGAGACCACGAGTCGGCGCACCAGCTTGGGCCGCATCACGGCTGCCGTCCAGGCGAGGTACCCGCCCAGGTCGTGCCCGACGAGCGCGGCGTCCGGCTCGCCGAGGGACCGTACGACTCCGGTGATGTCGAGCGCCAGGTTGGCGGGGTCGTATCCGCGCGGGGTGCGGTCGCTGCCGCCGACCCCGCGCAGGTCCATCGCGACCGCCCGGTACCCGGCGTCGGCGAGCGCGGCCATCTGGTGCCGCCAGGTCCACCAGAACTGCGGGAAGCCGTGGAGCAGCAGCACCAGCGGCCCGTCACCGAGCTCGGCGACGTGGAAGCGGGCGCCGTTCGCGGCGACGTCCCGGTGCGTCACCGCCCGCCCGCCGGGGAGGTCGAGCCGTACCGCCGTGGCAGCTGTGGGAGGAACGCTGGAGTCCGGCGTGGGCGCTGTCATGAGGACGAGCGTGCCACACCCACAGCCTTGTCACTTACCGGCCGCGGGTGCGGCTTGACGGTCCCGACCAGCGCGGCGGTCTGCTTGACGGCCTCGATGGTCTTCACCGGCGGCTTCACCTTCTTGAACTTGCCGTAGGCGAGCAGCCCGACCACGCCCGCGAGCAGCCAGAACACCCCGGCGACGATGAGGAAGCACCACGGGAGCCCGAGCCCGGAGGTGTGAATCCAGTAAGCCAGGGCGAAGCTCAGCATCGGTACGGAGGCGAGCACGAGCACCCCGGCGACGATCGCGGCACCGCTGCCGATGCCCGCGCGCCTGACGTCCTGCTTGATCTCCACCTTGGCGAGGGCGATCTCGTCGTGCACCAGGGCGGACATCTCGGCGGTGGCCGAGGCGACCAGCTGGCCGAGCGTGCGCTCGACTCCTTGCGCCCCTTGGTCCACTGCGCTCATCGCTCTCTCCCTCTGTCGTCAGCTGCCGGCGGCTGTCCTGCGCCGCCGGTCCCAGTCAGATCATGCCGGACCGTCGCCCTCGATGCTGGACGCGGCCGCCGCTTCGGCCTTGCGGCGGTGCTCCGCGGCCTTCTCGTCGTAGATCTCCGCCATCCGCAGGTGGTACGCGGGATTGTGCTCCTCGTAGATGTCCGGGATGCCGTCGAGGTCCTCGTCGCGCTCCTCGGCCTCGGTGAGCGCCCTGTACTTGCGGTCGCGGAGCTTGAGCAGGACACAGGCGACGATCGCAGCGATGAGGGAACCGATCAGGACCGCGGCCTTGATCTCGTACATGAGGGTCCGGTCGTCGGTGAAGGCGAGTTCGCCGATCAGCAGCGAGACCGTGAATCCGATGCCGGCGAGCGAGGCGACGGCGAACACATCCGGCCAGGCGAGGTCCTCGTTCAGCTCCGCCTTGGTGAAGCGCGCGGCCAGCCAGGTGCCGCCGAAGATGCCGACGGCCTTGCCGACGACCAGGCCGAGGACGACGCCGAGGGTCTCCGGCCGGGTGAAGACCTGGGCGATGGCTTCGTCGGAGAGCGAGACTCCGGCCGAGAAGAGCGCGAAGAGCGGTACGGCGAGCCCGGCCGAGATGGGCCGTACGAGGTGCTCGATGTGCTCGCCGGGGGACTGCTCCTCGCCCTCCTTGCGGTGGCAGCGCAGCATCAGGCCCATGGCGACACCGGCGATGGTGGCGTGGACCCCGCTGTTGTACATCAGGCCCCAGATGACCAGGGCGAGCGGGACGTAGACGTACCAGCCGCGGACATCTCGGCGCAGCAGGAACCAGAACAGGGCGAGGCCCACGACGGCGCCACCGAGGGCCAGGAAGTTGATGTCGCTGGTGAAGAACACCGCGATGATGACGATCGCGAAGAGGTCGTCGACGACGGCGAGGGTCAGCAGGAAGGCGCGCAGGGCGGAAGGCAGCGAGGTGCCGATGACCGCGAGGACGGCGAGCGCGAAGGCGATGTCGGTGGCGGTCGGGACCGCCCAGCCGGCCAGCGAGCCGTCGCCGAGCAGGTTGACGAGGGCGTAGACCAGCGCCGGGGCGGCCATGCCGCAGATGGCGGCGATGACCGGGAGGGCGGCGGCCTTGCGGTCGCGCAGATCGCCCGCGACCAGCTCGCGCTTGAGCTCGATACCGGCGACGAAGAAGAAGACGGCGAGCAGGCCGTCGGCCGCCCAGTGCTGTATGGACAGGTCCAGGCCGATGGCGGCGGGGCCGATGTGGAAGTCGCTGACGGTCTGGTAGCTGGCCGCAAGGGCAGGGGTGTTCGCCCAGACCAGGGCGCAGATCGTGGCCACGAGCAGCAGCACGCCGCCGACGGTCTCGGCGCGCAGGGCATCGGCCACGAAGCGGTGCTCGGGTAGCGAGAGCCGGCCGAGGAACTTGCGGCGCTGGGGTTCGGTCGGGTTGGGCGTGGCCACGGAAGGGAACCTCCGGTTGGTCGACGGCATGACGAATGCAGTTGCCGACCAGACTTCCCGGCTCACCCTGTGGACTTTCTTGATGCTTTCAATATCTTACAGGGTGTAACCGAGGGCGTATCCGGCGATCATCACTTTATGCGCGAAAAGGGCGTCCGGCGCGTTGCGCACCGGACGCCCTCCCGAGCCCGATCGGCCCGTCGGCCCGTGTCAGTCCTCGCTGGAGGCGGCGGGCAGCTTGGACTGGATCAGGTCCATGACCGAGGAGTCGGCGAGCGTGGTGACGTCACCGACCGCGCGGTTCTCCGCCACGTCGCGCAGCAGACGGCGCATGATCTTGCCCGAGCGGGTCTTCGGCAGTTCCTGGACCGGCAGGATCCGCTTGGGCTTGGCGATCGGGCCCAGGGTGCTGCCCACGTGGTTGCGCAGGTCCGCGACCAGGTTCTCGGTCTCGGAGGCGCTGCCGCGCAGGATGACGAAGGCGACGATGGCCTGACCGGTGGTCTCGTCGTTGGCGCCGACCACGGCCGCCTCGGCGACCGAGGGGTGCGAGACGAGGGCCGACTCGACCTCGGTGGTCGAGATGTTGTGGCCGGACACCAGCATCACGTCGTCCACCCGGCCGAGCAGCCAGATGTCGCCGTCGTCGTCCTTCTTGGCGCCGTCACCCGCGAAGTACTTGCCCTCGAAGCGCGACCAGTAGGTGTCGATGAACCGCTGGTCGTCGCCCCAGATGGTGCGCAGCATCGACGGCCACGGCTCGGTGAGGACCAGGTAGCCGCCCCCGCCGTTCGGGACCTCGTGCGCCTCGTCGTCCACGACGGTGGCGGAGATTCCGGGCAGGGCGCGCTGTGCGGAGCCCGGCTTGGTGGCGGTGACGCCCGGCAGCGGGGAGATCATCATCGCGCCGGTCTCGGTCTGCCACCAGGTGTCCACGATCGGGCAGCGGTCGCCGCCGATGTGCTTGCGGTACCAGATCCAGGCCTCAGGGTTGATCGGCTCGCCGACCGAGCCCAGTACGCGCAGGCTCGACAGGTCGAACTTCGCGGGGATGTCGTCGCCCCACTTCATGAACGTGCGGATGGCCGTGGGCGCCGTGTAGAGGATGGTCACCCCGTACTTCTGGACGACCTCCCAGAACCGGCCCTGGTGCGGGGTGTCGGGGGTGCCCTCGTACATCACCTGGGTGGCGCCGTTCGCGAGCGGCCCGTAGACGATGTAGGAGTGCCCGGTCACCCAGCCGATGTCGGCGGTGCACCAGTAGACGTCGGACTCCGGCTTCAGGTCGAAGACCGCGTGGTGGGTGTACGCCGCCTGCGTGAGGTAGCCGCCGGAGGTGTGCAGGATGCCCTTGGGCTTACCCGTGGTCCCCGAGGTGTAGAGGATGAAGAGCGGGTGCTCGGCGTCGAACGGCTGCGGGGTGTGGTCGGCGGACTGCCGGCCGACCACGTCGTGCCACCAGAGGTCGCGGCCCTCGGAGAAGGCGGTGTCCTGGCCGGTGCGGCGCACGACGAGCACGTGCTCGACCTGCGGACACTTGGCGACGGCCTCGTCGATGGCGGGCTTCAGGGCGGTGGGCTTGCCGCGGCGGTAGCCGCCGTCGGCGGTGATGACCAGCTTGGCGTCGGCGTCCTGGATGCGGGAGGCGACGGCGTCGGCGGAGAAACCGCCGAAGACCACGGAGTGCGCGGCGCCGACACGGGCGCACGCGAGCATCGCGACGACCGCCTCGGGAATCATCGGCAGGTAGACGGCGACGCGGTCGCCGGCCTCGACACCCAGCTCGGTCAGGGCGTTGGCGGCCTTGGAGACCTCGTCCTTGAGCTCGGCGTAGGTGATCGAGCGGCTGTCGCCGGGCTCGCCCTCGAAGTGGATGGCGACGCGGTCGCCGTTGCCGGCTTCGACGTGGCGGTCCACGCAGTTGTACGCGACGTTGAGCTTGCCGTCCGCGAACCACTTCGCGAAGGGCGGGTTCGTCCAGTCGAGCGTCTCGGTCGGCTCGGTGGCCCAGGTCAGCCGCCGGGCCTGCTCGGCCCAGAAGCCCAGCCGGTCCGCGTCGGCCTGTGCATACGCAGCCTCGGTCACATTGGCGGCGGCGGCCAGATCGGCGGGCGGTGCGAACCGCCGCTCCTCCTTGAGCAGATTGGCCAGGCTCTCATTGCTCACGACATCTCCCTTTCCCAGGGTGTCCGTTGTGTCCCCGGGCATAGCTCATCAGTCAGCGGCCCAGGTGACAAGGGGTAGCCGAGAATTGGTTTAGACCTATATCACGTTCTGGTCCGCGCGAGAACGGAGTGCGAATGGCCCCTCCCCGCGGCAGGGGGCGGGAAGGGGCCAAACGATTGCACGAATACGGGAGGGTATCGGTTCAGGCGTGCTGACCCACGCTGTCGAAGACCCGGCAGTCGAAGAAGTCCTCGCCCTCGGACAGCAGATACGCCTGTGCCTCGCCCACGTGGAAGTACATCCCGTGCAGTTCGAGGGTGCCCTCGGCGAGTCGTCTGGCCACGGATTCATGGGCCCGCAGATGGTCCAGCTGCTGGACCACATTGGTCAGGCACAGCTGCTCCACCGCGTCTGCCGGGAGCCGGCCCGAGATCCGGGCCCATGCGTGGTGGCGGCTGGCCATCCGCTCCAGGCTGGGCAGCCCGTGCTTCAGCCAGCGGCGCAGCGGGGTCATCGGGGCGCCGGGCGTGGAGGAGAGCAGGGCTTGCATGGCGCCGCAGCCCGAGTGCCCGCACACCGTGATGCTGTCCACCTGGAGTACGTCCACGGCGTACTCGATGGCCGCGGCGACGGAGTCGTCGGTGGATTCCGCGCCGGGCAGCGGGACCAGATTGCCGACGTTGCGGACCGTGAACAGGTCGCCCGGTCCGCTGGCCGTGATCATGCTGGTCACCAGGCGGGAGTCCGCGCAGGTGAGGAAGAGCTGGGAGGGCCGCTGCCCCTCGCGGGCCAGCCGGGCCAGCTCGTCCCGCACGTGGGGTGCGGTGTCGCGCTGGAAGGCGCTGATTCCATTGGCCAGTTGGCCCGCGCCGCGCCGCCGGGGAGCGGGTGAGCCGGCCTGCTCGGCGGCTGCCTCCGGCTTCGCCTCGGTGGCCGCCTCGGCTGCTTTGGCCGCGGCCGCGGCAGTGATCGTACGGGTGCCGACGGGGCGGTGGTCGCAGTGGTTCTGCCACGGGGTCCAGGGGCGGCAGCACTGGTGCACGCCGCGCTGCGGCGCGCGGCGGGAGCGGTCCGCGTGGTGGCTCCCGTCAGCGGGCCCGTCGTCGGGCGCGGCTGCGGACGCGGCTCCGGGCGAGGACTCGGGCAGTCGCGCCGACGATCCGGCGCGGCCGGTGACCTCCAGGGAGCCCCCGTGCGCCAGGTGGGAATCCTGCCAGTCGTGCAGCGTCTCGTAGGCCGCGTGGTCCATGAACGAGCCGTCCAGCTCGACCACTGCGTGCCCGTCGTGCGGAATCTGGTTCAGCACCCGGCTCAGCCGGGGCACCGCGAGGAAGGTCAACTGCCCGCGTGCCCGCACCCGGTGGGCCCCGCTGTCCAGCCGCTCCACGGTGATTCGGGTCCGGGTGAGCCGGTACAGGGCCAGCGCGACGGCCACGGCGATACCGATGGCCACGCCTTCCAGGACCCCGCCGAGCACCACGGCGACGATCGTCGTTCCGTAGACCAGGATCTCCCGGTGGCGCGTGACGCTGCGCAGGTGCGTGATGTTGACCATCTGCACGCCGACCGCCATGACGAGGGCGGCCAGCGCGGCGAGCGGGATCAGGTCGAGGACCGGGACCAGCAGCCCGGCCGCCAGTACCACCCAGAGGCCGTGCAGCATGGTCGACCTCCGACTGACCGCGCCGGACTTGACGTTGGCCACGCTCCGGACGGCCACGCCCGAGACGGGCAGTCCGCCGAGCGCGCCGGAGACGATGTTTGCCGCACCCTGACCCCACAGCTCGCGGTTGAGGTCGGCGCGCGGCGGGCGGTTGCCCGTTCGCCGCTCGGAGGCGATCAGTTTGTCGGTCGCGACCGCGGAGAGCAGGGACTGCACACTGCCGACCAGGGCGATGGTCAGGACGGCGGCGAGGATGCCGAGGACGGGCCCGTCGGGTAGCTCGGGCAGGGCGTGGCTGCGCCAGGACGGCAGGTCCACCCTGGGCAGGGCGAGCCCGGACAGCGCGGCGGCGGCCGTGGCCCCGGCCACGGCCGCCAGCGCGGCGGGGGCCTTGCGCAGGATCCGTCCGGCCCGTCCGGGTAGCCACGACCAGGCCAGCAGGACGACCAGGGTCAGGGCGCTGACGCCGAGTGCCGCGGGATGCAGATCGGCCAACTGGGCCGGCAGTCCGAGGACGTTGGCCACGGCGGAGCTCTGAGGGTTGCCGCCGAGCACGATGTGCAGCTGAGCCAGTGCGATGGTCACGCCGATCCCGGCGAGCAGGCCGTGCACGATGGCCGGGCTGACCATGAGCGCCGACCGGGCGGTGCGCAGCGCGGCGAGGCCGAGTTGGCAGAGGCCGGCGAGCACGGTGATGGCGCAGGTGGTGCGCCATCCGTAGCGCTGGATCAACTCGGCGGTGACCACGGTGAGTCCGGCGGCGGGCCCGCTGACCTGGAGCGGGGCGCCACCGAGCCGCCCGGCGACGATCCCGCCGACGGCCGCGGCGACCAGCCCCGCCTGGAGCGGCGCGCCGGTGGCCAGGGCGATCCCGAGCGAGAGTGGCAGGGCGATCAAGAAGACTGCGATGGAGGCGGAGAGATCCGCGGGAAGGTCCTTGCGGATCTGTGGGGTGGTGCTCGTGGGGGAGGTGGCTGTCATGGGTTCCCGTCTCCTCTGGGGAGGGATGAAGGGGCGGGAGTCTCAACGCTCGGTAAATGAATGGTAATGGAGAGTAAAGGTGAGTGGTGAATAATACGGGCAAATGACGTACGAATTAGCACTCAAGGGTGATTAAGCATTTTGTACGGCTTGTCATACCTTCTCCCGAGCGGACCGCATGGGACGTTGCGGCGCGGAAGTCCTGCGATGGAACTGCGAGGGAGAGGTGGGGCGGATGATCGCCGCCACGAAGAAGATCGCCGGCGGCCTTGTCGCCACGGCGCTGGTCCTGGGAGCCGCCGGGTGCAGTACCTCGGAACCCGCCAAGTCCCCGGCTCCCGGGGCCCCGAACGCGCTGAAGGGGGCCGCCGCTCCGGAGGCTCCGGGCAGCGTCAACCGGCCCATCGGTGACGGTTCGACCGCGTACACCGGTATGCAGCCGAACGTGCAGAAGCCGCAGAAGCTCAAGCCCGGAGAAAAGCCGCCGCAGTTCGTGGTGTTCTCGTGGGACGGGGCCGGCGAGGACAGCCAGAAGCTCTTCTCGCACTTCCGCGAGGTCGGCAAGAAGTACAACGCCCGCATGACGTACTTCCTCAGCGGCGTCTACATGCTCCCGGAAGAGAAACGTTCCCTCTATACGGCGCCCCAGCACTCGCCCGGCCGCTCCGACATCGGCTTCGGCGACCTCCAGGGCATCAAGGACACCGCCACCCAGGTCCGCGCGGCCTGGCTGGAGGGCAATGAGATCGGCACCCACTTCAACGGGCACTTCTGCGGGCCCGACGGCGGCGTCGGCACCTGGTCCGTGGAGGAGTGGAAGAGCGAGATCAACCAGGCGAAGTCCTTCGTCAAGAACTGGAAGACCAACTCCGGCCTGAAGGACCAGGAGGCGCTCCCCTTCAACTACGACAAGGAGCTCATCGGCGCCCGCACGCCCTGCCTCGAAGGCCAGAAGAACTTCATGCTGGCGGCGAAGGACATGGGCTTCCGCTACGACTCCAGCGGCATCAGCAAGCAGATCTGGCCCAAGAAGACGGACGGGCTCTGGGACATCCCGCTCCAGCTGGTGCCCATGCCGGGGCGTGCCTTCGACACCCTGAGCATGGACTACAACTACATGGTCAACCAGTCCGGGACGACCTCCCAGGGTGACCCCTCCCAGCACGCGTACTGGGGTGACCAGATGCGCGACGGCCTTCGGGAGGCCTTCGACCGCGTCTACCAGGGCAACCGCGCGCCGCTGATCATCGGCAATCACTTCGAGTCCTGGAACGGCGGCACCTACATGCGCGCCGTCGAGGAGTCCATCAAGACCATGTGCACCCAGAAGGAGGTCCGCTGCGTCCCGTTCCGGGAGCTGGCGGACTGGCTGGACGCGCAGGACCCGAAGGCCCTGGAGTGGATGCGCACGCTCGACGTCGGCGAGGTGCCGAAGGAGGGCTGGGGGAAGTTCCTGACCGCGGGGCCGCCGGCGGCGCCGGCCGCCCCCGCGGGCGTCAAGCCGGCTGAGGAGCCGGCCGGGGGGAGTGCGGACGAGGGCTGACGAGCGCCTCGGTACCCTCGCGCAGGACGAATCCGGGGTCGACCTGGTCCGCCAGGTCGACCCCGGTCTTGGCGTTGCCCCAGCTCTCCGCGTTCTTGAGGTGGAAGCTCACCATCTGCTCCGTGTACCGGGCCCAGTCGCGGTGCGCGTACGAGTCGTCGGCGGCGTCCTGGAGCTCCTGGAGGGCGAGCCGGTTGGACGCTTCCAGCAGCTCGAAGGGGGCCGGCCGGCCCTTTTCCATGGCCCGTACCCAGTCGGAGTGCCCGACGGTGACCAGCAGGTCCTCGCCCACCTCGTCCTGGAGGAACTCGATGTCCTCGGGTCCCTGCACCTTGTTGCCGATCACCTTGAGCGTGACCCCAAAGTCCCGCGCGTACTCCTTGTACTGGCGGTAGACGGAGACGCCCTTGCGGGTCGGTTCGGCGACCAGGAAGGTCACGTCGAAGCGGGTGAACATGCCCGAGGCGAAGGAGTCCGAGCCGGCCGTCATGTCGACGACCACGTACTCGTCGGGGCCGTCGACCAGGTGGTTGAGGCAGAGCTCGACCGCTCCGACCTTGGAGTGGTAGCAGGCCACGCCCAGGTCGGCCTCGGTGAACGGTCCGGTGGCCATGAGGCGTACGGGCTCCCCGTCGAGCAGGAGCGTGCGCGCGCAGGCCTCGTACACCGGGTTGTCCTCGGTGACGCGCAGCAGGCGCGAGCCGCGGCCGGGCGGGGTGGTCTTGATCATCGCGTCGGCGGACGGGATGCGCGGATTGGAACCCCGCAGGTACTCCTTGATCAGGGGCAGGTGCGCGCCGAGGGCCGGCAGTTCCCCTGCCTCCTCTTCGGTGAGTCCGAGCGCGGCGCCCAGGTGCTGGTTGATGTCGGCGTCCACCGCGACGACGGGGGCTTCATTGGCGGCGAGGTGGCGGATGAAGAGGGAGGACAGGGTCGTCTTGCCGCTGCCGCCCTTCCCTACGAAAGCGATCTTCATGTTCACCAAGCGTAGCGGTTCGATAGCGCTGTGTTGTCAAGGTGAGTGAAGAAGACCACTCCAAGGAGGGGTCGGTGCTATGGGTGCGCAGTGCGTAGGCTCCCTACTTATGAGTAGCGCTTCTGACCCGCTGGCCCCCCTGGCCGGGCTGCCCGGTGTGGCCGAGTCCGTGGATTCCGTACGCAAGGCCGTGGACCGCGTCTACGGGCACCGCGTGATGCGGCGCCGCAGCGGCGAGATCACCTCGGAGGCCGCCCTGCGCGGGGCCCGCGGGAGCGCGGCGCTGTCCGGCGCGGACTGGGCGCTGGAGGAGGTGCGCCGCCGGACCGACTTCGGGTCGGAGCCGGAGGCGCTGACGGTGGGTGCGGCGCTGCGGCTCACGGCGGAGGCCGGACA
The DNA here is from genome assembly GCF_036178145.1 of Streptomyces sp. NBC_00273. NCBI lineage: Bacteria > Bacillati > Actinomycetota > Actinomycetes > Kitasatosporales > Streptomycetaceae > Streptomyces > Streptomyces sp. NBC_00273. The sequence goes on along the minus strand of NZ_CP108067.1, from coordinate 4,827,762 downwards.
GCTGCTGAGCATCTGGCGGCAGTCGCCGCTACGGGTCCTGGCGCGGCTGCACCTGGTGGCGTGCGGGTCGACGGCGGACGGCGATGTGGTGGGCCGGCCCCGGCTGGCGGGCGAGCCGGTGACCGAACCCCTGGTCGGACTCCCGCTCCCGAGCGCCGAGGAGGTGGCGGGCCGCCTCGACGGGCTCTCCCGCCTGATCATCGCGGGCGGTTCCGCCCCGGCCCTGATCACGGCCGCGGTGGTGCACGGCGAACTGCTGGCGCTGCGTCCGTTCGCCTCGTACAACGGGCTGGTCGCGCGGGCGGCAGAGCGGATCGTCCTGATCAACAGCGGTCTGGACCCCAAGGCCATCTGCCCGGCGGAGGTCGGCCATGCGGAGCAGGGGACCGACGCCTACCTGGCCGCCTTCGAGGGCTACGTGTCCGGGACCGCGGAGGGCATGTCCGCCTGGATCGCGCACTGCGGCCGGGCGGTCGAGCTGGGTGTCCGCGAGTCGACGGCGGTCTGCGAAGCCCTGCAGCGCGGCGCGGCCTGAACCGCCCGTTCTATCCGTTCGGTCCGCTCCACCCGTTCGGCCCGTGTCCGGAGCATTCGGGCCCCGGACATGGGTTGCGGCGACACCGTCTTGCTTTGGTGTCGCCGCTGGCATTTACGCCCAGTTACCAAGCGTCCTCGAAAGTTGCCCATCAGGTCGGGGTCTTTGCCCGTTACCTGGTGCGGCTGGCCCGTAATCGACGGGTCGACGTCGCGTGGGTGCTCGGCGCTCATGCTTCGGTCCGTGGGCCTTACTGCGTTTTAAAGATGATCCTCTCGGATGTTCTTTGGTCTCGCGGGCCGTTGCTTTATTTGTACTCCGCTTCGGAGCCATGCGAAACCCCTAGCTCCACTTTTTACTTTCCGGGACGACCGAGGGCGAACCGGACAGCCTTTATCCGCGCAGGTCAGGACATTCAGGCAGAGCCGGCTGCGGCCAGCGCATGGGCGCGGCGCCGGCTCGCGTACCAGACCAGCCCGGCCGTGGCGGCTGCCGCGCCCACGGCCGCCGCGGCGACCAGGGCGGGCCGGGCCGGCATGGACAGCCCGGGAAGGCGCTGCTTCAGCCGCACGGGCCGGTTGAAGACCAGGACCGGCCACTCGCGCGCCACGGCTTCCCGCCGCAGCGCCCGGTCGGGGTTGACGGCGTGCGGGTGTCCGACCGCTTCGAGCATCGGGATGTCGGTGGCCGAGTCGCTGTAGGCGTAGCAGCGGGTGAGGTCGTACCCCTCGGACTCCGCGAGTTCGCGTACCGCCTCCGCCTTGGTGGGCCCGTAGGCGTAGTACTCGATCTCGCCGGTGAAGCAACCGTCCTCACCCACGACCATGCGGGTGGCGACGACCCGGTCCGCGCCGAGCATTTCCCCGATGGGCTCGACGACTTCCGCGCCGGAGGTGGACACGATCACCACGTCGCGGCCCGCGGTGTGGTGGGCCTCGATCAGGGACGCGGCCTCGTCGTAGATGATCGGGTCGATGAGGTCGTGCAGGGTCTCGGCGACGATCTCCCGCACCTGCTGCACGTTCCACCCCTTGCAGAGGGCGGACAAGTACTCCCGCATCCGTTCCATCTGATCGTGGTCGGCGCCGCCGGCCAGGAAGATGAACTGGGTGTACGCGGTGCGCAACACGGCTCGCCGGTTGATCAGACCGCCTTGGTAGAAGGACTTGCTGAACGTCAAGGTGCTCGACTTCGCAATGACCGTCTTGTCCAGGTCGAAGAAGGCTGCGGTGCGAGGCGAGGAGCGCGGCAAGGGCTGATTTTCCACGCCCCGAGCATATGCGCCCACCATTCGGCGTAAGGTGTGGCGCGTGGGTTTGCCTGAGAAGGCTCTCGGGTACACCATGGAAGTCACGGATCGTTCGCGACCGTGCTAACCCGGTCTGGCTCCTCCCCCCCCGAGTCGGACCGTGGGGACGACCCCCGCTCTCCCCCCCGGCGGGGGTCGTCGCATGTCCGGACGCGGTTCGCGGCCCTGCCTTCGGCCCCAAGTGACCATCCTCCGGCCCCTCCTCTTGTGCGGGGCCGACGTGGCGAAGGCCCTCACCCCATCAGACTCGTGACGCTGCGTAGTGGTTCCGCCGCGCTCCGGAACTCACCTGAGAGGGTGACCGAGTTATTCACAACCGATGGGTTGTCCACAGTTATCCAACAAGATCCACTTCTTTTTCCTGATCGCTGCACGGTGATTCCAGCCGCGAAGTCCGTGGCGGAAGCATTTGCAGTGAGAAGGGGGCGGAGATCGTGGCCCGATCGAAGTCGTGTGAAACGCGGGAGTCCGTGGTCGGCGGAAGGGGGACGGGGGTCGGGGCGGGCCTCGGAACCGGTTCCGTGGCCGGATCCGCACCCGCTGGCGGGCGGCCGCTGATCATCACCGAGGACCCGCTGCTGCTCGACGATCTGCTGAGGCTGTGTGCCGCGGCGGGTGCCGAGCCGCATGTGCGCCACGGGGTTCCCGAGCGGGGCGGGGCCGTCGGGGTGGGCGGTGAGGCGGGGAGCGCGGGATGGGAATCCGCACCGCTCGTGCTGGTGGGCGACGACGCCGCCCGACGGATGCGCGGCGCACCGCGCAGGACCGGCGTGTTCCTCGTCGGCCGGGACCTGGACGACCCCCAGGTGTGGCAACGGGCGGTGGAGATCGGCGCCGAGGAGGTGCTGCGGCTCCCCGACGCCGAGAGCCGGCTCGTCGACCGCATCGCCGATGTCGTGGAGGGCGCCGGGCGCCCCGCCCTCGCCGTGGGGGTGATCGGCGGCAGCGGTGGCGCCGGAGCCTCCACCCTGGCCTGCGCGCTCGCCGTACGGGCCGCCCGTGCCGGGGAGCGGACCATCCTCATCGACGGCGACCCGTTGGGCGGGGGCATGGACGTGCTGCTCGGGGGCGAGAGCGCCGAAGGGCTGCGCTGGCCGGACTTCGCGGCCTCGCGGGGCCGGGTCGGCGCCGGAGCGCTGGAGGAGTCCCTGCCCGAGCTGCACGACCTCCGCGTGCTCAGCTGGGACCGTGGTGACCGGGTGGTGGTGCCGCCCGCTGCGATCCGGTCGGTGGTGGCTGCCGCGCGTCGCCGGGGCGGGGTGGTGGTGGTCGACCTTCCGCGGCGGGTCGACGAACCCGTGGCCGAGGTGCTGGCCCAGCTGGACCTGGTGCTGATGGTGGTGCCGGGCGAGTTGCGGTCGGTGGCCGCCGCGGGCCGGGTGGCGGCCGGGGTCCGGATGGTGGCCCGGGACGTGCGGGTCGTCGTACGGGGACGCTGCGCGGGCGGCCTCGATCCGGAGTCCGTGGCCGGGCTGTTGGGGGCGCCGCTGGCCGGGGAGGTGCCCGTCGAGGTGGGACTTCCCGGGCGGGTGGCCGAGGGCGAACCGCCGGGGACGCAGGGGAAGGGCGCGCTGGCCCGTTTCTGCGACGGCTTCTGGCAGCGGGCCCTCGGCTCCGCCCAGGGGGTGCCGGCATGAGCGCGGTGCTCCTGGACGCGGTGCGCCGACGGCTCGCCGAGAGCGGGGCGGAACCGACCCCGGCGCGGGTGGCGGCCGCCCTACGGGCCCAGGGCAGGCTGCTCGGGGACGCCGAAGTGCTCGGTGTGGCCGCCGAGTTACGGTCCGAGCTGGTCGGCGCAGGCCCGCTGGAGGCGCTGCTCGGCGATCCGGAGGTCACCGATGTGCTGGTGGCAGCCCCCGACCGGGTGTGGGTGGACCGCGGTGGTGGACTGGAGCTGACCGGAGTGACCTTCGCCGACGCCGGGGCCGTGCGCAGGCTCGCCCAGCGGCTGGCCGCCGTCGCGGGGCGGCGCCTGGACGACGCCCGGCCCTGGGTGGACGCCCGAATGCCCGACGGCACCCGGCTGCATGCCGTGTTGCCCCCGGTCTCGGTCGGTTCGGCCTGCCTCTCGCTGCGGGTGGTGCGGCCGCGGGCGTTCACGCTGGAAGAGCTCGTTGCCGCGGGGACATTGCCACCGGGCGGACAGCGTCTGCTCCGGGACATGGTCGAGGCGCGGCTGTCGTTCCTCGTCTCCGGCGGTACCGGAACGGGCAAGACCACCCTGCTCAGTGCCCTGTTGGGGCTGGTCGGTCCCGGCGAGCGGATCGTGTTGGCCGAGGATTCGGCCGAGCTGCGCCCCGATCATCCGCACGTGGTGCGGTTGGAGGCCCGGCCGGCCAACCAGGAGGGGGCGGGTCTGGTGACCCTGGCGGACCTGGTCCGCCAGGCGCTGCGGATGCGGCCCGACCGGCTGGTGGTGGGCGAGGTGCGGGGCGCCGAGGTGGCGGACCTGCTCGCAGCCCTGAACACCGGGCACGAGGGGGGTTGCGGGACGGTCCACGCCAATGCCGCCGCCCATGTCCCCGCCCGGCTGGAGGCGCTCGGGACGGCCGCCGGGCTCGACCGGGCGGCCCTGCACAGCCAGTTGGCCGCGGCGCTGACCCTGGTGCTGCATCTGGTCCGGGACCGGGAGGGACGGCGCCGACTGGCCGAGGTGCACGTGCTGGAGCGGGACGCCGCAGGACTGGTGGTCACCGTACCGGCGCTGCGCTGGGCCGCCCGGGGCTTCGTACGGGAGCGGGGCTGGGAACGGCTCCGCCCGCTGCTGCGAGGCGTCCGGTGAACGCGGGGGCGGGGCTGCCGGTGCCGCTGTTCGCCGGGGTGCTGTGTGCCGGGGCGGCCGCCTGGGGGCTGGCCGGTGGCGACCGGGTGTCCCGGCGGGCCCAGGTGGTGCTCGCCGGGAGCGGTCCGGTGGTTCCGGTCGGTCCGCTGCGTCGGGAGCGGCTGCTGATCGCCGTACGGGTGCGGGCGGCGCGGTGGCGGGAGTGGGTCTGCCTCGCAGCGGGGCTGCTGGTGGCGGTGCTCGGCGGATCGGTGATCCCGCTGCTGGCGGGGGCGACGGCGGTGCCGCTGGTGCGCCGGTGGCTGCGGGTACGGGCGCGGGAGCGGGCTCGGGCGGCGCGGGCCGCCGAGGTGGTCGCCCTGTGCGGGGCGGTGGTGGGTGAGTTGCGGGCGGGAGCTCAGCCCGGGCAGGCGCTGACGGCCGCCATGCGCAGGACGGCCGTCGGCCCCGGCGGGCCGGGTGCGGCGGAGACGGGAGTGCTGGCCGCCGCGGCCTTCGGCGGGGACGTGCCCGGTGCGTTGCGCCAGGCGGCGCGGGAGCCCGGGGCGGAAGGGCTGGCCGGGATGGCGGCCTGCTGGCGGGTGTCGGTGGACGGCGGTGCGGGACTGGCCGCCGGACTGGAACGGCTGGAGGGAGCCCTGCGGGCCGAGCGGGACCGGCAGGAATCGCTGCGGGCCCAACTGGCGGGGGCGCGGTCGACGGTGCTGGTGCTCGCCCTGCTGCCGTTGGTGGGCCTGCTGATCGGCACCGGGTTGGGCGCGGATCCGCTGCGCGTGCTGCTGCACACGCCGATGGGGTGGGGTTGTCTGCTGGCCGGCGGGGTGCTGGAGGCGCTCGGGTTGCTGTGGTGCCGGCGGATCGTCCGGGCGGGGGAGCGGTGATGGGCGGCTTCGTCGTCCACAGGCTGGGGATCGCCGCCTGCACGGCCGTGGTCGCGCTGTGGCTGGTGTCGGCGGTGATAGCGCGGTTCCGTACGCGGGCGGCCGGGCGCAGGGCCGCGGCCCTGTGGGGAGCTGGACCGCGGCTCAGAGGGCCGGTGTTCGGCTCCATGCTGAGGGGTGTGGTGTCCGCGTGGGCCGGGCCGGCCGGGGCGCTGCTGGTGGGCTGGGTGCTCGTGGGCGGGGCGACGGGGGTGGCTGTCGGCGCTCTGGCCGCGTTCGGTGTGCGGCGGTGGCAGGCCAGGGCGCGGCCGCCGGCCGGAGCGGATCCGCGGGAGTCGGAGCGTCAGTTGCCGTTCGCAGCTGACCTGTTGGCCGCGTGCCTGGCGGCCGGGGCGGGCCCGGTGGAAGCCGCAGAGGTGGTGGGGGAGTCGTTGGGCGGCCCGGTGGGCGACCGGCTGGCGAGGGCTGGGGCGGAGCTGCGGCTCGGCGGCGAACCGGGCTCCGGATGGGGGAGGTTGGCGGAGATACCGGGTGCCCGGGCGCTCGCGGAGTGCCTGGAACGGGCCGCGCGGACGGGGGCGCCCGCGGCGGAGCCGGTCTCCCGTCTCGCGTCCGGGCTCCGGGAGGACCGGGCCCGGACGGCGGGAGCGCGGGCGCAGCGGGCGGCGGTCCTCGTCACTGCACCGGTGGGGCTGTGTTTCCTCCCCGCTTTTCTCGCGATCGGGGTCGCTCCGGTGGTGATCGGTATGGCCTCGGGACTTCTCTCGAGCCCCTGAAGTCGCATGGGTCACAAGTAGCAACAGCGGAAATTCACAGGAGGGTGTCATGAGGATCATCTGGTTTCGTGTGCGGACGGCGTTCGGGGCGCACGGGGGCGACAAGGGGATGTCCACGTCGGAATACGCGATGGGCACGATCGCGGCCTGCGCATTCGCGGCCGTCCTCTACAAGGTGGTGACGAGTGAAGTCGTCGCCACGGCCCTTCAGTCGACCATCGGAAAGGCGCTCGATGTGCCGTTCTGAGGGTGCGTCACGGCGCGCCCGGGGAAAGTCGGACCGGGGATATGTGACGGCGGAGGCCGCCCTGGTGATTCCGGCGCTGGTGCTGTTCGCGGCGCTGCTCGTATGGGCTCTGATGGCGGCGGCCGCGCAGATCCGGTGCGTGGACGCGGCCCGGGCCGGAGCCCGGGCGGCGGCCAGGTCGGAGCCGGTGGAGGTGGCGGAGGCGGCGGCCCGGGAGGCCGCCCCGCCGGGGGCGCGGGTGGAGCTGGAGCGGACGGGCGACCTCTGGCGGGTCCGGGTGGCGGCGAAGGCGCCCGGGCCGGGCGGGCTGCCGGTACGGCTCGGCGCGCAGGCGGTGGCCCTGGCGGAGGACAGCGTGGGGCCGCCGCCGTGAGCCGGGACCGGGGTTCGGCCACGGTGTGGGCGGCGCTGGTGGCGACGGTGCTGGGGGCGGTGTTCGGCGGGGTGCTGCTGCTCGGCCAGGCGGTCGTGGCCCGCCACCGGGCGGCGGCGGCCGCCGACCTGGCGGCGCTCGCGGCGGCGGCCACCTGGGCCCACGGGCCGCAGACGGCGTGCGCGGCGGCCCTGCGGGTGGCCCGGGCGCAGGGCGCGGCGCTCGGCGGGTGCCTGCTCCGGGGCGAGGTCGCCGAGGTCACCGCCCGGGTCACCGCTGGCCCGTTCACCGTGGCGATCCGGGCTAGAGCGGGCCCGCCCGGCCCGCCGGGCTGAGGCCCTGGGGGCCCGGGGCCCGGTACGGGGCCGTGGCGGGTCCCGTCAGGCCTCGGAGGGCTCGGCGCGTGCGGCGGGCGGTGTGGTCGGGGTGGTCGGGGATTCGGAGAGGAGGCGTGTCAGGAGGCGGACGGCGCCGCGTTTGTGCAGGGGCTCGTTGCCGTTGCCGCACTTGGGGGACTGGATGCAGGAAGGGCAGCCGGCCTCGCACTCGCAGGCCGCGATCGCGTCGCGGGTCGCCGTCAGCCAGGCACGGGCGGTGTTGAAGGCGCGCTCCGCGAAGCCGGCGCCGCCGGGATGGCCGTCGTAGACGAAGACCGTGGGGAGGAGGGTGTCGGGATGCAGCGGCACGGAGACTCCGCCGATGTCCCAGCGGTCGCAGGTGGCGAACAGCGGGAGCATGCCGATGGAGGCGTGTTCGGCGGCGTGCAGGGCGCCGCCCAGGATCTCCGGGTTGATCCGGGCCTCGTCGAGCTGGTCCTCGGTCACCGTCCACCACACGGCCCGGGTGCGCAGGGTGCGGGGCGGCAGGTCGAGCTTGGCCTCGCCCAGCACCTCGCCGGTGATCAGCTTGCGGCGCAGGTAGGAGACGACCTGGTTGGTGACCTCGACGGAGCCGAAGCAGAGCCGGGCCGAGCCCCACGGGATCTCGGTCTCGGTCTCCAGGACGGAGATGGAGGTGGTGTCGCGGGCCGTGGTGGAGAAGGGCGGGTCCGCCTGCTCCACGAGGGCCGCCGAATCCTCCAGGTCCAGGTGTTTCACGAGATACGTGCGGCCCTGGTGGAGGTGGACGGCCCCCTCGTGGACGGCAGTGTGGGCCGCCGACTCGTCGACCGTACCCAGCAGCCGGCCGGTCGAGGCCTCGACGATCTGCACCGGGCGGCCGCCGCCACCGCGGATGTCGGTCAGGTCCGAGGCCCGTTCCCGGCGGGTCCAGTGCCAGGCGGTCGCCCGGCGGCGCAGCAGCTTCGCCGCTTCGAGCTGGGGAAGGAGTTCCTCGGTCGCCGGGCCGAAGAGTTCCAGGTCCGCGTCGGTCAGCGGTAGCTCCGCCGCCGCGGCGCACAGGTGGGGGGCGAGGACGTACGGGTTGTCGGGGTCCAGGACGGTCGCCTCCACCGGCCGCTGGAACAGCGCCTCCGGGTGGTGGACGAGGTAGGTGTCCAGCGGGTCGTCCCGGGCGATCAGCACGGCCAGGGCGCCCTGGCCCGAGCGCCCCGCGCGGCCCGCCTGCTGCCACAGGGAGGCCCTCGTACCCGGGTAGCCGGTGATCAGGACGGCGTCGAGGCCGGAGACGTCCACACCCAGCTCCAGGGCCGTCGTGGCGGCCAGCCCGAGCAGCTCGCCGGAGTGCAGGTCCCGCTCCAGGGCCCGGCGCTCCTCGGGGAGGTAGCCGCCCCGGTAGGCGGCGACCCGGCGGACCAGGGACCGGTCGACGGACGCGAGCCGTTCCTGGGCGATCACGGAGATCAGCTCGGCGCCGCGCCGGGAGCGGACGAAAGCGACCGTTCGCACCCCCTGGACCACCAGGTCGGTCAGCAGGTCGGCGGTCTCGGCGGTGGCCGTACGGCGTACGGGCGCGCCCTTCTCGCCGCGCAGTTCGGTGAGCAGCGGCGGCTCCCAGAGGGCGAAGACCACCTCGCCCCGCGGTGAGGCGTCGTCGGTGATCTCGGTCACCCGTACGCCGGTCAGCCGGGACGCGGCCGCCGCCGGGTCGCTCGCGGTGGCGGAGGCCAGGAGGAAGACGGGTTCCGCGCCGTAGCGGGCGCACAGCCGTCGCAGTCGGCGCAGTACCTGTGCCACGTGGGAGCCGAAGACCCCGCGATAGGTGTGGCACTCGTCGATCACGACGTAGCGCAGGGAACGCAGGAAGGAGGACCAGCGCGGGTGGGCCGGGAGGATCCCGCGGTGCAGCATGTCCGGGTTGGTCAGGACGTAGTTCGCGTACTGGCGCACCCATTCGCGTTCCTCGACGGGCGTGTCCCCGTCGTAGACCGCCGGGCGTACGGCGTTGCCCAGCGGGGCGGCCAGTTCCCGTACGGCGCGCCGCTGGTCGGCCGCCAGGGCCTTGGTGGGGGCCAGGTACAGGGCGGTCGCGCCCCGGCCGTTCGGGGCCTCGGCGCCGTCCGCGAGGGCGGAGAGCACGGGCGCCAGGTAGGCGAGGGACTTGCCCGAGGCGGTTCCGGTGGCCACGACCACGGACGTTCCGTCGAGGGCGAGCTCGGCCGCCGCGGCCTGGTGTTCCCACGGATGGTCGATTCCGGCCGATCCGATCGCGGCTACGACGTCTGTTCGGATGCGGTCCGGCCAGACGGCATGACGACCCGCCCGAGGGGGCAAGTGCTCCGTATGAGTGATGCGCGCAGCACGGGAAGGCCCCCGTGACAGGCGGTCCAGGACCGTGTCGGGGGTGGGTCGTGGGTCCGTGGGTGCCGTGGGCCGTCCGGGACCGTGAGTGTGGGCCATCGGAACCGAGTGTGTCACCGGCGTGCGGGACAATGGTCCGAAGGCGTCGTGCGCGCCTGCC